>JASCPI010000028.1 GCA_029959555.1 Lysobacteraceae bacterium PS02065 | reverse complement strand
CCGCCCGGCTGCGCGGGCCCGTCATCGCGGCGACACCGCGCGCGTCACGCGCGGCGTGGACCTCGAGCGCGGGATCGGCACCGGCCGCGCGCAGGCGCGCGAGCCAGCCCGGCAGGTCCTCGAGCGGGCACGCGATGGCCGACCATGGCGCGAGGCGCACGATCGCGCGGTCGCCGTCGACGAGCACGCTGCCGGCATCGGGTGCGAGCGGCAACGCGAGCGACTCGGGCACGATGCGGTCGGGACGGATGCCCGCCGCGGCCAGCGTGTCGAGCCATCCTTGCAGGCGCGTGCGCGCGACCACGCCGACACCGACCTGGTCGCCGTTGCCGGGTACGAAGGCGACATGCTGGTCCTCGAGCGGGGCGAGGATCTGGTCCTCGACCGCGAACGGCACGGCCTGCACGCGCTGAGCGGCGCTGCGCGCGGTGACGCGCACCTCGAGCAGCAGCACGTCCTCGGCGGGCACGAGCACGACGACGTCCTCGGCCGCGGCGAGCAGGGACGGCGGCGGCGCGCCGTCGCCGCGCGCGGCGGCAGCACGTGAACCCGCGGCCTGGCGAAGCCACTGCAGGGCGCCGTCCGGGGCAAGGCGAATCAGCAGACGATCGGGCATGCGGCGCCATCCGGGACAAGCGCTCGATTGTACGGCACGGCCCGCGCGTGCGGCATCGGGATCGCCCCGTGACGATGCGGGGCGGAAGAACCCCGGGCCGTCAGGCGACGACCCGGGGTTCCCTGCATCGAGGGAGTCGGCCGGTAAGCCGGGTTCTGTCGTGGACAGTCATTCCTCTAGGTCCTGCGTCACCGCAGGACTCGAGCAACCAACCCGGGGACGATACGGGCAGCATCATGGTCCCCCTATTCGGTCTTGCTCCAGGTGGGGTTTGCCGTGCCATGCGGCGTTGTCCCCGCACGCGGTGCGCTCTTACCGCACCGTTTCACCATCACCACGCGCATCTCGCGATGCCGTTCGGCTGTCTGTTCTCTGTTGCACTTTCCGTCGGCTCGCGCCGCCCAGGCGTTACCTGGCACCTTGCCCTGTGGAGCCCGGACTTTCCTCGGCACGCGAGCGTGACGCGACTGTCTGGCCGACTCCACCGCGAAGTGTAGCGTGGCGCCCGCCACGCCGATACCGCGGCGTCCCGGCGCGGGCCTGTTCATTGGCCGACACCGGCGCATCCGCTATGCTGCCGCGCCGCATCACGCGGTGTTTCCGGGCCGGCGCAATCCCTTGAGCAGCAAGCATCCCGTCACCGTCCGCAAGTCGTTCTGGCGAGCCGTCGCGCTCGCCCTCACGGTGGCCGCGCTCAACTTCGGCCTGTGGGCGTTCCTCAACCGCCCGGTGCAGATCGCCGACTGGAACGGCCGCGTCGAAGGCATGGCGTTCAGCGCGTTCCAGCGCTACCAGGATCCGACCCGCGGCCTGTTCCCGAGCGAAGCCGAGCTCGCCTCCGACGTGCGCATGCTGTCGCGCTACACCAAGCGCCTGCGCACGTACTCGTCGGTCGAAAGCCCGCAGATCCCGCGCCTGGCCGATTTCTACGGCATGGAGGTCATGTCGGGCGCCTGGCTCGATCGACGCCTCAAGAAGAACGACGAGGAGATCGAGGGCCTCATCGCGTTGTCGCGAAAGTATCCCAACATCACGCGCGCGATGGTCGGCAACGAGGTCATGCTGCGTGCCGACATGACGCTCGACGAGCTCATCGCCTACATCGACCGCGCACGCGCGCAGCTCAAGATCCCCGTCTCCACCGCCGAACCGTTCTTCGTCTGGGAACGCAATCCGCGGCTCGCTAGACACGTCGACTTCATCACCGTGCACCTGCTGCCGTACTGGGAACACATCCCGCGCAAGGACGCGATCAACTTCACGCTGGGCCAGTACTACCGGCTCAAGGAGCTGTTCCCGGACAAGCCCGTGATCATCGGCGAGATCGGCTGGCCGTCGAACGGCGACCGCAAGACCTACGCGCAACCCTCGATCGAGAACGAGGCGCAGTTCATCCGCGAATGGATCAACGTGGCCGAGCGCGAGCGTATCGACTACTACATCATGGAGGCGATCGACCAGCCCTGGAAGGAGATCCTCGGCGGCCGCGCGGAAGCCTACTGGGGCATCTTCAACGCCGCGCGCGAACCGAAGTTCTCGATGACCGGCACGGTCGTCTCCGACCCGACCTGGTGGATCAAGGGCCTCGCCGCGTCGCTGCTCGCGCTGATCCCGATGTTCTGGTTCGCGCGGCATTTCATACGCTTCTACGCGACCGGCCTGTTCTTCTTCCTCGGGTTGATCCAGCTGTCGTCGTCGGTGATCGTCTGGTCGATCAGCGTGCCGCTCGCGTTCTACCTCAGTCCGCTGGACTGGAGCATGCTGCTGCTGCTGTTCCCGGCGCAGATCGCGATCATCCTCGTGCTGCTCATCAACGGCTTCGAGTTCACCGAGGTGATCTGGCGGCCGACCTGGCTGCGCCATTTCCACCTGCTCGAGCCGAAGACCGACGCCTCGCAGCCGTTCGTGTCGATCCACCTGGCCTGCTACAACGAACCGCCGGAGATGGTCATCCTCACGCTCGATTCGCTGGCCGCGCTCGAGTACGAGAACTTCGAAGTCCTCGTCATCGACAACAACACCAAGAACGAGGACGTCTGGAAACCGGTCGAGGCGTACTGCGCCAAGCTCGGGCCGCGTTTCCGCTTCTTCCACCTCGCGCCGTGGCCGGGCTTCAAGGCCGGCGCGCTCAACTACGGCATCGAGCAGACCGATCCGCGCGCCGAGGTCATCGCCGTGGTCGATGCCGACTACGTCGTGCGCAAGGACTGGCTCAGCGCGCTGACGGGCTACTTCGCCGATCCGAACGTCGCCGTCGTGCAGTGCCCGCAGGCGCACCGCGATTTCGAGCACAACCGCTTCCGCCGCATGACCGCGTGGGAGTACGACGGCTTCTTCCGCATCGGCATGCACCATCGCAACGAGCGCAACGCGATCATCCAGCACGGCACGATGACGATGGTGCGCAAGCACATGCTCGTCGACACGGGCTCGTGGTCGGAATGGACGATCTGCGAGGACGCCGAGCTCGGACTGCGCCTCATGCACAAGGGCTACGACCTCGTCTACGTCGACGAGCTCATGGGCAAGGGCCTCACGCCGGCCGACTTCACCGCGTACAAGTCGCAGCGCTACCGCTGGGCGTTCGGCGCGATGCAGATCATGAAGGCGCGCTTCGACTGGATGGTCAGCCGCGACAGCCCGCTCAGCCGCGGCCAGAAGTTCCACTTCCTGACCGGCTGGTTCTCGTGGTTCGCCGACGCGCTGCACCTCGTCTTCACGATGATGGCGATCGTCTGGACCATCGGCATGGTCGGCTGGCCGCAGTACTTCACGCTGCCGATGGAACTGTTCCTCGTGCCGATCATCGGCTTCTTCATCAGCAAGGCGTTCTTCGGCATCGTGCTGTACCGCAAGCGCGTGCCCTGCGGCTGGTACGACACGATCATGGCATCGATCGCGAGCATGGGCCTGTCGCATGCGATCGCGCGCGGCATCTTCCTGGGCCTGTGGCGCAAGAAGGGCGAGTTCATCCGCACCGCCAAGAGCCGTCGCCTCAACGACAAGCCGAGCGCGTTCTCGTCGGTGCGCGAAGAACTGCTCATGTTCATCGCGTTGTGCGGCTGCGTGATCGGCATGCTGCTGTCGAGCGCGATGCAGTACACCGAAGGCAAGCTGTGGATCACGATCCTCGCCGCCCAGGCGATCCCGTACGCGTCGGCGCTGGTCGGCGCATGGGTCGCGCACCGCTCGGGCGACACGGTCGGCTGAGGTTCCGAGCGGCGCCGCGCAAACGAATGTGAACGCGCGCCGCGCTCGGCCGGACGGCTAACACCGTTCGAACTTTTCTCCTGCTATAACGAAAACCGGCCCGAATCTTCACATCCCCGCCATGATCCAACGCAGCTCCCCCGGACGCTGGCGCGCGCTGATCGTGCTGATCGCGACCTTCGCCGCCGCGCCCTCGTGGGCCGCACGCGTCAGCGTGCAGATGAGCGGACTCGACGGCGTGCTGCGCGACGCCGCGCTCGTCGCGCTCGAGCTCCAGCAGTACACGAACCGCGACGTCAGTCCCGCGCAGGCCCGCCGCCTGTATCGCCGCGCCGAGGACCAGATCGCCGGCGCGCTCGAGCCGTACGGCTACTACAACGTCAAGGTCGAAGGCGAGCTCAAGGCCGAGGGCGGCAACTTCGTCGCCGAGCTGCGCGTGCAGCGCGGTGAGCCCGTGCGCGTGACCGACGTCGAGATCGACATCGACGGCGAGACCCAGGGCATCCGCGCGATCGACCAGGCGCGCGGCGCGTTCGCGCCACGCCGCAACCAGCCGCTCGACCACGCCCAGTACGAGCGCAGCAAGGCCGCGATCCACGCCGCGCTGTTCGGCGCAGGCTTCCTCGACGCGAAGCTCGCCGAACACCGCGTCGCGGTCACGCGTGCTGCGAACACCGCGACGATCCACCTGCGCTGGGAGGTCGGCGAGCGCTACCGCTTCGGCGACGTGCACTTCGAGGGTGGCCAGTTCCCCAATGCCTTCATGGAGCGCTACATCCCCTGGGATGCATCGGACTACTACGCGCAGGACGAACTGCTGCGCTTCCAGCAGCAGCTCATCGACGCGAACTACTTCTCGGTCGCGCAGGTACAGCCCGATACCGAGAAGGCCGCCGACGGCGTCGTGCCGATCGCGGTGATGCTCGCGCCGGCCAAGCGCACCGTCTACACGGGTGGCGTGTTCGTCGGCACCGACACGGGTCCGGGCATCCGCGGCGGCATCGAGCGGCGCTGGGTCAACGATCGCGGCCACAAGCTCAAGTTCGAGACGATGCTCGCGCAACGCCTCAAGACACTGAGCTCGCTGTACCAGATCCCGCTGCCGGGGCGTGACAACCACTCGTACAACTTCGGCGCGACCTACCGCGACGAGAACACCGACACCAGCGAATCCAAGACCCTGCGCCTGACCGCGAACGATTCGCGAATGTGGCACGGCTGGCTGCGCACGATCGGCATCAACTTCCTGACCGGTGACTTCAAGGTCGCCGAAGAGAAAGGCACCACGACGCTGCTCTACCCCGAGATCTCGTATTCGAAGAAGCGCGCCGACGACCTGCAGTTCCCGCGTCGCGGCTGGTCGCTGACGCTGGCCGCTCGCGCAGGATCGAGCGCGCTGCTGTCGGACACGAACTTCGCCCAGGTCACCGCCGACGCGAAGTGGATCCGCGGGCTCGGCGACAACAGCCGCTTCATCGCACGCGGCTCGCTCGGCTACACGCAGGTCGACAACTTCGACCGACTGCCACCCGAACTGCGCTTCTTCGCCGGCGGCGACCGCTCGATCCGCGGCTACGCGTTCCAGACCGTCGGCCCGCGCCGCGAGGTCGCGCCCGACGAGACGCCCAAGGTCATCGGCGGCGAGCAGCTCATGGTCGCGAGCGCCGAGTACGAGTACTACTTCACGCCGACCTGGGGTGCGGCTGCCTTCATCGACGCGGGCGACGCGTTCAGCGGCAGCAACTTCGACCTCAAGATCGGCGCGGGCGTCGGCGCGCGCTGGCGTTCGCCGGTCGGCCTCGTGCGCGTCGACGTCGGCACGCCGGTCGGCGACAAGTACGCCAGCGGCGTCGAACTCCACGTCATCATCGGACCCGACCTGTGACGCGCGCCCTCAAATGGATCGGCCTCGTGCTCGCGGTGCTGCTCGCGATCGTCGCGATCGTGCTGGTGTGGGCGCTGCGCTCCGAGTCGGGCGCGCGCTTCGTGCTCGATCAGGTCAAGGACGCGCTCGAAGGCAAGCTCGCGATCGAGCGCAGCAGCGGCAGCCTCGCCGGACCGCTCGTGCTCGAAGGCGTGCGCTACACCGACGCCGCGGCCGGCATCGACGCGAGCATCGCGCGCGTGTCGGCCGATGTCGGCATCCTCGCGCTGCTGTCGCGCCGCGTGCAGGTCGACGACGTCGCCCTCGACGGCGTCGACGTCGCGCTGACGACGGTGCCGCCCGCGCCCGAGGATCCCGAGGCCGCACCGTTCTCGCTCGAGGCGCCGATCGACATCGCGCTCGAACGCCTCGCGGTGCGCGGCGTCACGATCACCCAGGACGGCGCACCGCTGTTCACGGCCGACAGCCTCGACGTCGCCGGCGGCTGGACCGGCAGCGGCCTCGTCGTGCGCGAGCTCGCATTGCGCGCGCCCGACGGCAGCGTCGACCTCGACGGCACGCTCGCCACCGCAGGCGGTTACTCCGGACGCGGCCAGACGCGCTTCACGTGGCGCGTCGGCGAGGTCACGTACGCCGGCACGCTAGCGAGCGCGAGCGACGGCAGCACCGCGACGCTCGACGCGACGCTCGCCGAACCGGTCGCGGCGACCGTCAAGGCGACCCTCGGCCAGAACGATGCGCTGCCGTGGACCGTGTCGGTCGATGCGCCGACGTTCGATCCGAACCGCATCGTGCCCGACAGCGGCGTGCAGACGCTCGCCCTCGCGCTGCAGGGCTCCGGCGACAAGGCCGGCGGCACGCTGACCGGCGAGGTCGCCGTCGACGGGCATCACGTGCGGCTCGATCCGCTCACCTTCACGCATGCCGACGAGGTGCTCGGCATCACGACGCTCGTGCTGCGCTCGCCCGAGGCCGCCGGTTCGCTGACCGCCAGCGGCGAAGTGCGCTATGCGCAGACGCCGCCGTCGGCGACGCTCGCGGTCACCTGGGAAGGCGTCGAGCTGCCCGCCGATCTCGTCGGCCAGGCGCTCGCGACGCAGGGCCGCGTCGACGTCGCCGGCAGCGCGGAGCAGTTCACGGCCGAAGGCGCGCTCGACGTCGGCCCGCCGGGCCAGCCTTCGCACCTGACCCTCAAGCTCGCCGGCACGCCACAGGCGATCGCGCTCGAGACGCTCGCGCTCGTGCAGCCCAAGGGTGGCCTCGATGCCAAGGGCACGGTGACGCTGCAGCCCGCGATCGGCTGGCAGCTCGAGGCGACCGCGACGGCCTTCGACCCCGGCGCGTTCGCGGCCGACTGGAAGGGCGCACTCGATTTCGCGCTCGCCACCGATGGCCGCATGACCGATGCCGGCCCCGAGACGACGATCCGCCTCGATCGCCTCGCCGGCACGCTGCGCGACCGCCCGGTTTCGGGCAAGGCCGATCTCTCGATCAAGCCCGAATTCGTGGTCGACGGCACGCTGTCGCTGGCCTCGGGCCGCAGCACGGTCGAGGTGCGCGGACGCGGCGGCCAGCAGACCGACGCCACCGCACGCATCGACGTCGCCTCGCTCGCCGACTGGCTGCCCGACGCGGGCGGCACGCTCGGTGCCGACGTGCGCGTGCACGGCAAGTGGCCGAACCTCGACGTCGATGCGAATGCGAAAGGCCAGGGCATCGCGTATGCCGGCGTGCGCACCGAGGCGCTCGAGCTCGTCGCCGACGTCAGGAATCTCGAGAAGCCCGCCGGTGCACTGACGCTCGACGCGAAGGGCGTGACCCAGGGCGACGCGCGCTTCGACACGCTGCGCGTGCAGGCCGACGGCAACGAGGCCTCCCACCAGCTGCGCGTCGACGCCGACGGCGCACCCGCGAGCCTCGCCTTCGACCTCGCCGGCAACGCGAAGGACGGCCGCTGGAACGGCACGCTCAAGACCTTGCAGCTCGAACCCGTGCAGCCGACGCTGCCGCGCTTCGACCTCACCGACGCGATGGCGCTGTCGTGGGACGGCAAGCGCTTCACGGCCGCCGACAGCTGCCTCGTCGGTACCGAACGTCGCCGCACGCCGCCGCCCTCGCCCGCCGCGGCGAATGCCGAAGCCGCGATCGGCGAGGATGCCGAACAGGCCGCGACCGCGGCCGCCGAGGAGCCCGTCTCGCGTTCGCCGGCACGCCTGTGCGTCGGCGGCAGCGGCGGTGCCGACGGAAGCGTGTCGGCACGTTACCGCCTCGAACACCTGCCGCTGCGCCTCATCACGCGCCTCGCCGCCCCGGATTCACCGGTGCGCCTGCGCGGCGAACTGGCCGGCGAAGGCGCGATCGAACGCACGGCCGCGGGCGCGCTCAGCGGCAGCGCGACGATCACGTCGGCCGAAGGTTCGGCGTTCTACACGGGCAGCGGCAACCAGCCGCTGCTGAGCTACACGGGCTTCGCGGTCGACGCGCAGTTCGCGCCACAGTCGATCCAGGCGAGCGTGCGTGCAAGCCTCGACCACGACGGTCGCCTCGACGGCCGCGTCACGGTCGCCGGTGCGCCGGGCGGCCCGCAGTCGCTCGACGGCCAGGTCGACCTCGCGATCAACAGCCTCGCCTTCCTCGAACTGCTCACCGCCGAGGTCGCCAACACCAAGGGCCGCGTCAGCGCGAACTACGCGATCGGCGGCACGCTCGAGGCCCCGCAGCTCACCGGCGCCATCACGCTCAAGGAGTTCGCGACGGAAGTGCCCGTCGCCGGGCTCAAACTGCGCGACGGCGACATCAGCCTGCGCGCGATCGACGCACAGCGCTTCGCGCTCGAGGGCAGCATCACCTCGGGCGAGGGCAAGCTCACGATCTCGGGTCAGGGCGGCCTCGCCGAGGCTGACGCGATGACGGTCGCGATCAAGGGCGAGAACGTGCTCGCCGCCGACATCCCGGCCGCACGCGTCGTCGTCACGCCCGACCTCACGGTCGAGCGCGGCGCGACCGGCCTGCTCGTGCGCGGCAAGGTCACGGTGCCGAAGGCCAACGTCGATTTCTCCAAGCTGCCGGGCGGCGGCGTCAGCGCGACCTCGCCCGACATCGTCATCACCGACGCCGAGCGCGAGGTCGCCGGCGCGCCGTCACCGGTCACCGCGAACGTCACGGTCGTGTTCGGCGACGACGTCAAGCTCGCCGGCTTCGGCTTCGACGGCACCGTCGGCGGCCAGATCGTCGTCAACGAGCGTCCCGGCCGCGCGACCACGGGCACCGGCACGCTCAACGTCGGCGGCACGTACAAGGCCTACGGCCAGGATCTGAAGATCGAAACCGGGCGCGTGCTGTTCGCGGGCACCGCGATCGACAACCCCGGCATCGACCTGCGCGCCTCGCGCCGCATCGAGGCCGACGAGGTCACGGCCGGCCTGCTCGTGCGCGGCACCGCACAGATCCCCGTGCTGACCGTGTTCTCGGATCCGACCATGGAGCAGTCCGAGGCGCTGTCCTACCTCATCACCGGCAAGCCGCTGTCGGCGCTCAAGAGCGGCGAAGGCGACATGCTCGGCACCGCTGCGCGTGCACTCGGCACCGCGGGCGGCGACCTGCTCGCCAAGAGCATCGGTGGCCGCCTCGGCGTCGACGACATCGGTGTCGCCGACAACGCCGTGCTCGGCGGCGCGGCGTTCACGGTCGGCAAGTACCTCTCGCCCAAGCTCTACCTGAGCTACGGCGTCGGCATCTTCGAACCCGGCGAGGTCGTCACCCTGCGCTACCTGTTCCACAAGCGCTGGAATTTCGAGGCACAGAACGCGACCACGGGCAGCCGCGCGGGCATCAACTACCGTTACGAGCGCTGAGGCGCGGCATTTCACTACCAGGCTTATTGCTGCCCAGGAAAAGTTCGAATCGACTTCCGGAGCGCATCGCAGTCCCAGGCTTCTGCGGATGAAGAGCGGGGACGTCGACGCTTTTCGCGGCCATACGGCACTGCGCGCTTGTTTCCTTCCCCCTCCGGGAGAAGGTGGCCCGCAGGGCCGGATGAGGGTCCGGGACCGCGACGATGATCGGACGTGGCACGATCCCGCACCCTCTCCCCGACCCCTCTCCCGGAGGGAGCTGGGCTCAAACGCAGTGCCGCTCCACGCAGGCAGTTCGGAATTGTGCCGCGCAACGGTGGCGCCGTAGATCACCACGCGACAGCTCCGATGACGGCGCGACGCATGCAAGGATTCTCGCCCGACAGCAGCAGTTGCCGGCCGCAATGCTTGTCAGGCCACGCGCTCCCCATGGTCGCAGCGTTGATCATGCCCCTCATCGTCCCCGCGCCCGCCAACGCTTATCATGGGCGGATGAATGAACGTGCCGAAACCCTCGTGCGCCAGCTCGCGCTCGAACCCCATGTCGAAGGCGGCCACTACCGCCGCATCTACGAATCCGCGCTGACCACCACGCACGAGGATCCCGTGCGCGAGCGTCCCGTCGCGACCTCGATCTACTACCTGCTCGCGTCCGGCGAGCGCAGCCGCTGGCACCGTGTCGACGCCGACGAGCTCTGGCACTGGTACGAGGGCGAGGCGCTCGAGATGCTGCGCTTCGATCCCGTGTCGGGCGAACTCGTGCGCCACGTGCTCGCGCCGGTCGGCCACGGCTCGGCCCCCGTGTTCGTCGTGCCGGCCGGCTGGTGGCAGGCCGCGCGCCCGCTCGGCGCGTATGCACTGGTCGGCTGCACGGTCGCGCCGGGTTACGAGTGGCGCGGCTTCCGCACGCTCGACGACGCGCCCGAGGTCGCCGAGGCGCTGCGTGCGCGGGGACTCGAGGCCTGAGGTCGATTCGCGCGGCGCGCATTGCCGTGGCTGAGTCCGCTCTCGATTGGAGCGCGTCGCGATCCCGCACCCTCTCCCCCAACCCCTCTCCCGGAGGGAGAGGGGCTCGAAGCGGCACTCTCCAGGCGATCGCCTCGTGCGAGTCCCGCTGTTGCTAGAGCCTTCCGGCTGCGCCGTCGAGCAGCAGGTTCCGCAGCGGCGCGACACGTCCCGCGACCCCCAGCGCCGCACCACGCACGAGCGCGAGTGCGCCCGACGGTGACGCGAACGTGCGCTCGATGAGGTCGAACGCGTGCGCGGCGAGCGTGTTCTCGCTGCGACGCTCACGCGCGTAGCGGCGCAGCACGTGCGCCGCACCGGGATCGCCACCGCGGCGACGTGCCGTGGCGAGCACGCTGCGCAGACAGGCGACGTCGCGCAGGCCGAGGTTGAGCCCTTGCCCGGCCAGCGGGTGCACCGCGTGCGCGGCATCGCCGACGAGCACGCAACGCCCTTCGGCATAGCGCTCGGCGAGGCGCAGGCGCAGCGGGAACGCGAGGCGCGGCGTCGTCGAGGTGATCGGGCCGAGGCGGAAATCGCTCGCGCAACCGAGCTCGGCCATGAACGCGTCGTCGGCCAGCGCGAGCACACGCGCGGCCTCGGCCTCGGGCAGCGACCACACGATCGAGCTGCGCCCGTCGGCGAGCGGCAGCAGCGCGAGCGGACCTCCCGGCTGGAAGCGCTGCCACGCGGTCGCCTCGTGCGGCCGTTCGGTGCCGACGTGCGCGACGACCGCGCGCTGGCCGTAGTCGCGGTCACGCGTGGTGATGCCGAGCTGCGTGCGCAGCGGCGAGCCGGCACCGTCGGCGACGACGACGACGCGCGCGCGCAGGCGCGTGCCGTCGGCCAGCGTCGCGACGGCTGCGTCATCGGCGTTCTCGACCGATTCCACCGATGCCGGACACAGCAGGCGTGGCGCAGCGCCCGCATCGGGTGCGAGCAGGGCCTGCCACAGCACATGCTGCAGCAGGCGGTTCTCGACGATCCAGCCGAGCGCGGACTCGCCGCGTTCGGCCGCGTCGAAGCGCAGCTCGCCCGGGGCGAGTGCGTCCCACACGTCCATGCGCGCATACGCACTCGCGCGCGCCGCGCGCACGGCAGGCCACACGCCGAGATCGTCGAGCAGTTCGACCGCGTCGGGCGCGAGCGCGACGACGCGCAGGTCGACTTCGTCCTCGGCGCGCCACGGCGCCGGCTCGCGCGGTTCGACCACGGCCACCGACAGGCCGTCGCGTGCGCAGGCGAGCGCGGTCGCCGCGCCGACGATGCCGGCACCGACCACGAGCACGTCGAGTTCGTCGCGGCGGCTCATCGCGGCAGCGCCCGGCGCGCGACGTCGCCACGGAAACCCATGCCGCGCAGCGCGACGCGGCGACGCAACGCGCTGCTGTGCGCGAGCACGCCGAAGCCGAGCGTGCGCAGCGCCGACAGCGGCAGCGTGTCGTTGCCCATGAGGCGCACGAGGTCGTCGCTGAAAGCCGTGGTCGCGTCGCGATCGGGCGTGCGCCGCTCCACGTAGGCCTCGAGCCGCGCGGCATCGCCGGCATCGCCACCGCAGCCGGCAACGTCCTCGAGCAGCTCGGCCAGCGTGAGCGCGTCGCGCAGGCCCAGGTTGAAACCTTGCGCACCGAGCGGATGCACGGTCTGCGCGGCATTGCCGACCAGCACGGCGCGCGGCGCGACGAGCGCATCGGCCATCACGCGTGCGAGCGGGTAAGGGCGCCGCGCACCGGGGCGCGAGAAGCGCCCCGCTCGCCAGCCGAAACGCTCGTGCACGAACGCGAGGAAGGCCGCATCGTCGAGCGCCGCGACCGCCTCTGCCTCGTCACCCGGCACGCCGAGCACGAGGCCGGCACGCGCACCGCCGAGCGGCAGCAGCGCGACCGGACCGCTGTCCGTGAAGCGCTCGTACGCAAGGCCGTCGAGCGGGCGCTCGACCGTCAGCGTCGTCACGATCACGCTCTGCGCGTAGTCGACGCGCTGCGTGCCGATGCCGAGGCGGTCGCGCACGAACGAGGCCGTGCCGTCGGCGCCGACGAGCAGGCGCGTCGTGAGCGTGCGCGCACCGTCGGGCGTGTCGAGGCGCAGCGTGACGGCCTCGTCGCCGGGCTCGACCGCCACGAGCGTCGCCGGTGCGTGCCGTTCGAGCGTGCGGCACGCGTCGAGCCGCACGAGCAGCGCGTTGCCGAGTTCGCGCGCGGGCAGCACGGCGCCGAAGTCGGCCAGGCCGAGCTGTTCGGCGTCGAAGCGCACGCTGCCGAAATCGCCGCGCCGGCTCACGTGGATGCGCCGGATCGGCGCCGCGCGGGTCGCCACGTGATCCCACACGCCGAGCGAGGCGAGCCCGTTGACCGTCGCGTGCGCGAGCGCGAGGTTGCGCTCGTCGTAGCTCGGCTGCGCGTCGACACGCGGCAGCGCGGCCTCGACGAGCGCGACGCGCAGGCCGCTGCCCTCGAGGGCGATGGCGAGGCTGGCGCCGACGAGGCCGCCTCCGACGATCACGACATCGTGGTGTGCAGTCATGCGCCGATGATACCGGACCCTCGACGGACACCCTGCCCGCCCGGGTGCGGCATCGCGGCACGCTCCTGCCACGGCTGCAGGCCCCACCAACGGCATACGGAACCCGGACGTGGCACTGGCAGAATGCCGTTTCATGCCCGTGACCGGGCCTGCACCGGGGATCCCATGCGCCGCCTCCTTTCCGCCGCCGCGCTGCTCGCGGCGACCTGTGCCGTCGCGGCACCGCTCGAGCACCGTTTCGCGCGTGATCCCGCGCAGCCCGTCGACGCCTGGTACGGCGCGCGCATCGCCGAGTACACGACCGACCCGGCGTTCAACACGATCCTGACCGAGTACCTGCCGGCCTCGCCGACCGTGCCGACACCGGCCAAGGCACTCGGCGACGTCTCGGGCGCGCCGAACACGCTGCCGCGGCTCGACACCGTGCACGGATACTTCCGCACGCTCGCGGCGAGCAGCCCGCGCGTGAAGGTGTTCAGCATCGGGCGGTCGGAAGAAGGCCGCGAGATGATCGTCGCGGCGATCGCCGACGAGGCCGTGCTCGCCGACATGGACGCCAACCGCGAGCGCCTCGCCCAGCTCGCCGACCCGCGCAGGATCGGCCTCGACGACGCGCGCGCGGCACCACTGATCGAGGCGTCGGTGCCGGTCTACTACCTGACCGGCGCGATCCATTCGACCGAGACCGGCACGCCGACCTCGCTCATGGAGCTCGCCTACCGCCTGACCGTCGACGAGGCGCCGTACATCCAGGCCATCCGCAGGAACATGATCGTGCTGATCACGCCGGTCGTGGAACCCGACGGCTGGGAGCGCATGGTCGACCTCTACGCCTGGCACCGTGCGCATCCCGACGTGACGATGCCGCGCCTGCTGTACTGGGGCCACTACGTCGCACACGACAACAACCGTGACGCGATGGTCGCCTCGCTCGCGCTGACGCGGAACATCATCGACAGCTACACCAGTCAGCACGCGCAGGTGCTGCACGACCTGCACGAGTCGGTGCCGTTCCTCTACGACAACACGGTCGGTGCGGGCCCGTACAACGCCTGGGTCGATCCGCTGCTCGTCAACGAGTGGAACCAGCTCGGCTGGAACAACGTCGAGACACTGACACGCCTCGGCCTGCCCGGCGTGTTCACGCACGGCAACTTCGATACCTGGAGCCCTGGTTATCTGATGTTCGTGGCGGCGATGCACAACGGCATCAGCCGGCTCTACGAGACCTTCGGCAACGGTGGCGCCGACACGGTCGAGCGCATCCTCGATCCGGAAGACTACGAGCGCACCTGGTACCGACCGAACCCGCCGCGCGCGACCGTGCTGTGGTCGCAGCGCAACAACAACAATTACTCGCAGAGCGGCGTGCTGACCGCGCTCGACTACTTCTCGCGCAACGGCAAGCAGTTCCTGCACACGTTCTGGCTCAAGTCCAAGCGCGCGGTGACCAAGCCGCAGGACGCGGGCCCGGCCGGCTACGTGTTCAGCGCCGACGATCCGCGCCGCAACGCGCAGGCCAAGCTGCTCGAGGTCATGCGCCGCCAGAAAGCCGAGATCCACCGCCTCGACGCACCGCTCACCGTGAGCTGGCCGGTCGCCTCGACGCCGCTGTCGAAGGGCGTGGCAGACGCCGAGGGCGATGCGAAGAAGGCCCCGCGCACGCGCACGTTCCCGGCCGGCAGCTACGTCGTGCGCATGGACCAGCCCTACTCGCGCATCGCCGACACGCTGCTCGACCGCCAGTTCTGGGCACCGGACGATCCGCAGAAGAACCCCTACGACGACACCGGCTGGTCGATGGGCGACCAGTTCGGCGTCGACGTCGAGCGCGTCACCGACCTCGCCCTGTTGCAGGCGCCGATGCGCCGCGTCGACGGCGCGGTCGATGCGTCACGCACGCAAGGCGACGGCCGCGTGCGCCTCGTCGCCAACGCCGCGACCGCCGAACTCGCGAGCCTTCGCTTCGCCGCCAAGGGCGTCGCGATCGACGTCGCCACGGCCGCGTTCGAGGTCGACGGCCGCCGCTTCGCGCCGGGCACGCTCGTCGTCGCCAAGTCCGATGCCGCATTCGACGCGACGCTCGCCAGGCTCGGCCTCGACGTGCAGCGCGCCTCGACCGTACCCGAGGTCGCGACGCGTCGCCTGCGCCTGCCGCGCGTCGCGGTCATGCACACCTGGATCGATACGCAGACCGAAGGCTGGTGGCGCCTCGCACTCGACGAGCTCGGCGTGCCGTTCACCTACATCAGCACGCAGGACGCCGCGCGCGACGCCAACCTGCGCAAGCGCTTCGACGTGATCCTGTTCGGCCCAGTGCGTGCGCCGAGCTCGCTCATCGTCGACGGCCTGCCGATGTGGGGCGAGCCGACGCCGTGGAAGACCACCGCACTGACGCCGAACCTCGGCCGCATCGACAGCACCGACGACACGCGCCCGGGCCTCGGGGCGATCGGCGTCGAGAACCTCAAGCGCTTCGTGCGCGAAGGCGGCGTGCTCGTCACCTCGCAGGGCACGGCACAGTTCGCGATCGACGTCGGCCTCGCGCCGGGTGTGAAGGTCGCGCCCAAGCGCGACCTGCGCATCAACGGCACGATCGTGCGCGCGCAGCCGACCGAGTCGGCGAGCCCGGTGACCTGGGGCTACGACGGCCTGTTCCCGGTCTACAGCGCCGACGGCATGGCCTTCACGCTGAGCTGGATGGTCGGCGGCGACCGCCGCGACCTCGTCACCGCGAAGACCCACGAGCGCCCGACCGGCCGCGGCGGCCCCGACGACGTCGACATGCCGCAGGGTGCCGGCTACCCGGCGCCGCACGCGCTCGCCGACGCCGAGCCGTGGCAGGCGATGCCGCTCAACGCCGAGCAGCAGCGCAACAACCTGCTGCTGATCCCCGAGGCCCTGCGTCCGCGCGCACTGCTGCGCTTCGCCGACGACAAGGACCTGTTCGTCTCGGGCCTGCTCGACAACGGCGGCGCGATGGCCCGCCGTGCTGCCGTCGTCGACGCGCGCTACGGCGAAGGCCATGTGCTGCTGTTCGGCATCAACCCGCTGTGGCGCGGCGCGACGCTCGGCAGCTACCCGCTCGTCACCAACGCGATCCTGCACTTCGACGCGCTGTAGTTCAGCGCGCGAAGCCGATCGAGGCGCGCGCGGCACCGGGCTTGAGCGCGAGCTCGGCCGCGAGCGCCTCGAGCAGGACCCGCTCGCTGCCACCCGGCGCCGCCTCGAAGCGGCGCCGCAACGCGGCGAAATCGCCCGGCGCGAGCCGGTCGAGCCGACGCAGGCCCTGCTCGCGCTCGGTGTCGTCGAGGTCTGCGGCGAGGCCGAAGCGCGCGGCCTCGCTCGCGAACATCGCGCGGCGCTGCGCGAGATCGAGCCAGTCGAAACGCAGTTTGAAGTCGAAGCGGCGCAATGCCGCCGCGTCGAGCGTGCCCATGAGGTTGGTCGAGGCGACGACGATGCCGTCGTGGTCCTCGAGTCGCGTCAGCAGTTCGTTGACCTGCGTGACCTCCCAGCTGCGCTGCGCACCCTCGCGGTCGCGCAGGAAGCTGTCGGCCTCGTCCAGGCACAGCACCGCACCGTCGCGCTCGGCATCGCGGAACATGCGCGCGATGTTCGCCTCGGTTTCGCCGAGGTACGGACCGAGCAGGTCGGCCGCGCGCTTCTTGTGCAGCGGACGTCCCGTGCGCGCGGCGATGTGCGCGGCGAGCGCGGTCTTGCCGGTACCGGGCGGGCCGTACAGGCACAGGCGCGCGTCCCCGCGCCGTTCCAGCAGCGCGAGGATCGGTTCGAGCGGCTGGTCGACACGCACGAAGGTCGGATCGAACACGTCGCCGCGCGGCCGACGCGCGAGCGGACGCATGCCCTGCAGCACGAGGATCTCGTCGAGCGAACCGCGCAGCACGCGCTCGGCGGTGGCCGCGTCGCGCACGCCGAGGCGTTCGACGACACGCGCTGCGCGTGCGAAGTGCGCCGGCGCGAAGGCCTCGTGCGCGGCGACCTCGTCGAGCAGCGGCCCCGGCAGGCCGAGCGCGCCGAACGTGCGCTCGAGCAGGTCGCGGCGCGCATGCCGCGGCGGCGGCACGACCTCGAGCGCGATGTCGAAACGACGCAGCTGCGAGTCGTCGAGGCATCCGGTGCGGTTGCCGATCCACAGGCAGGGCACGCGCGCGAGCTCGAGGCTGCGATTGATCCAGCTCTTGTAGCCGATCGCGCCGGCCTCGCCGCCACGCGCCGACGCCGGGCTGCGCACGACATCCTCGAACTCGTCGAACAGCAGCAGCGCGCGCGGGTTGGTGGCGAGGGCACGTTGCGCGACTTCGTACGCATGCAGGCGCGCGGCGCCTTCGATCGGCTCGCCGTCCTCGTCGGCGCTGCGCACGAGGTAGAGGTCGAGTCCGGTGGCTTCGGCGAGCACGCGCGCGAGTTCGCTCTTGCCGGTGCCGGGCGGCCCGTGCAGCAGTACGTTCGCGCCGTGCCGACCGCGTGCGGCGGCGGCGAGGTAGTCGCGCAGGCGCGCGAGCGCATCGCCGAGGTGCGGATAGTCGGCGAATCCTAGGCGTCCGGGGCCGGCGCGCTCGAACAGGCGGTCGAGCACGCGACCGACCGACGTGGCGTCCTCCTCGACGAGATGGGCGAAATCGTGACCCGGCTCGAGCGCCTCGCTCGCGTCGGCGTAATTGCCGTTGAACACGGTCACGAGGCCGCTCGCGAGCAGCGGTCCGCGCGCACGCAGCGTGCGCCGCATCCGCAGCAACGGCATGCCGAGGGCGTCGCCGAGCAGGCGCACGAAGCCGCTGCGGGTGCCCGGGTAGCGGCGCGAGCTGCGTACGACGTCGAGCATCGCCTCGCTCGCGTGCAAGGCGGTCGCGAATGCGAGCACGCGCAGCGCAGCCGCGTCGAGGCCGAACACGCGCGCGGCATCGGCGTACAACGGATGTGCAGCGATACGCTCGTCGACACGCGTTCGAGCGAGCATGCGCGCGACACGCGCCTTCAAGGCCTCGGCATCGGTCTCGGCACCGACGCCGCGCGCACGCAGGCGCGTCAGGCCGCGGCGGATCGCCTCGAGGGTTTCATCGGCAGGACTGGATTCGAGCAGCTGGCGATGGATGCGCAGCAGCCACAGGCGCGCCCAGCCGGCGCGCAGCGTTCGATCGTTCATGGGGGTCGCATTTCCAGCGGCGCATGCGCGCCAGGCAGAGGTTCACGATCCGGCCGGGCATGTCGCCACGGCAGGCGGGCGTCGGTCAGGACGCGGTGGAACACCTCGGGAAATTCGACACCAACATGACGGCAGCCCTCGAAGGGGAACGAACAGGGCGCGCACTCTAAGCCCGCGGCGGGTCCGCCGCAAGTGCGGGCTCAGGGATCGTCGCGCCGCGCGATCGCGCGCGAGGTGGTCAGGCCGATCAGGCGCGACACGACCAGCGCGATGTACATGACGCCGGCGAACTGCTCGAGCATGACGAGCGCACGCGCCTGCGGGCGCAACGGCATGATGTCGCTGAGGCCCACGCCCGACAGCGTGCTGAAGCTCAGGAACAGCAACTCCATCCATGTGCGCGGCGACTCGGGATCGAGCGCGGCCGTGAAGCTGCCCGGGTACCACTGCTGGCACACCGAGAACGAGAATGCGAACGCCCATGCGAGCAGCGTGAAGGTCGCGCCCGCCGCGAACAGCTCGTCGCCGCTGACCGTGTGATCGCGCAGCATGTAGGCGGTCAGGCCCGCGGCCGTGTAGAAGTACAGCGCGCCCTCGAGCAGGTGCGCGAACGCGTTGAGGCGTGTGTAGTCGCCGATCGCGGCGACGATCGACAGCGCGACCGACGGCAGCGCGATGGCCCACGCGACCCAATTGAGCGCCGGGCTGCGGTTGACCACCCACAGCGCGAGCGCGAGCACGCAGATGCCGAACGCGCCGAAGAACGCGCGGCCCTCGGGCGTGTTCTCCATCGCCGGGTACAGCAGCACGCCGAGCAGCTGCACGGCGAGCAGCCACGCCGACGGGTGCCGGCGCGTGATCGCGAGCCATTTCAGGAACGGTCGTGCCGCCATCGCCTGCCCCTCATGCGGAGATCGTGCAAAACGGTGTCACGGCGCTCGCCCGCCGGCGCGCGGTGCTAGGCTGCTCGCCCCGACCTGACGACGAGCCGAACGCCCTTGGACCTCATCCTCGTCCGCCACGGCGGGATCGACGCGGGCGCCGGACGCTGCATCGGCAGGACCGACCTGCCGCTGTCGACGCAGGGCTTCACGCGCGTGCAGAGGCTCGCCGCGAGCTGGACCGGCACGCCGCCGCGCTTCCTGTTCTGCAGCGACCGCCGTCGCGCGCAGCAGTCCGCGCAGGTGTTCGCCGCGCGCTTCGCGACCGAGCCGCTCGCCGACGCGCGCCTGCGCGAGCTCGACTTCGGCGCCTGGGACGGCCGCGAGTGGAGCGACATCCACAAGACCGACGGCGAGCGCCACCGGCGCTGGCTCGAGAACTGGGTGATCCAGGACGCCCCCGACGGCGAGAGCTTCGCGGATGTGCTCCAGCGCACCGGCAGCTGGCTGGCCGCGCTGATCGGCTCGACCGGCGAGGACGACTGCGTGCTCGCGATCGCGCACGCGGGATCGATCCGCGCGCTGCTGTGCCATGCGCTCGGCCTGCCGCCCGCGCGGGCTACCGCGCTCGGCGTCGACGAGGCGCGCGTGACGCGGCTGCGCCACCGCCACGGCCAGTTCGCGCTGCGCTGCCTCAGCGCGGTGCAGTTCCAGGACGACTGAGGCCGCGCTCACGCGACCTCGCCCGCGGCGTGCCCGGACGCCCACGCCCACTGGAAGTTGTAGCCACCCAGATGCCCGGTCACGTCGACGACCTCGCCGATGAAGAACAGGCCCGGCGCGAGCTTCGACTGCATCGTGCTCGACGACAACTGGTCCGTATCGACGCCGCCGAGCGTGACCTCGGCTGTGCGATAGCCTTCGGTGCCACTCGCGACGATGCGGAATGCGGCGAGCTGTGCCGCGACCGCGCGCAGCTCGGCCTCGCGGTACTGGCGCATCGGCCTGCTCTCGAACCACACCTCGCACAGGCGCTGCGCGAAACGGCGCGGCAACGCATCGGCGAGTACCGTGCGCAGCTCGGCGGCCGGGCGCGCCGCACGCGCATCGGCCAGCAGCGCTTCGGCGTCGATGCCGGGCAACAGGTCGAGCACGAGTTCGTCGCCGGGCTGCCAGTACGAGGAGATCTGCAGGATCGCCGGCCCGCTCAGGCCGCGATGGGTGACCAGCAGGTCGGACCGGAACGACATGCCGTTGCACGACACCTCGACCGGGAATGCGATGCCACTGAGATCCTCGAAACGCTCCTGGTGCTTGCCGCTCAACGTCAGCGGCACGAGTCCCGCGCGCGTCGGCAGCAGCCGATGGCCGAACTGCGCCGCGACCGTGTAGCCGAAGCCGGTCGCGCCCATGCTCGGGATCGACAAGCCGCCCGTGGCGACGACGAGCGAGGTCGCGCGCACGCGGCCGTTGGCGGTCTCTACGACATAGGCGCCGTCGTCGAGGCGCGTGATCGCGCCGACCGCGCAGCCCGTGTCGACGCGCACGCCGGCGGCCTCGCACTCGTCCAGCAGCATGCGCACGACGAGCTTGGACGACTCGTCGCAGAACAGCTGGCCGACATCCTTCTCGTGCCAGGCGATGCGATGGCGATCGACCATCGCGAGGAAGTCGTACGGCGTGTAGCGCGCGAGCGCGGACTTGCAGTAATGCGGGTTCGCCGACAGGAAATTCGCCGGCGTCGTGCCGAGGTTCGTGAAGTTGCAGCGCCCGCCGCCCGACATGAGGATCTTCTTGCCGACCCGGTTGGCGTGCTCGACCACGCGCACGCGGCGGCCACGACGCCCGGCCGTCGCGGCGCACATGAGGCCCGCGGCACCGCCGCCGACCACGAGCACGTCGACCGTGTCGAACTCCGCCACGCCTCAGGCCTCCTGCAGCAGTCGCCCCAGGCGCAGGTCGGGCGTGATCTCGATCGTGCTGCCGCGCTCGTCCATCCACTGCACGAGGCCGTCCTGGATCAGGCATTGCACGCGCATGCCGCGCTCGCTGAGTGCCGCGAGTGCCTCGACGGAGGCTTCGTCGAGGTCGATCACGGTGAGGTTGCGCAGCTTCGACAGCGCGGCACCGTGCTTGTCCCACCACGGACCGGCCTGGCGCGGCGCATAGGTGATCACGACGACCTCGCGCGCACGGCCACAGGCGCGGCGTATGCGCGACTCGTCCGGCTGGCCGAGATCGATCCAGAGGGCGATGTCGCCGTCGAGCTCGTGGCGCCAGAGGTCGGGCTCGTCCTCGCTGCTCAGGCCCTTGCCGAACACGAGGCGCTCGTGCGCGAACAGCGCGAACGCGAGCAGGCGCACCATCATGCGCGCATCGGTTTCGGACGGATGCCGGGCCAGCGTCAGCGCGTGCGTCGCGTAGTAGTGCCGGTCCATGTCGCTGACCTGCAGTTCGGCCTTGTGGATCGTGGACTTGAGCGCCATGCGCGTCCCGGGGGCGGAAAGAGGCGCGGATTGTAGGCGCTGGCGCGGCGCTGTGCCCGTTCAGGCCGGGGGCGGCGGGGATTCGACGCGCGAATGCTCGAGATGCACGAGCCCGTCACCGAAATGCTCGGCGATCGCACGCGTCGCCGACGCTCCGATCAGCACGATGACCGAGCTGTAATACACCCACACGAGCATGAGGATCAGCGAACTGGCCGCACCGTAGGCATCGGCCGTCGTGGTGCTGCCGAGGTAGACCGCGAGACCCCACTTGCCGAACACGAACAGCAGCGCCGTCACGGCACCGCCCGCGACCGCGTAGCGCAGCGGCACGCGTGCATCGGGCACGAAGCGGAACAGGCCCGCGAACGCGGCCGTGAACACGCCGAGCGTCACGAGCTCGTTGGCGACCGCCCAACCGGCGCCTTCGCGGCTCAGCACGACGCTCATGACCGAACTGGCGACGAGCGCCGTGATGAGCAGGAAGCCGATCACCGCGATCATGCCGAACGACAGCAGGCGCCGGCGGATCCACGACCACACGGCATTGTTGGGTTTCACGGTGACGCCCCAGATCGCGTTGATCGCGGCCTGCAGCTGCGCGAACGCGGTCGAGGCCGACACCGCGAGCGTGATCACGCTGACCACGCCGGCGGCGCTGCGCTGGAACAGCTTGCGGTCGGCGTTCTGGGTGACCACTTGGGCGATGTCGCCCACCTGCGAGCCGAGCAGTCCGCCGAGCTGTTCGATGAAGCGCTGTTCGGTGCCAGGCGAGACGAACGACGCCAGCCACAGCGCGAGCACGATGATGGGCGCGAACGAGAGTGCGCTGTAGAACGCGATCGAGGCGGCGAGCGTCATCGGATCGTGCGAGAAGAAGCGCGTGACCGGATCGATGACGCGATCGGCGACGGCGCGCAAGCGCCCCGGACGCGCGACGCGTGGTGCAGGCGAAGCGACCTCGTGCGACCCGGCGACCATCGTGGCGGCTCTCCTCTCGTGCATGATCGCAGTGTCGCGTCGCGTCGCTGAACCGGGTTTCAAATCCCGTCGACACGAGAGCCGACGCCCTCAACGGATCCTTCACACGAGGCGTGTCGCCGACACCCTATGCTCCGCGCGCCACGCGCACGGCAGCGCGCGGCCAACCTCCAGGGAAATCGTCCCCTCATGCTCGTCGCGCGTCTCGTGCTGTCTTTCGCCGCCTTCGCCGGTGCCCTGTCCACCGTGTCATCCACGTTCGCCCAGGACGACACCGCGGTCCTCGAATCGATCGTCGTCAGCGGCGAACAGCCCGGGCCCGGTCTTTGGAAGGCCGTGCGCGGCGACCATGTCGTCTGGATCCTCGGCACGCTTGCGCCGCTGCCCGAGAAGATGAGCTGGCGCTCGAAGGAGGTCGAGGACACGATCGCCCAGGCACAGGAGGTCGTGCTCACGCCGAATGCACGCCTCGACGTCAAGGGCGGCATGGTCGGTGGCCTGTTCCTGCTGCCGACCGCGATGGCGGCACGCAACAACCCCGATGACGCGAAGCTCGAGGACGTCGTCCCGGCCGATCTCTATGCGCGCTGGCTCGCCCTCAAGGCCATCTACATCGGACGCGACAACGGTGTCGAAAAGCGACGACCGATCTTCGCGGCGTTCGAGCTCTACGAGAAGGCGACCGAAAAATCGGGCCTGACCGGCAAGGATCTCGTCGAACCGGTCGTCAAGCGCATCGCGAAGAAGCACAAGGTCGCCGTCACCGAGCCACGCCTCGAGCTGCGCCTCGAGAAGGCGCGCGCGACGCTCAAGTCGTTCGCGCGCAGCGAACTCGACGATCTCGACTGCTTCCGCAAGACCCTCGAGCGGCTCGAGACCGACCTGCCCGTCATGCAGGCACGCGCGAACGCGTGGGCGACGGGCGACCTCGAGACGTTCACCGGCCTCACGTTCGTCGACCACAACCGCGCCTGCCGCGACACGATGCTCGCCTCGAGCGTGGTGCAGGAACGCGGCATGGACAACCTGCCCGAGCGCATCATGCAGACGTGGTTCGATGCCGTCGACGCGGCCGCTTCGAAGCATGCGACGACACTCGCGCTGTTCCCCGTCTCGCGCCTCGTCAACGATGCACCGGGCGGCGTGCTCGAACGGCTGCGCGCGAAAGGCTTCACGATAGAACCACCCGAATGATCCATGCCGGCGCGCGGCGTGCGAGCATCTCGCCCCTGCCCCTGCGGATACCGGATCGATGCACGCTCCCGAAGTGACCTCGTTCTTCGACGAGGCCACCAACAGCTGGACCCATGTCGCGGTCGATCGCGCCACGCGCCATGCCGCCGTATTCGATCCCGTCCTCGGTTTCGACGCGGCATCGGGCCGCATCGACCATGCCGCCGCCGACGCCGTGCTCGCGTTCGTCGAACGCGAGAAACTGACCGTCGACTGGATCGTCGAGACCCACGTGCACGCCGACCATCTCACCGCCGCACCGTACCTGCGCGCGCGCTGCGGCGGGCGCATCGGCATCGGCGAACACGTCGAGGCGGTGCGCAGCGCATTCGCCCACGTCTTCCCTCCCGCTGCGGGTGACGGCGACGGTTTCGACCATCGCTTCACCGACGGCGAGACCTGGCACATCGGCTCGCTCGAGGCCCGCGTGATGCACACACCGGGGCACACGCCCGCGTGCACGACACACGTGGTCGGTGATGCCGCGTTCGTCGGCGACACCTTGTTCATGCCCGACTACGGCACCGCGCGCTGCGATTTCCCGGGCGGCGACGCGCGCACGCTGTACCGCTCGATCCGCCGCGTGCTCGACCTGCCCGCGTCGACACGCCTGTTCCTGTGCCATGACTACAAGGCGCCGGGGCGTGACCGGTTCGTGGGCGAGACCACTGTCGCGGCCGAGCGCGCCGGTAACGTGCACGTGCGCGACGGCGTCGACGAGGATGCTTTCGTCGCGATGCGCACGGCGCGTGACGCGACGCTCGCCGTGCCGAAACTCATGCTGCCCTCCGTGCAGGTCAACCTGCGCGCGGGACGCCTTCCCGAGCCCGCCGCCAACGGCGTGCGCTACCTGCAGCTTCCGCTCGACGCGGGCTGATCCTCAGCGCAGCACGCCGCTGTCGCCGATCGCGCGGCCGAGCGACTGCAACGCGGTTTCCGCCTCGGGCAGCGCATCGAACTTCTCGAGGCAGGCCGCGACGATCACGGCCTCGCGCAGATGTGCGTCCTCGCCGATGATGCCGACGTTGCAGGCACGCGCGAGCTGGGTGCCGGTCTTCTGCGCGAACACGGTGCCCGGCGGCAGGCCGGCTGCCAGGCGCTTCGAGCCCGTGGTGATGCGCCGCATGTGGCCGAGCAGGATCGCCGCATGCGGACGATCGAGCAGCTCGCCCTTCGCGAGCTTGCCGAGCAGGGCCGCGAAGCCGTCGAGCGTCGCGGTGTTGCGATCGCCCGCGTAGTAGCGCTCGAACGCGGCCTCGATGCTCGGCGCACGCAGCTCGCTCCTGTCGACACCGAGCGCAGCCATGAACGCGCGGAGTCGCGGTTCGCCGGCCTCGGCATTGCGCAGCTTGACGATGTCGAGGTTGGAGAGCTCCTTCGCACGCGGATGCAACTCGGCGTACGCGTCGTAGCGCACCTGCAGGATCGTCGTGATCGGGCCGAACGCGCCCGGCACCCGATGCGCGAGCTTCGCATTGAGCGCATCGGCACCGACACGCCGGATCAGCATGTCGGTGGCGACGCTGTCGCTGTTCTCGATCGACTTCGCGAGCAGCTCGCGGATCGTGTAGCGCGCGCCCGGCTTCTGCCAGACCAGGTCTCCCGAACCGTCGACGAAATCCGCTTCACGCAGTTCGATCGATTCGTCGAGGTCGAGGGTGCCGTCCTGCGCGGCGCGCAGCACCGCGAGCGCGACCGGGATCTTGACCGTCGAGGCGAGATACCAGCGCCGCGAGCCGTCGTGGTCGAGCGTCGTACCGTCGCCGAGCCGCTTGACGACGACGCCGAGTGCCCCCGGCGTCGAGGTGTCGATCGCGTCGACACGCGCATCGAGCCTGGCGACCCACGCGTCGTCCGCGTGGACCGCCGTCGCGATGCAGCCCGACGCGAGAACCCATGCCGCGGCAAGCGACCTTGCGAGGATCATCGTGGATCTCCTTGTATCCCTGTCACATGGGCGAGTGCGCCCGAGCCGGCGAGTGCCGCACCGACGTCGCGCAGCACGCGCTCGCTGCGCACGAGCGACGGATCGCCGCGCGTGCAGGCGACGACGACGAGCCGCTTCGAGCGCGGCACCCCGGCCACGGTCACGAGGCCCGAGTCGCAGGTGCGCGCGAGCTGCGTGCCGGTCTTGTGCGCGAACGCGACGCCACGCGGCAGGCCGGCGCGGATGCGTTTCGCACCCGTCTCGACACGGCCGAGGATGTCGAGCAGCGTCGTCGTCGATGCCGGCGGCAGCGCGCGACCTTCGGCAAGGCTGCGCCAGAGGTTCGCGTAATCGACCAGCGGGGCCGAGTTGTAGCCGGTTGCGTAATAGGCTTCGAAAGCGTCGTCGATGTCGTGCAGCGCGAACTCGCTGGCGGGCACGCCGAGCAGCTTCGACAGCAGCGCGATGCGTGCCTGTTCGTCACTGGTCTTGCGCAGTACGAGAAGATCCTTGCCGGTCAACGCGGCCGCGCCGGGATGGAAACCTCCATAGGCGAGGCGTCGCACGTCGGCGAGCCGCGTGACGCGGCCGTGCGGCATGAACGCGAGCCCGTGCGCGACCGCGTCGACGCGGTCCAGACCGACCACACGGAGAAGGGCATCGGACGCGGTGTTGTCGCTGAGCACGAGCATGCGCTCGAGCAGCGTCCGGACCGTGATGCGCGTTCCCGGTGCGGCGAGTGCGGTGGGACCGGCGCCGTCGACATAGTCGCCCTCCTCGAGCGCCACACGGCTGTCGAGGCGCAGACCACCCTCGTCCACGCGGCGCATCACCGCGACCGCGATGAACACCTTGATGCCCGACGCGAGGTACCAGGTTTCGGCACCGCGATACGACAGCGTCGCGCCGCTGTCGAGGTCCTGCACGTAGACGCCGAGGTCACCCGGATAGGCGGCGTCGATGCGCTCGAGCTGCTCGCGCATGGCCTCGGGCCATTGCACGGCCTCCACCGCTGCGGGCATGCGCGCCGCGTACGAAGGCAGGGCGAGCCCGACGCCGAGCAGTGCCGCAAGCCATCTCATGCGCGCACCCGCGCCCGCCAGCGTCGCCGTATCGCGCGCAGCAGCCATACCCAGACCGCCGTCGCCGCGACCAGTGCGAGCGTCCATGCGAGTGCATGGCCGTAGGTGGTGTTGTCGCGAATGCCCATGACGCCGCGGAACAGCAGGAAGATCACGACGATGTGGAACACGAAGGCCTGCAGCGACGCGCCGCCGATCAGCGTGACCGGACGCAGCACGCGCGCGAGCAGGTCGCCGCCCGCGATCGCGACCGCGAGCAGCGCGAGCGCACCGCCAACGCTGAACAGCATGAACATCGTCTCGGGAGGATGCTTGCCCGCATTGCGCGCGATGGCATCGAGCTCGCGGGCACTGTCGCCGCCGGAGACGAGGAAGAACGCGCCGAGGGCGAGCGCACCGGCCGCGGCGAGCACACCGGCGAGCTGGCGGCGGCGCCGCGCGTCGTCCCTTGCCGCGAGCAAGGCGCCGCCGATCAGCAGGCCGACGAGCACGAGCGGGCCACGCGACAGCTGGCCCCAGGTGTAGAAATCCGGATGCTCGACCAGCAAAGCCTGCAGCGGCGCGAGGCCTTCGAAATCGACCGTGCGATGGACGACGAACGCGAGCCCCGCCATCAACATCGGACTCGCCGCGCGCAGCACGAGCGGCGCGCGCGCCCACAAGGGCAGCACGAACGGAATCCACAGCAACGCGATCGCGTAGAACCCGAGGATCTCGACGTACGAAGGGAAGTCGCGGTACAGCAACGCGTCGAGCACCTGCGCGCTCGAGTGCGTCGGCGCCAACTCGACGACCGTGAGGACCTTGTACCAGAGCATCACCCAGAGCCCGGTCAGCACGAGCGACCAGCGCCGGCGCGACCAGTCCGGTGAGGTCGCGTGCGGCACGTAGGCGACCGCGAGCGCGACGCCGAA
This sequence comes from Lysobacteraceae bacterium PS02065, assembly GCA_029959555.1. GTDB lineage: Bacteria > Pseudomonadota > Gammaproteobacteria > Xanthomonadales > Rhodanobacteraceae > Dokdonella. The sequence continues at coordinate 36,676 of JASCPI010000028.1, read as the reverse complement.
CACGATCAGGAACAGCGACGAGGCGAACTTGGTGACCGCGTGCACGGGCACGAGCCCCCACGGCGTGAACTGTTCGAACGCGAGCATGCCGTTGATGCCGTGGCTCACGATCATGAGCACGATCGCGAGGCCGCGAGCAAGGTCGACGGCCTCGATGCGCGGCGACGCCACGGCACGACTTTGCGGAACCACACGCGCCGTGGTCGATGCGGGTGTGGCGGTGCGAGGAATCGGGGGCGCGATGCTGGCCACGGACGGACTCACGGCGACGTGGCGTCCGACCGTAGCGGTCTTCGCGTGAACCGTTCATGGCATCGCGCCTCGCGGCGCGAACGCGCTCAGCGGCGCGTCAGGCGGGAAGTCAGGTCAGCCAGGCCAGCAGGTCGTCGAGCGCGCGGGCACGCGGGTACGGCGATTCGCCGGCCGCGGCGACGACCGAGCCCTCGTACGCCGCGACCCAGGCATCGAGCTCGTCGGACGGATCGTCGGCCTCCTCGATGAGTACCTCGAGCGTCTCGAGCGCCTCGTCGACGTCGGCCGCGGGCACCGGCAGTTCGACCAGTGCAGCCCAGGCGGTCAGCATCGCGAACGTCGCGGCCGCATCGGCCTCGCTGTCACGCCGCGAACGGGCCGCGAGCACGAGGGCATCGACGCGCGCGCGCCACGCCGCACGTGCTTCGGCCTCGCCGGCGTACAGCACGACCGACTCGCCGGGCTGCTGGAGGTCGCCCGTGGCGGCGCTCTCGAAACTCGAAACGACGATGTAACCCATCTGCATGCTCCTTCAGGACGCGGGTGCCCCGGCCGCGCAGTGTGCCGCGACCGGCCCATCGCATCCACAACGTGGAACGGCCTTGCGTGCGCCCACGCCCCCGACTCGCGTGCGACGTTGCCTTCGATTCATCGCCGTTGCGGTATGCAGGACTCCCGGCGCAGGAGTCCCGTCATGGACAAACCGCACATGCATTCGAGTCCGTGGGCCACCGATCCGCGGGCCGACCTGCTCCCGCCCGTCGACAACGGCGGCCGTTACGTCGAGTTCCTGCTGGCCATGCACGGCGCGATCGTCGACGAGACCGACGGCCTGCACGATGCCCTCTACCGCCTCGCCGAGGACACGCCGGTCACACGCTGCCGAGCGGCGTGGGGCTACGACGTCGAGGGCTCGCGTGGCTGGCTGCAGATCGCGCCGGGCACGAGCACGGCGGAGCGCCGTCGCGCGACCGCCGCGTTCGACGCCGACATGCGCCGGCGCGGGCTCGTGCCGATCGCGCCGGCGATGCTGGGCTGAACTTCAGGGCATCAGGCTCACGAGTTCGAGCAGGCGCCCGGTGATCGACTGGACCGCGAACGTGTCGATGCCGCCCGACGGCGCGTTCGACATCGCGACGACCACGTAGGGATCGCGCCCCGCATCCTCGAGCATCCACGCGTGCGTGAGCACGTGCAGACCGTTCGCGCCCGAGGCGAGGCTGCCGCCCTTGTACCAGACCCGGTCCCACTCCCCGCGCACGTCGGGCTGGGCGACCTGCGAGCCGAGCGCGGCGTCCGCCATGCGGATCGCTTCGGAGCCTTGCGGCAGGCGCCGCAGCAAGCCGAACACGCGGCAGACATCCTGCGCGCTCGCGCGCCAGCTGCCGTCGACATAGAGCGAGGTGTTCGCGTAAGGGCCACCCGCGAACGGGCCGAGCGGTTCGATGCGCTCGGCGAGGAACTGCGCCTTGAACGCCTGCGTGCCGTTGACGTAGGTCAGCGCCTCGGCGAGCGGGAACGAGCCGAACAGGTGGAACTGCTCGCTGATGCCGAGCAGCGGCAGCAGCAGGTCGGGCTGGACGACACCGGAGTCCGTCACCGTCTGGCCGATGAGGCCGCGACCGACGAGCTGGTGCAGCAGATCGGTCGAGGTGTTGTCGCTGTTGCCCATCATGAGCGTGGCGAGCTGCTGCACCGTGAAGACCGTGCCGAGCGGCTCGCTGTTGATGATGCCGCCGCTGGCGAACTCGGATGCCACGAGAGGCACGCCGTCGGCGGCCGACACCGGACCTGCCGCGATCGCGCGCGCGACGCCGGCGAGCACCCACAGCTTGAAGATCGAGGCCGTCGCACGTGGCGTCGTGCCCTGCCGCGCGGTGATCCCGCTGCACTGGCCGTTCGGCGCGATGCGCCCGACGAACAGGCCCGGCGACGTCGACAGCGTCGCGAACTTGTCGGCCGCCTGTTCAAGTGTCAGCGTGCGGTCCTGCGCGTACTGCACGCTGCCGCCATAGGTGCTCGCCGAGAACACGGTGATGCGTCGATCACCGGTGAAGCGCGTGCCGAGCGAGAGATAGCCCGACGGCGGCGGGCTGCCTGGGGAATCGATCACCACCGTCGCGCGCATCGGCGTGATGCCGACGACGTCGGTCACCACCGCATTCGGGTAGCTCGTGCGCAGCGACTGGATCGTCGCCTGCACCTGCGAGGCCGGCGTCGTGGCGAGGAAGGCCGGATCGAAACGCGCCTCGATCTCGGCGACCGTCGTGGTCTGCCCTGCGGCGAGCTCGCCGAGCAGCCAGGCCAGTGCATCGGATGGCCCACCGGGCGGCAGCTGGAAGGTCCCGCCGGGCGCCGGGAACAGCGGCGCGATCACGGGCGGATCGAACGCATCGGAGAACAGCGTGCGCGCTTCGGCCTGCGCGGTGGCGAGTGCGGCCACAGCCGCGAGCAGCAACGGACGGATCATGCCGGCATCCCCTTCGTCGGCCGCGACGCGGCCCCGGGGGAACATGGCGCGGAACGGCGCCGGGCCGGCTCACGCCGATCCGGCCGCTGACGGCGCGGCTCAGCGCGAGGCGATGCGCAGCGCGTGCGAGCCGGCGTCGTAACGCGCGGCGACGACATGCTCGCGTGGCGTCGTGGCCGGCTCGCCGGTCGCCGGATCGCCGCCCGGCACCTCCTCGTCGTAGCGCAGGCGCACGCGGATCGCCGCGCCATCTGGCGTGGCCTGCCATTCGCGCGCGACCACTTCGGCGTTGAGCGGCGGCGTCGCCTCGTCGATCGCGAGCGACGAGGCGACGTAGGTCGTCACGCCGGCTTCGCCCTGCCCCACCGGGACGAGCACATGCAGCACGAGGCCGCCGACGGCGTCGGTCTGGCCCAGGGCGAACACGGCCGGCGTACCGTCGCCGAGCGCGCGATGCTCGATCGCATCCTCGAGCGGACCATCCGCAGGGAACAGCATCTCGCGCAGCGGCGCGACCTCGCCGAAGCTGCCGGCGACCTCGACCACGGCGGCGGCATCGAGCTCGCCGGCATCCTCCGCGAGCTGCGCGACGAGCGGCGAGGTGTCGGCGTCCGCCACGTGGCGCAACCTGCCGTCGACGTCGACCTCGAACGCGGCGGCATAGTCCGGCCCGTCCTCGCCCTCCCGGCCCGTGTCCTCGCGAATGACGAGCTCGCGTGCGCCGCGCAGGTCGGCGTCACGGCGGTAGCGTACGCCGTCGGCGCCGACGAGCATGCGGTCGACGAGGCGTCCTTCCGCATCGGTGCTGAGCACCACGTCGTAGCGGGCGCCCTCCATCGCGAGTCCGGTGTCGATGCGCAGCAGCCACCAGCGCGGCACGTGGTCGTCGCCGAGCTGCCACAGCCTCACCTCGCGGCGCGGCACCGTCGCGTAACGCAGGTCGGCATCCTCGCCGTGGAAGGCCTGCACCACCGCGTGGCCGGCGTCGACTTCGCCCGGCGTGCCGAGCGTGCGGTCGCCGAATACCGCCGCCACGCAGGCCTGGCCCGCCCCGTCGAGCGGCACCGCCGCGAAGTCGCGCGCGTGGATCGCGTCGAGCGGCGCCTCGAGCGTGCCGACGGGCAGGCGCGAAAGACAGTCGTCGGGCATCACGCCGACGACCGGAGTGAAGGGGAGGTCCACTCCGTCGCGGGGCGTCTCACGCCCGCAGGCGACCAGCGCGAGGATGAATGCAAGGATGGCGGACGCGGACGTTGCGTGCGACATGGCGACGGGCTCCGGGTGGTTCGGTGACGCTCGATTGTCCGAATCGGGCGTCGCGCGGAACGCGAACGCGGCCCATGCGCGACGTGACGCAGTCGGCATTCCGACCGGCCGCCGCGCAACCTGCCGCACACTCCCGTCGACCGATGTGCACGCGCACATGCGGGCTGCGGCTATGATCGGGCTGCCGGACGCCGGGGTCGCTCGTCGCGTCCGTCCACACATCCACACAGGGGAAGACGGGGATGGACGAGGCCACCTTCAAGCTGTTGACGAGCTTCATCGTCAAGGGCCGCCGCTTCGCGGGATCGATCGATTCGGATCGGCTCGTCAAGGACGCCGAGTACGCACGCGGCGTCTTCCGCAAGATCGAGGACGAAGGCGACGAGGATGTCGTGCTGCTCGCACTCAAGCTGCGCGAAGCGCTCTCGACGCGCGGCGGCACCGCAGCGGAACCCGGCAAGGAACCGCGCGACGAGAAGTACAAGTACGGCGTGCGTTCCTGACCATGGGATCGTCCACGATGGCCGGCGCCCGGCGGGCGCCGGCACGCGTCGATCTCATCACGGCTCCCCGCCTCGCGCGCGTGCTGCCTGTCGCGCTGATCGGCGGCATGACCCTGGCGGGCTGCGACGGTTCGTCGTCCCCGGTGTCGACACGGGATCCCGCGACGCTCGCGATCGGCAGCGTGCAGGGTCGCGACGCCCGAAGCCCGCTCGAGGGACGCGACGTCGTCGTCGAGGGCGTGGTCACCCTCAACCTCGTCGGTGACGAAGACCGCCCTGGCCTCGCCTTCGCCGAGGCCGTGGCAGGTGGGCATGGGGTCGCGCGCTCAGGCTGGTTCATCCAGGACGGCGGCGACGGGGATCATGCGACCTCGGACGCGCTCTACGTGCCCGACCATCCGGACACGGTGCTGATCCTGCCTGCCGACGCACAGGTCACGATGCGGCTCGGCTCGATGCTGCGCAGCGGTGATCGTGTTTCCGTACGCGGAAGGGTGATCGAGCACCCCGCACCTGCCGTCAGTGACCGTGCCCACCGCACGCGCGTATCGCATGGCGAGCCCGGCGGCACCCTCACCGCGATCGAGGCCTCGCACATCGAGATCTACTCGCGCGAGGACCGTCCCGAGCCCCTGGTGCCGCTTTCGATCGAACCCGGCGTCGCCCTCGACGAGGCCTCGGAGGGCATGCGCCTCGCACCCCCACCGGGTGCACACTGAGCCTGCGGTGACGCCACGGCGCCGTTCGGCGCGCATCGTCCGCATGGCCTATACTTGCTCGATGTAAACGTTTACATGGATGCCGTGATGCGCACATTCGTTTCCGTCGACGCCCTCCTCGCCGAGATGACCCTCGAGGAGAAGATCGGCCAGCTCGGCATCTTCGCCGACATGCTGCGGCCGTTCGCGCCGGGCATCAATCCCGAGATGAACGCGCGCAACGCCTCCGAACTGACCGAGCAGATCCGCGCCGGCCGCGTCGGTTCGCTGTTCAACGGCATCGGCGTCGAGCAGGGCCGCGAGGCGCAGCGCGTCGCCGTCGAGGAGACGCGCCTCGGCATTCCGCTGCTGTTCGGCGCCGACGTGATCCACGGCATGCGCACGGTGTTCCCGATCCCGCTCGGCGAGGCCGCGAGCTTCGAACCCGCGCTCGCCGAACGCACCGCGCGCGTCGCCGCGATCGAGGCGACCGCGGCCGGCCTGCACTGGACGTTCGCACCGGCCGTCGACATCGCGCGCGACCAGCGCTGGGGCCGCGGCGCCGAAGGTGCCGGCGAGGACCCGTTTCTCGGCAGCGCGTTCGCCGCCGCGCGCGTACGCGGCTTCCAGGGCGACGACCTCACCGCCGACGACGCACTACTCGCCACGCCCAAGCATTTCGTCGGGTACGGCGCGGTCATGGGTGGCCTCGACTACAACAGCGTCGAGATCGCCGAAGGCACGCTGCGTGACGTGCACCTGCCGCCTTTCAAGGCCGCGATCGACGCCGGCGCGCTCACCGTCATGAGCGCGTTCAACGACATCAACGGCGTGCCGGCCTCGGCCCACCGCGGCCTGCTCACCGGCGTCCTGCGCGACGAGTGGGGGTTCCGCGGCTTCGTCGTCTCCGACTACACGGCCGACTTCGAACTCATCGCGCACGGCTACGCCGAGGACGAGCGCGACGCGACGCGCGTCGCGTTCAACGCCGGCCTCGACATGAGCATGCAGAGCGGCCTCTACGGCGCGCACCTCGCCGACCTCGTGCGCAGCGGCGAGGTGTCGATCGAGACCCTCGACGCCTCGGTGCGCCGCGTGCTCGAGATCAAGCGCGCGATCGGCCTGTTCGACAACCCGTACCGCTCGCTCGATGCCGGCGCCGACGCGGCCCTCGATCTCGACGCGCACGCCGCGCTCGCACGCGACGCCGCACGCCGCTCGATCGTGCTCGTGCGCAACGAAGGCGACCTGCTGCCGCTGCCCAGGGCCGGCACGCGCATCGCGCTGATCGGCCCGTTCGCGCAGGACCGCGACAACCTCGAAGGCTGCTGGACACTGTTCGGCGACAAGCGCCTGCACGTGAACCTCGAGGACGGCCTGCGCGCCGCGCTCGAGGATCCGACCGCGCTCGAGGTGGTACCCGGTTGCGCGTTCGAGGCCGCGATCGACGGCGGCCTCGAGGCCGCGGTCGTCGCCGCGCGCGCCGCCGACGTCGTGCTGCTCGCGGTCGGCGAACCGCAGGGTTTCAGCGGCGAGGCGCAGTCGCGCGTCGCGATCACGCTGCCGCCCGCGCAGCAGGCGCTCGCCGAAGCGGTCGCCGCGACCGGCAAGCCGATCGTCGTCCTGCTGCGCAACGGCCGCGCGCTCGCGCTCGAAGGTGCCGTGCGCGATGCGCAGGCGATCCTCGTGACGTGGTTCCTCGGCAGCCAGACCGGCCCGGCCGTCGCCGACATCGTGTTCGGCGATGCGAACCCGTCCGCGCGCCTGCCGATCAGCTTCCCGGTCCATTCCGGCCAGCAGCCGCTGTTCTACAACCGCATGCGCACGGGCCGCCCCGAACTGCCCGACATGACCGAGTTCAAGGCGCGCTGGCGCGAAGGTTCGCACGCGCCGCTGTACGCGTTCGGTCACGGGCTTTCGTACACGCGCTTCGACTACGCGGCGACCACGGTCGACACCGCGCGCCTCGCCTGGGACGGCACGCTGACCGTGTCGGCGCGCATCACCAATGCCGGCTCGCGCGACGGCGAGGAGGTCGTGCAGCTCTACGTGCACGACCGCGTCGGCAGCCGCGTGCGGCCGATCCGCGAGCTCAAGGGCTTCCGCAAGATCACGCTCGCCGCGGGCACGTCGGAGATCGTGAGTTTCACGCTCGACCGCAGCGCACTCGCGTTCACGCGCGCCGACGGCACGTTCGGCGCCGAGCCCGGCCGTTTCGACGTCTGGATCGCGCCGGCATCGGATCGCGGCGAAGCGGCGACGTTCGAGCTGCTCGCGGGCTGACACCAGGCGCGCTGCCGCGCGCACGGTTCACGTCCCAGCCGCTCGTGCCATGCGACAACCGCGCGACATCCGCTGCGGGAGTCCGCCATGCCGAAGCCTTCGCGTCTCGCCCTGTTCGCGTTCGCCGTCGCCGGCACCACCGGCCTGACCTCCTGCGTGGCCGCCACCGATGAAGCCGCCGCGACGCGCGAGATCGGCGAGCGCATTTCGAGCGTGCCCTGCGTGACCGGCCACGATGCGAGCTACAACGATCTGCCGCAGGTCAGCGGCGCGCTGAGCGGCCGCGTGCGCGTTCCCGATCAGGCCTGCTTCGAGCAGGTGTTGCGCGCGATCGCGTCGATGCCGGACTTCAACAACGACCGCAACACGGTCGTGTACCTCGTCGGCGTCACGCCCGACGGCAAGGCCGTCGTGCCCGAGGATTTCGGCATGCCGCACAAGCCGCTGCTGCGCGTGGTGCGCGAGCACTACGGCGTGAAGCGCTGAAGCGAAACGAGGCCTTCATCGTGCGAACACGGGGGCGCCGCTCCTGCGACGCTCCCGTTCCCCCGCATGCCTACTCGAATCCGTGCGCGAAGATGCGATCGGTGACGACGACGTTCCGGCAGGCCGTCGGCACGTTGTTGCGCTGCCAGGCACCGGACGTCTGCCGCACGATGTAGTCGACCGCATACGCGGTGTGCTCGTAGCCCACGGTGGATCGGCCGACGAGCTTGTAGGCGTATGGCCTCGCGTTGTAACGGCAGGTAGTGAACACGCCGGCCTGCTGGAATCCGCCCATCGCGCCGCCGATGTCGAGACCCGTGCCCCAGAAGCTCATCGTCTGCGTTTCCTCGGTGATGCCCGAGGTGAACTCGTAGGCACCACCCGCCTGCACCTTCGCGATGAAGCCGGCTTCGAGATCGAACTCGGCGCCGACACGCACGGAGTTCTCGAACGACGTCGTCGTGCCCTGCATGCTCTGCTGGCTGTCGCTGAGGTTCCAGCCCAGCGTCGCGGTGTCGCCGAGGTTGATCGCATTCCAGATGTCGCGCTGCGGCAGGCCCGAGTAGTTCGTGCAGCCCGGCGAGGGCCAAGTCACCGTGCCGCTGCCGTTCCACAGCAGCGTGCCGCGCACGTCGACGGCCGCGAATGCGCTCGTCACGGGATTCCACATGAGGGCCTGGAAGACGCCGTCGGCCTTGTTCTTGTCGCATACCGCCTCGGGATAGCCCATCGGTTCGACGTGGACATCGCCGAACACCTGGATCTGTGCCACGGCCAACGCCGCGCTGCCCGGATGCTGCAGTCGGATGTAGCGCGCCGACAGCGGCGCGTACGGCGCAGAGGCACCGCGTGTCCAGATGTTCCAGCGGTCGTAGCCGACATCGTCCGCGGTCTCGGGCTGGTAGCGCGTGATGCCGGGACCGCTCGGCACCGCACTGCCGATCATCGGCGTCGACGACGCGTAGACGCGGAAGCCCTTGAGCTTCGCAGCCTGGGCGAGACCCGCCGCCGGGACGATGCGGATGTTGGAGATCGACTGCACGGAGCCGAGGTCGATTTCGAGATACGGCGCGTTGCTCGTGCCCGACGACGTCACCGCCGTCGAGAACTGGCCGTCGGTGGCGAACGACGCGTTCGATCCGGCTGCGAGCGGTGCATTCGTGGTGACGGGACGGAACAGCGAGAGGCTGGCCCAGTCGCGGTGCAGCGGTATCCACTGCGCCGGAGGATGTCCGGGTGCGGCGGCGGGAATCTCGGTATCCCAGGTCACGGCATCGCTGCCGCTGATGAAACGCCGATCCTCGAGCACCTCGCACATGCGCACGTTGCTCGAGGCATCGCGTCCTCCCGACTGCGTCGAGACGTCGTAGGAATAGCAGTCGAAGGTGTTCTGCTCGAGCACCACCAGTCCCTCGCCGTTCGATTGCGAGTAGCTCTCGCCGATCGTGAAACCGTTCTCGCTGCCGTGCAGCGCGCCACGACTGGTCTGATAGTTGTAGCCGGCCGTGGCCTTCACGGACGCGTTGACGCCGGCCGCTTCCGAACCGACCGACAGGCCGAGGTAGGCCGATACGTCGTGCGACGTGAACGTGCCCGCGCGACGCTCGGCGGATGATCCACCCGATACCGATTCGCCGAACGTCGCTTCCTTCGGGGTGCCGTCCTGCAGGCGCGTGAAGTAAGGCGGCATCCAGACGACCTGGCGCAGTTGCGGCTCGATGACGCGCCGGCAGTCCGCACCGATCGTCGCCTGCGCCGAGTCGCCGTCGAAGTCCGCGCCGACGAGCTCGAGTGCGGTCGTTCCGTTGTAGGCATTGTTGGACTCGCGCATGTGGCGTCCAGCGAAACTCGAGGGCAGTGCCGGATCGGACAGGCGCCAGACCGAACGCACGAGCGTCTCGGTCGTGTCGCGCGCGATCGTCATGACCTCCTGGATGCCGTCCTTGTCCATGTCGCGCACGGCGACGTTCACGAACGACGGCGACTCGGACTGCGTCGTGTACTGGGCCTCGTACGCAGGGCTGTTGGGCACGTTGTACAGGTAGGTGGACGCGGCGCCACCGCTCGACGTTCCCGCGTTCGTGACGACGATCGTGCGCGTGTAGTCGCGCACCTCGTTGCCGAGGAAGCGCACGCGCAGGCGCACGTTATAGGTGCCGGCCGCGGCGTACTCGTGGGTCGGATGCTGGTCGGGGAACGTGCCGGTGTTGTCACCGAACGTCCATTCGCGCGACAGGATCGATCCCGTGGAGGTGTCGCGGAAGCGGCCGATGCGACCGCCCATCTCGTACGTGAAGCTCGCACTCGAATCGATGCGGACCTTGTACGCGGACACGAGCAGGCGCGGTGCACTATCGCTGCGGGCGAGGACGATCTCGCCGGGCGATACGCGATCGACGTTGGCGATCGTCGCCTCGAACGACGCGAGGGCATTGGGCGAACCCTGCTGCACGATCTGGCTCGAATCCCACAGGCGACCCGCACTGCGCGCCGCCATCGCGATCTCGGTGATCACGTTGGACTCGTTGCGCGTCGTCGTGAAGTGGTGCAGGCGCTGGCCGATGTAATGGTAGCTGGACGCACGGAACTGCACGTGCACCACGAGCTCCGCCGCGGCACTGTCGACGAGATCGCCGGCATCGGCCTCGATCTTCGTGATCGAATCGAGGCCAGGACCGGTTCCATCGTCGGTCGCGAACTGGAAATCCATCAGTTGCTGGAACGACTTGCTGCCGATCGCCGTGTTCCCGGGCAGGACCGGCAGATGCGTGGTGGTCGGCTGGTATTCCAGCAGGTGGTAGTTGAGCGCGCGCGTCGCGTTGTTGCCGGTCTCGTTGACGACGATGATCTGCTCGCGACCGTCGAGCAGCACATCACCTGCGGCGAGGCTGAAGGCTCCCGTCGACGTCGTGGTGGTCCAGCGCCCCGCCCATTGGCCGATGGCCTGCGCGATGCCGCCCTGGGCATCGCCCGTCAGTACGTAGACGACGATGCCCCCCGACGGGATGCGCAGCGCGAGTGCGATCTCCTGCTTGTTGTCGCTGGAACCGTCGAAGTCGCCGGCGACGAGGTCGACAGCGTTGGAATTCTGGGTGACCTCCCAGTAATCGATCATCGTCGCCGAACCGGCACCACCGCCGCGTCGCAGGACGACGAGGCGCACGACCGTGCTGCTGACGCGTACCGCGGCGACGATCTCGTCACGGCCGTCGCCGTCGAGGTCGACCGCGACGGCCTTCTGCAAGGTCGTGCCGGCGAGTTCGGGGATGCCCGCGAAGCTCGTCATGAACGTGCGGTCGAGGGGCTGCGTCGCCGTGGCCGGCGCCGGAACGTACTCCTCGGCCCTCCAGATCCCGGTCGCCTGCACGAGGTTGAGGGCCTCGGCGTCGCCTCCCAGCGTAACGTGTCGACCGAACGGCGTATCCGAGCATGCGAGCGGCGTGTTCGGATGCGCGATGAAGTCGAAGATCGTCGGCTCCGCAGCGACCGCGGGCGTCCAGGCCACCGCCCACGCCCACAACAGTGCTGCGAATCGCAGCAGTCCACGACTCGCCACGCGTCGCGTCGCGTATCCCTCGTTCATGATGTTCCCCTGGCAGGACGTTGCGGTTGCGCGCCCTGCCCGACACCGCGGACAGGGCTACGCGACGGAAAACGGATTACGGTCCGAATTCCTATCAGGCCGCCTGCAGGCGGCTGGCTATACTCGGCACGTGGAGCACGCCGACCCGCCCATCACGGAACTGCTGCAGGCTTGGCACGCGGGCGACGCCTCGGCACGCCCGCGCGTCGCCGATGCGCTCTACGTCGAGCTGCGCCGCATGGCGCGCATCCGCCTGGCCTCGCTGGGCAGCGCCGGCGGCTTCGATCCGACCGAGCTCGTCAACGAGGCCTTCCTGCGCCTGTGCCAGCGCGACATCGACTGGCGCAACCGCGCGCACTTCTACGCCCTCGCCGGCCTGCACATGCGCAACGTGCTCGTGGACACCGCGCGCGAACGCGCCGCCGACAAGCGTGGCGCCGGCGCGGCGCACGTGACCTTGCGTGCGGGCGAGAACGAACCTGCCGCCGGCGACGCCGACCTGCTGCAGGTCGACGAGGCGATCACCCGGCTCGCTGCCGAGGACGAGCGCTGCGCGCGCATCATCGAGCTGACCTATTTCGCCGGGCTCGGCCGCGACGAGATCGCGTTCGTCGAAGGCATCTCGGTGCCGACCGTGGACCGCGTGCTGCGCTACGGCCGCGCGAGGCTCAAAAGCCTTCTGCAGGATTGAGCTTCACCGCGCCCGACGCGAGTGCGCGCGACCACGCGCGCGCTCGGGCGAGTACGGGTGAATCGTCGACCTGGCTGCGCTCCAGTACCGGCAGCGCCACGCCGAGCACGCGTACAGCCGCGACAGCGTCACCGGCTGCGTAGTCGAGCATCGCCGCGCGCACGGCCGCCCGTGCCTGCACGGGATGGCCATCGCCCAGGCGTGCCGTGATCGCCGCGAACGCCGCCGCGTAGGCATCGCGTGCCTCGCGCGGGCGCCCGAGCGCGAGCATGGCGCGCGCGCGGACGTCCGCATGGCGCAGGCGACGCCGATCCTCGTTCGCGGCGACCGGCGGCTCGAAGGACCGCAACGCCGTTTCGGCATCGGCGGCACGTCCCTGCAGGAGTGCACGCTCGGCATCGACCATGGCGATATCGAAGGCCTCGATCGCGGATGGCGCGCGCACGCCGGGCAAGGCCTCGATCTCGACGAACACCGCCGCAGCCCCGGAGACATCCCCCATGCGCAGGAGGATGCGTGTCGCATTGAGCACGCTGCGCACGCGCTGCGGATGGCCGGGCGCCAGCAACGCGATGCGCAAGGCCATCGATCGTTCGAACAGGCCGCGCGCTGCGGCGAGGTCGCCGCGATCCTCCGCCAGCGTCGCACGATTGTTGAGGCTCACGGCGTAGCTGACCGTACGCTCCTGGCCGAGGGCCTCGAAGAGTCGCGCCGCCGCGTCGTAATGCACCGAGGCCTCGTCGAAATCACCGACGTCCTGCAACAGCGAGGCGAGCTCGTTGTGCGCATCGGCCACCTGCACGCTCACGCCGCCGTGCACCTTGCTGCGCAAGGCGAGCAGTTCCTCGAGCCCCGTGCGCGCCTCGGCGGTTCGCCCGAGCGCGAGGCGCGTGTGCGCGATGCCGAGCCGCGTGTTCAAGGTCCGCGGATGCTCGTCGCCCCACAGCGCGCGCTTCTCCTCGAGCGCGCGCAGGTACGCTTCGAGTGCGAACGCCCAGTCGCGCCGGCGCGATGCCGCGTAGGCGAGGTTGTGGCGCGTCGAGGCCACGTCGCCCTCGGCAGCGGTGCCGGCGGCCTCGAAGATCGACAGCGCCTCGCGGAAATGCGCGTCGGCCTCCTTTTCGTGTCCGTCCTCCTGGTCGACCACGCCGAGCGCGTTGAGCGTGTGGGCGATGTCGACGTGCCCTTGCGGAAGGCTGGCGCGCCGGATGGCGAGGCTCTCCTCGCAGGCCGCCCGCGCAGGCACGTGCGCGCGAACGCTCTCGTGGGCGCGGCAGAGCTCGTTGAGGGCCGTGGCGAGATCGAGCGCGCGCCCGCCGTCCGCGCGCAGCAATGCGATCGCCTCGTCCAGCGTCGTGATCGCCGAATCGGTCTGGCCGATGTTCGTGTAGATCGCACCGATGCCCGACAGCAGGCGGGCACGCACGAGCGGCTCCTCGATGAGCGCCGTGCGCAGCTCGACGCGGCCGGCATCGAGCGCCTCGCGCACGGTCGGCTCGCGTCCGCGCGCCATGGTCGGATCGGCGTTGCGGAACACGTCGAGCAGGAATGCGGTAACCCGATTGGCCGTGGCGGCCTCCACACGCGCGGCGGCCTCGGCCCGCACGGCACGCGCGCGTTCGGCCGCCAACCAGGCACCGAATGCGATCGCGCCGGCGACGACGGCGATCGTCATCGCGGTCGCGAGAGCGTGGCGGCGCACGAACTTCGCGAACCGGTACGCCGCGCGATCAGGCCCGGCTTCGAGCGGTCGCCCCTCGAGGAAACGCTCGATGTCGCGTGCGAGGGCGGCGGCCGAGTCGTAGCGGTCGGCAGGATCCTGCGCGGTCGCCTTGGCGACGAGGCGCTCGAGGTCGCCGCGGACGCGCGCAGCATCGTCACGCACCCAGGTCAGCGCCGACAGGGCGGCCACCGCGCCGGCACGCGGTGCGCGGTCGACGCCCGCGCCGGGCTTCTGCATCGGCTCGCCGGTCAGCAGCTCGAACAGCAGCAGGCCGAGCGCATGCACGTCGGTCGCACTGCCAGGGGTTTCGCCGGCCAGCTGCTCGGGACTCGCGTACAGCGGCGTGTAGGCGCGCGCCACGGTGACACGCTCGGTGACGTCGTTCGCATCGAGCAGGCGCGCGATGCCGAAATCGAGCAGCATCGGCCGGTCGTCCGCGCGCACGAGCACGTTGCCGGGCTTGATGTCGCTGTGCACGACGAGGCGCGTGTGCGCGTGGTGGACGGCCTCGCACAGCGCACGAAACAGTTCGAGCCGGTCGCGCATCGACGGGCATCGACGGGCCCACCAGGCCATGAGCGGCTCGCCGTCGACGAACTCCATGACCAGGTAGGGTTCGCCCGCCTCGGTCGTGCCGCCGTCGAGCAGGCGCGCGATCCCCGGATGCTGAAGGCCCGCCAGGAGCTGGCGCTCGCGACGCAGATAGGCGAGCGCGCGCGGGGTCGGGAAGCCGCGGATCAGCTTGATCGCGACGCGTGCGTCGTACTCGGCATCGTCGCGCGCAGCGAGGAACACGCTGCCCATGCCGCCTTCGCCGAGCAGCTCGAGCAGGCGGTAGGCGCCGATGCGGCGTCCCCGCCACGGCTCGTCCGTCGCGTGACCGTCCCATCCCGCCACCGCTCGCGCAACCCGCTCCGCGACCGCATCGGGACCGGTCGTGTCGAGTGCGAGCAGGTGCTCGACCTCGGCACGCAGCGCGACGTCATCGCCGCATTCGCGATCGAGCAAGGCCTCGCGCTCCGTCGGCCCGAGCTCGAGGCAGGCATCGAACAGCGAAGCGACGCGGCGGCGGTCGACGGCAGCCATGATGGATTCCCCGTGGTGAGCGCAGTGTGCCGCAACGGCTCGCGTCGTGGCACGGTCGACGCGGAGCGCTCGTGCGCCGCGCCGCCCGGCGGTCGCACCATCGCCCGATCGCCGCGATGCGACATGCACGCGCCGCCTTGCGCCCTTGCAGGGGGAGGCCGCACGCCGCGCCCGGCTCAGGAGTCGCCTGCATGATCCGTCGTCACCGGTTCGCCGCCGCGGCCTCCGCCGTGCTCGTCCTTGCCGCCTGCTCCGACAGCGCACCGGCCGCGCGCGTCGGCCATGCGTCCATGGAGCCGGCAGCGTCGTCGTCGCGGCCAGCGGCAATGGCCAGCCTCCATGCGCCCCCCCGCACGTCTGCCTCGCGGCGACGTCTCGTGCCGTCCGGCATCCTCGATGCGACCGGCTTCGAACAGCCGATGGTCGCGACGACGCTGTTCGCACCGCACGGGTGGCTCGCGCGCGGCGGCGTGTTCTGGGGCCGCGAGTTCCTGTGCACGAATGGCTATGCGTTCGACTGGTCGGCGACCTCACCCGATGGCTCGGCGATGATCGGCGTGCTGCCGCAGCAGCGCTGGGAAGCCAACACCTACGGCGCCGCGGCGACGACGCCGGGTTGTTCTCTCGCGCCGTACACGAGCGCGCGCGACCTCCTCGGCGCGACGCTACGGCAGCGCTTCCCGGGCGCGCGCGAACTCGACTTCCGTGCACGCCCCGACATCGCCCGCAGCCTCGCGCATCACGAACAGTCGCAGCCCACGCCGATGGGCGGCATCCGCACCCGGGTCGATGCCGGTGAGCTGCTGTTCGCATTCGACGACCGCGGCCGCGCGATGCGCGGCACGCTGTCGGTCGCGGTGATCCTGAGCGTCATGCGCACCGACACCGGCATGGGCGCGACGATGGAAGCGCTGAGCGCGAACGCCTTGCCGACGTTCGCGGTGGTCGCGCCGGACGGTGCCCTCGACTTCGCGTTCTTCGAGGCTATCCGCCGCTCGATCACGCCGAACCCCGCATGGGAACAGCGCATCGCGCGCCACGACCGTGCGATCGCGAAGGTCGCGCTCGACGAGAGCCGCAGGCAGTCCGACGCACTGCTGGCCGCGAATGACTGGACGTCGCGCCTGCTGCAGGACACCTGGAATGCCGCGGGCGTGAGCGCCGACCGCCGCGCACGCGCATTCGGCGAAGCCTTGCGCGGCGTGCAGGGCTACGCCGATGCCGACGCCCCGGGCGGCCGCGTGGACCTTTCGGCGACCTACGGCCACGCCTGGCGCCTCGACGACGGCAGCTACGTGCTCACCGACGACGCCGGCTTCGATCCCTGGCGCGACCTGCAGGTCGCCGGACGCGCCCTGCAACCGCTGCGCTGACCTTCATCGGAGATGCCCATGTCACGTGTTCCTGCCCTCGCATTGCATGCCTCGATCGCGCTCGCCACGATCATCGTGTCGCCCCTGCATGCCCAGGACCGCTTCGGTGCGGCCCCGGGCACCTATGCACCACCGCAAGGCCTGCCTGCAGGTCCACCGCCATACCCGCCGGCATCGCCCGGATCGCAGCCGGGCATGCCACCGCCGGGAGATTCGCGCGGCGGCTTCGCACCCGCACCGGCAACGCCCGGTGCGCCGGGCATCGATCTCGATGCGCTCATGGCGATCGAACGCCAGGACCACGGTGTCGCGCCGACGCCGCAGTTGCACGTGGGCGCGATGCACGGCCCGACGCCGTCGTCGATTCCGGGTGGCCAGATCGTCACGACGAAAGGCGTGCTCGCGCTGCTCGCCGACCGTTCGCTCGGCGCCGTCGTCTTCGACGTACTCGGCAGCGGCGAGACCTTGCCCGGTGCGATTCCCGCCGTGCCCGCAAGCCAGGCCGGCAGCTTCGAGGACGGCACGCAGCAGCAGTTCGGTCAGTTCCTTGAACAGGTCACGCAGGGACGCCGCGACGTGCCGTTGGTGTTCTACTGCGCGTCGCCGCAGTGCTGGATGTCGTACAACGCCTCGCTGCGCGCGATCCGGCTCGGCTACACGAACGTGCTGTGGTACCGCGGCGGCCTCGAGGCCTGGCGCATGGCCGGACAGCTGCCGCAACGCGCCGCGGGATACGGCACGCCGATGCGCTGACGCCGGAACGGCGTCGACCGGGTGGCACGCGCGCTGCTGGTGATCTGCGCGGCGCGCGCATCGCCGCGTGCGTCCGGACGCGTTAGGCTTCGGCCATGAACAACCTCCCGCCCGACTCTCGTGACCCGTTGCATCCACTGATCGTCGGCTTCGAGATGCCGCCCGCGGACGCGGGCTCCGGACTCATGAGCGCCTTGTTCGACATCGCTCCCTCGCGGGTCTGGTCCACCGCGCTCGCGGCGTTGCGGCGGGACTTCGCGCAGTTGCACGGACTCGACGACGTGCGCCTCGTCGGCGACCACCTCGTGCTCTCGGGGCCTGTCGCGACCTTGCGCGCGCTGCCGTCCTACGTGCGCGCGCTGGTGCACCGCGTGTCGCGGCGCTGCATGGACGAGCGCGTGACGCGCCTCCTCTCGCTCGACGGCCAGGCGGCTCCCGTTGCGGGAGCCGCTCCGGAGGATGCCGGGGTCGCTCGCGAGATCGAGGCGGTGGGTCGCATCGCCGGCCTCGCCACGCTGCTCGAAGCCGTCACGCGCGCGACCGGCATGCGCTTCGCCGCGATCGCCCGCGTGACCGACACGCGCTGGACCGCGTGCGCGGTCTACGACCTCGTCGACTTCGGCCTGCAGCCCGGTCAGGACCTCGTGCTCGAAACCACGATCTGCAACGAGATCCGCCAGCACGGCCATCTCGTGCAGTTCGACGACGCGCGCACCGATGCATGTTTCGCGACGCACCGCACGCCGGCGATGTACGGCTTCGCGAGCTATATCTCGCTGCCGATCCTGCGCGACGACGGTTCGTTCTTCGGCACCTTGTGCGCACTCGATCCCGAACCCTCGCGCCTCGACGAGGCGACGATGCGCACGCTCGAGATGTTCGCGCGCGCGATCGGGCGCGAACTCGAAGCCGAACTCGCGCGCGGCTGAGCCGCTCGTCCGCGCGCCCGGGCGGCAAGCGCGCATGAGGCGCGCGGAGCCTGCCGGACAGGTGTCACGGCTCGACGAACACCTTGTCGCCGTACTCCCAGGTCCACGGCGTGCCGGTCTCGCCGAGCACCAAGCGCACGAGCGCCGGGAACGCGGCTTCGGCGCGCACGTCGTTGGCGAGGATGACTACGCAGCGCCGCCCGCGCTCGAGGCAGACCAGCGTGTTGCCGGTCGAATCGTTGTGGCCGCCCTTCATGAAGCCGCGTCCCTGCGGGCCGTCGAACACGATGACGCCGAGTCCCGCGGCGAGGTCGGCGCGGCGACGCGCGGGCGGCAGCTCGTCCTGCAGCGACGGAAACTGGCTCGCCGTCGTGATCGCGAGCTGCGGCGCGGCGAGCGCTGTGCGCGAGGCAGGCGAGAGTCCGTCACCGCGCACAAGGCCCGCTGCGAACGCGGCGATGTCGGCGATCGTCGTGTCCATCGAACCGGCCGCGCGTACGCGCGAGCGCCGGTCGTGCGGCTCGGCGACGCCGTCGGCACGCCAGCCGTCGGCGACGTTGCGCGCGAAATCCTCTCGCCAGGTCATCGAGGTGGTGCGCATGCCGAAGCGGTCGAACACGCGTCGCTGCATCTCGTCACCGAGGGCGAGGCCAAGCCCGCGCTCGATCACGAACTGAAGCAGGATCAGGCCCTCGCCCGAGTACGCGTAACGCGTGCCCGGATCGAAGTGCATGCGCAGCTTGCCGTCCGGCTCGTCGAATGCGAAGTTCGCGAAACCCGACGCGTGAGTCAGCAGCATGCGCGGCGTCAGCCTGCGCCAGCGCGGCTCGTCGGCAAGGTCGTCCCATGGACCGTAACCCGGGATGCGACCGTAGTCGGGCAACGGCTTGGCGAGGTCTTCCGCGATCGGGCGATCCAGGGCAAACCGCTTCTCGTCGACGAGCTGCAGCACCGTGTAGGCGAACACGGTCTTGGTCAGCGATGCGCCGTACATGACCGTGTCGGTGCGCAACGGCTCGCCACGCGCGTTGCGGTCACCGTAGGCCCGCACGTCGCGCACGCGACCGTCGTCGATCGTCGCGATCGCGAGCCCGCGCGCACCGGTCGCGGCCATCGCACGCGCGGCCATCGCATCGAGTGCGGCCGTCTCGGGCATGGCGCCCGCGACGGGCGGCGCGGCGATCGCGAACGACGACGTCATCGCTCCCGCCAGGACGCATGTCACGAGAAAGGCACGCACCGTGCGCGGCGACGTGCAGGAGGGGATGGATCGCATCACGGCATGCTCCGGCTCGGGGGACGCCCGTGATGACGCGCGACGGCAGGGAACCTTACATGCCATCGCAAGGCAGGCCCCTGGCGGCATGGGGTCAGGTTCCTTCCTGGCGCCGCCTACCGCAGCCTGGGCTCAGGTTCCTTTTCCCATGAGGCCGCTCGATCAGCCATCGGGAAAATGAACCTGACCCCATGTCGTGACCACGGGTCGGCCCGCGCCGATGCTTTTCCCGACAGCCGGCGCCGCACGGCTGGCTCGATGTAAGGTTCCTCCTCCCCACGCGTCATGGCGTACGAAATCTCCGTGGAGCCCTCGATGCCATGCCCGTTCTCGATCCTCCGGCGTTCCTCGTGCGGACGACAGCCGTGACCGACGGCCTCGACCCATCCGGCTCGCCCGATGCCCTCGCGCGCCTCTACGGCGACCTCGTGTTCCGCGCCGCCTGGCGCGTGCTCGGCGAGGCCGATGGTGCCCAAGACGTGCAGCAGGACGTGTTCCTGCGCCTCGTCGAGCAGCCGCCACGCGACGTCGCCTCGTGGCCGGCGTTCCTGACCGCCGCGGCGGTGCGCACCGCGATCGACCGGCGACGACGCCGCCAGCGCTGGCTGCGCCTTCTGCCGTCGTGGCTGGCCCAGGCACCTGCCGCCTCTGCCTCGGCCGAACAGGCCGGCCTCGACGACGAGCGTGCACGGCGCCTGCGTGCCGCGCTCGGGCACCTGTCGGCTCGCGAAGCGCAATGCTTCAGCCTGCGCTACTTCGAGAGCATGCCGGTCGCCGACATCGCCCGCGTGCTCGGCGCGAATGCAAACAGCGTCAACGTCGCGCTGCACCGCGCACGCCAGCGCCTCGAAGCCCTGCTCGGTGACAGCACCCCGGAGGATCGGCCATGAGCGACCACGACGACCTGTCCGCCCCGCTCGCACGCGCCGTGGACGCGGCGCGCGACGTCCCCGCCGACGCGACCACGCGCGCGTCGCAGCGTCTGCACGCACGCCTCGCCGCGGCTCCGCGGCGCGCGCCACGCCTGCGTCTCGCCGCCGCCTTCGCGACCGCGGCGATCGCGCTCGTCGTGGTGGTTGCGGGCCTGCTGCCCGTCGCGAACGACGGCATTGCCTTCGCGGCCGTGCAGGCGCATTTCCGCGCGTTCCGCACGCTGCGCATGGATGTCACGACCTCGGTCGACGATCGCGTCGTGCAGGCCACGCACACGTTCGTCGATGCCTACGGCGCGACACGCACCGACATCGGCACCCAGCTCAGCGTCGTCGTCGATCCCGAGCGCGGCCGCGTGCTCATGCTGATGCACGAGGCACGCGAGGCGAGCGTCACGTCGATCCCGCGCGGCGTGCGCCCGACCGCGAGCGGCGAACCCGACTGGCTCGAGGAACTGCGCACGTTCAAGGGCCGCGCGACCCCGCTCGCCGAGGCGCGCACGATCGACGGCGTCACCGCGCAGGGCTGGACGTTCGAAGCCCGTGGCACGAAGGTGACGCTGTGGGCCGATGCCTCGGGCCTGCCGCTCGCGATGGAGCTTCCCGGCCCTGGCGGCATGCGCATCGACATGCGCTTCACGTTCGATGTCGAACCACGCGCAGGACTCTTCGATACGGAACCGCCCGCCGATTACACGCTCGCGCCGGTCGACGAGGACTGAGCACCCGCGTCACCACGGCGCCACGCGCACACCGTCGGTTTCGAACGCGATGCGCGTGTCGAGACCGATGACGTCCAGGAACGCCTCGTCGTGCGAGACCACGACGAGCGCACCGCGCCACGCACGCAGCACATGCTCGAGCGCGAGTGCCGACGGCAGGTCGAGATGGTGGGTCGGCTCGTCGAGCAGCAGCAGTCCCGGCGCAGATGCCGCGTAGAGCAGGCCCGCGAGCGCGGTCTTGAGTCGTTCGCCACCGCTGAGCCGACCCGCCGGAATATCGACCGCTCCGCGTGGAAGGCCGAGCAGCGCAAGCTTCGTGCGCGCCTCGGCCTGCGTCGTCGCGGGATTGGCGGCGAGCAGATGGTCGAGCGGCGACGTCTGCGGATCGAGCACGTCGAGCCGCTGGTCAAGCCGCGCGACCGGCACGTTCACGGCGCACACGCCGTCCACCGGCTCCAGCACGCCCGCGAGCACGCCGAGCAGGGTCGACTTGCCACTGCCGTTCGGCCCCGTCACGCCGACGCGCCCCGTACCGCCGATCACGAGATCGATCGTGCGATGCGTGGCGACGCCGTGCGGCAGCACGACGCCTTCGAGTCGTGCGACCACACGGCGCGCCGCGGCCTCGGCTAAGGGCGCGAACAACGCGACCGGCACGTCGTCGTCGACGCGCACGGCGGCTTCCGCCACCGCGGCCTCGAGAGCGACATAGCGCTGTGCATGCTCACGCTCGCGCCTGCCCGCATTCGCCTCGCTGCGCTGGCGTTGCCCGCCCAGCAGGATCGGAGCCTGGTTGGCGTCACGCGCCTCGCGGGCGCCGCGCGTACTGCGGCGTGCGGCACGCTCGCGCTGCTCGTGCATGGCGGCGACACCGCGCCGGCGCTCGAGCTTCGCCTGATCGAGTCCGGCGACGGCCTGCTCGCGCCGCGTGGCCTGCCACGCGGCGTAGGCCGCGTAGTCACCGTCATGGTCGTGCACGCCGGCCGGCGACACAGCGAGGATGCGCCGCATCGATCCGAGCAGCTCGCGATCGTGGCTCACGACGACGAGGCCCCGCGTCCATGCCTGCAGGCGCTCCAGCCAGCGTGCACGCTGCACGCGATCCAGATGATGCGTCGGCTCGTCGAGCACGAGCAGGTCGGCGTCGGCGAGCCATGCGCCCGCGAGCACGACGCGCACGCACGCGCCGCCGCTCAGCGTCGCGGCCGGACGCTCGAGCGTGAACGCGGGCACGTCGAACACATCGAGCACCTCGCCGAAGCGCTCGTGCAGGTCCCAGCGCTCGCCGACGATGTCGAAATCGGCAGGATCCACGCTGCCAGCGGCGATGCGCGCGAGCGCGTCGACGACGCCACGCAGGCCGGCGAGATCGGCGACCGTGGCGCCGGGTGCCGGCGCGACGTGCTGCGGCACGTAGTGCACACGACCGCCGCGCTCGACATGGCCGAGCGTCGGTGCGATCTCGCCGGTGAGCAGGCGCGCGAGCACGCTCTTGCCGACGCCATTGCGACCGACGATGCCGGTCGGGCGCGCGTCGAGGCGGAGATCGATCGGGGGAAACAGGCACCTGCCGTCGGGCAAGGTGAACGACGCGCCGTGCAGCGCGAACGAGGGTGACGTCATGCGGAACTCCCATGAAGCCGGAACGGATCCACCGCCGTGGCGGGGGATGGCGTGCGGGCCGTCGCAAACGACGGCGGCTTCAGTGGCGCATCGGACGAACACCTCGAGAGCGTAACGAAGGCGCGCATCATACCGCTGCGCGCCGGGGGATGAGCACGTCCCGGCCGGAGCCGGGACGTGCCGGTTTCACGCGATCACGCGGCCATCGTCGCGCAGTCGATCACGAAGCGGTACTTCACGTCGCTCTTGACCATGCGGTCGTAAGCCGCGTCGATCTCCTGCGCGCGGATCATCTCGATGTCGGCGACCACGCCGTGCTCGGCGCAGAAATCGAGCATCTCCTGGGTCTCGGCGAGGCCGCCGATCAGCGAGCCCGCGATCGAGCGGCGCTTGAAGATCAGGTTGCCGACGCTCGGCGACGGATGCGGATGCTCCGGCACGCCGACCAGCACGAGCGTGCCTTCGCGCTTGAGCAGACCCGTGAACGCATCGAGCGAGTGGCTCGCCGCGACCGTGTCGAGGATGAAGTCGAAGCTGTTCGTGTGTGCGCGCATCTCGGCCGCCTCGCGCGACACGACCACTTCGTCGGCGCCGAGCGCGAGGGCGTCCTTGCGCTTGCTCTCGGAGGTCGTGAACGCGACCACGTGCGCGCCGAGCGCGTGCGCGATCTTCACGCCCATGTGGCCGAGGCCGCCGATGCCGACGATGCCGACCTTCGAGCCCGGACCGACCTTCCAGTGGCGCAGCGGCGAGTACGTCGTGATGCCGGCGCACAGCAGCGGCGCGACCGCGGCGAGCTGGTCCTGCGGGTGATTGATCTTGAGCACGAAGTGCTCGTCGACGACGATGCCCTGCGCGTAGCCACCGAGGGTGTGGCCCGGCGCGTCATGGGTCGGACCGTTGTAGGTGCCGACGAAGCCACCTTCGCAATACTGCTCGAGGCCTTCACCGCAGGACGCGCACGTGCGGCAGCTGTCGACGAGGCAGCCGACGCCGACCGTGTCGCCGACCTTGAAGCGCGTCACCTCGGCGCCGACCGCGCTCACGTGGCCGACGATCTCGTGCCCCGGCACGCACGGGTACTGCGTGCCGCCCCACTCGGAGCGTGCGGTGTGCAGGTCGGAGTGGCAGACACCGCAATAGGCGATATCGATCTGCACGTCGCGCGGACCGGGCGTACGGCGCGCGATGTCCATCGGTTCGAAACGCGCGTCGGCGGCACGGGTGCCGAAGGCTCGTGTGGTCATGGGATCACTCCTGGCTCGAGGGGGAAAGACGGGCACCGATCACGCGGACCGTGCGTGCGCAGCATCACGGGGCGGTCGCGTCGCGGGGCGTTGCATCCCGCGGTACGCGACCGCGGCGGACGGCCGCCGGCGGGACCACCAGTGTGACCCAGTCACGGCCTGCGGATAAACCCGGGGCGCGCGCATGGACTTGTTATCGCGGCTCATCAAACCCGCTGGCACCGCGCCGCGAAGGCGTGGCGGCTGACGCTGTTTCCCTTCTCCCTCCGGGAGAAGAGCCTGCCCCGTACCCCGATACGGGTGGCCCGAAGGGCCGGATGAGGGTCCGGGATCGCGACGATGATCGGGCGTGGTCTCGATCCCGCACCCTCTCCCCAACCCCTCTACCGGAGGGCGAGGGGCTCAAGCGCAACGCCACTGCAGGAGGACGCATCGAGCCTGTTCGGTCGCGCGACACCGAACGCCGGGAAACACCAGGCGACAGCCTGGCTGACAGCGCGACGCAGTCTGCGGATTTTCCCCGGACAGCAGTGTGAAGCCCTCGGATAACACGACGCACTCCTCGTCACCCTCTGCTGGTCCAAGGCGCGATCCTGCCCTACGCTCACGCTCCCACGACGGACACGCCGGGATCGCATGACCACCGCAGGAACGCCGGCAAGCCCCGACAACCTGTTCGACGCGATCACGCGCTGCGACCTCGGTGCGCTCGACGACCTGCTCGCGGCCGGCGCGGATCCTGACGAGGTCGACCTGCACGGCCACCAATCCACGCCGCTCGCATGGGCCTGCGCCCATGGCGACGAAGGTGCCGTGCGTGCCCTGCTCGCCGCCGGTGCACGACCCGACACGGCCGCCAGCGCGCCGCCACTCGTGGAGGCGACCACGCACGGATTCGTCGACCTGATCGTGCTGCTTCTCAAGGCCGGTGCCGGTGTCGACGAAGCCGACGATTCGGGGGCGACGGCCTTGTGGATCGCCGCAGCGGCGGGCTTCGCCGACATCGCACGCAAGCTCGTCGACGCGGGTGCGGACCGCACCCTGGCCGACCTCGATGGCGTGACGCCGGCCGACGCCGCGCGCGCCGCGGAGCATGCGCAGCTCGCCGCGTGGCTCGACGATCCGGCCTCGGTGCCGGCTCGCAGCCCGCTGTGGCGCGAAGGCCGTGACGCCGCACGCACCGCAGCCGAGGCGCGCCGCCTGCAGGTGCTCGACGCGGCAATGGGCATACCCGCCACCGACGAACCAGAGTGGACGTTCTCGGATGGCATCGCGAAGAGCACTTGGGTCACCCAGGATTTTCCGAGCGTCGCCGCATCGGGAAATGTCGCCCTCGTCACGCGCATGCTCGATGCGGGCCTCACCCCGGACTGGACCATGGCCGACGGAGGCGCAACTGCGCTGATGCTGGCCGCGCGCAGCGGTGAACGCGAGACGGTCGACCTGCTGCTCGCGCGAGGTGCCGACGCCAATCACCGCAACGCGCAAGGCCTCACGGCCTTGCACATGGCCTTGTTCAAGCCGTCCGCGCGACTGCACGGACCCGTCGTCGCGAGCCTGCTCGCCGCGGGTGCCGATCCCGATGCCGTCGATGGCGAAGGCCAGCGCCCGCTGCAGCGCGCGTTCTTGCACGGCATGGTCGAGATCGCCACGGCCTTGATCGATGCAGGTGCGGATCCGTTCCGCGCCGACCGTGCAGGTCGCATGCCCGCCGACTGGGCACCGACCGAAGGCCGCAAGGCCGCGGCATTCCGCACGCTGCTCGAGGCGGCACGCGCGGCGCGATGAGCCTTCGCCACGCACCGCTGAAGCCGCGTCGCAACGACACGCTGCACATCCCATCCCCGCACAAGGAACGTGACATGCACCGCCATTTCCTGATCCGCGCGATCCTGTCGATCGCCCTGCTCGCCGGCACGGCTGCACATGCTGCCGACGCACCACCCGCCGCACCGCAGGACAACGCCGCACTCGCGGCCCTGCATGCCGCCGACCAGGAGGAACGCAAGGCGCTGTTCCAGAAGCCGGCTGCCGAGCGTCAGGCGGCGATGGCGCAGATGGCGCGCCACGACGCGGAACGCCTGCGCGAGGTGCGCCGCATGCTGCGCAACGGCGAGGTACGCACGGCGGCCGACCACTGGCGGGCAGCGTTCGTGTACCAGCACGGCGACGCCGACGACGACATCCGCCTCGCGTTCTCGCTCGGCATGATCGCCGCGACGCTCGCGCCGGAGCGCAAGGATTACCGCTGGATCGCCGCCGCGGCCTGGGATCGCCTGCTCGTGCGGCGCGGCCAGCCGCAGTGGTACGGCACGCAGTTCGCGATGGATGCCGCGACCGGCAGGCAGATCCAGTCGCCGATCGCCGAAGGCGCCGTCAGCGACGCCGACCGGCAGGCCTTCAACGTGCCGACGCTCGCCGAGAGCGCGCGCATGCTCGAGCAGATCAACGCACCGCGCGATTGAGGTCGCCGGCCATCGACGCTCGTGTGCCGCGGGATGCGCTCACGGGTCGTCGAACGTGCCGATGAAACGCATGTCGTTGTACAACCTGCCCGGCTCGGCCTCGGTGAACGTCGCGTTGCAGTACCAGCTCAGGACATTGCCTGCATGGAGGCCCATCGCCTCGCAGCGCGCGACGATCGCCTGCATCGTCTCGCGCGAGCTGCAGCCGACTTCTTCGCAGAGTTCACGGATCGGCAGCACGACATCGCCGGCCGTGCGGAACGTGGCGAAGAAGTCCGTATCGATGAACGTCGTGTCGAAGTCGCGATGGATCGGGCACCCGGATGCGGCGTCCTCGAGGCCTTCGTAGTAGGCGTTGAATTCGTCGATCGGCCGGTGGGTCGTGCCGATCCATACCGAGATCATGTCGCGGGTCGTGTCGTCGAGCATGGGGCGTCGTGGGCTCATCAGCCTGTGCGGGATGACGGGGGAAGGCGATCGTGATCCGCACGAGACGCCACGATCATCTCGCGCTCGCCATGACCTCGATGACCGTCGGCACATTCTTGTCGGCTCTGGATTCGACGCCCCCTCCGTTGAGGACCAACCAACGCCCTCCCTCGTGCTTGACCGCGAACAGCACGCGCATCGGCGTCCCGTTCGAGTCCACGACGAACTGCTTGCCGAGACAACGCTCGCCACACGTGAAATCGGCGACCGGATTCTTCAACGGCGTGGGCTCAAGCACCGACGCGAGCACGCGTTCGAGCTCCGCCGCGTCGGCAGGCGCCTCGTCGGCGCCGCCCTTCGTGACGCCTACGGATTGCGTACCGGCCCAATCCATGACGAACAGGTCCACCGTTCCGCCGGTGGCTGTCGCCACGGCCCAGTCCGAGGGCACCACCACGGACACGCCGGTACCATTCTCGAGCGTCTTCTTCTCGCCGTGGAATTTGCCGATCCAGTGACTGCACCCGACGAAGGACGCGAGTACACCGAGGAGCACGTAGGCGCTCAGGAAGGATCCGACATTCCGGTTCGCCTTCGGGATCAGGTAGAGCGCCGCCACCACGCCGAACGCGAACACCGCCGTACCGACGGAGGATGCGATGACGAGCAAGCGGTTTCCTGAGGGAATGTAGGGCTCGTGCCCCAGCATCTGGAAGCCCATGACGAGCGACACGGCCACCGCCGCGAGCGCCAGCACGACGGCCTTGAACGACGAGAATGTCGCCATGCGTGATCCCCTCCCTTGATGGACCATCTTCTTCCGACATCATCCTGTCGACGCGGCAAGAGCCCTCGCGCCGGGATCGACGCGCCACCGCTGCCACGCTGCCGATCGTTACACCTCGTGATCCTCGCATGCCTCGCCGTGCTCAGCACTCGCGGATGTCATCCTCGGCACCGAACGCCATCTCCATCGCGATCCTGACGAGCGCGGGCTAGGCGAACCAGTACTGCCTGCGCTCGGTGTCGCGCACGAAAGCGTCGCCATAGTCCTCCGCGAACATCCGTCTTTCCACCGGCCGCAGGCGCTCGCGGTCCGCGGCCAGCAGCGCGCGCCGGTGCCGCGTCATCAAGGCACGAAGCCCTCCGAGCGTGGTGACGCCGAACCGTGCGAGTTCCGGCACGAGTTCGTCGAACGACGCCGTGCCGTAGTCGTTGCGCTTCGGGAACACGCGGCGCATCACGCGATGGATGACCTCGCCGGACAACGGTTGCGCGTCGATCCTGCTGCGCGCCGGGACGTTCCTCATGACGATCTCTTTTCCATCGGGCACGGCACGTCCCTCCGTGTGTCGAACGACACGGCGGCAGACCGTCAGCGCTCCGCCATCACCAGGCATGCCGTGCCCTCGAAGATCTCCGCGAGCGCGGTCTTCAGGGCAGCGTGCCTGGCCGGCGTCAGCGTGAAGTGGATCGTGATCTCGTCGAGGCCGAGCGCTTCGGCGCCCTTGTCCGTGAGGCGGACGACCGCGCTCGTCGGGCCGAGCTCGAACGTCGCCACGCCGCCGTAGGTCGATGCGCCCTGGTCGCACCACTCGATGTCGTAGGTGTCCATGCCGAGCCTGACGTCTTGCTCGTCAAACTCGAATGCGCGCTGGAACTGCAGGTAGGTGGTCGGCGTGTACTCGTGGTCCGCGAAACCGACGAAGTAGAACTCGTCGTCGGGCAGCTCGAGGACGACCGCCTTGGCCGTGAAGGTGTGTGCTTCCATGTCGGATCCATCTCGGTGGGACGCCCGTCGCGACGTCACGGACAGGATGCAATGCCCGCGCGGCGAAGCCAAGGGATCGACCATGGCGCGTGCCATGGACATCCCGCAGTGAAAGCGGGACGGGCACGCGATACGTACCCGTCACGCGATCATCGGCGCAGCGACCGCACACCCGCGTCGCACGATGACCACAGGCGCGCCAGCCGGCTTCAGCCTGGCGCGCCTGCGAAACCGAGGGATGCGAGAGCGGTGTGGCGACGCTTACGACTTCGGCACGCCGCTCCACGACTTGCTGACGATCATCCACTGGCCGTCGATCTTCGACAGCGCGAGATAGTCGAGCCCTTTCCAGCCGGGATAGTCCAGCATCACCTTCACGACCGCCGCGTCTCCGTCCACATCGACGATCGCGTAGCTGCGCTTGCGCAGCGCCTCGTCGTCGGCAGGCTTGCCGGTGAATCCTTTCGCCCATTCTTCCGCCGTCTGCGTGACCACCTGCTTCCTGCCCGCCGAGTAACCGACGACCGTCCCGTCCTTCCTGAGCACCTCGAAGACCAGACGCGGATCGCCGGCTTCGAATCCGCGCATCATCTTCTTCATGACGATATCCACCGCATCACGATCACTGCCTTGCGCCATGACGGAGGCCGGAAGCAGCAGGAGGGTGCCGGCCAGCACGAAGGAGTGCATCGACATGACCATGATCAGGACTCCTTCGGCGTGAGCGTGCCGGTCCACGACTTGCTGATGATCTTCCACGTGTCATCCGTCTTCAGGAGCACGACGTAGTCGATGCCCCGCCATCCGGGATAGTCGAGCATCACTTTCACGGCCGCGAAGTTCTCGGCCACGTCGATGATCTCGTAGCGGCGTTTGCGCAAGGCCTCGTCCGCGGCGGGCTTGCCGTTGAACCCTTCGGCGAACTGTTCCCCGGTGCGCATGAGCAGCTCGCTGCCTCTGGCCGGCGAGTAGCCGATCATGACGCCGTCCTTGCGGAACACTTCTTTCGCCATCGCGTTGTCGGCCGTGATGTAGGCGCGCATGAAGGTCTGCATGACGCGGTCGACTGCCTCGCGATCACCGCCCTGGGCGATGGCCACGGTGGGAGCGAGGACGAACAGGGCACCGGCGATGACGAGGGATCGGATCGATGTTTCCATGGGTTTTCCTTGGTGGTGTTGAGGGCATGACGGGAACGGCGTGACGACGCCGCGCGACGTCGGGCGTCCGGGCGATCAGCCTTTCGAGGCGGACGCTTTCGAGGGTCGAGCCGCGCGCGCCCGAAGCACGGCGACGACGGCCTCGGCGACGGGCGTCGCGGAGGCGTAGTTCTGTCCCGTGACCACGCGGCCATCGACTTCGACGTGGGGCTCGTAACCGTTCACGACGTGGAACGAGCCGCCGCGGGTCTCGACCGTCTTGCGGATCAGGAACGGGAACTGTCTGAAGTAGTCGGCGTCCTGCTCTTCGTGCTCTTCGGGATAGCCGCTGATGCGCTTGCCCGCGACGAGGTACCGACCGCTGGCGAGCTTGAGATTCACGATGCCCGCGGTGCCGTGGCAGACCGCCGAGACCACGCCGCCGTTGCGCTCGTAGACCTGCATGACGATGTCCTGCAGGACCGGATGCTCCGGCACGCCGTACATCGCGTTGCTGCCGCCGACGTAGTAGACGGCGACGTATCGGCGCGGATCGATCTGCTCGGGTCGGGCCGTGTTGCGCAGCCCGGTCATGATGCGGGCGTCCTCGAGGCGTGGGCGCGTGTCCTTGTCGACATAGGCATCGAGGATCGGCACGCCACCGCCGTCGGGCGAGACGAAGTCGACCGCGTAACCTGCGGCGTGGAACGTGTCCCAGGCGTTGACGACTTCGCCGAAGCTCACGCTGGCCGGGATCGTGGAGGTCCCGTGGACCTTGCTGCTGGCCACGATGAAAAGGATGCGATCGGGAACGCCGTTGGCCGGGGACGCCGCGGAGGTCGTCGCCGCGGGTGCGACGGCGGCGATGCGTGTGGCGGGCGCCTGGCTCGACGGATGGTCGGCGACCCCACGTCCGGCCGCATGGGCGCCCGGAATGACCTGCAGCCAGACGGACAGCGCGACGACGAGCAGGGATCGGATGACGCGGGATATCGGCATGGGCACGTGCTCCTGATGGGGAGCCCGGACACTATGCGATCCTTTTCAGATCAATGCATTGCCATCGATTTCAGGAGTGCTGGAACGCGTTTCAGGAGTCGCACGCGGCCGCGCGGAACGCCGCAGGGGTACTCCCCTCCCACTTCCTGAAGGCGCTGTGGAAGGTCGACATCGACTGGAAGCCGGCTTCCTCGGCGATGTGCTCGAGCGACTTCTCGGGCGACTGCCGCAGGAGCGTCTTCGCGTCGCGTACGCGCAACTGCGCGAGGTACTGCTTGAACGAGGTCTGGTTGTTGTCGTTGAGCAACTGGGACAGTCGGGCCTGCGGCATGCCGAGCCGGCGAGCGAGGCGTGGCAGCGTCAGCGCCGGGTCCCGATGCAGGCGCTCGCGCGCCATGAGGTCGGCCAGGGCTTCGAGCTGCGTGACCGCCTCGGACTCGGGAATGCGCCGGTCCTGATACGGCTCGATCGGCGCCTGCCCCGCGCGCAGGCGCAGGTAGACCAGCACGCTCGCGGCGAGGACGAAGGTGAACGACAGCGCGCCGACGATGTAGGAGGTGTAGCCGGCCGTGTAGTACGCCGTCCAGATGATCCAGACACCGGCCAGCGAGCCCGGCAGCAACGGCCCGGAAGGCGTACCGCGATGCCGTGCGCGATGCAGGTACAACAGCGCCGACGCAAGCACGAGATAGCCCAGCCACGCGTAGTTGATGCCCGGCGTGATGATCCATCGCCACAGCGCGACGTTGTCGACGTACGGAACGAACACGTTCACGGCGACCGCGAGGGCCAGCAACGCGGCGATGTGCCAGCGGTCGACTTTGCCGGGGCCCGAGGCGTCGCCCTGGCTCGATCGCACGAGGAAGAACAGGCAAGGCCCGATCAGGAAACACGCGGTCAGGCCCAGCTGCAGCACGACCAGTGGAATGTCCGGCCAGAAGTGGAACGCCACGGACTTGCCCGTGCGCAACCCGACCACCAGGACCAGCAGCGCCAGCCAACGCTGCGTGGGCTTGCCCTTCGCCGTCCACCAGAGGAACGACGCCAGACCGATGCCGTTGAAGGCACCAAGCATCGCGAAGAAGAACAGGAAGTGCTGGCTCAGCATGATCGAGGCATCGGAACGACGGGCCTTTCGGCGAGGTTGACGTGCAGCGCAGGGCTCGCGATGCATGCGGGGACGGATGTTCGGGGCAGCACGCCGGCCTCACGATGGCCAGCGGATCCCCGTCTGGGCACGCGAGGCTCTACGTACTGCACCGCCCTCTCGAAGATGGCGCTCCCGCGAGGAGCTCACCGAGACCACGCCGCGAGCATCCGTGTTCCCTCGCCAAGACCCGGCATTGCGCGACCGCAGGTCGACCGGATACGTCGTTGCATGCGCAAGGGTATCGCATGCGCGCCCGCGTCGAGCGGAGCCCCACCACCGCCGGGTGAACGCTGGAGACTGCGCCGCAAAGCGCATTGCAGCCTTTCGACCGGGCAAGCACTACGTTGCCGACGCGCGCATTCAGCCGTCTCGCGGTAACCCGCCGCTCTCCTTTTCCTCCGAGAGAAGAGCCTTACCCGTGTTACGACAAGCGTTGACCCGAATGGCGGGATGAGGGTTCGGCCTCGCCCCCAAAGTGCTAAAGCAAGCCAGCCTAGGGCTGCACCGGAATCACGCTCTCGATCCACGCCTTGTAGTGGCTCAGGCGCACGTTGCAGCTGATCTGGCCGTAGCGGCCGAAACGGGTCCTGTCACTGCCCTGCGCTGCGGTCCATGCCGTCAGTCCCGCAAGCCGCCACTCCCCGCCAACCTGCACGAGCACGGGCCCGCCGCTGTCGCCGCTTCCCGAGGCGCCTTCGAGCGGCAGGCCTTCCGGCGGCGCGTCGAACACGTAGCAGAACCAGCGGTCGTGCGCGCTTGTGACCGTGTTGTAGGCGTGTCGAAGCTCGGTGCAATGCGGGCTGTCGAGGCCGAATCCCTTCGTACCCGTACCGGTCGCGCCCTTGCCGATGATGCGCACGGTCTGGCCGAACACGTCGTCGCCGCCGTGGAGCGTGGCGGGCACGACGTCCGTGACCGGTTGCGCGAGCTTCACGAGTGCGATGTCGTCCGTGGACGAGATCCGCGCGACGAACAGCGTCCAGTCCCACGTGGCCATCGCGCGATCGGTCAGCTGCTGCGGCGGCTTGCTGTAGCCGGGATGCAGGACGACGCGCTCGACCTCCCTGGGCGAGCCGGCCAGCGTCACCTGCTTCACTTCGGATTGCCACGTGACCGTGTGCGCAGCCGTCACGATCCATTGCGGCGCGATCAGCACGCCGTGCCCTTCACCAGGCATGTCGGCCAGCGCGGGAAACGCCGACGCCTCGATGCGGTACGTCGCATCGTCGACGTCGTCGCGGATGACGACGGCATGTGCGCTGGAACATGTGCCCAGCAGGGCGAGCAGGAGAAGGCGTGTCATGGGTGATTCCTTTCGTGGAAGAAGATGGCGTCAAGCGTCTGACGTCAGCGACCCTTGACCGTGCTCGACGCATTCGCGAGTGCTTGCGAGCGGGCAGCGTGCAACAGCGACGAAGCCATCACAGCGCAGGCGACACCCAGCCAACTGTCGAAGAAGAATGCGCTGTACACGCTCGCACATGCCGAAGCCCCTGCGAAAAAGCCGCCGTATACAGGCCTGAGTGCAGCCGAGCACGACGACAGCACGATCACACCGACGGTGACTGCCGACACGAGTGCCAGCGTGATGCTTGGCGTGTCGAGCAACCTGTAGACGGTCGTTCCCGGTCTCGGAGGGCCGAAGATTCCGGACGCATGGCCGGCGAGCACGACGAGGAGGACGGCCACAACGCCGAGAACAGGTACGAGACCGCTATCTTTCAAACGATGGAAGATGGGCATGAAGGACTGTACTGAGGTAGTGGTCAGACGAGCGCGCTGCGGTGGTTCGTCGTGCCCGGCGCATGCTGGGCTCCAGGACACTAGTGATCCGGCATCCGGCTAGTCCTGGGCGTCGCGTTGAGATTGTCCATGTCCGAGACGATCAGCCAAGGCCCGCCGAAGTCACGTCGCAACGTGAGTGTGAACTTGCCGACGTCGCCCGGCGCATCGCCGAATGCGTAAGCCCCGATGATGGAGCCGACCGTGTCGCCTGCGGAGAACGCGAGCGCACGCAGTCGCAAGGTTGCGCCGCCCTGGCCCTCGTAGGCCGCCTGGATGGCCGCGCGGCCGCGGACCGGAGGGCGATGGCCTTGCAGTACGAAGCCGTCTTCCACGAACAGCGCGGCAAGGGCCTTGGCGTCACCCGCGCGCCACCCACGCTCGTAATCGCGCAACACGCGATCCAGCTCCGGCGGCAGGACCACGCTGGGAAGCTCGGTGGGTTGAACGGCTTTCGGAGCAGCCTGCGCGACCGATGGCGGCGACGGCGCGGACATCACGCCCTCGATCCATGCCATGTAATGGCTCAACCGGACGTTGCAGGTGACCTGCTCGTAGCGACCGTAGCGCGCCTTGAGCACGTGGCCGTGCACGACCTTCCACGAGGCGAGTCCCGCCAGCTGCCATTGATCCCCGACCTCGACGAGCACGCGGCCGCCGCTGTCTCCGTTGCCGAGCGCACCTTCGAGGGGCAGTGCCGAGGGCGGCTCGTCGAAGCGGTAGCAGATCCAGCGATCGTAGGCGCTCGTGATCGCGTTGTAGGCGCGGCGAAGTGCGGTCCGATGCGAATCGCCGAGGGCGTATCCGTCGGCACCGTTGCCGGTGGCGCCCTTGCCGACGAGTTCGACGACCTGGCCGGGCTTGACACTGTCCTTGTGGAGCGTGACGGGTGCGATGTCCGTCACCGGCCTGGCCAGGCGGATCAGCGCGATGTCGTCGGAGGTACCGAGGAACACCGCCAGCAGCATCGCTTCGCCGGTCGCCATCGCCGGCTCGATCAGTTCCTTCGGCAGCGTGCGATAACCGGGATGGACCACGACGCGCTCGACGTCGACATCACGCCCGTTGATCGACACCGTCGCGAGTCGCACGTGCTCTGGAATGGTATGTGCGGCCGTGATGACCCACTGCGGTGCGATCAGTACGCCGTGCCCCGCACCAGGCATGTCGACGAGCGCCGGAAAGTCGGACGCGGCAATCCGATACTTCGCGTCATCGACATCGTGCCGGATGACGAGTGCGCCAACCTGGGTCGACAACGCGAGCATGAGGACGAGAAGCAGGAATCGTGGCATGCGGAAACTTCCGTGGAATCGATGTCCGGACCGGATCGGTTTGCGACGTGGGCCGGATGAGGCGTCAGGCCGTCGAGGCCGAAGGGTAGACGACCCGCCAGATGCTGGACGTCAGCGCCACACGCACCACGTCACACCGGTAGATTCGATCGTATCCGCTCGACGGTGTCGGCCAGTTGCTTCGCGGACACGCGAACCCGCTCGCGACGCTGCGCGTCATTGCCCGGGTCATGCATGGCTCCTCGTTCACGCCCTGCGCCATCGAAGGTTGCGAGCTGCGGCGGACCGATGCCCCAGTCGCTACCCTTCTGCCGCGGCACCACGTGGAAATGGAAGTGCGGCGTCTCCTGCCCGCTGTATACCCCGTTGTTCTGGAACGTGAGGATGCCGAGCGGCCGATACGTCGCGACGAGCGCAAGGGCGACCCTTTGGGCCGCGATCATGACCTCGGCGCACTCCTCGAGCGTCAGATCGAGCAGCAGCGCAACATGCCGGCGCGTGATCACGCAACACTGGCCTGCCTCGAACTGCCACGGATTGATCACCGTCAGCGTGTACTCGCCTTCGTCGATGATCTTCCAGGGTTCGTCGCGCGCGGCCACGCAGAGGTCGCAGGGGTCTCGTATGGGGAGTTGGATCATTCACCCTCTCCTGCATGTTCGTTGCCCACTCGGCCGACACCACTATGGCGATACCCGGAAGAACGGGTGGCGAAACGTAGACGGCTCTTCGGCCGAGGCCGAGCGTCATCGCATCGGGACGCTCGCCAGCCCTGATGATGCGATGGTAGTGGATGTGCCGCGATCGCCTCGTCGATCTCTCGCGTCCGCGTATGGAAGAGCTCATGCCCCGACACGGCGCGCCATCGGCTCGACACGCCCGTCAGGTAACCGCGGCGACATACGTCACCCCGCCCAGGAAGCCCGCCGTCGCTCCGAAGAGCAGCGATCGCCATGACGAGCTCAGGTGCGCGGCGAGCACGCGGGCGAGTGCCGCCACGGCCAGGGAGATCACTGCGATGCGTGGAAGTGCGAACACCAGATACGCGACGTCGATGGCCCGGTAGTGAACCATCATCGCGTAGACGAGGATGCCGACCAGCGTGAGGGCGGATGCGAGTCCGGCCCACCATGCCGTCATGCGGGAGGTCGTGCGTGATGCGATCGGCAGCATGAGCGCTTCTTCAACTGAGATACGACATTCCGCACGGACAGCAGAAGGCGGAACGCAAGCATTCTGGACACCCATCTTCTCGCTCTTCGCTGACCTGTAGCAAGCATTCTGGACACCCATCTTCTCGCTCTTCGCTGACCTGCACAATCGACCATTTCCTACAGACACGGCCGTAGCGAAATCCGACCATGCGGGTCATGACCACGGCTCGCCATCGACTCGTCGCCTCGGACGAATCCGGCTTCTACCACTGCATATCTCGCTGCGTTCGCCGTGCGTGGCTGTGCGGCATCGACGCACTGAGTGGGCGGTCATTTGAGCATCGACGTGGCTGGGTCGAGCAACGCCTGCTCGAACTGGCGGACATCTTCGCAGTCGGGCTCTACGCCTATGCCGTGATGAGTAACCACACGCACGTCGTGCTTCGGGTCGATCCAGGTGCCGCGCGCTTGTGGTCCGATGAGGATGTGGCGGTGCGATGGGTCAGGCTGTTCCCGGCGACGACCGGTGGCGTGATCGACCCGGTGCGTTGTCGCGAGAAGGAAGCGGCCCTGCTCGGCAACGACGAACGCTTGGC
>JASCPI010000027.1 GCA_029959555.1 Lysobacteraceae bacterium PS02065 | reverse complement strand
GGCAGGGGCAGGCGCCGGTGCCGGCTTCGGCGCCTCGGCCTTGGCCGGCGCTGGCTTGGGCGCCTCGGCCTTCGCGGGCGCCGGCGCAGCCGCTTCGGCACCGCCGGCCGCTTCCTCGATCACCGCGACGATGCTGCCCTCGCTGACTTCGTCGCCGAGCTTGACCTTGAGCTCCTTGACCACACCGGCCACCGACGACGGCACTTCCATCGTCGCCTTGTCCGACTCCAGCGTGACCAGGCCCTGGTCCTTCTTCACGCTGTCGCCCGGCTGCACGAGCAGCTCGATGACGGGAATGCCGGTGTAGTTGCCGATATCGGGGACTTTGACGTCGTGGGTGGCCATCGAATGCTCCAGGGGAATTGCCGCACGGCTCGCGCGGTGCATCCTCCATTGTGGCGGCTACGCCGCGCGACGCCAACCGCCAAAGGTCGCAGCCTGCGTTAGGATGGACGTCCACGCACCGTGGAGCACGCCGCCATGCCCGTCGCCTCCCGCCTTGCCGTCGCGATCGCCGTGATCGCCGCCTGCGCCGCACCGGCCGCCACACACGCGGGCCACGCCCCCGGCGGCGGCATCTGGAAGGCCGCCGTGCCGACGCATGCCGTCGAAGCGGCGTTCGACGGCCACGACCCGCTCGGCCTGTCCGCAGGCAAGCGCATCCGTGCCGACTGCTCGCTCAACTGGGTCGATCCCGACACGCGCGAACGCTACTGTTTCGCGAGCGGCACCTCGCTGGTCGTCTTCCTCGAACACCCGAAGGCGAACATCGCGAGTGCCGTGGCGGCATGGTCGCGGCTCGGCACGCAGCGTCCCTGAACGACGATCCCGCGGGAACGACGCCCCCGATTCCGCGACGGTCGGGCTAGAATCGGCGTCCTGTCACGGGCCCGCATGCGCGCGCGAGCCCGCGGCACGCGTCGTTCCGTCCCCCCGAGATGCAGGATCGTTCCCCATGAAGAACCCGCTCGCCGCAGCCCTGACATGCGGCCTCGCCGGCCTCGTTTCCGCTTCGGCCGTGTCCGCCCAGTCTCCCTTGCTGCACGAGAACGGTCCTTACGTGACCCACCCCGGCGGACATGCGACGGGGGCCGACGCGAGCCTGCTCGAGAACACGACGTTCCCGGCCAACACGAGCTACGGCTTCGCCGTCGGCGCGCCGCGTTATCGCCTCGCCGACGACTTCACGATCACGACCGCGCAGGTCAGCTGGACGGTCGACCGGTTGCGCGTCTACGCCTACCAGTCCAACGGCGCGACCGCGCCGTTCACCTCGGCCAACGTCATGATCTGGTTCGGCCAGCCCGGCGTGGCCGCGTTCCTCGTCTACGACGGCCGCGAGACGAACGCGCTCGTCCACGCCGAGCCGGTCGCCTATCGCGTCTCGGAGTCCGGAGGCTTCGCCGACGTCGCCCGCCACGTGCAGGCGATCGACCTCGCACTTCCCAACGTGATCCTCACCACGCCCGGCCGTTACTTCGTGAGCTGGCAGCTCCAGATCGGCGACACCCAGGCTGCGGTCTTCACGCCGCAGGTCACGATCCTCGGCCAGATCGACACGACCAATCCGGGCGGCACCGCGGGCCAGCACGACGCCAACCTCGGCAACGTGCTCTCGGCAGGCAGCTGGATCAACCCGATCCGCAGCGGCGATCCGAACTCGCCGCATCGCGTGGACCTGCCGTTCGCGATCTACGGTTACGCGAACGACCGCATCTTCCTCGGCACCTACGACTGATCGTGACAGGGCCGGCGCCACGGCGCCGGCCCCGATCGCCGCCGATCAATCGGGGCGGGACAGGCGGCTGTGGCGGATGCCGTAGCCGAAGTACACGAGCAGGCCGATCGCGAGCCAGATGCCGAAGCGCTCGAACGTGTGCAGCGGCAGGCCCGAGATCAGCCAGATCGAGAACCCGATGCCGATCAGCGGCACCACCGGCACGAACGGCGTGCGGAACCCGCGCGGCAGCTCGGGACGGCGCACGCGCAGCACGATGATCGAAGCGCAGATCACGATGAACGCCGCGAGCACGCCGATGTTGACCATTTCCGCGAGCTCGCCGATCGGGAACGCTCCCGCGGCGAGGCCGGTGACGACGCCGAGGATCAGCGTCGGACGGTAGGGCGTGCCGTAGGTCGGGTGCGGCCTGGCGAACCACGCCGGCAGCAGGCCGTCGCGGGCCAACGCGTACCAGATGCGCGCGGCGCCGAGCATGAAGGCGAACACGACGCTGATGATGCCGGTCACGGCGGTGATCGAGATCGCCACACGCACCCAGGTCAGGCCCAGCGCGCCGAACGCGTTGGCGACCGGCGCGTCGTTGCCGAGCGTCGAGTAGTGCGCGACGCCCGTCAGCACGAGCGAGATCGTCAGGTACAGCGCCATCGAGATGCCGAGCGAGAGCAGGATCGCGCGCGGCAGGTCGCGCTGCGGGTTCTTCGCCTCTTCCGCGGCGGTGGTCAGCGTGTCGTAGCCGAACACCGCGAAGAACACGACGGCCGCCGCGGTGACGACGCCGTTGAAGCCGAAGTGGCTCTTGCCGTCGTCGCCGACGATGCGCTCGGGGATGAACGGCGTCCAGTTGGCCGGATCGATGTAGAACACGCCGACGCCGATGATCAGGGCGACGCCGATGATCTTGACGATCACCACGGCGGTATTGATACGCGCGCCGAGTTCGGTGCGCATCGTCAGCAACACGGCGATCGCCATCGCGACGAGCGCGGCGATGACGTTGAAGTATCGGCCTTCGCCGGTGCCGTAGGCGCCCTGCGCCCACACCGGCAGGCCAAGGCCCATCGCCTCGAGGATGTTCTGCAGGTAACCCGCCCAGCCGCTCGCGACCGCGGCGACGATGAGCGCGTACTCGAGCAGCAGGTCCCAGCCGATCAGCCAGGCTGCGAACTCGCCGAGTACCGCATAGCCGTAGGTGTAGGCGCTGCCGGTGACCGGGATCATGCCGGCGAACTCGGCGTAGCACAGCGCCGCCGCGGCGCTCGCGATGCCGGCGATCACGAACGCGAGGGCGACCGCGGGACCGGCATTCGCGGCGGCCTGCTGGCCGGCCAGCACGAAGATGCCGACGCCTATGATGCCGCCGAGGCCGATGCTGGTGAGCTGCCACAGGCCGAGCACGCGGCGGAAATCCCGCCGCTGGCCGAGCTCGGCCTGCAGTTGTTCGACGCTCTTGTGGCGCGTCAGCTTCGCGATCAGGCTCATCGGCATCCTCCCCAGGGCAGCGCCCGATCATAGCCACCGGTGGCGCGCGCTGTCGCCTGCGGCAAGGCCGGTCCCGTCGACAGGACGCGCGCGCGAAGGCCTCCCGGCGCCTCGAGCCCCCGGCCCCGAACCGCGAGCCGATCGGCACCCCCTACCCGATCCATATGTAAATTTGGTTGCAACCGATCACAAACCCGTTGCCTTGCCGCATGTTCAGGCACAAGATCGGCGCGTCCGTATCAGGAAGGGATACGGGCCTACAGGGGATCGCTGCTTCGACAGGGACGACCGGCTGCGCCTGCGCGGCCGGCGGAGCCGTGCGTCCGTTTCGTCCATCCGAAATGTTGGGGAATTTCATGACTTCGAGGTCAACCACTCGGCGGCTTGCGAGACATCGCATGACGCCCGTGGCGGGCGCCTTGGCACTGACCCTGTTCACGGGGTTGACTGCTTCGGCTTCCGCTTCCTTCAATCCCGTCGTCGACGTCGCGCGCGTCGTGCACGCATCGGCCTCCGCCGCGGTGCTGATGCCCTCGCCCGCCGGCGACGTGGCGTACTACACGGTCGTCTTCAAGGAGGCGCCGCTCGCCACCTACGCCGGTGAAGTCGCCGGCATCCCGGCGCCCGAGCGCCAGCAGCGCGGCGCGGCGACCGGCAAGCTCGACCTCGAGTCGGCGGGCGCCGTCGCCTACGTGGGTTACCTCGAGAGCCGCCAGCAGTCGCAGATCCAGGCGATCGAAGCGTCGCTCGGCCGCCCCCTGGCCGTCATGGCGCGCATGCAGCACGCCCTCAACGCCGTGATCATCGGCCTCGACAGCATCGAAGCCGAGGAGCTGAGGAACCGCGACGACGTCCTGTTCCTCGAGCGCGAGCACGAGCTCGAGCTGCACACCGACCGCGGCCCCGCCTTCATCGGCGCGCCGGCGATCTGGACCGGCGACACCGCCTCGGGCGTCGAAACCCAGGGTGAAGGCATCGTCGTCGGCATCATCGACACGGGCATCAACTGGCAGAGTCCGGCCTACGCCGCGACCGGTCCGATCGACGGCTACGTGCACCAGAACCCGCGCGGCACCGGCAATTACCTGGGCCTGTGCCAGACCGGCTTCGCCGATGCGGGGCGCTGCAACGACAAGCTCATCGGCATGTACAACTTCGCGTCGACGGCGGCCGACCGCAGCGGCGCCGACACGCAGGGCCACGGCTCGCACACCTCGAGCACGGTCGCCGGCAACCGCTGGCAGGCCACCTACGCGAGCGGCCAGTTCACGATCTCCGGCGTCGCTCCGCACGCCAACGTGATTTCCTACCTCGCCTGCCCGTCGACCTGCCCGTCCACCGCGACCGCGCAGTCGGTCAACCAGGCCGTCATCG
This sequence comes from Lysobacteraceae bacterium PS02065, assembly GCA_029959555.1. Taxonomy (GTDB): domain Bacteria; phylum Pseudomonadota; class Gammaproteobacteria; order Xanthomonadales; family Rhodanobacteraceae; genus Dokdonella. Next base: position 61,022 of record JASCPI010000027.1, on the reverse strand, counting down.
ACGGCGTCGACGTCATCAACTACTCGATCAGCGGCGGCACCTCGCCGTGGACCGACGGCACGTCCGTGGCGTTCCGCAACGCCAATGCGGCCGGCATCTTCGTCGCCGCCTCGGCCGGCAACACGAGCACCACGGTGCCCGATCCGCAGGGCCAGACCAACCACCTCGAGCCCTGGGTCGAGACGGTCGCCGCGTCGACGCAGGACCGCATCATCGCGGTCAACCTCGACCTCGACGGCACGAACCCGCCGGCCAACACGCAGAACATCCCGATGCGTCCCGGCGGCCTGCCGCTGCCGACCTCGAACCTCGTCAATGCGCCGATCATCAAGAGCCCGAACTTCGCCAACGGTGCGACGGACGGCTGCGCGGCCTACCCGGCCAACACGTTCACGCGCGCCTACACGCCGCCGATCGTGCCGGCCGACCGCATCTTCGCGGACGGCTTCGATCCCGCGACGACGCCGCCCGACCGCGTCGGTGCGATCGCCGTGCTGCGCCTCGACGGCACGACCAGCACCTGCGGCAGCGGCGCGCGCCGTACCGCGGCGCTGAACGCCGGTGCGATCGGCGTGATCTTCGTCGATGCGGCCTACCTCAACCTCGGCGCGGCGGACACGTCGTGGTCGATGCTGACGACGGACTGGAACAACCTCGAGGCGGCCATGACCCCGGCCACCGCGACGGTGTCGATCGACATCGCGGCGCAGGCCTATCCCGGCACGCCCGACGTCATCGCCGGCTTCAGCTTCCGCGGCCCGCGCATCCTCAACGGCCAGGGCATGGTCAAGCCCGACATCACGGGCCCGGGCGTGGACATCCTCGCCGTCGGTGCCGCCAACGTGGTCGGCCAGAACGGCGTGTACCTCAACAACGGTACGTCGATGTCGAGCCCGCACCTCGCCGGTTCGGCCGCGCTGCTGCGTGCGCTCAATCCGACCTGGACCCCGCCGCAGATCAAGTCGGCGCTGAACCTGACGTCGAACAACACGGGCGCGATCAACCACGACGGCACCCCGGTGCGTCCGTGGGACTACGGCTCGGGTCGCGTCAACCTCGCCAAGGCGGCGAAGGTCGGCCTGATCATGGACGAGACCCCGGCGAACTTCCTCGCGGCCAACCCGGCGGCAGGCGGTGACATCTCCTCGCTGAACCTCGCGAGCATGGCGCGCTACAACATCGTCGGCACGCACACGTTCACGCGCACGCTGCGCCGTGCACGCTCGGGCACGCAGACCTACACGCTCTCGGTGACGGGCCTGCCGGCAGGCGCAGCCACGTTCACGCCGGCCTCGTTCACGGTCAACTCGTCGGGCTCGCGCACGATCACCGTGTCGGTCGTCAGCGGCCTGCTGACCCCGTCCCAGTGGACGTTCGGCGAACTGACGCTGACGCCGTCGGGTGGCGACGAACCGCCGCTGCACATGCCGATCGCCGTGTACCCGGGTGGCCCCGCGATCGCGGTCACGCCGGCCTCGCTCTCGGGCGCGTCCGATACGACCGTCAGCAACAACCTGACGATCAGCAACACCGCCAACCCGACGCTGAACTGGCAGGTCCAGACCACCGGCACGGGCACGCTGACGCCGATCAACACGACCTCGACGACGAACGGTTGGCAGGGCGGCACGTACTCGGGCTTCACGCCGGCGCGCGGCTACCACTGGTCGCAGAACTTCGACGTCACGACCCCGCTGCGTGTCACCACGCTGCGTGCCAACGGCTTCACGCTGCCGAGCACGACGGCCCTCAGCACGACCAACACGCCGTCGATCACGTTCAGCGTGTACGCCGACAACGCCGGCGTGCCGGCCGGAGCACCGGAAGGTTTCGGTGCAGCGCCGCTGTGGACGTTCACGGGCGCGATCAGCACCGCCAACGGCATCACCACGACCGGTGGCAGCCTCGCGCTGAACCTCAACGCCGCCAACGTGTCGGGCACGCCGCTCAACCTGACGTCGGGCCGCTACTGGCTGACCGTCACGCCGACGATCAACGGTACGGGCGCGCAGAACGCCGCCAACCCGCTGTGGGCCTGGTACGTCAGCGGCGATACGCAGGTCGGCAACGTGCCGCGCCTCTACGCGCCGTGGCAGAACCCGACGCAGTTCCAGACCGGTGACGGCCTCAACATGCTGTCGACGTTCGTCCAGGGCGTTGCGGACTGCACCTTGCCCGCGTGGGCGAGCCTCGCCACGACGTCCGGTGCGCTCGGCTTCAACGGTTCGCAGACGGTGCCCGTCACGTTCAACGCGTCGGGCCTGTCGGCCGGCACGTACACGGGCTCGCTGTGCATCTCGAGCAACGCGACGAACCAGCCGGTCGTCGTGGTGCCGCTGAGCTTCAACGTGCCGAACGGCGGTGCGATGGCGCCTTCGCTGTCGAAGGCCTTCGCGCCCGCGTCGGTGTCGACCGGTGCCACGAGCACGCTCACGATCACGCTTTCGAACCCCGGTCCGACGGCCGCCACGCTCGACGCCGCGCTCACCGACACGTTCCCGACCGGTCTCGTGGTCGCCGCGACGCCCAACGCCGCCACGACGTGCGCCTCGGGCACGGTGACGGCTGCCGCCGGCGCCGGCTCGGTCTCGCTCGCCAGCGGCGCGCAGATCGGTGCCGCGGGTTCGTGCACGGTCACGGTCGACGTGACCGCGTCGACCGTCGGCTCGTACGAGAACGTGCTCGCCGCCGGTGCCCTCTCGACCGATGCGGGTGACAACGGGACCGCGGCGACGGCGACGCTCGCCGTGACCGCCCCGCCGCTGCCGACCTGCCCGGCCCAGACCTTCGACGACGTCACCGCGCCGGAACTCCCGGCCGGCTGGACCTACGTCGACGGCGGCACGAGCACCGGTGCGTGGACGACCGTGACGACCTTCGCCGACACCGCGCCGAACGCGGCGTTCTCGCCGAACAGCGCGACGCTGGCCGACCGCTCGCTCGTCTCGCCGGCCTTCTCGCCGACGCCGGGTTCGGCGGTCAGCTTCCGCCACCGCTACAGCCTCGAAAGCGGCTACGACGGCGGCGTTCTCGAGATCTCGATCAACGGTGGCGCCTACCAGGACATCGTCGCGGCAGGCGGATCGTTCGCCTCGGGCGGTTACACCGCCGCGATCTCGGCGGGCTTCGGCAGCGCGATCGGCGGCCGCCAGGCCTGGACCGGCACGACCACGGGTGCGTTCATCACGAGCTCGGCGATCCTGCCGGCGAGCGCCGCCAACCAGCCGGTTCGCCTGCGCTGGCGCGAGTCCGACGACAGCTCCGGCACGGGCACCGCCCCGGCCGGCTGGTGGGTCGACTCGGTCACCTGCGGCGCCGCCCCGCCGACCGTCACCAAGGCGTTCTCGCCGACCGTGACGACGGCCGGGCAGCCGACCACGCTGACGATCTCGCTGAACCATCCCGCGTCGTCGACCACGCTCACCGCGGACCTTGTCGACACGTTCCCGGCGAACCTCGTCGTGGCCGCCACGCCGAACGCGTCGACGACCTGCCCGTCGGGCACGGTCACTGCCGCCGCCGGTGCCGGCACGGTCACGCTCGCCGCGGGCGCGCAGATCCCGACCACCGGTTGCACGGTGACGGTGAGCGCCACGGCTTCGGCCGGCGGCTACTACACCAACACGATCGCCGCCGGCGCGCTGCAGACCGATTCGGGCAACAGCCCGGCGGCCGCCACCGCCACGTACCGCGCGCTCGCTCCGGCGGCCGCACCGTACAGCACCGGCTTCGAGTCGCCGTTCACGACCGGCACCCTCAACGGGCAGCAGGGCTGGACCTCGACCGCCGCGAACGCCGTGGTCTCCGCTGTGGCCCCGGCCGCCGGCACGCAGCACGTTCGCCTGACCTCCACCGCGGCGACGAGCGGCAACCCGGTCTCGGGCTTCGCACCGACCCAGGTCCCGGCCGAGGGCGCCTACTCGCTGCTGTCGGCGAAGCTGCGCCTGACCCGCACGACGAACGGCGCCACCTGGGAGTTCAACCCGCAGGATCCGGCCTCGGGCGTGGTCAGCACGCTGATCCGCTTCGACAAGGGCGCTGCACGCCAGATCCAGATCCCGAACTTCGTGACGGGCCTGTTCGAGCCGACCGGGGCGTCGTGGCCGCTGGCCGAGTACTTCACGCTGAGCGTCGCGTTCAACCGCGCGGCGCGCACGATGGAGGTCTGCGTCAACGGCACGTCGATCTACAGCGGCTCCAACGGCGTGTCGTCGCCCTACATCGGCAACCTCGTCGCCCGCCAGGTCGGCCAGGCCTCGACGACCGCCGGCAACACGTTCGACATCGACGACTTCAGCGTCGGCGCGTCGGACACGGCCCCGGTGTGCGCGCCGCCGGCCCCGACGGTGTCGAAGACGTTCGCCCCGGTGGGCGTCGAGACGGCCACGCCGAGCGTGCTCACGATCAACCTCGGCAACACGGCCTCGACCGCTGCGACGCTGACCCAGGCGTTGACCGACACGTTCCCGTCGGGCCTCGTCGTGGCGCCGACGCCGAACGCGTCGACGACGTGCACGGGCGGTGCCCTCACGGCCGCGGCGGGTGCAGGTTCGGTGAGCCTGGCCAGCGGCGCGCAGATCCCGCCGGGCGGCTGCTCGGTGACGGTCAGCGTGCAGTCGGCGACCGCGCAGGACTACACCAACACGATCGCCGCGGGTGCGCTGCAGACGACGAACGGCAACAACGTCGCCGCAGGCAGCGCGGTGCTCATGGTCGGCAACCTGATCGTCAACTCGGGACCGCTCTCGATCGTGGTTCCTGCCGACAGCAACGGCGTCTACTTCGACTGGCTCGCCGGCACGAACAGCACGACGCAGACCACGGGCTCCGCGTTCAACCCGTACGGTACGACGCTGCAGTTCTTCTGGCCGAACACGGCCACGCTCGGTTCGGCCGGCGTGTCGGTGACGGCGGGCGGCACGTTCCGCGTCCTCGCGTCCGGCGACACGATCAACGCGTCGTCGCTGTTCAGCACGGCAGGCACGACCGCGGCGGCCGCGAACTTCCGCAATGCTGCGGGCGTGGACGGCTACCTCGGCTTCCGCTTCACCAACACCACGGTGACGCCGAACATCGTGACGTACGGCTACGTGCACCTGCAGACGGCCGCCGGCACCACGGGCCACCCGGCCACGGTGCTCGGCTACGCGTACAACCGCGCCGGCCTGCCGATCACGATCCCGTGACCTCGCTGCACCGGTCGCATTGACCACGAAGGGCGCCGCAAGGCGCCCTTCTTTTTTGTGCGTGCCACGCATGCCAGGACCTATGCACATGCCGAAGCACCATGCCGCGCATAACCTTTTGCTAACTGCCCACGCGCACAATCGATCCCCTCTCGACACTCAGGGGACACGGCCATGCGCGGAACCATCAGGACGGCGTTGCTGCTCGGCGCGATCGTGCTCGGGCATGCCTTCGGGGGCGGTGCATTCGCCGCGGACCGCACGCTGCTCAACGTGTCGTATGACCCGACGCGCGAGCTCTACCAGCAGCTCAATCCGCTGTTCATCGCCGACTGGAAGGCCAAGACCGGCGACACGCTGACGATCCGCCAGTCGCACGGCGGCTCGTCCAAGCAGGCCCGCGCGATCATCGACGGCCTCGAGGCCGACGTGGCCACGCTCGGCATCGCCTCGGACATCGACGCACTCGTCGAGCACGGCGGCCTCGCGCCCGCGAACTGGCAGGAGCTGCTGCCCAACGATGCGACGCCGTATGCGTCCACGATCATCTTCCTCGTGCGCAAGGGCAACCCGAAGGGCATCGCCGACTGGGGCGACCTCGCCAAATCCGGCGTCAAGGTCATCACGCCGAACCCGAAGACCTCGGCCGGTGCGCGCTGGAACGTGATCGGCGCATGGGCCTGGGCGCTCAAGCACAACGCCAACGACGAGGCCAAGGCGCGCGCCTACCTCGGCCAGCTGTTCGCGAACGTGCCCGTGCTCGACACCGGCGCGCGCGGCTCGACCGTGACGTTCGCGCAACGCGGCCTCGGCGACGTACTGATCGCGTGGGAGAACGAGGCCCATCTCGTGCTCAAGGAATTCGGCGCGGAGAAGTTCGACATCGTCGTGCCGTCGCTGTCGATCCTCGCGCAGCCGCCCGTGGCGGTGCTGCCGAAGAACGCCGACAAGCACGGCGTCGCCGACATCGCCAAGGCCTACCTCGAGTTCCTCTACACCGAGGCCGCGCAGGACGTGATCGCGAAGAACCACTACCGTCCGCTGCACGAAGGCGTCGCCGCACGCTACGCTGCGGACTTCCCGACCCTCGAACTCGTCAACATCCGCGACTTCGGCGGTTGGAAGACCGTGCAGCCGAAGTTCTTCGGCGACGGCGGCGTGTTCGACCAGATCTACACGAAGAAGTGATGCCGCCGCGGTCGCGCCGCGGCGCCCCAGGGGACCGATGAGCACGACCATGACCTCGCCCGCGCCCCACCGACCGCGCCGTACGCGGCGTTCGGCGATGCCGGGATTCGGCCTCACGCTCGGCTTCACGCTGAGCTACCTGTCGCTGATCGTGCTGATCCCTCTCGCCGCGCTGTTCGTGCGCGCGGGCGGGCTCGGCTTTTCCGGCTTCTGGGCCGCCGTCACGAGCGAACGCGTGCTCAACGCACTGTGGCTGAGCTTCGCGGGCGCGCTCGGCGCGACCGCACTCAACGCCGTACTCGGCGTGCTGTTCGCCTGGGTGTTCGTGCGCTACGCGTTCCCGGGCAAGCGCCTGTTCCAGGCGATGATCGACCTGCCGTTCGCGCTGCCGACCGCGGTCGCGGGCATCGCGCTGACCACGCTGTACGCCTCGAACGGCTGGCTCGGCGCGCCGCTCGAGGCGCTCGGCCTGCAGGTCGCCTACACGCCGGTCGGCGTGATGCTCGCGATGACGTTCGTGAGCCTGCCGTTCGTCGTGCGCACGCTCGAACCCGTGCTCGAGGATCTCGACGTGCATCTCGAGGAGGCCGCCGCGACACTCGGAGCTTCGCGCTGGCAGACCATCACGCGCGTGATCCTGCCACTCGTGATGCCGGCGCTGCTGACCGGCTGCGCGCTCGCGTTCGCGCGCGCGGTAGGCGAGTTCGGCTCGGTCATCTTCATCGCCGGCAACCTGCCGAACGTGTCGGAGATCGCGCCGCTGCTGATCTTCATCCGGCTCGAGGAGTTCGACTACGACGGTGCCGCCGCGATCGCCGTGGCGATGCTCGCGATCTCGTTCGTGCTGCTGTTCGTGATCAACCTGCTGCAGCACTGGAGCCGTCGCCATGCGCACTGACCGGGCACGGGGGGGGCGATCGTGACGCGCGCGCGATCCAACGCGACGACCGAGCCGCTGTGGCTGCGCGTCGCGCTGATCCTGCTCGCGCTGGCGCTGCTCGGCGTGTTCCTGCTGATGCCGCTCGGCGTGATCTTCGCCGAGGTCTGGAAAGGCGGCTGGGCCACGTTCAAGGCCGCGGCGACCGACCCCGATGCCGTGCACGCGATCAAGCTCACGCTGCTCGTCGCGGCGATCGCGGTACCGCTCAACACGGTATTCGGCGTCGCCGCGGCATGGGCGATCACCAAGTTCGAGTTCCGCGGCAAGAACCTGCTGGTCACGCTGATCGACCTGCCGTTCTCGGTGTCACCGGTGATCGCAGGCCTGGTCTGGGTGCTGCTGTTCGGCCGCAGCGGCTGGCTGCATCCCTGGCTCGAGGCGCACGACATCAAGATCATCTTCGCGCTGCCCGGCCTCGTCGTGGCGACCGTGTTCGTGACGTTCCCGTTCGTCGCGCGCGAACTCATCCCGCTCATGCAGGCGCAGGGCAGCGACGAGGAGTACGCCGCGCTGACGCTCGGCGCGGGCGGCTGGAGCACGTTCTGGCACGTCACCCTGCCCAACATCCGCTGGGGCCTGCTCTACGGCGTGCTGCTGTGCAATGCACGCGCGATGGGCGAGTTCGGCGCGGTCTCGGTGGTCAGCGGCCACATCCGCGGCCTCACCAACACGATGCCGCTGCACGTCGAGGTGCTGTACAACGACTACCAGCTGACCGCGGCCTTCGCGGTGGCTTCGCTGCTCGCGATCCTCGCGTTCATCACGCTCGGGCTCAAATCGCTGCTGGAATGGCGACACGGCCCGGAACTCGCCGCGCTGCGCGGCCACTGAACGACCTCCACGCATGAAGATCACGATCCGCCAGGTCGGCAAACGCTTCCGCGACTTCACCGCGCTGCACGACGTCGACCTCGACGTGCACTCGGGCGAACTGCTCGCGCTGCTCGGCCCGTCGGGCTCCGGCAAGACGACGCTGCTGCGCGCGATCGCGGGCCTCGAGCCGATCGACCACGGACGCATCCTGTTCGACGCGACCGACGCGGCGACGCTGTCGGTGCAGCAGCGGCGTGTCGGCTTCGTGTTCCAGCACTACGCGCTGTTCCGCCACATGAGCGTGCTCGACAACATCACGTTCGGCCTGCGCGTGCGCCCGCGCTCGAAGCGGCCGAATGCCGCGCAGATCCGCGCACGCGGACGCGAGCTGCTCGAGCTCGTGCAGCTGCCGGGCCTCGAGGACCGCTATCCGAACCAGCTCTCGGGCGGCCAGCGCCAGCGCGTCGCGCTCGCGCGCGCGCTCGCGATCGAGCCGCGCGTGCTGCTGCTCGACGAACCGTTCGGTGCGCTCGACGCGAAGGTGCGCAAGGAACTGCGCGACGGCCTGCGCGAGCTGCAGCGCCGCACCGGCTACACGACCGTGTTCGTGACCCACGATCAGGAGGAAGCCCTCGAACTCGCCGACCGCGTCGTCGTCATGAATGCCGGGCGCATCGAGCAGGTCGATACGCCCGACGGCATCCGCACGCGCCCCGCGACGCCGTTCGTGACGAGCTTCGTCGAGCGTGATGCGCCGACGCCTTCGTCACCTGCTTTGCGGGCGGCATGGCAGGCCTGATGCCTCTCGTCGCGTGACGGACACCGCCGACACACCGCATGCGGGCAGATCCGAATCGGGCTGACGTCACGGGTCCGCGGCGGATTCAACCGGGATCGAAACCGTCGGCGAAGACAGGATCCAGCGTGCACGCTCCAGCGGCATCGTAACGCTGCAGGCGAGCACCTTCGTCCCCGCTTTCACCGCCACTGCCCAGCACGGTCCAGCCTTCGCCGCCCGCGACCGCCGCGCCGAAGCTCCACAGCGAGGCGACTTCGCCCTCCCGGCAGGGTGTGCCGTCGGATTCGAACTCGACGAGTTTCGCGGTGGTGCGCCCCCCTCCGCCCATCACGAACGCGAAGCCGACGGCGAGAATGCGCCCGTTCGGCGCTTCGGCGAGCGAGGTGACGTCACCGATCATCGACGACGATCGATCCCAGCGGGTCACGCCGGTGGTGCTGTCCACGCGCAGCAGCCGCATCGTGTGGCTCGATCCGCGAACCGCCACGAGCAGGTCGCCGTCGGCGGCGAGGATCGACGGCCCGGTACTGAAGGTTTCGGCGAGCACGGCCTGGTTGGACAGCTGGCGCGTCCAGACACGCGTGCCGTCCGCAGCGATCTTCCACGCCATGGCGCCCGGCGAGCCCAGCTGCGTCTCCGGCGATGCGACGACGATCGACGCGTCGTCGGCGGTCGCGAACACGCTGGCATGGCCGAGCGGATTGCCGATGTCACCCGCTTCCAGATCCGCATGCCGCACCGTTCCGTCCGGCGCGAAGCGCACGGTGAGGAATCCGCTCATCGTGCCGGGGCCGTGTGCGGCCACGACCGCTCCACCATCCGCGAGCGGGGCGATCGACATCATGCGAATGGACGACAGCCCCGACGCCCAGCGCCATGCCGGCAGCGGAACGCCGCTGCCGGCGGCGAAGCGCAGCACGGCGAGATCCGTGCCCTCGCGCGCGCGCACGAGCAGGTCGCCGTGGATCCCGATCGCCGAGACGCGGACGCCGACGGCCTTCGCGCCGAGGTCGAGGCGCCCATCCGGCTGGCCGTGTTCCCACACGGGCAGGCCTTGCGCGTCCAGCGCCTGCGCGAAGATGCCGATGTCGCCGCGCTCGCCGATCAGTGCCACCGGCCCATCCGGCAGGAGAGCAGCGCCCCCGCCCAGCACATGGGTGCCGACATGCTCCCGCGTCCACGCCAGAGTCCCTTGCCCCGACAGGCGCGAGAGCGCGATGCGGTTGCTGCCTGCACGCGCGAGCTCGAGCGTCACGTACAGGTCGCCGTCGTCGGCGCGATCGAGCGTCGAACCGGTGGTCCATGGCGCACCGTCGACGCGCCATGACGTGGTCCATTGCGGCTCCGGGAAGGCACGGGCCGACGCAGGCAGCAGGGCGGCGGCGCCGAGCGTGATCCAGCATGCGACCCGCTCGCGGACGTGACGATGCATGGCCAGGCACTCCCTTGCCCGGCGATACGCGGGCTCTTCACGATTACGCGCTGCGGTGTCGCGAACCACAATGCCACGGCACCCGGCCGGGATGAGCCGCCGTCGGAAGGCGGGTAGGCACGGCACGCGACCGCCTGAACCGCGGCCGACCCATATCGCGAATCAGCCCACGGGAAGCGCTTCCGTGACACGCCGCGCGGTACGGCAGCGTGCGATCGTCCAGCCTGCCGATCCCGGCAGGTGTCGTGAGCGAGGTGGATCATGTGCAGATGGATCATGGCAGGCCTGCTGTCGCTCGCCTCGACGGCATCGATGGCTGCACCGGGCACGGCCACCGTCACGTCGGCATCGCTGGAGCGCTTCGCGGCGTCGCCGGTCGGTGCGCGGCTCGACATCGCCGAGTTCCCGTCGGGTCCGGCAGCGACGACGCGCGTCGCGTTCGAGCGCATCGAGGTGTACGCACCCGGCGCGCGCATCATCGAGATCACGCCGGACGGCGAGCGCGATCTGCCCCGCAGCACGCGCGTTCACCTGTACGGCGAGGGTGCGGACGGTTCGCGCATCGTGCTGTCGTTCGACCCGGAACTCCGGGAGTCGCCCTCGGGTTCGGGATCGGGCCCATCCGGCGGATTCGTCCTGCGCGGCGAGCGCGTGGCACAGGGCTGGCAGCTGCGCGCGCTCACGCCGGAAGACGCGCTGCCGCGGGGCGTCAAGCTCGATTTCGGCGACGGCATCGACTCGATCACTCATCCGGATGGCGAGCCGGGGCCGTTCGACCACCTCGCCACGCCACCTTCGACGGCCGCGGCGAGCACGCCGGCACGGCTCGCCACGGTCGCGGTCGATACCGACACGCAGTTCGTGGCGAACCGGTTCAGCGGCAACACGACACAGGCGACGGCGTGGATCGCCGACCTTTTCGCGGAAATGAACGTCATCTACAGGCGCGATCTCAACGTGATCCTCGTGCAGGGCACGACGATCCTGCGCACCGGCTCCGATCCGTACTCGCAGACCGGCTCGCCCGCATCGGGCGCGCACCTCAACGAGTTCGGCAACTACTGGGCCGCCAACTACGGCAGCGTGAGCCGCTCGTTCGCGATGCTGCTCTCGGGCGTCTCACCGAGTCCGAACTCGGCCTCGGGCATCGCCTGGGTCAATTCCTACTGCCGCACGCAGGGCAGCGGCGGCAGCTACAGCGTCAACCAGATCTTCACGGGATCGAACATTCCGGTCGCCTCGAGCGCGTTCATCGTCGCGCACGAACTCGGCCACAACTTCGGTGCCTCGCACACCCACTGCAGCAGTGCGAGCAACGGCACGGCACCCGTTGCCTCGGGCACGATCGACCAGTGCTACAGCGGCGAAGGCGGCTGTTTCTCCGGTACCACGAGCTGCCCTTCCTCGGGGCCCGGCGCACCGCGTGGCACCCTCATGAGCTACTGCCACATCGGCTCCAACAACTGCGGCCAGAACGTGCTGCAGTTCCACCCGACACACGTGACCCAGCTGCTCGCGCGCGTCGCCGCGAACACGCCGACCTGCCTGCGGACGGAGACGATCTTCACGACCGGATTCCAGTGATCGCCGCGGCCGTCCGCCCGATTCAGTAGAGATCACGCGGCCGCGACCGGCCGCGCGTGGTGGCACGGCGCCGGATCAGCATCTGGTCGGCGCGATGGATCGTCTGCTCGAGCACCTCGCGATCCTGCCGGCTCGCCCATCCGAACGAGAGCGGCACCGGCGCACTCGCGCGCGTGGTCGTCTGCAGGCGTTCGACGAACGGCTCCAGATCGTCCGGTCCGTAGTGCGCGAGCAGGATCAGGAACTCGTCGCCGCCGAGGCGCACGATCGCATCCTCCCCCCGCACGAGGCCGCGCAGGAACTGCACGGTCTCGACGAGGATGCGGTCGCCCACGCTGTGGCCGTGGGTGTCGTTGTAATGCTTGAAGTGGTCGACGTCGACGACGATGCAACCCCAGCGATCCTCCTCGCCGGCGAGTCGCGAGACCCTCGCCAGGTGGCGGCGGTTGTGGCTGCCGGTCAGCGGATCGGTGCGGCTGGATTCGGCGAGCTCGCGCTCGTAGCTGCGCCGCTCGGTCACATCGATGGCGCAGCACAGCACGTGGCGCGCGCCGTCGGCGCCGACGTGCAACTGGTTGCGGTACTCCCAGATGCGTTCGTCGCCGTTGCGGTGGAACAGCGTGCCGCTGTCGGCCGCATGGCCGACCGTCAACACGCGCTCGAGGTAGAGCTTGTAGAAAGGGCGTTCGCTCGTGGTGATCAGGTCCGCGAGATCGCGACCCTCGAGTTCGTGGGGCTCGTAGCCGATCGCATGGGCCATCGCCTGGTTGGCCATGACGATGCGTCCGCGTTCGTCGTGGACGAACATGAGGCCGAGGCTGAGCTCGACCATCTCGCGGAAGCGGCGCTCGCTCGCCTCCAGCGCGCGCTGCAGCTGCAGCCTCGCCGTGACGTCGCGCACCGAGACGAACCACACCTCGCGGCCGCGGAACGTCGTGCGCTCGACGCTCGTTTCGACGTCGATCGGCGTGCCGTCGGCGCGCCGGTGCACGTGCACGCCGCTGCGCGGCTCGAACGTGATCGCCTCGCGCCTGTCTTTCGGGTGCACGAGCAGGTCGCGCATCGCCAGACGCACGGCCTGTTCACGCGGGAAGCCGTACAGCGCAGACGCGGCGTGGTTGGCATCGATCACGCGCAGGGTCGATGCATCCACCAGCAGTGCCGGCACGGGACTCGCATGGAACAACACGACGGCATCGTCGGCCGGCGCGGGGCCCGGCGCAGGCACTTCGCGCCGGCGGCCACGCATCACCGACGCGAGCGCCGCCACGCCGAGCAGGCAGGCCGCACCGACCACGACGACGTGTTCGAACACCGCGCGCTCGGGCTCGGCGAGCCACAACGCCGCCGCCGTCGCGTACAACGCCGCAGCGACGAACCACGCGAAGCGCTTCGACGGCCCCGCTGCGATCATGAAAGGCGCGCGCGCCGTGGATGCGTGCACAGGTTCACTCCCACGGACGACCACGCCCGCTCCCGTTTCCTTCGACCCGGCGCGGATTGTCATGCGGCGATGTGGAGAATGCGCACCTTGGACACAGTTGTTGACGACGCGCGCCATCCGTTCAGGAAGCGCCGGCGCGCGTCAGTCGCGCATCAGCGTGCTCTTGCCGAACAGGCTCTCGACGAGATCGACGGCGAGCACGGCGGTCTTGTTGTGTTCGTCGAAGGCCGGGTTGAGCTCGACGATGTCGAGCGAACCGAGCGCGTTGCGGTCGGCGATCATCTCCATGCAGAGCTGCGCCTCGCGGTAGTTCGGGCCACCCGGGATCGTCGTGCCGACACCCGGCGCGATGCCGGGATCGAGGAAATCGACGTCGAAGCTCACATGCAGGTGGGTGTTCTCGTCGACGTCGGCGAGCGCTTCCTCCATGACGCGCTTCATGCCGATCTCGTCGATGTAGCGCATGTCGTAGATGTCGAGGCCGTGCTCGCGCACGAGGCGACGCTCGCCCTCGTCGACCGAGCGGATGCCGATCTGACGGATCCTGTCGGGCGTGATCGCAGGTCGGCTGCCGCCGAGCTCGGTCAGTTCGCGCGGGCCGAGTCCGCACAGGCACGCCACCGGCATGCCGTGCACGTTGCCCGACGGCGTGATCGTGCTCGTGTTGAAGTCCGCGTGCGCATCGAGCCACAGCACGAGCAGCTTCTTGCCGCGCTCGCGGCAGACCTGCGCGACCGCCGTGATCGAGCCGATCGCGAGGCAGTGGTCTCCGCCGAGCAGGATCGGCAGGCGGTCCTGGCGCAGTTCCGCGCGCACCGCCTGCATCACATGGTGGTTCCACTTCTCGACTTCGACGAGGTGGCGATAGCCGGCATCCGGCGGCAACCAGGGGTTGAGCGGACCACCGAGGTTGCCGCGATCGACGACCTCGAGACCGCGCGCGACGAGCGCCTGCTCGATGCCCGCGACGCGCAGGGCCTCGGGCCCCATCGAGGCGCCGCGATGGCCGGCGCCGATGTCGGTCGGGGCACCGATCAGGGAAATCGGGGGGAAACGCTGCATGGGGGTATCCGCCGTGCCGGAAAAGGCCGGCAGGATAGTCGATGCCGGCAGCACGCGGCCAACACGCTGCGGCGCGTTCAGCCTGCGCGGCGTGCGACGACCCGGCGATGCAGTTCCTCGATGAGGCGTCCCATCGGTTCGTTCTTGAGCAGTACGACGTCGCAGCCGCAGGCCAGGATCTCGTCGTGACGCGCCACATCGCGCTCGACCGTGAAGCACAGGATCGCCACCGACGCGAAGCTCGGCTCGTCACGGATCACGCGCACGATGCCGAGCGCGGTCTCTTCCTCGAGCCAGTAGTCGGTGATCACCGCATCGCACGGCCACGTCGTGATGCGCTCCCAGAGGAGATCGCGGTGCGCGGCCGTCACGACCTCGCAACCCGCCTCACGCAGCGCTGCCGCGATGACGGTCGCCTGGTCGGCATCGTCCTCGCACAGGATCACGCGCAGGCCGGCGTCCTCGCCGCGCAACGCGCCACCGTGACGCACCTCCCCGGCGGACACGGCGTCCATCGCAGCGAGCACGCGCGGCATGAGCCGCTCGACCACGGGCATCACGAGGATCTGGGCGAGTGTGCGGCGGCGGTCGAGCAGGTGCGCGTTGAGCGCGGTGGCGGCCTCGCCGAGCGCCTCGTAGCCGTAGGCGGCAGCCGAACCGGCGAGCCGGTGCACGAGCGAGCGCAGCTCAGCCTCGCTGGTCGCGTCGGCGGGATCGGCCACGACGCGGCGCCAGGCCGCCTGGAGGGCAGTGCGTTTGGTCGAGAGCGACGCGCGATAACGCTCGCGCAGCAAGTCGAAACGGTAATCGGAATCACTCATCAGTGACGCGGCGTACATCGCTTGAGGTGCCTTGGCAGACTACCCCGGCCCAAGCATTTACCGCGCCAACGTCACGATCTTTAACGAGCTTTAACGAAGCGGGCCGAAGCCCCTGTTCCTCGTCGCCGGATGCGGAAGGAATGGCGTCGGGCCGCCATTCCGGGCACCGCGGGACGGGCGGGCGGCGCGACGCAGGGCGTTGGCATGCCCTCTGATGCAGCCGGTCCGAGGCCCCGCGGCGTGCGTTTTCGTGACAACGGCCGTGCGACCTGCATCGATCGCCCCGCGATCCCGCGGGTTACGCCGCTGTGAGGGAACGAGCGGGAAGACGGCCGTCGCCACCAACCTGCGCACGTGAGCAGGCGGCCCGGCGCCGGGCCTCAGACACGCAGTTGCCAGCCGCGGCGGTCCATGATGTGCACGACACCCCACCAGAACGCGACGAACGCGAGCGCGAACGCGAGCGACGGCAGGGTCGGGCCGAACCGGGGCGTCATCCAGCCCGCGAATCCGGTCTCGTACAGCACCGACCAGAGGCCGGCCGCAGCGAGGACGTACACCATCAGCGCCGAGCCGACATAGGCCGCGATCGCGTTGACCCCGAAGGCGCGGCCCCACGCCGGCACGCCGAGGCGGTCGACGAGCGCGTGCGTTGCGGCGAGCGCGAGACCGGCCCAGCCGGCCGTCCAGGCCACGTAGGACGGCGTCCACAAGGCCTTGTTGATCGGCAGCACGAGCGACCATGCAGCCCCGAGCGCCAGCGCGATCAGCGCGCCGGCCACGATCGCGCCGACGCGGCCACGCCGCAGCGTTTCGCCGGCACGCACGCCGAGCAGGGTCGTTGCGATCGCCGGCAGCGTCGACAGCAGGCCTTCGGGATCATGGCCGCGCCCGGTCACGGGATCGATCTGGTACAGCCACGGCGCGAACAAGGCGGTATCGAGGCGGCTCGCGACATTCTCCCAAGGCTCGTAGCTGCCGCCTGCGGCGAGCAGCGCCCAGGCTGCGCCGAGCAGCGCCGCGACGACGATCCACTGCCCCACCGCACGTACATGGATCGCGAGCAGGCCGGCGGCGGCGAAGCACAGGCCGATGCGCTGCAGCACGCCCCAGGGGCGGTAGTGCTCACCACCGAGCAGCCACCACGCCGCAAGGTGCAGTCCGAGGCCGAGCGCGACGAGGCGCGCCGCGCGCACGAGCACGCCACGCGACAACGCTGCACGATCGCCACCGCCTTCGATGCGCGGGCCGAGTGTGAGCGCGATCGACACGCCGACCACGAACAGGAAGAACGGGAAGATCAGGTCGGTCGGCGTGCAACCGTGCCAGTCGGCGTGGCGCAGCGGGGCGTACACGTGCGACCAGTCGCCCGGGTTGTTGACGAGCAGCATCCCCGCGACCGTGATGCCGCGCATCGCATCGACCGAGGCGAGGCGCGCGGCGGCCATGTCAGCGCGTGATCGTGCCGCGAGGTCGCCGATGCGCCGCGCCGCGCATCACGGCGTGCGTCGCCGCCACGCCAGCGCGCGCACGACCACGGCGAGCAGGAGCACGCCGAGGAACGCACCGTAGATGAAGCTCGACGCGGCGACCTGCTTCCAGATCGAGCCGCCGATGTCCGCGTTGGCTTCGTACGACGCGATCATCGCCCATGCCGAGATGCCGACGGCGACCGCGATCGCGGCGAGGTCGAACGCGCGCCGCGAGAGCGTGCGCGGCAGCGACTTCGGGAACGCCCAATACGCCCACACGAGGATCGCGAACCACGGCGCGAACAGCAGCAGCGCGAGCCAGCGCATCAGGGCTTGTCCTTCTTCGCGTCCTTGTCGGCCTTGAGGATGGCCAGCGCGTTGCGCAGCGCTTCCGCATCGCCGGCCACCACGGTCGCGCCGGCGGCGGCGATCACGGACTCGAACGCACCATCGGAATCGATGAGCGCCGCGACGAGGCGGCCGCTGTCCTTCGGCGAGGCGAAACCGGCGCTCTGCAGCAGCACCGTGCCGTCGCCGGCGACGAGCTTGACGTAGAACAGGCCGTCTTCTTCGCGGTAGTTCTTGAATACGGGTCTGGCTGCGGTGGCGGTCGCCTTCGCAGCGGTCACCGGGACGATGCCGCCGAGGCCGACCGCCTCGCGCAGCGCGGCGACGAACGGCGCGCTGCGCTCGCGTGCCTTGCGCGCACCGGCGAGCAGGTGCTGCTCGATGTCATCCGGACGCGCCATGAGCGCGTCGTAGCGCACACGCGGCTCGGCGAGCTCGGCATCGATGCGCTCGAACAGCTTCTGCTTGGCGTCGCCCCAGCCGATGCCGGCCGCGAAGGCCTCGCGCATCGCGGCGGTCTCCTCGGCCGTCGCGAACGCCTGGTACAGCGCGAACACGTTCGAGCCTTCCGTCTCCTTGGCCTCGCCCGGTGCGCGCGAGTCGGTCACGATGCCGAGGATCGCCTTGCGCAGGTCGGCCGCGGGCAGCCACAGCGGGATCGTGTTGTTGTAGCTCTTGGACATCTTGCGGCCGTCGAGGCCGGGCAGCGTCGCCACATTCTCCTCGATGACGACTTCGGGCAGCACGAACGGCACGCCGTCGCCGCCCGTGACGCGACGGTAGGCGTCGCCGTACAGATGGTTGAAGCGCTGCGCGATGTCGCGCGCCATCTCGATGTGCTGGATCTGGTCACGCCCGACCGGCACGCGGTGCGCGTTGAACACGAGGATGTCCGCGGCCATGAGCACCGGGTACATGAAGAGGCCCGCGGTGATGCCGGCGTCGGGATCGACCTCTTCCTGCATCGTGTTGCGGTCGACCGCGGCCTTGTACGCATGCGCACGGTTGAGCAGGCCCTTCGAGGTCACGCAGGTCAGCAGCCAGGTCAGCTCGGGGATCTCGGTGATGTCGGACTGGCGGTAGAAGAACGCGCGGTCCGTGTCGAGGCCGAGCGCGAGCCACGTCGCCGCGATCTCGAGGCGCGACTGCGCGATGCGGCGCGGATCCTCGCACTTGATCAGCGCGTGGTAGTCGGCGAGGAAGTAGAACGACTCGACGTCGGCGCGGCGGCTCGCGACGATCGCCGGGCGGATCGCGCCGACGTAGTTGCCGAGGTGCGGCGTGCCGGTGGTCGTGATGCCGGTCAGGGTGCGGATGGTCGTGGTCATGGCGGTTCGGTGACGCAGGGATCGCGCAGTCTAAGCGATCCGCGTGCGCGCTCCGACGATCAGATCCGGCGCGCACGGGCGGCGCAGGAGACCGACTGCCGGCTGAACGCTTCCGCGGCGGTGCTGCCCCGCCAACCCCGCCGCGCGGGGCGCCGCGTTGAATCTCCCACACAACCGGAGGTGACCCATGCGTGCCCTGCTCTGCGCTTCCCTGATCGCCCTCTCGACGAGCCTGCCCGCGTTCGCCGGCAACCTCGTCGACCTGTCCGTCGTCGACCGCGACACGGGCACGACGCTGCCGACCTACATGAAGAACGGCAAGCTCTACATCGCCGGCAAGCCGGGCCATCGCTACGCCGTGCGCATGAGCAACCGCAGCGGCGGCCGCATCCTCGCGGTGCTGTCGGTCGACGGTGTCAACGCGGTCAGCGGCGAGACGGCCGGCCCGTCGCAGAACGGTTACGTGCTCGACGCCTGGGAGACGACCACGATCAACGGCTGGCGCAAGTCGCTCGACGAGGTCGCGCAGTTCAACTTCACCGCGCTGCCCGACAGCTACGCCGCGCAGACGGGCCGTCCCGACAACGTCGGCGTGATCGGCGTGGCCGTGTTCACCGAACGCGTGCCGACACGCCGCGAGCGCCAGGCGATCGCCGATGCCGCCGCGCCGCCGCCGGCTCCGGCGAGCACCCCGCAGGCCTCGCGCTCGGCCCAGGGCATGGGGGAATCGAAGGCGGCGCCGGCCGAGGCCGAACGCTCGTCGAACGACGCGATGGCCAAGCGCGCCGAAGCGCCGCGCCTCGGCACCGGTCATGGCGAACGCGAGTGGTCGCAGGTCGGTACGACGACGTTCGAGCGTGCGAGCAGCCGCCCGGCCGAGCAGGTCGCGATCTGGTACGACAGCCGCCCGAACCTGATCGCACGCGGCATCATTCCGCGCCAGCCGATCGCGCGCCACGTCGAGCCCGATCCGTTCCCGAACCGCTTCGTGCCGGATCCGCCGCGCCGCTGGTGATCCTCCCGCAGTGAGCCTCGCGGGCCCGTCACTCCCATGGGGATGGCGGGCCCGCGCACGTCGGCGCCTGCTACGCTTGCGCGCCATCAGCCGTGGACCACGCGCATGCTCGACCGCCTCGACGCCGCCTCGTTCGCCTCGCTGGTCGGCCAGCAGGTCACGGTGGCCGCCGCGGACGCGGTCGCCTCGTGGGAGGTCGTGCAGGTCAAACCTCTGGTCGCCCCGTCGCCGCGCGTCGTCGCGCCGTTCTCGGTGCTGCTGCGCGATGCGGGCGCCAAGGCATCGTGGCCGCAGGGCCTCTACCGTCTCACGCACCCCGAGCACGGCGACCTCGACCTGTTCGTCGTGCCGCTCGGCCCCGACGGCGACGGCATGCGCTACGAGATCACGTTCAACTAGGCGTCCAGCCGAGGAAGCGGTAGATGCCGCGATCCTCGAGCAGCACGAAGCCGTGCCGCAGATACCAGTCGTGGGCGCGGTTGTGGGCCTCGACGTGCAGGGTCATGCGCCAGCCGCGATCACGCGCGATCGCGAGCAGGGCCTCGAGGATGCGCGTGCCGACACCTCGCCCGCGCCGGCCGGCGAGCAGGCCGATGTCCATGAGGTTGAGCGCGCCGTCGCCGACGTGCAGGCACAGTCGACCGACCGGTTCCCCGCCCTCGACGATCACGAGGAACTCGGCGCCCGCGTAGTGCGTACGGTAATGATGCCGCTGCAGCGCGGACTGGCTGTCGAGGAACGCGCGCTTCTGTTCGGGCGTCCACGGCACCACCGCGAGCTCCTCGGCGCGGCCGTCGGCGTAGACCTGCTGCAGCAACGCGAGGTGCGTGTCGTCCTCGACGGCGAACGCGAGGCCGGGGCAACGCGCCGCGAGCACCGCGGCGAGCGGTACCGCGGTCACGCCGCAGCCGTGACCGAGAACACGAGGTAGTCGCGAAGCAGCGGCGTGCCGTCGAGATTCGCGAGCGGCCAGCGCACGTCGCCGCTGTCGGCGACCACGACCGGCGCCCGCACGGAGGTCGGCACGATCCACGCGTAGACGCCGGGCTCGAGCCCCGCATCGGGTGTCGACGCCGGCGCGCAGGCCAACGTCGAGCACGTGCCGGGCATGTCGCCACGCCGTGTCGCGGCGACGTCGAAGCCGCACCAGACACCGCGCGTGGCGTGGAACACGAGGCCTGAGGTGGTCGCCGCGGGGGCGTCCGCACGCCAGCGCAGCACGTCGTGGCGATGCACCCCGCCCTCGCCGTCGGCGTGCACGGCCTGCACGTCGAGGCCCGCGAGCGGACTGTCCTTCGTCGCGACGAGACCGTGCAGGTGGACGCGCCAGGTCTGCACCGCGGCGGCATCGACCGCACGATGCGCGGCGACCGTGGTCCAGCGCACGATGCCGTCGTCGCCGAGGTCGCGACGCAGCAGGCCGTCGAGCGGCGCGCGATCGACCGCGTACGCGGGTGCCGTCGCACTGAGCATGGCCGGTACGGCCGGTGCGAGGCTGGCACCGAGCAGGAAGTGGCGGCGTTTCATGGCGATCGGTTCTCCGGCGAAGTCACACGGCCATCGCGGCGGGTTGGAAAAGGAGGACAGGTATCAGGCACGACCTTGCACGCACGGCACTCAAGGCCTCGGCGGGAAGACGCCCTGCAAGGCGATGCAGAAGTTGAGCGTGAGGTACGGCTGCATGTTGTTGTGCGGCTGACCGCCACCTGCCGCGGGCAGCAGCACCGACGGCGTCAGCGGGGCCTGCGCGAGCGGTGCATACGCGGCGATGCCGCCGATGCCCGTCGCGAACAGGTTGTTCTCGGGCGAGATGCTGATCGCATCGCCCTGCGACACGGTCACGCCGTGCGCGTGGATCGGCATCTCGGATTCCAGCAGCGTCACGCTCGAGGCACCGCCGACTTCACCGAGATCGTGCAGCGACAGCCCGGGTCCCTGCCCTGGATGCATCGGCACGCTGCCCTGCAGGTTCGGCAGCGCGAAGTTGCTCTTGCCGTTGCCGCCGTAGGTCGTACCGAGCAGCGAGAACAATGCGGTGTTCTGGGACAAGGGCAGGAGCTGCCCGTTGCAGAACGCCCAGCCACTCGGCGCGAAGTTGAACGGGTAGATGCGGATCTCGGCGACGAAGGGATCGCTCATTCGAAGGTCCTCAGGTCGGCGAAGGGAAGATGCCGAACATCGAGATGATGTAGTTCACGCACAGGTAGGGCTGCATGTTCTCGTGCGGCTGGCTGCCCCCCGCGGGCGTCACCGACTGCGGCGCGAGCGTCGCGAACGGCGCATCGGTGCCGTAGGGCGAGACGGTCGCCGAGGCGCTCGCGGCCGGCACGAGGCCGACCGGCGTCGCATCGGTGGCGAGCGCCTTGGTCGCGAGCAGCACATGTGAATGCGAGGGCATCTGCGGCGTGCCGAGGGTGACGGACTCCACGCCGCCGCTCTGCGCCATGCTGTAGGAGACGCCTGCCGGTCCCGTTCCCTGGTGGACCGGCACGCGCCCCCGCATGTCGGGCAGCGCGAACGTCTCCTGTCCATCGCCACCGTAGGTCGTGCCGATGAGGTTGAACAGCGTCTCGTTCTCCGAGATCGGCAGCAGCTGCCCGGAGCAGAATTCCCAGCCTGCCGGGGCGAAGTTGCCTGCGAACAGCCTGATCTCGCCTACGTAAGGGGTACCCATGGCGAAAGGCCTCAGTTCTGGGAGGGGAAGATGCCCTGCAGGGCGATGCAGAACGAAATCGTGAGGTAAGGCTGGCGGTTCTCGTGCGGCTGCGAACCGCCGTTCGGCGTGATCGCATCGGGGGCCATCGCGACGTTGGCGGATGCCGCGCTCGCGTACAGCGCCGATCCCGTCGTGCGCGCCAGCACGTCGTTCGCGAGCGGCGTCGACGTGGTCGCGAGGGCGTTGCTCGCCTGCAGCAGGTGCGCGTGGGTCGGCATCTCCTGCAGGTTCAGCGTGTGCGCGGCTTCGCCGGCGCTCTCGCCGAGCGTGCGACCGCCGCCGAAGTGGACCGGCACGCGCCCGCGCAGGTCGGGCAGCGCGAAGTTCACCTGGCCATTGCCGCCGTACGTCGTCCCGAGCAGCGAGAACAAGGCCTGGTTCTGGTTGATCGGCAGCAACTGGCCGTTGCACAGCGCCCAGCCCCGCGGCGCGAAGTTGAAGCTCATCATGCGGATCTCGGAGAGGAACGGCTGCGACATCGGTGCATTTCCTGGCGGTTCGTTGATGCCGGTGGCGACACTCGCCACCGGACGCAGGCTTCATCAGAGGGTGCAGTCGCGGAATCCGGACGTCGCGGAAATCAGGAGCGTACCGCCGCCCGCCGGGTTCTGCCCGTTCACGTAGGTCTGGAGTGCGGGCGACGCCGTGTTCGTCCCGAGGCCGACGATCCCGAACGCATCGGTCGTCGCCACGGCCCCCTGCTTGCGCAGGCCGATGCCTTGCGTACCGCCGCTGCCCGCACTCGTGTTGCCCGAGAGCGCCACGCACAACGTCGTGTTCTCGCCCACGGCATTGTTGCCCGAATCGAGGCGTATGCCCGGGCGCACGCCACCGAGAGGCGCGGCGACCGTGTTGTTCTCCACGCGGGCATTGAGTAGGCCCTGGGTCGCCCGGACGACACCGAGGATGCCGTTGCCGTCGGTCTGGCTGACGGTGTTGTTGCTGACATTGATGCTCATCGTCGGGTTGTCGGTCGCGTTGACACCGTTGACACCGAACGCGATGCCGTTGGCGCCGAGCGAATTCGCCGGGTGGGCGGGCGCGACGACATTGTTCGTGATCGAGCCCGTGACTTCGGCGCCCGCGTTGAGGGCACTGACCGAGATCGCGCTGCCGGTGATGTTGGCGATCGGCGTGCCGGCGGTACCGTTGCCCGAGATGTTGACGTTGCCGCGCCCGCGGTCGTTGATCGCGAACAGGATGCCTTCCAGGTTGATGCGATTGGCCGCGCTCTCGCCGCGCACCTGGTTGCCCGTGATCGCGATGAGGTTGCCGCCGTCGTGCGGGATGCCGAGCGTGGCCTGCGTCGCGCCTGCCGCGTTGCCGCCCTGCACGCGGATGCCCGAGCCTCCGGGGAAGTTCGTGATCACGTTGTTCGTGATCGTCGCCGCGTTGACCGCGGCGGCCCCTCCGGCATTGCCGTTGGCAACGACGAGGATGCCGCTGCCGAGCGACTGCAGGTTGCTGGTGCTGCTCGTGAACGTGTTGCCCGACAGCTGAAGGTTCGAGATCGTGCCGGCGTAGTTCGCGATGTGCACGCCGTGGTAGCGCGCATTGGTCAGCGTGTTGTTCGTGATCGCGACGGCACCGGTGAGGTTGACCTCGGTGCCGGTCACCGCGGTATTGAACGCGATGTTCGAATCGCCCGGCGCGCCCGCCGTACCCGACGCGTCGATCGCGCCGTTGGCGAACGTGAAGCCGTTGACCAGCGTGCCCTTTACGCCACTGCCGGCGGTGCCGAGGACGCGCATCGAGGTGAACGACGGATTGGACGTGCCGGTCAGCTGGATGCCGTGTGCGCTCGCGCTCTGGATCGTGCCGCCGCTGCCGGCGCCGCCGGCACCGGTCACGACGAGGCGACCCGACGTACCCGTCGCGCTCAGCACGATGCCGCTCGACGCGCCGTTCGACGACACCGACTGGAATGTCGCGTTGCCGAAGCCGATCGTCGTATTGAGGACGTTGAGCGCGATGCCCGAACCGCTCGAGATCGTGTTGCCCGAGCCTTCCACGGAAATCGTGCCGCCGCCCGTGGCCTGGAAACCGGCGCCCGTGGTCGTCGACAGCACGAGGCCGCCGTTGGTGAACGCGATCGTCGAACCCGTGTTGGTCGTGAGGTCGATCGCATTCGCGGTCGTGCTCGCGAACGTCTTCGACGCCCCCGAGAACGTGATCGTGCCGCCACTGTTGGCGTTCGCACGTACGCCGCTGCCGACGCCGCTCGACGACAGGTTCCCGCTGAACGTCAACGCGCCGCTCGTGCGCGTGCCGATGTCGAAGAGGTGCCCGTTCGTGGTCTTGCCGACGCTGCCCGAGTAGCTCGCGACGAGACTGCCGCCGCTGACCAGCACGGCGGGGCTGCCCGCGGCACTGCCCGACAATGCGCCGCTGCCGAAATTCACGTCACCGCCGACGTTCGTCAACGCGATGTTGCCGTTGCCGCTGCTCGACGAGACACCTTCGAAGATCGAGCCCGCCACGAAACTTCCGTTGCTCAGCGCGAGCGCCTGGCCGCTGCCGCTGATCAGCACGCCGTCGCGCACGTCGAGCGCGCCGAAGCCGTTGCCGCTGATCGACGGTCCGGTCGTGTTGCCGATCTCGAGCGCGCGCAGCGTGTTGCCGTTGCCGAGCGTGATGCCCGGCGTGGTGCCGGTGGTCGTCGTGATCACCGGACGCGCCTGGCCGATCGCCGGGCGCGGGACGCTGTTGGACGGCGGGAACAGACCGAACACGGCATCGAAGCCCGCGCCGGTGATGGAGTGTCCGATCACCCACACGCCGGCGGAGAGCGTCGCACCGCCCGTGTGCGTGCCGCTGTACAGGAAGATCCTGTCGGTGTTCGCGTTGGCGAGACCGGCAGCGGTCGCGAACGTCTGCAACGGCCTCTGCAGCGTGCCCGTGCCGCCCGACGCGGCCGCGGGATCGACGAACCACGTGCGCGGGCCCGACAGCGTGAACGTCATCGCCACCGGCACGCTGCAGGCGACCGGGACGCCGTCGTCGCAGACCTGGTAGCTGAAGCTGTCCGTGCCCGACGACACGCCGGCCGGCGGATCGTAGGTGTAGGCACCGGTCGCGGCCGTGATCGTGACGACGCCACCGAGGTTCGTCGTGGTCGGGATCGATCCGCCGATCACGAAGTTCGAACTGTCGGGATCGCTGATCGAAGCGGGTGCGAGCAGGTAACCCGTCGTGCCCGCAGCCACGTCGATCGCGATGTGCGAATGCACCGGCAGCGCCGCAGGTGGCGTGACGACCGGTGCGTTGTTGACCGGCGTGATCGTGATCGTGCTCGTCGCCGTGGCGCTCGTGGCCTCGCCATCGGTGGCGACCCACGCCACGGTGCGCGGCGCGGTCGACGGATTCGACGAGGTGTTCGTGTAGGTCACGGAGCGCAGCGCGGCCTGGTAGGCCGCGACGCTCGCCGTGCCGGTCAGCGTCAGCGTGCCGGTGCCCGCGTTGAACGAGGCCGAAACGCCACCGCCCGAACCGCCACCAAGCACGTCCTGACCGTTCGTGTAGCCGGCCGTGAGCTGCACAGTCGCACCGGCGAGCTGGGTGTCGTCGGCGTCGGTCACGGTCAGTGCCGGCGCGATCGCGACGGCACCGGTGCCTTCGGTGTAGGCGAGCGTGCCGCCGGCCGTGACGACGGGCGCCTCGTTGAGGCGCTGCACGGTCACGGTCGTAGTCGCGGGTGCGCTGGCGAGATCGCCGTCGGTCGCGGTCCACGCGAGCGTACGCGGTGCCGTGGTCGGCTGCGCGATCGTGTTGACGTAGGTCACGCTGCGCAGCGCGGCCTGGTAGTTGGCGACGCTGCTCGTGCCGGTCAGCACGAGCGTGCCGGTCGCGGCCGTGTAGCTGCCCGTGATGCCGTTGCCCGGCGTGAACGCGAGCACGTCCTCGGCGGCGACGAGGCCGGCGGCGATCTGCACGGTCGCGCCTTCGATATCGTCGTCGTCGGGATCGGTCACGGTCAACGCCGGTGCGGCGGCGACGGGCGCGCTGCCCTCGAGGTAGTCGACGTTGCCGGCCGCGGTGACGATGGGCGCGTCGTTGACGGCCGCGACGGTGATGGTGCCGGTCGCGGGCGTGCTCGTCGCGCCGCCGGCGTCGGTCGCGTTCCAGGCGACCGTGCGCGGCAGCGTCGACGGATCGTCGGACGTATTCACGTAGGTGACGGCGCGCAGCGCGAGCTGGTAGTTCGCGACCGTGTCGGTGCCGGCCAGGGTCAGCGTGCCCGTGGCCGGGACGAACGTCGCGGTGATCGTCGCGGTGTTCACGAAGGCCAGCACATCCTCGCCCTCGACGCGGTTCGTGGTGAGCTGCACCGTCGCGCCGGAAAGGTTCGTGCTGTCGGCGTCGCTGACCGTGAGCGACGGATCGACCGGCGTCGCCGCATCGCCTTCGGTGAACGCGAGCGTGCCACCCGCCGTGACGACCGGGGCGTCGTTGACCGCGGCGACGGTGATCGTGCTCGTGACGGGAACACTCGTCGCCGCACCGTCGTTGGCGACCCACGTGATCGTGCGCGCGGACGTCGAGGGATCACCCGACGTGTTCGCGTAGGTCACCGCGCGCAACGCCGCCTGGTAGTTGGCCAGCGTATCGGTGCCCGCGAGCGACAGCGTGCCGCTGCCGGCATCGAACGTCGCGGTGATCGTGGGGGTGTTCGCGAACGCGAGTACATCCTCTCCGCTCACGTAGTTGGCCGTGATCTGCACGCTCGCACCGGCGAGCGTCGCGTTGTCCGGATCGGCCACCGTGACCGTCACGTCGACCGGCGTCGCGGGATCGCCCTCTTCGTAGGCCAGCGTGCCGCCTGCGGTGAGCGCGGGAGGATCGTTGACGGGCGTGATCGTGATCGTGCTCGTCGCCGTGGCGCTCGTGGCCTCGCCGTCGGTGACCGTCCACGCGATGGAACGCGGCGTGGTCGACGGGTTCATGGACGTGTTCGAGTAGGTGACCGAACGCAGGACGGTCTGGTAGGTCGCAAGGCTGGCCGTGCCGGTCAGCGTCAGCACGCCGGTCACCGGATTGAAGCTCGCAGCGATGCCGCCGGCCGGCGTGGCGGCGAGGACATCCTGGCCATTGGCGAAGCCGGTGCCGACCTGCACGGTTGCGCCGGCCAGGTCGGTATCGTCGGGATCGCTCACCGTGACGGTGGCGTCGATCACCGCCGCAGCGCTGCCCTCGGTGTAGGCGAGCGTGCCGCCGGCCGTGACGACGGGCGCCTCGTTGAGGCGCTGCACGGTCACGGTCGTAGTCGCCGGCGCGCTGGCGAGATCGCCGTCGGTCGCGGTCCAGGTGAGCGTGCGCGGTGCCGTCGTCGGCAGCGCGATCGTGTTGACGTAGGTCACGCTGCGCAGCGCGGCCTGGTAGTTGGCGACGCTGCTCGTGCCGGTCAGCACGAGCGTGCCGGTCGCGGCCGTGTAGCTGCCCGTGATGCCGTTGCCCGGCGTGAACGCGAGCACGTCCTCGGCGGCGACGAGGCCGGCGGTGATCTGCACCGTCGCACCCTCGAGGTTCGCATCGTCGACATCACCGACGGTCAGGAACGGCGCGGCCACGACGGGCGCGCTGCCTTCGAGGTAGTCGACGTTGCCGAGCGCCGTGACGACCGGTGCGTCGTTGACGGCCGTGATCGCGACCGTGCTCGCGGCGGGCGGGCTGGTGGCGCCGGCATCGTCGCTGGCGGTCCAGGTGATCGTGCGCGGCAGCGTCGACGGATCCTGCGACGTGTTCGCATACGTGACCGTGCGCAGCGCGACCTGGTAGTTCGCGACCGTGTCGGTACCGGTCAGCGTGAGCGTGCCGGTGGCCGCGGCGTACGTGGCCGTGATGGTGGGCGTGTTCACGAACGCGAGGAAGTCCTGGCTGTCGTCGTGGTTGGCCGATATCCGCACCGTCGCACCGGCGAGGTTCGCGCTGTCGACGTCGCTGACCGTGAGCAGCGGATCGAGCGCCGACGGGGCATCGCCTTCGGTGTAGAGCAGCGTGCCACCTGCGCCGATGACCGGCGCATCGTTGACCGCGCCGACCGTGATCGTGCTCGTCACGGGGACACTCGTCGCCACACCGTCGGTCGCGGTCCATGTGACCGTGCGCGGCAGCGCCGAGGGATTGCCCGACGTGTTCGCGTACGTGACCGCGCGCAGTGCAGCCTGGTAGTTCGCGAGCGTGTCGTTTCCGCTGAGCACCAGCGTGCCGGTGCCCGCGGTGAATGTCGCGGTGATCGTGGCCGTGTTCGCGAACGCGAGCGCGTCCTCGCCGTTCACGTAGTTGGCCGTGAGCTGCACGCTCGCGCCGGTGAGCGTCGTGTTGTCGGGATCCGAGACCGTGACCGTCGCATCGATCGGCGCGGCCGGGTCGCCCTCCTCGTAAGCCAGCGTACCGCCCGCGGTCAGCACGGGTGCGTCGTTGACCGCGGTGATCGTGATCGTGCCCGTGGCCGGTGCGCTGTCACCCCCCGCATCGCGTGCGATCCAGGTGACCGTGCGCACGGCAGTCGACGGATCCTGCGAGGTGTTCTCGAAGCGCACGTTGCGCAGCGCGGCCTGGTAGTTCGCGACCGTGTCGGTGCCGCTCAGCACGAGCGTGCCGCTCGCGGCCGTGTAGACGGCGGTGATCGTCGCCGTGTTCACGAACGACAGCACGTCGGCACCCGACTGCAGGTTCGTCGTGATCTGCACGGTCGCGCCGACGAGGTCGGTGCTGTCGGGATCGGTGACGGTCACGCCGGCATCGACGATCGCCGGCGCGTCGCCCTCGGTCCAGGCCAGTGCGCCGCCGGCCGTGACCACGGGCGGATCATCGACCGCATTCACGGTGACGGTGATCGTCTGCGGCGCGCTCTCGTCGACGCCACCGTTCGCGGTGCCGCCATCGTCGCGCAACACGACGGTGAGCGCCGCGGTGCCGTTCTCGCCGGCCGCGGGTGCCCAGCTCAACACGCCGGCGGGGCTGATCGTCGGCGTGCCGTCGAACAGCGTCGGGTTGCCGTTCGCGGTGATCGCGAACGTGAGCACCTGACCTGACTCGTCGGTCGCGGTGACCGGACCGGGACGGATGCCGGTCGCGACGGTCGCGGTCTGCGGGCCGGAACCTTCGTCGACCGCGGGCGGATCCTGCGGCGTGAATTCGGGTGCGTCGTTGACCGGCGTGATCGCCACGGCCGCCGTGGCCGGGATCGAGGTGCCCTGGCCGTCGCCGGCCGTGAACGTGAAGCTGTCGCTGCCGTTGCGGTCGGCATTCGGCGTGTAGGTGACCGTCGCGGTCGACGGCGAGGTCGACGTGACCGGCCCGAGCGTGCCCTGCGCCGGCGGCGTGGCGATCGCGAACACGAGCGCATCGCCCTCGGGATCGACACCCGACAAGGTCAGTGTGACGGCGGTGTCTTCGAGCGTGGTCGCCGACGTCGGCGTCGCGGTCGGCGGCGTGTTGCGCGTGTTGGTCACGTCGATGCGCATGAACACGCGGCCGTTCTCGATCGCGGCGAAGAATGCGCGCAGGTCGATGCCGGCCTCGCCGCTCGTCGCGTCGCCGGCCGCGTCGACCGCGAGCGGTCCGACGCCGCTCCAGTCGCCGGTGAGGCCGTCGACCACGAAGTTCGCCGCGAGCGCGCCGCTGCTGCCGAGCAGCACGAGGCCGACGAGTCGCCACGCCGCCTTGAGGCGCCGCGCGCGGCGCGCGCCGGCGAAGGCCATCAGGGTCGCGAGCAGGAGCACCGCCGGCCAGGCCAGCGTCGGAATGGCGATCGCCGGCAGGCCGACCACGATCGGACCGCCGTCCGCGCCGGCGAGCATGTCGTCGCTGCCGGCTGCGCTGCGTGCGACGACCCCGACCGTGAAGCGCGCGGCTGCGCCGACCTGGAGCTCACCGAGCGCATCGGCGATTTCGACCGTATCGGTGCCGGCGATGCCGTTGCCGACACCGACCGGATAGCCTGCGCCGAGCGAGGTACCAGCACCGAACGCACCACCGCTGCAGCGATGGCGCGTCATCGAGGTCACCTGCGGCGAGTTGCCGCCGGCGACGACTACATCGAGGCGCAACTCGGCACCGCCCGCGGGCGCTTCGACGCAACCGGTGGCGGGGTCCGCGTCGGTATCGACGTAGACGGAATAGGTGTAGGTCTGCGCGATCGCAGGCAGCGATCCGGCCACGAGCAGCGCGCACAGCGCGCGGACGATCCATCGGCTCGACATGATGTTCCCCTAGTTTCCCGCGCTTTCCGACCGACGGACCACCCTCCGCCGGGCCGACGGCGGGTCAGGGCCCGCCGCGTGAACATTGTGAAGAATAGTCTCGCGAGGCGTCGGCCGCCATCGATTCCTGCGGCCCCGGATCGCGCCGTTCGTCAGTCCGGCTTGCGCGGCAGTAAAGCATGCGCGGGCGGCGTGACCGACCGTCCGTGCGCGTCGCAGGTACCGAGTTCGCACAGCACGCGGCGCAACTCCGGTTGGGCCTGCACGACGAGGTGGAACAGCACGTTCTGTTCGAGCGAACCACGCACGGCCTCGGCACCGGGTCCGCGCGCGAACACCGCGACATCCTCGCCGCCGTGCGTCTCGCTGGCCAGCGGCACGCCCGACTCCTGCTGGTAGTCCGGATGCGCGGTGTCGACGTCGTCGAGCGGATGGCGGTCGGGCCCTTGTGCGGCGAAACGCTTGGGCTCGTGCGGGAAGTGCTTGGGACCTTCGGGCTGCAGGTTCGAGGCACCGAGGTAGCCGGAGCCGTTCGCATAGCCGAGCGTCGTGTAGGTGCGGCCCGTCGCATCGTGCGCGAGCTTGTCGCTCGGCGCCCCCTCGAAGGACAGCCCGCGCACCTTGCCGAGGATCGGATTGCCGCGCACCGGATAGCCCGCGATCGTGAGCGTGTGGCTGTGGTCGGCGGTGACCAGGATCAGCGTGTCGTCGATCGAGGTCATCTCCGCGGCGGCGCGCACCGCGTCGGACAGCGCGACGGTCTCCCACAGCGCGCGGAACGCGTTGCTGCCGTGGTGGCCGTGGTCGATGCGGCCGCCTTCGACCATGAGGAAATAGCCCTCCGGGTCGTCACGCAGCAGCGTGATCGCCTTGCGCGTGAGCTCGGCCAGCGAGGGCTCGCCGGCACCGTCGGCGACACGGTCATGCTCGTAGCGCATGTGGTCGGGCTCGAACAGGCCGAGTACGCGGCCCTGGCGCGGCACCGGCAAGGCGTCGAACTGGGCCTGGTTCCAGACGTAGGTCGAGCCCGGCACCGCGGACCATTCGGCGACGAGGTCGCGACCGTCGCGGCGCTTGCCGCGCAGCGTCGGATACTCGGGATCAGGCGTCGTATCCGGCATGAACCACGCGCGTCCGCCCGCGAATGTCACGTCGATGCCGCGGCCGACGTCGTACCCGGCGAACTGCCGCGCGAGGTCGACACAGCCTTCGGCCACGGCCGCCGCCGGCAGCGAGACGTCGGCCTCCCAGTTGCGATCGGGCGAATGGCCGTAGGTTGCTGCGGGCGTGGCGTGGGTCAGGCGCGCGGTCGACACCACACCGGTGGCGAGACCGGCCACGCTGGCGAGTTCGAGCGCCGTCACCGCCTCGTTGCCGTCAAGCGTCGCGCAGTTGCGGCGCTGCGTGCGCTGGTTGACCGAGATGACGCCGAAGCGCGTCTTCACGCCGGTCATGATCGCGCTCATCGTGCCGGACGAGTCGGCGGTCTGCGCATCGACTTCGTAGGTACGGCTCAGCGCCGTATGGGGGAAATCCTCGAACGACAGGCGCGTCTCCTCGCCCGAGCGTCCTTCACGCTGGCCCGCGAGCACGCGCGCCGCGGCGATCGTCGAGATGCCCATGCCGTCGCCGAGGAACACGATCACGTTGCGCGCGCGCGGCGGCGCGTCGCCGCGCTGCGCCGCGGCCGTGGCGGCACCGGCGCGGTACCACCACTCGGGGGTCTCACCGCCGGGGCGGTCGATCGACGGCACGTCGATCGGCGGTGCGGCCACGCTCGCCGCCGGGCGTGGAGCCGTGGCACACGCGGCAAGACCGGCCACGCCGCAGGCGGCGAGCGCGAGGCGCGGGAAAAACGATGTCATCCGGAAACCCTCGTCACGGCACACACGGGATGGTGCGCCGCAGAAAAAGACGATTGTCACCCATCCGGCCGGTTTTCCGTACGCCTCCGCACACCCCCGCCATTCCGGCGAGGCCCCGGAACCGCTGCATGACTGTCGTCCCACCCCGCCCCTGCATCCTGCCCGCGCGCCTGCACGCCCGCCTCGACGCGCGCGTTCGTGACGCCGTGTACGCCTGCGTGGCGATGCCCGATGGCGGGCATCTGCTCGGCGGTCGCTTCGGCGCCTGGGCCGGCGTCGCGCAGGCATGGCTCGTGCGGCTCGGCGCCGACGACCGTCCGCACCGCCACCAGCCTGCAGCCGTCGATGGCGCGGTCTGCGCGATCGCGCTCGACGCAGTAGGCGGCGTGCTGCTCGGCGGCCTGTTCACGCACGTCGGCGACACGCCGCGGGCAGGTCTCGCGCGCCTGCACGCCGACGGCACGGTCGACAGCGCCTTCGATCCGCGCGTGGAGGGGACCGTGCTCGCGCTGGCGACACTGCCCGACGGCTCGACCCTCGTCGGTGGCGCGTTCACGCATGTGGATGGCCACGCACGCCACAACCTCGCCTGCGTGAGCGCCGAAGGACGCGTCGATGCACGCTTCGCCGTCGGTGCCGATGCGTGGATCGACCGCATCACCGTGCAGCGCGAAGGCCAGGTCATCGTCGCGGGCGGCTTCGCCTCGTTCGGCGGCCTGCCGCGCGAACGCATCGCGCGCCTCGACCGCCACGGTCGCGTCGAATCGCTGTTCGATCCGAACGGACGCGCGTGGATCCCGCGCCGCCCGTTGCGCTCGTCACCGGCCTCGCCCGTCCTGCATCGCATCGACCGCCGCGAAGGCACGCGCTGAGCACGCGCCGCCGTGCACATATCGATATGGCGCGCAGGCATGGGCCGGCCCCGCCACCGCGACGCATGATCGGGGGCTCGCCTGCCCGGAGCCCGCCGATGTCCCGCCTCGCCCCGCTGTTCGCCGCCGCCTGCGCGCTCGCCGGCCTTGCCACGACCGTCCACGCCGCGCCGGCCACCAAGCCCGACGAGGCCATCGTGACCGTGCTCTACGACGCGTTCGGCAAGGACGCGGGCACGCACAAGGACTGGGGCTACGCCGCGCTCGTCGAATACGGCGACACGCGCATCCTGTTCGACACCGGCAACGATCCCGAGGTGTTCCGCCGCAACGTCGAGGCCAGGAAGGTCGACCTCGCGAAACTCGATTTCGTCGTCATGTCGCATCGCCACGGCGACCACATGGGTGGCATGGACCATCTGCTCGCGGTCAATCCGAAGGTGAAGATCTACGCGCCGAAGGAAGGCTTCGGCGTCTACGGCGGCGACCTGCCCGCCACGTTCTACCGCCGCGATGCCTCGCTGCCGGCCGAGCAGCGCTACTTCGACGGCGCTCCGCCCGAGACCCTGCGCTTCGGCTCGGCGTGGCCGAAGGCCAACATCGCGCTCGTCGACAAGACGATCGAGGTCGCGCCGGGCGTGCACCTGATCGCGCTCGTGTCCGACAAGACCGGCACACTCGAGCTGCGCGAGCTCTCGCTCGCGCTCGAGACGACGAACGGCACCGTGCTCGTCGTCGGCTGCTCGCATCCGGGCCTGGACCGCATCGTCGAGGCCGCGACCACGATCGACCCGCGCATCCAGCTCATCGCGGGCGGCTTCCACCTCGTCGTCGCCGACGACGCCGCGATCGGCGCGCTCGCGACCGCGCTCGACCAGCGTTTCAAGGTGAAATACCTCGCGCCGGGCCATTGCACGGGCGAGCCCGCGTTCGCGGCGTTCCGCAAGGCCTTCGGCGAACGCTTCCTCTATGCCGGGCTCGGCTCGCGCATCGTCGCGGGCGCCACGCCGCGCGCATCGGCCGCTGTCATCGACGACGCCGACCTGCGCGACTACCGCGCCGCACTCGCGCTGCGTGGCGGCGACGACCACCACGACCACGACGAGCTCGCCGTGCACTGAGTCACGCTCCGCCGTCGTACCAAGGTACGACGGCGGCCGCGCGACGCGGCGACTACGCTGGCCCGGGCCAGCCCTTCGGGGCACCTCGGGAGGAAGCTTCATGCGTACCGTCTCGCGCGCGCTCGCCGCGCTCTGCCTCGCCGGCGCGGGCCTCGCCCACGCCGCCTGCGTCGACAACGTCGTGCTCGTGCACGGCAACACGGGCAGCCCCTCGGATTTCGTCAACACGACCAACACGCTGATCGCGCGCGGCTACACGTCCGCGCAGATCATCCGCCCGTCTTGGGGCACCTCGTGCGCGGCCTGCAACGACCACCTCGGCAGCGAGGAGACGCCGGTCGAGAACGCGCTGATCGACGCGATCGCCTCGTCGTGCACGGGCCGCATCGACGTGATCGGCCATTCGATGGGCGCGACACTGGCCGCGCGCGTGATCGACCGCCTCGGCATGAAGGCCTACGTCGACAGTTTCGTCGGCATCGCCGGCGCGTTCCGCGGCCTGCGCAGCTGCGGCACGTATCCGTACAACGTCTGGACCAGCACCTGCGGCGCCTGGGGCCTGTCGGTCAACAGCCCGTTCCTGAACGGCATCGCGGGCAAGCGCTTCGGAACGCGCGTGCACTCGATCAAGTCGTATTACGACGAGATCGTCTGCGCGACCGGCGTATGCACGGTCGCCGGCGTGCACGCCTCGTCGATCGCGGGCGAGGACACGAGCACCACCTACACCTGGGGCCACTTCGGCCTGCTCTGGTACACCTCGACGAAGCAGGCCGACCTGATCCAGTAGCGCGGGCTCAGACCAGCTTGCTCCAGCGCATCTCGGCGACGCCCGCCGGCGGCGTGAACGCGTCGGCGCGCGCTTCGGGCCAGAAGCGCTGGAACACGGCGTGCTCGGGCACGCCGTCGAGCAGTTCGCCGGGGCGCACGAACGGATAGAGCACGGCGAGCGAGCGCACCTCGTTGCCCGACACGCGCCGGATGATGTGCTCGGGGCCGAGCTCGCCGGGATGACGCAGGCCGGCTGCGGCGACGAGCTCGCGCAGCGCGCGCAAGGTGTTCTGCTGGAAGTTCTTCACGCGTTCGGCCTTGTCGGGCACGTCGAGCGCGCGCCAGCGCTTCGCATCCTGCGTCGCGACGCCGGTCGGGCAATGGTCGGTGTGGCAGGTCTGCGACTGGATGCAGCCGAGCGCGAACATGAAGCCGCGCGCGGCGTTGCACCAGTCGGCACCCAGCGCGAGCGTGCGCGCGACGTCGAAGCCCGTGATGATCTTGCCGGCCGCGCCGATGCGCACCTCGTCGCGCAGGCCGAGCCCGACCAGCGTGTTGTGCACGAGCAGCAGCGCCTCGCGCAGCGGCGCGCCGACGTGGTCGGCGAACTCCATCGGCGCCGCGCCGGTGCCGCCTTCGCCGCCGTCGACGACGATGAAGTCGGGACGGATGCCGGTCGTGAGCATCGCCTTGGCGATGCCGAACCATTCCCAGGGATGGCCGATCGCGAGCTTGAAGCCGGTCGGCTTGCCGCCCGACAGCGTGCGCAGGCGCGCGATGAAGCGCAGCAGGCCTTCGGGCGTGTCGAACGCCGAATGGCGCGCGGGCGAGATGCAGTCCTCGCCCTCGGGCACGCCGCGCGTGAGCGCGATCTCGCGCGTCACCTTCGCCCCGGGCAGCATGCCGCCATGGCCGGGCTTGGCGCCTTGCGAGAGCTTGAGCTCGATCATGCGCACCTGCGGCAGCACGGCGCGTTCGACGAAGCGCTCCTCGCTGAACACGCCGGCGCGTTCGCAGGCACCGAAGTAGCCCGAGCCGAGTTCCCAGACGACGTCGCCGCCCATCTCGCGGTGGTACGGCGACAGCGAACCTTCGCCGGTGTCGTGGTAGAAGCCACCGCGGCGCGCGCCTTCGTTGAGTGCACGGATCGCGTTCGGCGACAGCGAGCCGAAGCTCATCGCCGAGATGTTGAACACGCTCGCCGAGTACGGCTGCGTGCAGTCGGGTCCGCCGACCGGCACGCGGAAATCGTGGTGCTCGATCTCGGTCGGCATCATCGAGTGGTTGATCCACTCGTAGTTGGCCGCGTAGACGTTGCGCTCGGTGCCGAACGGACGCGTCTCGAGCGCGAGCTTGGCGCGCTGGTACACGATCGCGCGCTGGTCGTGCGAGAACGGCACCTCGTCGTCGTCGGCCTCGACGACGTACTGGCGCATCATCGGCCGGATCGTCTCGAAGAAATACCGTACGTGGGCGAGGATCGGGAAGTTGCGCGGCAGCGTGCGGCGCGTCTGCGCGATGTCGGTGACGCCGACCACCGTGAGGAAACCGCTCGCGAGCGCGAGCACGCGCCACGCCCAGCCGTCGTTCCACAGCACGAGCGAGGCGACGAACGCGATCACGACCGCGGCGAAGAACCAGTAGCGCGTCGGCAGCGGAGACTTCAAGGCTGGCGTCCTTCCGGGGCGGGCATTCCCGAGCATAGCGCAGGCACGCGAAGCAGCCGCCCGCCCGGGCGCAGACCTGCTGTCGTCAGGCGGTCAGGACGCGCGGCATCACTCGCTTCGACATCGCCGACGACGGCAGCCTGGCGCCGACACGAGCCGCGGGGCATCGCGTCGAACGGATGATGCGGAGACGATCAGCCCTTGCCGGCGTTCGCGGGCGGAGGCGGACGCCGCTGCAGCGCCATCGCCTTGAGGGCGTTGAGCGCCTCGCTGAGTGCGTAGTCGCGCGGCGCTTCGCTGCGCACCAGCGGTGTCGTCACCGGCGGCGTCGCGCCGGGGGTCTCGTTGTCGCCACGCAGGTGGTTGCGCAGGTCGCGCTCGCTCGCGATCGGGTACGGATCGCGGTCGCTTTCGGTGAGCTGCAGGTCGGCGAGCTCGATATCGGGCGCGATGCCGGCGGCCTGGATCGAGACGCCGCTCGGCGTGTAGTAGCGCGCGGTCGTGAGCTTGATCGCATGCTGCTCGTCGAGCGACAGCACGGTCTGCACCGAGCCCTTGCCGAAGCTGCGGCGCCCCATGAGCAGCGCGCGATGGTTGTCCTTGAGCGCGCCGGCGACGATCTCCGCGGCCGAGGCCGAGCCCTGATCGATCAGCACGACGATCGGCGCGCCGTTGAGGGCATCGCCCGGCGTCGCTCGGAACGCCATTTCGGCTTCCTTGACGCGTCCGCGCGTGGTCACGATCGTGCCGCTGTCGAGCAGCGTGTCGCTGACCTCCACGGCTGCCGTGAGCAGTCCACCCGGGTTGCTGCGCAGGTCGATGACGGCGCCCGCGAGCGGCTTGCCGTTCTCCTTCTGCAGGCGGTCGATGCGCCGGCGCAGTTCGCTGCCGGTCTCCTGCTGGAACTGGCTGATGCGCAGGTAGGCGTAACCGGGATCGAGCAGGCGGCCGCGCACGCTGACGACGCGGATCGTCTCGCGCTTGAGCTTGAACTCCTGCGGACCACTGACGCCTTCGCGCAGGATCGACAGCGTCACCTCGCTGCCGGGCTTGCCGCGCAGAAGGTCGACCGCCTCGTTGACGTTCTCGCCCTGCACGACGGTGTTGTCGATGCGCAGGATCGTGTCGCCGGGCTTGATGCCGGCGCGCGCGGCCGGCGTGTCGTCGATCGGCGAGACCACGCGCAGCGTGCCGTCGAGGGTGGTCACCTCGATGCCGAGGCCCTGGTAGCTGCCGCTGGTGTCCTCGCTGAGCTGGTCGAGTGCGCTCGACTCGAGATATTCGCTGTGCGGATCGAGTCCGACCAGCATGCCGCGGATCGCCGCCTGCATGAGCGCCTTGTCGTCGACGTCCTCGACGTAGGCCTGCTTGACCAGGCTCATGACCGCCGTGAACGTGCGCACGTCCTCGAGGCTGATCTGGCCCGTGGACGGCATGCCGGCGGGCGTCGGCGCGGGCGCCTCGCCCGCGGCCGGCTCGGCCTCTTCGGCCTCGACCTGAAGCGCTGCAGGCGGATCCGCCGCGTGCAAGGCTCCGGCGAACGTGGCGACAAGGGCGAGCAGGCAGCGACGCGGAAAACGGGACATCACGGATACCTCGACAAGGTCGCGCCGATCATAGCGCGGTTGGCGGAACGGCCCCGGAAGGCGCGTGCCGAACCGCGTCAGACCGTCATGCGCACGATCGGTTCGCGATCAGCGTGCGCGCAGCCACGGTTTCGGGTCGATCGGCTGGCCCTGGCGACGCAGCTCGAAGTACAGCGCAGGCGTCGACTGGCCGCCGGTCGCGCCGGCCTGGGCGATCGACTCGTCGGGGGCGACCCAGTCGCCGACGTCCTTGAGCAGGGCCTGGTTGTAGCCGTACAGGCTCATGTAACCGTCGCCGTGGTCGACGATGAGCAGCAGGCCGTAGCCCTTGAGCCAGTCCGCGTAGGCGACACGGCCGTGGCCGACCGCGCGCACGTCGCTGCCGGCTTCGGCACCGATGAGCAGGCCCGACAGGCGCCGGCCCGACGCATCGCGTCCGCCGAAGCCCGCGACGAGCCTGCCGGCGGCCGGCCAGCCCATCGCACCACGTCGGCTCGCGAACGGTGCCGAGCCGTCGAGCTGGCGCGGGATGTCGGCGAACACGTCGCGCAGGCGCTCGATGAGGTCGAGCAGGCCCTTCTCGTCCTTGCCGAGTGTGGCCAGGCGCGCCTGCTGGTCCTTGACGCGCGTCTCGAGGTCGGCGAGCAGCGTGGCACGCTCGCCGCGCTCGCGCTCGAGATCGGCGACCCGCGCCTGCTGCTCGGCGCGCGTCGCGTTGAGGTCGGCGTTCTTGGCCTCGATCGCGGTCTGCACGTCGGCGAGCGCGCGCAGGTCGGCGAGCAGGCCGTCGATGCGCTCGACGCGCGCACGCTGGAAATAGCGGTGGTAGGCCATGACGCGCGCGATGCGGCCGACGTCCTCCTGCTGCAGCAGCAGCTTGAGTTCCTCGTCGTGGCCGAGCGCGTAGGCCGAGCGCAGCAGCGCCGCGAGGGCCTCGCGCTGCGTGCCGAGCGCCTTGGTCAGCGTCGAGCGTTGCGCCTCGAGCACGGCGAGTTCTTCCTGCTGGCCGCCCAGGCGCGCATCGAGTGCGCGCAGCTCGCCGATGGCGGCGGCGATCGCGGTCTCGTGCGTGCGCAGCGCGCGCGTGGCCTCGTCGCGCTCGCCGGTGGTGCCGCGCTGCTGCTCCGTGAGCTCGCGGATCTGCGCGCGCAGCGTCTCGAGCTTGCCGCGCGCGACCTGCTCCTCGGCGGCGCGCTTCGCGGCATCCTCGGGCTGCGCCTGCGCGGTCGCGACGAGCAGCGACAGCGCGCAGGCGACGAGCACGCGCATCAGGCGAGGAACTCGACCAGGTTGCGGCCCGTCATCTCGACCGGCTGCGGTAGCCCCATGAGCGCGAGCGCGCTCGGTGCGAGATCACGCAACGCGCCGGGCTGCAGTTTCGCGGGACGACCGACGTAGACCAGCGGCACGGGGCCGACCGTGTGCTGCGTGTGCGCGACACCGTCGCCGTCGAGCATCTGTTCGAGGTTGCCGTGGTCGGCACTGATCAGCATCTCGC
This sequence comes from Lysobacteraceae bacterium PS02065, assembly GCA_029959555.1. Classification (GTDB taxonomy): domain Bacteria; phylum Pseudomonadota; class Gammaproteobacteria; order Xanthomonadales; family Rhodanobacteraceae; genus Dokdonella. The sequence goes on along the minus strand of JASCPI010000027.1, from coordinate 21,290 downwards.
CGCCGCTCTCGCGGATCGCCGCGACGATGCGCCCGAGCGCGATGTCGATCGCCTCGACCGCCTTGATCGCGGCGGCCTCGATGCCGCTGTGGCCGACCATGTCGGCATTGGCGACGTTGCAGGCGATGAAATCGAAGCGCCCGCCGCGGATCGCATCGACGAGGCGGTCGGTGAGTTCGGGCAGGCTCATCTCGGGCTGCAGGTCGTAGGTCGCGACCTTCGGGCTCGGCACGAGGATGCGCTCCTCGCGGTCGAACGGTGCCTCACGTCCGCCCGAAAAGAAGAACGTCACGTGGGCGTACTTCTCGGTCTCGGCGATGCGCAGCTGGCTCAGGCCGAGCGAAGCGAGGTACTCGCCGAGCGTGTTGGCCATCGACTGCGCGCCCCACGCGATCGCGCTGACCGGCAGGTCGGCGGCGTATTCGGTCAGCGACACGAACGCCGAGAGCGCGATCGGGCGCGACCGCGCGAAGCCGTCGAACGCGGCGTCGACGAACACGCGCGTGAGCTGGCGCGCGCGATCGGCGCGGAAGTTCATGAACACCACGGCATCGCCGTCGGCGATGCGCGCGCCGTCGCCGATCACGGTCGGCAGCACGAACTCGTCGTTCTCGCCGCGCACGTAGGCCGCGTCGAGCGCGGCACGCGCAGTCGTCGCGACGTGGTCGGCACGCGCCTCGGCGATCGCGTCATAGGCCTTCTGCACGCGGTCCCAGCGCTGGTCGCGGTCCATCGCGTAGTAGCGGCCGCTGACGCTCGCGACGAACGCACCCGGCGTGGTCGCGCACACGGCCTCGAGCGCGTCGATCGATGCGCCCGCGCTGCGCGGCGGCGTGTCGCGGCCGTCGAGGAACGCGTGCACGGCGATGCGCGGCACGCCACGCGCGGCGGCGAGCGCGATCATCGCGTGTACGTGTGCCTCGTGACTGTGCACGCCGCCCGGCGAGAGCAGGCCAAACAGGTGCAGCGTGCCGCCGCGGGTCACCGCGGCATCGCAGGCCGAGACGAGCGCCGCATTCGAGGCGAAGCTGCCGTCGGCGATCGCCGCGTCGATGCGCGTGAGGTCCTGGTAGACGATGCGGCCCGAGCCGATGTTCATGTGGCCGACTTCGGAGTTGCCCATCTGCCCGTCCGGAAGGCCCACGGCGAGACCGTGCGTCTCGACCAGCGTGTGCGGGCATTCGTCGAGCAGGCGGCGCCAGTTCGGACACTCGGCCTTGGCGATCGCATTGTGCTCGTGCGCCTCGCGATGGCCCCAGCCATCGAGGATGAGCAGCAGGACGGGCTTGGGTCGGGACATCGGCGGGCAGGTCTCGGCGGGAAACGACGCGGCATGGTAGCGGAAGCGATGGCGGGCGCTTAAACGGTTTCGCCTCCGACCGCATCCCATGCCGCACGACCCCCAAGGAGATCGACCATGCTGCGCCCCCTCTGCCTCGCCCTCGCGCTCGCCTTCACCGCCGCTTCGGCCCATGCCGCCGACGACATCAGCAAGGTCAACGGCGCGATCCGCGTCGAAGCCGGTCAGGAAGCCGGCGATGTCGACACCGTCAACGGCGCGATCCGCATCGGCGAGAACGCGCGCGTCGCCAAGGTCTCGACCGTCAACGGCGCGATCGACATCGAATCCGGCGTGACGCTGGAAGCCGTCGAGACCGTCAACGGGAGGATCGCGATCGGCGCGCGCGTGCAGGTCGCCGGCGACGCCGAGACCGTCAACGGTGCGCTGACGCTGCGCGAAGGCAGCGACCTTTCCGGCAAGGCCTCGACCGTCAATGGCCTCATCCGTCTCGAATCGGCACGTGTCGGTGGCGGCATCGAGACCGTCAACGGCGACATCGAGATCGGCGAGGGATCGCGCGTCGAGCGCGGCATCCTCGTCGAGAAGCCGAGCGGCTGGTCGTTCGGCAAGCCCAAGCTACCGCGCGTCGTGATCGGCCCGAATGCGGTCGTCGAAGGCACGCTCGAGTTCCGCCGCGAGGTCGAGCTGTTCGTGAGCGAGACCGCGCGCGTCGGCGAGATCAAGGGCGCCACCGCGAAGCGCTTCAGCGGCACCTCGCCGTAACGCGGGCGATGCCTCGCGCCGGCGCCTGCTTCGTGCAGTGCGCCGGCGCTGCGACGTGAACGCAAGGTTCACCTCGCCGAACCTCCCCTGAATTCGGTTCAGGTTCACTGCAGCGGTGGAATCGTGGTGCCGACACACCACCGACGTTCCACGCCTCGCGGCCCGCCGCGTACCTGTAGGAGAAACCCCATGACTCGTTACCTGTTGCTGTTGCTCGTCGCGACCTGCAGCGCCTCGGCGTTCGCCGCCGACCGCAAGGACGCCGAGATCGCCCTCGCCCAGGCCGAGACGGCCGTGCAGGCGGCCGAACGCGCCGATGCCGGTGCCGCGGCCGCTCCCGACTACGCGTCGGCACGCGACAACCTCGTCGCCGCACGCGGCGCGCTCGAGCGCCGCAACTGGACCGACAGTGCGATGAATGCGGAAAAGGCCAAGGCCGACGCCGACCTCGCCGCCTCGCGTGCCCGCCAGGCACGCGCCGAATCCGCCACTGCCGAGATCGACGCGAGCGTGCAGACGCTGCGCCGCGAACTCGCCCGCCCGGGAGTCTGAGCATGAACACCGTCATCCGCCGCGCTACCCCGCTGCTCGCCGTCGCCCTGCTCGCCGCGTGTGCCTCGACGCCGAAGGGCCCGCCGCCCGAGATCGTCCGCCTGCAGGACGAGGTCACGCGCCTGCGTTCGGATCCCGCGATCGCGCCGAACGCCGTCGAGGAGATCGGTCGCGCCGACGCCGCGGTGTCGCTACTCGCCGCCGAGCACCGCCAGCTCAAGGAGCCGATGTTCCGTCACGGCATCTACATCGCCGACCGTCTCGTGCAGACGGCCGAGGCGAACGGCCTCGCGCGCTACGCCGAAACGCGCGGCAAGGAACTCGGCATCGAACGTGACCGCCTGCTCGTCGACGTGCGCGCCCGCGAAGCGGCCGATGCACGCCTCGCCGCGAACTCGGCGCTCGCGACGGCCGAATCCGAGCGCCGCGCCGCCGAACTCGCACGTGCGGATGCTCTCGCTGCGCGCAGCGAGCTCGAGACCATGCGCAGCAAGCTCACCGAGCTCGAGACCAAGCAGACCGAACGCGGTCTCGTCGTCACGCTCGGCGACGTGCTGTTCGAGGTCAACCGTTCCGAGCTCAAGCCCGGTGCCGCGCGCTCGCTCGACCAGCTCGCCGCCGCGCTGCGCGAGGATCCGCAGGCCAGCGTGAGCATCGAGGGCCACACCGATTCGACGGGCAACCACGCCTACAACATCGACCTGTCGGCGCGCCGCGCCAACACGGTGCGCAATTACCTCGTGAGCCAGGGCATTCCCGATGCACGCCTGCGCACGCGCGGCCTCGGCCCCGACTATCCGGTCGCGAGCAACGGCAACGAAGCCGGTCGCCAGCAGAACCGTCGCGTCGAGGTGATCGTGAGTTCCGGTCTGGCACAGCGCTGACGCGCGGTGCCGCAGGGGGATGCCCGTCCGGCGGCGACGCCGGGCGGGCATTTTCATGTGCCGCATCGTGACTTGCGGCCTTGCGCGCGATCGCGCGGCGCGGACTAGAATCGGGGTTCCCCTCGCCCGGAGACCGTCCATGGTTCGACTCGCCCTCGTCAGCGCGATCGCGCTCGCCCTCGCCGCCTGCGGCAAGCAGGAGGCCGAAGCGCCTGCCGCTCCGGCGACGCCACCTCCCGCACCCGTCGCGGCCAAGCCCGCTCCGGTCGTGCCGACCTCCGAAGGCCGCTTCTCGACCGAGATCAAGGCCGAGGACTTCGCCGCGCGCGTCAAGACGCTGTCTTCGGACGAGTTCGAAGGCCGCAAGCCCGGCACGCTCGGCGAGCGTGCGACCACCGCCTACATCAAGGACCAGTTCGAGCGTGCCGGCCTCAAGCCCGGCAACAAGGGCAGCTGGTTCCAGACCGTGCCGATGCAGACGACCACGCTGCTGGACGCCGACAAGGTCGCCATCGAGGTCGCCGGCGGCAAGGGCAACGAGAGCTTCTCGCTGACCGGCGACGCCGTCGTCGGCACGCTCGACGGCAGCACCGACGTCGAGCTCAAGGCGTCCGACATCGTCTTCGTCGGCTACGGCGTCAACGCTCCCGACTGGAACGACTACGCCGGCCTCGACGTCAAGGGCAAGACGGTCATCGTGCTCGTCAACGATCCGGGCTGGGGGAACCAGGATGCGGAACTGTTCAAGGGCAAGGCACTGACTTACTACGGCCGCTGGACCTACAAGTACGAGGAAGCCGCACGCCAGGGTGCCGCCGCCGCATTCATCGTGCACGAGGATGCCGGCGCCGGTTACCCGTTCGGCGTCGTGCAGAGCGGCTGGAACGGGCCGCGCCAGTCGCTGCCGCCGAGCGAGGATCCCGCGCCTAAACTCAAGACTGCTGGCTGGTTCACCGAAGCCGCGGCCACGCGCCTGTTCGCGAGCTCGGGCCTCGATTTCGCCGCACTCAAGAAGAGCGCCGACGTGCGCGGCTTCAAGCCGATCGCGCTCGACGCGAAGCTCTCGGTGAGCTTCAAGAGCCGTGTCGACACGAGCAGCTCCGAGAACGTCGTCGCGATGATCCCGGGCAGCGAACGTCCCGACGAGGCGATCGTCTACACCGCGCACTGGGACCACCTCGGCAAGGACGAATCCCTGCAGGGCGACCAGATCTACAACGGTGCGATCGACAACGCGACCGGCGTCGCCGGCATCATCGAAATCGCCGAGGCGTTCGCCAAGCAGGATCCGGCGCCGAAGCGCTCGGTCGTGTTCACGGCCGTGACGCTCGAGGAATCGGGCCTGCTCGGCGCGCAGTACTTCGTCGCCCACTCGCCGTTCGCGCTCGACAAGATCGCCGCCAACATCAACCTCGACGCGCTGCCGGTCGACGGCCCGACGAAGAACGTCACCGTGATCGGCCTGGGCCAGTCCGAGCTCGACGGCTACATCGAGGAGGTCGCGAAGGCGCAGGGCCGCGTCGTCGGCGGCGACGAGGAACCCGAGAAGGGCTTCTTCTTCCGCTCCGATCACGTCAACTTCGCGCGCGCCGGCATCCCCGCGCTGTACGCGTCGGGCGGCCTCGACCTCGTCGAGGGCGGCGAGGCGGCCGGTCGTGCCGCGGCCGAGGACTACACGCGCAACCGCTACCACAAGCCCGGCGACAACTACGATCCGAACTGGGACTACCGCGGCACCGTGCAGGACCTCGAGGCACTCTACGCGGTGGGCCGCAAGCTTGCCGACGAGGCCACGTTCCCGCAGTGGAAGCCCGGCGCCGACTTCGCGCGTCCCGCGAAGAAGTGACCGACATCCGCCGACGCGGCGTGCCCCGGCACGTCGCGTCGTCACCTGAGAGCCGGCCCGGCAGGATCGTCCGTGCCGGCGAGGGCAGCCCTTCGTGACGGACCCGCATGCGGTCGCGTTCACGGTGCGCTACCGCCTGCGCGAGTACCTCGCCTTCGTGGTCGAGCATGCGTTCGACGTCGATCCGGAGCTGCGCGGCGCGGGGCGCTGGAAACGCGTGCAGGCGCGTGTGCTCATGGTCGTCGTCGCGACGTTCGCGTTCGCGATCAAGTCGTCGCGCCTGGGTCGTTGCACGTTCGTCATCGACGCGCGTGGCCTGACACGCGGATCACGGCTCGGTACGGCATCGGTGCCGTGGGCACGCGTGAAGGCCTTGCACGCCTATGAGCCCGGCTTCCTGATCGAGCTCGCGGAAGGCGCCGTGCCGCTCCCGTACCGTGCCTTCGATGCAGTGGACCGCGAGCGCATCCGTGCGTTCGCGAGCGCGGGGATCGTCATCCCTTCGGCCTTCGAGGCTCCCTGACAGGACGCTCCGGCTCGCTTGGCGTTCAGCGCCCGTACGCGAACATCCCCCGCACTGCCCTGCCGGATCGCCCCATGCGCCGCACGACGCGCTTCCCTTCCCTCGCCTTCCTGATCGGCGCGCTCGGCGTGGTCGCCGCCTGCGCCGACTCGGCGCGCACGTCGGGCACCGCGCAGTCGGCACCGCCGCATCACGCCGCCTCGGCCTCGTGCGACGCCGCACGCGTGGCGTGGACCACGGGCGAACGCGTCGGCGAGGCGCTGACGGACAAGGCGCAGCGTGACAGCGGCGCACACCTCGTGCGCGTGATCCGTCCGGGCCAGGCCGTCACCAAGGACTTCAGTCCCGACCGCCTCAACCTCGATCTCGACGCCGACGACAAGGTCGTACGCGCGCACTGCGGCTGAGGCCGCTCCCTACCGCGTCAACCGCGCTTCGACGACCCTTTCGCCACACCGCGCGGGCGCAACACACGCAGCGCGAGCGCCTCGAGCTGGCGCGCGCCACGCGCCCCGGCACCGGCATACCGATGCAGGCGGCCGTCCCGCCAGGCCTCGAAGACGCGCGGATCGATGTAGGACGCGCGGCACACGGCCGGCGTGTTGCGCAGCGATGCCGCGACATCGCGCACGACCTCGTTGACGACACGCGTGACCGCGCGCTCGCTCTCCGGCACCGGCTCGCCGGCCAGGCGCGCGACCGCGTGCAGCGTGCCGCCCCAGGTGCGGAAGTCCTTGGCCGTGAAGCCCTCGCCCATCGCCTCGTGCAGGTAGGCGTTGACCATGCCCGAGTCGATGCCCTGGCGACCGCCATCGTCGTCCAGGTACTGGAACAGCTGCTGGCCGGGAAGCTGCTGGCAACGGCGCACGATGCGCGCCAGCCGTGCGTCGTCGACCGTGACCGCGTGCTCGAGTCCGCTCTTGCCCTTGAAGCTCAGCGACACGCGACCGCCGCGCACGAAGTCGACGTGGCGCGCGCGCAGCGTGGTCAGGCCGAACGAGCGGTTGTCGCGTGCGTACTGCTCGTTGCCGACGCGCACGAGCGTGCCGGCGAGCAGCGCGACGACGACCGCGAGTACCTTGTCGCGCGGCAGGCCCGGCAGCGCGAGATCACGGCGCAACCGCCTGCGCAGGCGCGGCAAGGCCTCGCCGAACGCAACCAGCCGCGCGAACTTGTCGGCGTCGCGGCGCAGGCGCCAGCGCGCGTGGTAGCGGTATTGCTTGCGCTCGCGCGCGTCGCGCCCGGTCGCCTGCAGGTGGCCGCGCGCATCGGGACAGATCCACACCTGCGTATAGGCGGGTGGCACCGCGAGCGATCGGATACGCGCGAGTTCGTCGGCATCGGTGATGCGCCGACCGTCGATGCCCAGGTAGGTGAAGCCACTGCCGGCGCGGCGTCGCCGGATGCCCAGCGCGGTGTCGAGCACATAGACGAGGCCGGCGCGCCGCGCGAGCTTCGCCTCTTCGGGCGGCGGCGGCACGGGAACGGGCGAACGCGGCGTCGTGGGCATGCGCGCAGCGTGCCGCGGCGCGCATGAACGCGGGGAGGCCATGGCACCTGCGTGCCACGACCATTCACGCCCGCGCCAGACTCGCCGGCGCGGGCGCGTGCATCACGGCGTGACGGGGGCGTCGCGCAAGTGCTTGTCGAGGAAGGCCAGCATCGCGCCGTAGCCGGCGATCTGGTTCTTCTTCTTGGTGAAACCGTGGCCCTCGTCGTCGAACACGACGTACTCGACCGGCACGCCGTTCTTCTTCACCGCTTCGACGATCTCGTCGGACTCCGGCAGGATCACGCGCGGATCGTTCTTGCCCTGCAGCACCAGCAGCGGACGCTTGATCTTGTCGGCGTGGAACAGCGGCGAGATCTCGATCAGGAAGTCCTTCTGCGTCTCCGGATTGCCGATCTCCTGGTAGAGCGCCTCGCGCATGCTCTCCCAGTACGGCGGAATGCTCTCGAGCGTGCGCACCCAGTTGCTGACGCCGAACACATCGACGCCGACCTTGAACACGTCCGGCTGGAACGCCAGCGCGGCGAGCGTCATGTAGCCGCCGTAGCTGCCACCGGCGATGCCGATGCGGTCGGCGTCGACGTAGTCGAGCGACTGCAGGTACTTCTTCGCCTCGACACAGTCCCACAGCGGTTCGCGGCCGTGCTTGCCGTCGTCGGCGGCGAAGAATGTCTTGCCGTAGCCCGAGCTGCCGCGGTTGTTGATGCCGAGCACGACGTAGCCGTTGTTGGCGAGGTATTGCATGACCGGGTTGTAGGCCCGCGTGGTCTGGCCGCCCGGACCGCCGTGCACCCACACGATCGCCGGGCGCTTGTTCGTCGCACTGGCCTGATGCGTCTTCCACAGGATGTTCGGGATCTCGAGGCCGTCGAAGCTCTTGAAGCGCACGACGCTCGAGTCGACGAGGTCGGTCGGCGCGATCTTCGCGCTGAGGTTGGTGGTCAGGCGACGTGCCTCGGGCTGACCGAACTCGACGAGGTAGAGGTCGCTGGGCTGGCGATCGCCATTGAGGAACAGCGCCGCACGCGACTCGGAGCGCGCGATGACGACGCCGCGGATCTCGCCGGCCGGCAGGGTCGGCAGCGCGACCTTGTCGCCGCTCGCTGCGTCACGCACTTCCAGGCGCGTGCTGCCGTCGGCGTTGATCGCGACGACGCGGTACTTGCCGTCGTGCGAGAAGTAGGAATAGACGATGTCCCAGTCTTCCTTCTGCACGTCCTCATGCGTGCCGGAGGCGATCACGTAACGACGCAGGCGATCGAACTCGCTGCCTTCGTTGCTGAGGTAGAGCAGGCTCGTGCCGTCCGGCGAGAAATCCTGGGCGGCGAACTGGGCATTGCCTTCGTGCTTCGACAGATGATGCAACGTGCCGTTCGCGCGCTCGAGCAGGTAGAGATCGCTGTCGTTGGTCGTGCGCGGCTTGCCGAGCGCGAGCCATTTCTCGTCGTGCGACAGCGGACCGATCTCGTAGCCTTCCTTGTTCTCGTACAGTCGCTCGCGCGCGTAAGTCTTCGCGTCGTAGCGGTAAAGGTCGAAGAACTTCGGATCGCGCTCGTTGGTGGTCACGTAGAACGCATCGCCGGCATGGTTGAAGCCCGCGAACGCGGCCTTGAGCTTGTCTCCCGGCGTCAGGTCCTTCTCGCTGCCGTCGGCCTCGATCACATAGAGGTGGTTGAGCTCGTTGCCGCCGCCGTCACGCGTGACGAGCTTGCGATCGTCGTTCGGAAACCACGCCACCGCGTTGACGTTGTCGGTGGTCGACTGCGTGACCGCAGTCCACTCGCCGCCCGCGACCGGGATCGTGTACGCGTTCCAGATGCCGCTCCTGTTCGACGAGAACAGCAGCCTGGATTCGTCGTGCGAGAACGAGGCATTGGCGACGCTCGTCGTGTCGACGAACTCCTCGATCGTGTACTGGCGCGACGGCAGCGTCGCCGCGGCCGTTGCAGGCGTTTCGGCCTTCGGTGCTTCGACGGTCTTCGCATCGGGTGATGCCTCGCGCTGGCACGCGGCCAGCAGCACGGCGGTGCAGGCGAGGCCGATGATCGGCAACGCTCGGAATCGGCGCATCTCGTGTCTCCCCGGTTTTAAAAAAAAAGTGCGCCACGCTAGCACAGCGCCGATCACGCCGAACCGCGCATGGCGCATCGCAGCATGACGCACTGTGCCGATCGCGATGGCACAGCCGCATCCGAAGCAGTGTCACGCATCGGGAACACTTCCTGTTGCGACGCACAAGGAAAACATCCCTTTTTCTTTTCGCATGCAACTGAACGCAAAGGGATTTTTTTCCCGGCCGCGATTGGCACAACCACTGCTTATAAGGCCATGCGCAACGATCGTAAGCGATGCGGTTCGGCGCATGACCCAAGGGTGCATGCCGCCGGCATCGCCGTTGCCGGGGGTCCCCATACGCGGAGAGGAGAGCAGCGAATGAAATTCAGAACAGTGGCGATGACGTGTTCCGCAGTGCTCGCGGGAGTGCTCTGCGGAAGCGCGCTCGCGAATCCGGAGACGTTGCAGCGACAGAAGGATCCGAACCAGTGGCCGGCGCCCGGCCGCGACCTCGGCATGACCCGTCACAGCTCGCTCAAGGACATCTCGACCGACAACGTCGGCAAGCTGCAGATGATCTGGTCGCAGTCCAGCGGCACGCTGCGCGGCCACGAGGGCCAGCCGGTCGTCGTGACCGAAGGCGGCAAGGCGATGATGTACATGATCAGCGGCTGGCCGAACATCGTGCAGGCGCTCGACCTTTCCGATCCGGACAACCCGAAGGCGATCTGGCGCTACAACAAGGAAACCGACCGTGACGAGTCGGCCGTGCCGCGCGCCTGCTGCGACACCGTCAACCGCGGCCTCTCCTACGCCGACGGCAAGGTCGTGTTCGGCACGCTGGACGGCTTCCTGATCGCGCTCGACGCCAAGACCGGCAAGGAAGTCTGGGTCGTCAAGCACGCGTTCCCGGATGCCGGCGAGACCATCACGCCCGCGCCGATGATCGCCGAGGACAAGGTGCTGATCGGTTTCGGTGGCGACGAGTTCGCCGCGCGCGGCCGCTTCACCGCCTACAACCTCAAGGACGGCAAGAAGGTGTGGGAATGCCACGCCACCGGCAGCGACAAGGACGTGTGCGTCACCAAGAACACGAACAAGGCCAACCCGCACCACGGCCAGGGCGGCAAGGACATCGGCATCTCGAGCTACCCGGGCGACGAGTGGAAGCGCGGCGGCGGCGCGAGCTGGGGCTTCTACAGCTACGACCCGGACCTCAAGCTCGTCTACCACGCGACCGGCAACCCCGGCCTGTGGAGCCCCTCGTACCGCTGCAAGTACAAGACGCACGAGGAGTGCAACAAGGGTGACCAGGACAACCACTGGTCGATGACGATCTTCGCGCGCAAGGTCGACACCGGCGAAGCCGTGTGGTCGTACCAGATGACGCCGTTCGACCAGTGGGACTACGACGGCATCAACGAGAACATGCTGGCCGACTGGACCGTCGACGGCAAGAAGCGCAAGGTCCTCGTGCACTTCGACCGCAACGGCTTCGCCTACGTGCTCGACCGCGCCGACGGCACGCTGCTCCGTGCGCACAAGTTCGTCACCGCGAACTGGGCCGAGAAGGTCGACCTCAAGACCGGCAAGCCGGTCAAGGTGAAGGAGCACTCGCCCTTCAGCGTCGAGCAGAACACCCAGGTCTGCCCGTCCGCGATGGGTGGCAAGGACCAGCAGCCGTGCGCGCTCGACCCGAACGAGGAAGGCGTCGCCTACTGCCCGACCAACAACTGGTGCATGGAGCTCGAGCCGCAGGAGCGTTCGCACACCCAGCAGGGCACCGTGTACGTGTTCGCCAACGTGTACATGTACCCCGAGAAGCCTGGCGTGACGGGCAAGTTCAAGAAGTTCAACGTGCTCACCGGCGAGACGGTGTGGGAAATCCCCGACCAGTACCCGAACTGGGGTGGCGCGCTCGTCACCGACGGCGGCCTCGCGTTCTACGGCAGCCTCGGCGGTGACTTCCGCGCCGTCGACCGCAAGACCGGCAAGGTGCTGTGGTCGCGCAAGCTCGGCTCCGGAATCATCGGCAACCCGATCACCTACAAGGTGAACGGCAAGCAGTACGTGTCGGTGTGGAGCGGCATCGGCGGCTGGATCGGCCTGCCGGTCACCGCGGGTCTCGACCTCGAGGACAAGTTCGGCGCGATCGGCGCCACCGCCATGACCAAGGCGGCCAACCTCGACAAGATCCCGCAGGGCGGCACGCTGTACACGTTCCGCGTCGGTGACTGACCGCGACGCGACGCAACCCGAGTGAGACCTGCCCGGCGCCGAACAGGCGCCGGGCATTTGCGTTTCCGTACCCCCACCAAAGTCGTGTTGATGTGATGCCGCTGCCGAGAACAGGCTCTGCGCGTCCCGATGCGATGGATGCCGCAGGAGCCGCACGAATGCCCCGGACACTTCCCTTGGCGATCCTCGCCGCGCTCGCCCTCGCCGGCGCTGCCGCACCCGCCCACGCCGACGACGAGATCCGTGCACTGCGCGTCTGCGCCGATCCCGGCAACCTGCCCCTTTCCAACGACAAGGGCGAAGGCTTCCAGAACAAGATCGCCCAGGTGCTCGGCGAAGCGCTCGGCACCGGCGTGCAGTACGACTTCCGTCCGTCGACCGAGCGCGGCCTCATGCGCGGAACGCTCGACGCGAACATGTGCGACGTGATGTTCGACCTGCCTGCGGACCTCGAGCGCATCCTCGCGACGAAGCCGCTGTACCGCAGCACGTTCGTGTTCGTCTCGCGCAACGACCGCAAGCTCGTCGTGCGCGACCTCGACGACCCGCAGCTCAAGAAGCTGAAGATCGGCGTCTACCAGATGTCGTCGATCCGCGCGGCGCTCGCCGACCACGACGTCAAGGAGAACACGGTCACCCACTTCATCAGCTACGACGGCGCGCGCGTGCCCGAGCACCAGCCGTCGTACCAGGTCCAGCGCATGATCGACGGCGAACTCGACATGGTCGCGATCTGGGGCCCGTTCGCGGGCTGGTACCGCACGATCAAGCAGCAGCCGATCACGCTGCAGCCGGCCAACCTCATGTCGACCGGCGAACCGCTGCAGTTCGACATGGCGCTCGGCGTGCGCCGCGGCGACCGCCAGCTGCGCGACAAGCTCGACACGCTGCTCGAGGCCAACAAGGACAAGATCCGCGCGATCCTCGACGAGTACGGCGTGCCGCTCGTGCAGTGCGACGGCTGCATCATCAGCGGCGATCTCGTCGCCAAGGCCGACACGACGCCTAAGCCGGCGACCGAAGTCGCGACGATGGCCACGCCGAAGGGCGGCACCGGCGCCTCGCTCGACCAGCTCAAGCGCTGGCTCAAGGAAGGCGCCGATCCGAAGCAGGAACTCGCCAACGCGGCGACCGCGGGCGACGTCGTGCGCGTGAAGTACCTCGTCGAGCTCGGCACCGACATCAACGTGCGCGACGACGAGGGCTACACGCCGCTGCTGACCGCCGTGAAGACGCGCTACAACGAGCTCACGCGCTACCTCATCCAGGCCGGCGCGGACGTCAACCTCGCCGACCGCGACGGCTGGACACCGCTCATGTACGCGGCCTGGCGCGACAGCCCCGAGATCGTCGGCATGCTGCTGGCCAAGGGCGCGGCGATCGAAGCCGCGAACAAGCAGGGCCTGACGCCACTGTGCATCGCCGCGCAGCACGGCAAGAGCGGTTCCACCGCAGCCCTGCTCGAAGCAGGCGCGAATCTCGGCGTCGTCGTCGGCGGCGGCGGCTACACGCCGCTCATGCTCGCGCTCGTCGGCGGCTGGGACGACGCCGCCGCCAAGCTCATCGAGCGCGGCGCCGACGTCAACGCACAGAACAAGGCCGGCATCACGCCGCTGATCATCGCGGCAGCAGCCAACCGCGTGGAGTCGGTCAAGCGCCTGCTCGCGAAGGGCGCCGATGCGAATGCGAAAAGCGAGGACGGCACCACGGCGCTCGGCATCGCCAGCGAGCGCAACAACAAGGCCGTGGTCGAGGTGCTGCAGCAGGCCCATTCGGGCGTGAAGGGCAGCGGTTCAGGCGGTGCGGCGCAGCGTGGCTGAGCCACGACCCGCCCGCGTTACCCAGGTGACACACCAGGCAAGCATGAGGAGTCGTTCGTGTTGAAGACAGTTGCAGCAGGTATCCCGATGGTGCTCGCGATCGCCGCGTTGTTCGGCGCCGCCGGCATGACCCAGGCCGCCGAAGAAAAGGCCGCCGCTCCCGCCGCCGCGGGTGGCACGATGCCGCCGATGGAACGTGCCAAGGCCACGCCCAAGGGACAGCTCAAGAACCCTTACACGGACGAAGACAAGACCGTCGTCGACGAAGGCCGCAAGCTGTTCATGCGCGCGAGCTGCAACGGCTGCCACGGCGGCTCGGGCGGTGGCGGCATGTGCCCGCCGCTGACCAACGAGACCTGGGTCTACGGCGGTGACGACGACACGCTGTTCCGCCTGATCTCCGAGGGCAGCGACGCGCTGCAGAAGGAGGGCTACCACCGCATCGGCAAGGAGAACGTGGTCGGCCCGATGATGCCCTTCGGCACGATCATCAAGAGCGACGACGACCTCTGGAAGATCATCACGTTCATCCGTTCGAACTGGCGCGGCAGCCCGGCCAAGAAGTTCGGCGACGCCTCGAAGGATGCCTCCGCCCCGAAGGCGGACTACGGCAAGCACTGAGGAACCTCCCGTGTGCCGGCCTCGCCGGTGCACGGGCTACCCGCGGCACGCGCGGCGCGGGTATCGTGCGGCATCGGCCGGCGCGCCGGATGCCGTGCACGCCGCGATGCCCCGCATGAAGGAGATCACCGCATGATCCGAAAGCCCCGTGGCCTCGCCCTGCTCGCGCTCGCCGCGCTCGCGCCGCTCGCACACGCCGCGCCGATGGCCTACGTGCCGAACCAGCGCAGCGGCACGATCTCGGTCATCGATACGGGCACCGACACCGTCGTGCGCACGCTCGATGGGCAGAAGACCTTCGGCAAGCGCCTGCAGCAGGTCGCCGTCGACCGTGACGGCAAGACCTTGTTCGTCATCGACGCCGCGCACTCCAAGCTCGTCGCGCTCGACATCGCCACCGACACGGTGCGCACGTCCACGGAGATCGAGGACGACGCCGAAGGCGTGACCGTCTCGCCCGACGGCAAGACGCTCGCGGTCTGCGTCGAAGGCTCGCAGCACGTGCTCGTCGTCGATGCGACCACGCTCGCGACGAAAGCCGACATCAAGACCCAGGGGCGCAATCCCGAGCATTGCGTGTTCTCGCCCGACGGCAAGTGGCTCGTCACGAGCAACGAGGCCTCGAGCGACCTCGACGTGATCGACCTCGCCACGAACACCTCGGTCGCGACGATCAAGACCACCGGGCATCCGCGCGGCATGGCGTTCGTGCCCGGCACGGGCCATCTCTACGTCGCGCAGGAGACCGGCAACGTCGTCGACGTGATCGACGTGGCGGCGCGCAGGAAACTGTCGAGCATCGCCGCGGGCCTGCGCACGGCCGGCCTCACCGCGAGCAGGGACGGCAAGCACGTCTACGCGTCGAACGGCGGCGCGGGCAGCATCTCGGTGATCGACGTCGCCCAGGGCAAGGTCGTCGCCGAGGTCAAGGTCGGCGAGCGCCCGTGGAACCCGTCGCTGACGCCGGACGGAAAGAAGCTCTACGTCGCCAACGGCCGCTCCAACAGCGTCAGCGTGATCGACACGACCACGCGCACGAAGCTCAAGGACATCCCGGTCGGCGAGATGCCGTGGGGCGTCATCGTCGGACCCTGAGTCCACCGGGCGCGGCGGAACATGGCCGCCGCGCCACTTCGCTTACGAGCCGAGCTTCTTCGCGAGGTTGTCGAGGCCCGCGCGCAGGAGGTCGTGGATCGCCTTCTTCGCCGCGTCGTCGTTGAGGTTCTCTGGCGGATCGTTGTGCGTGTCGCCACGGTAGAAGCGCGCCGACCACGTCACCTCGCTGCCGCCGTCGGCCGGCTTCACGCTCAGCTCGGCCGTGTAGTAGCTGACCGGGAACGCCTCGAGGTTCTCCTGGTAGAGGCGGTACGAATACGTCATCGCCGCGGCGTCCCAGGTATCGAGGTTGTCGACGATCTCGCCGCCCGAGGCGAGCTCGACCTTGCGCTCGGAGCCGGGCGTGTTGCCGTTGCTGACCGCACTGGCCTTCACGGCCGGATTCCACGCCGCGAGGCTGCCGAAGTCGCCGACCAGCTTCCACACCTCGGCGGGCGGCTTGGCGATCTTCACGGTCTCGTCGGCCTTGTGCGGCGTCGGGCCGTGCGCGTGCGCCGGCGTGGCGAGGGCCGCAGCGGCGACGCAAGCGGCGAGGAGGAACGGGATCTTCATGCGGGTCTCCTGATGATCATGGAACGAAGGCGGATGCGGCGCGCGAGGAGCGTGATGCCCGGCAGCAGCCAGACGACGCACAGGCAGGCGAGCGCGAACACAGCGAGGAACGGTGCGAGCGGCACGCGTGCGTCGACCTCGCGCGGCGTCGCCGCACGCACGATCACGCGCTCGAGATCGAGGCCAGGCGCGAGCGTCGCGTAGCCGAGTCCGGTCATGCCGGCGAGCGTGCGCAGGAACGGTTCGCGCACCGACGACAGATGTTCCTCGCCCTGCGCGGCCGCGGCACCCCACGGCGCATTGCGCGGATGCCAGCCTTCGCGCTGCTGCACGTCGACCGGCGGTTCGCCGCTGCGGTTCTCCTGCATGACGTCATCGGCCGCGAGGAAGCCGATCTCGCGGCCGTCGCGGTCGAACTTCGGGATCGGTGAGGGCACAGTGCCGCCGACGCCGACGATGAGGCCACGCACCTTGCCGGACTCGCCTTCATAGCGCGGCGGACCGCTCCAGTGCGTCGGCGGCGACTCCTGGCCGTCGGTCAGGAACACGAGGTCGGTGCCGTAGCGCGACGCGAGGTCGATGGACTGGTACAGCCCTGAGGCAACGTAGCTGTCACCCTCCCAGCCCATGCGCCAGTCGAGCGCGGCGAGTGTCCCGGCGAGCGTGGCGTAGTTCGCGCAGGTCTCCATCGGTGCGAGCAGCAGGAACGGGCGTCGCTCCGCGAACAGCGCGAGGCCTGCGCGCGATCCGCACGGCAGTCCGGCGACCAGCGCGGCGAGTTCGCGCGCGACGTGGGCGAGGCGGCTCTCGGGCGCGTCGCCACGGTGGTAGTCGCGCACGTTCATGCTGCCGGTGATGTCGACGACGAACAGCGCATCAACGCGCTGGCGCGGGATCGACACGCGTGGCGAGAACGCCGCGACGATCGCGCACGCCGTCGCGGCGGCGAGCAGCCAGAAGCGTGCATCGCGCCAGCCGGTCACGGCCCGCCCCGCGGCTGGCCCGGCAGGTCGGTCCACAGCTTGTCGGGCTGCTCGGGCGGCTCCTCGTCGCCCTCGGCCTCGCCGTCGGGGAAATCCCGCACGAGGCGCATCGCGATGTCGAGGTTGACCTTGGCGTCCCAGTGCGCCGGATCGATCTGCAGCGCACGCCGGTAGAACTGCTTGGCGAGGTTCACCTGCGCGATCGTGTCGTCGTAGCGGTGCGCGCCGACGATCGCGAGCGCCTGGCGCAGGTGCGCGTTGGCGAGGTCGTAGAGTGCGGCCGCCGCGAACGCGGGCGTGCCGTCGGCGGCGAGGTGTTCGACGAGCGGACGAGCCTCGTCGAAACGGTCCCGCGAAGCGAGCCAGTGCACACGTGCAAAGCGGACTGCATCGCGCGCATCGTCGGCCACGGCCACGTCGTCGCCACGCGCGAGCGCCGCGATGATGCGGTTGTCGTCGGCGATGCGCATCCAGGCGAGCAGACTCGCCGCGAGTGCGATCAGCGCGATCGCGAACGCAGACCAGGCGACGATGCCGCGCCAGCGCGCGCTCACCGGCGCGCTCCGGGCATGGACAGGTCGACGCGCACCTCGACGAGTTTCGCGGCCGCGAGCAGTGCGCACGCGAACGCGGCGATGCCGAATGCGAACGGCGCGAGGTCGCGCTGCGGCACGGGTTCGAGCCACTGCACCTCGCCGCGCTCGGCCTCGTCGATCGCGTCGATCGCAGCGGCCAGCTCGCCCGCGTTCTCGGCCTCGAACGCGCGGTACGGCACGCCGAGCGTGCGGAAGAACAGGTCGAGATGGCGCTCGGGCATCGACTGCGGCGTGTCCTGCGACGGATCGGCCGGCGCGTCGAACGGCCCTGCACTGCGCTCGGTGCGCAGGAACAGCCAGTACAGGCGCAGCGGCCGTGCTGCGAACGCCGCGCGCAGGCTCTCCTGTACGCGACGGTCGATCACCGCGGCGCCATCGGAGACGAGCACCATGACCTGCGAGGCGGTCGGATCGCGCTCGTCGAACAGCGAGAACGCCATCGCGAGGCCGCGTGCGACATCGGTGTAGGCGAGCCCGGGCTCGTCGATCGGCGCGATCGCCGCGCGGATCGCCTCGCGGCGGTCGGTCATCGGCAGGATGAACATCGGCGACGTCGAGAACCCGACGACACCGACGCGGTCATGCCCGCGACGCTCGACGAACGCATCCAGCAGGCGCTTCGCCGCGGCGGCCTTCGACTCCTCGCCGCCTTCGGGCGTGCGTCCCGCGAACGTGCTGTTCATGCTGCCGCTGCGGTCGATGACGAGGCCGAGGTGGGCACCCGTGCTCGTGCGCGGGATGCTGTCGTGCTGGCGCACCGGTGCGGCCAGCGCGAGCACGAACACCACGAGTGCGAGCGAGCCGAGCGTGCGCAACGCGATGTCGAGCGCATCGGACGCGCTGTCGGCCGGTACGCTGCCGAGCCAGCTCCAGTCCGAGACGGCCCGGCTGCCGAGCCACCACGGCAGCAGCGCAAGCGGCAGCAGCCACAAGGCCTGCGGCCGCAGCAGCACCAGGTGCGACCAGACACTCATCGTGTCCGCCGCTCGGCGACGGCCAGCGCACTGGCGAGCGCCACGAGCTCGCGCACCGGCAGGATCGTGCGCGCGGCTGCGCCATCGCCGGCGAAGAACAGCGCGCGTGACGCCGCGAAGAAGCGCCCGATCGGCCCGGCAAGCGTGGCGTAGGCAGGCCGTGTGGCGAGCCAGGCCGCGACGTCCTCGGCGAACAGGCGACGTCCGGCACTCGCGTCGAAGGCACGGTGCAGCCGGCGCACGTGGTCGTCGTAACGGGCGTCGTCGGTGCGGCGCAGCGCGCGCGAAGCGTGTGCGAAAGGCCGGTCGGGCCGCGCATGGAGCGGCCACCAGGCGTGGCGGCGCACGACTGCGGCGAAGGCGAGCAGCACGAGCACAGCACATGCGGCGACGGCGATCCGCACCGATCGCGTGCCGCGCATCGTCGGCAAGGCATCGGGCCGCAACGCGATCGTGCGCTCGCCTTCGACGCCACCGGAGCCGAGCTTGACCTCGCGCAGCGGCGACATCGTCACGATCGCATCGGGCACGCGTGCCTGCACGACCGTGGTGCCGTCGGTGACGCCGACGTCGAATCCCGGCAGCGTGCGTTCGAGGGCCTGGATCGGCGCGTAGAACGTCTGGTAGTCGAGGTCGATGCGCAGCACGTCGACATCGCCGTCGCGGCGCGACGACGTGCGCACGCTGCGCAGGTCGAGCCAGTAGCGCTGGGCACCGGGTGCCGGCAGGGACGTCGGCTGAAGCGTCCATCCGCGCTCGACCTCGATCTCGATCGCGCGCGGCACGACGTCACCGATCATGAAACCGTAGGCGCGTGTGTCGACCGCGTGCACGCCGTGGACCTGCGCGTGCGCCAGACTCGCCGACAGGGCGAGCAGCACGCTGGCGACGATGCGCAGGCCTTGCATGTCAGCGTCCGAGCAGGTGTGCGGACAGTGCTTCGGCGTCGACGCGCGCGCCGACGTCGAGCATCGCGGCGCCGTGCGCGGCACTGATCGCGTGCAGGGCGCGCGACTGCGCCTCGCGCGCCTCGCGCCAGCGCGCATGCAGGGCCGGTCGCAGCCAGACGAGTCGGCGACGGCCATCCTCGCGATCGCGCAGCTCGGCGAGACCGTGACGCGGCATAAGGTCCTGCGCCGGATCGAGCAGACGCAGCGGCACGGTGTCGTGCGCGGCGAGCGCCTCGAGCAGGCGAGCCGCTTCCTCCAGCCCGAACGCGAAGTCCGACACCACGAACACGAGGCTGCGGCGCCGGCCGACACGCTGCGCCGCACCGACCAGCGCGTCGATGCCACGCCCCGATGGCAACGTGGTGTCGAGCGCATCGAGATCGCCGTCGGCGTTCGCGTGGCGTGCGGGGCGCTCGTGCAGCACGGAGCCTCCCGCGACGACGAGGCCGAACGCGTCGCACAGCGTGCGTGCCGCCGTCACGACGAGGCGGGCCAGCGCGCACGCGCGTGGCCATGCCGGCCGCATCGAAGCCGAGGCATCGACGAGGACGTGCACGGCCGCCGCGGCGCGCTGCTCGAACTCGCGCACGTGCAGGCCGCCGAACGGATCGCGCAGGCTCGCACGCAGGTCGATGCGCCGCGGGTCGGGGGAACGGTCGAACGGCACGATCTGGCGCAGGTGGCCGAGTGCACCCGCATCCGCGCCGCGATGCGCGCCCGGCATCGGCGAACGCACACGCCAGCGCAGCGCGTAAGCCAGCACCGCGTCGTCGGACGTGACGGCCGCCTGGGCGGAGCTGCTCGTCATCGGCACGGCGCCTGCGTCAGGGTGCCGGCACGTGGTCGAACACGGCCTTGCACAGCGCACGCACGATCGTGTCGCGGTGCGGCTCGTAGACCGGCGCGAGGAACACGCGGTGCGCGACGACTTCGAAGAACACCGCACGCAGGTCCTCGGGCACGAGCATGTCGCGCCCCTCGAGCCAGGCGCGCACGCGCGCCGCGCGCACAAGGTTGGCGATGCCGCGCGGGCTGGCGCCGCCGACGACGAGGCGCGAGGTGTCGACGGCGTCGACCACGAGGCCCGCTCCGGCCGGATCGCGCACGGCGCGCCAAAGCGCCTCGACGTAGTGCTGCACGCTCTCGCTCGCGGCGACCCGCGACTGGATCGCGCGCGCGACGCCGTCGAGCGCGGCCGGTTCGAGCACGCCGGGCGTGACGCCCGCGACCAGCGCGGCCACATCGTGGAAGCGCGGATCGAACACGAGCGCACGACGCGTCGCGGCGTCGTCCGGCGCGGTGATCGCGACTTCCATGAAGAAGCGGTCGCGTGCCGCCGCGGGCAGTTCGAACGTCTCCTCGCGCTCGACCTGGTTGCGGTCGGCGAACACCTGCAGGTACGGGAACGCGTACTCGCGGTTGAACGCCGACAGCGTGCGCTCGGCCATGAGCCGCAGCAGCAACGAGTGCACCTGCGGACGGGCACGGTTGATCTCGTTGAAGAAGAACACGGCGAGGTCTTCACCCTCGCGCAGCACCGGGCCGGGCTCGACGCGCGGCTTGCCGTGCTCGTCGAGGTAGGTGTGGTAGACGAGGTCGCCCGGCATGAGGTCGATCGTGCCTTCGACGCGCCCGTAGGCGCCGCCGATCGCGCGCGCGACCGCCTGCAGCATCGTCGTCTTGCCGACGCCGACGTCGCCCTCGAGCAGCACGTGGCCGCGCGCGAACACCGCGATCGTGAGCAGGCGCAGCGCGCGCGACTGGCCGACGACGGCCTTGCCGACTTCATGTTCGAACCGCAACGCGCGTTCGCGCCAGGCCGCGAGGTCGACGGGAGGTGACGCGACGGATCCGTTGGACATGTTCACGCGTTCGTGCAGGGACATCGGTGGGATCGAGGTGCGCGCCCGCACGCGCCTCCCGCGCGAGGATCGTTCGCGTGGCGTCGCCGCGGCCCGCCCAGCCCCGCCGCCGCGCGGGGTGGCGTACCCGGTTGGGCACCTTT
>JASCPI010000026.1 GCA_029959555.1 Lysobacteraceae bacterium PS02065 | reverse complement strand
GGCGCCGGGAGCAGGCTCCCGGCGCGGACCGGATGGCGTCAGGCGCCCGGCTTGGCGGCAGGCGCGGTCGAGGCGAGGCGCTGCAGCTGGGTCTCGAGCTGGTCCGGCGTAAGGTAACCGCCGATCTTGCTGCCGTCCGGCGCGTACACGGCCGGAGTACCGTCGACACCGACGGCGATGCCGAGCTGATACTCCTGCGTGATCGGGTTGTCGCACTTGAGCGGGCTCGGCGTCTGGCCGGCCTTGGCGTCGGTCAACGCCTTCTTGCGGTCGGCCGCGCACCACACCGACACCGCCTTGTCGAACGACGGCGTGTTCGGGCCGCTGCGCGGGAAGAACAGGTAGTCGACCTGGATGCCGCGCGCGTTGTACTCGGCGATGTGCTCGTGCATCTTGCGGCAGTAGCCGCAGTCGATGTCGGTGAACACCGTGATCTTGTACTTCGGCTTGCCCTGCGGCGCGAACGTGATGCGCTGCGATGCCGGATAGGCATCGAGCTTGGCGACGTGTTCGCGCGACAGGCGCGCCGCGGTGAGGTCGAGCTTGGCCTCGGCGTCGTACAGGCTGCCCTGCATGACGTAGCGGCCGTCCTCGCTGACGTAGACCAGCTGGCTGCCGACGATGACCTGGTAATAGCCCGCGATCGGCGATTTCTCGACCGTGTCGACCTTGACGTTGGGCACGAGCTTCTGCACGGCGGCGCGCACCACGGCCTCGCCCTTGTCGGCGGCATGCGCCATGGGAACGACCGCGAACGCGGCGAGTGCGGTCATGAGGACGAGACGTTTCATCGTAAATCCTTGCAGGGCGGGGGCGCGGGATCAGTGCGCGGAAACGGGATTCTTTTCCAGCCGGGACAGTTCGGCAAGCAGTTGCTGCGGCGACATCGCCACACCCGGCGCGATGCGCGTGCCGTCCGGGGCGAGCGTCGTCGGGGTGCCGTTGATCCCCATGCTGCGCGCGAGCCGCGTGGTTTCGGCGACCGGGTTGGCGCAGGAGGCCTTGCCGGTATCGGCACCCGACATCGCCGCCGTGAACGCCGCCTTGCGGTCGCTCGCGCACCACACCGCCTCGGACTTCACGTCGGCGCCGGGATGGATGTCGAGCGGCATGAACACGTACTCGACCGCGATGCCGAGTGCGTTGTACTCGGCGATGTGGTCGTGGAAGCGGCGACAGAACGGGCAATCGACGTCGGTGAACACGGTGACCGTGTATTTCGGCTTCTCCGGTGCGAACACGATGCGCTTGTCGGTACCGATCTGCGCGAGCGTGGAACGGCGCTGCTTCGCGTGCGCGGCCTCGGTGAGGTCGAGCCCCGCGTCGACGTCGGTGGCGCTGCCGTCGAGCACGAAGCGCCCGTCCTTGCTCACGTAGACGAGCTGGTTGCCGATCAGGGCCTCGTAGAAGCCGGGAACGGACGATTCCTGTGCGACGTCGACCTTGACCTGCGGCGCGAGCTTCGCCATCGCGGCGTTCACGGTCTCGACAGGGGTCGCCGCCGAGGCGGTGGCACACGCGAACAGGAGCGGCAGCAAGGCGGCGAAACGCATGGCGGGGACTCCGGTCAACGGGCTGGGGGCGTGGCGCCGGCCGCGGCCGCGGCCTCCGCGCGCTGCAGCTCGGCGAGCAGGCGCTGCGGCGACAGCAGCGTCGTGGCGTTGACGACACGGCCGGCCGGCGTGATCGCGGTCGGCGTCGAGTTGACGCCGATCTCGGCACCTGCCGCCATCGTCGCCGACACGGGATTGGGGCATGTCAGGCGATCCACCGCCTGGCCCGACATCGCCCGGTCGTAGGCGGCCTTGCGATCGGGCGCACACCAGATCGCCGCCGACTTCTTGTCCGCATCGGGGTGGATGCTGAGCGGGAAGAACACGTAGTCGATCGCGATGCCGAGCGCGTTGTACTCGGCCATCGCACCGTGCAGGCGCCGGCAATACGGGCAATCCGGATCGGTGAACACGGTGATGCGGTACCTGGGATCGCGCGGCGCGTAGCTCATGCGCTGATCGGCCCGCACGCCGGCGAGCACCTCGAGCCGGCGCGCGGCCATGCTGGCGTCCGTGAGGTCCTCGCCGTCGGCGGCGCGCTCGACCTGGGCACCGCGGACGACATAGGCGCCGTCGGGCGTCGCGTAGACGACCTTGCCACCGATGATGCCTTCGTAGAACCCGGGCAGCGCCGACTTGCCGAACGCCTTGATCGGGACCATCGGCGCGGTCTTCTGGATGGCGCGACGCGCGGCATCGCCCTCGGCGGCGTGCACCGGCGAAGCGAGGACGGCGACCAGGATCAGGACGAGCGACGCGAATCGGAACATGCGGCGGGATGACGGGGCGGGATCCGGGATGGACCGCGGCACACGGATTTGGTTCCGTGCCTGGTCCGCATTCTCGCACGCCTGCCGGCCGGCGGGCATGGACCGGCGCCGCGCGGCATTCAGCCGCGTGGATGATGCAGGGCGTGCAGTCGCTTGAGCCCTTCCTTGGCGACCAGCGTGTAGATCTGCGTGGTCGACAGCGAACTGTGTCCGAGCAGCATCTGCAGCGCCCGCAGGTCGGCACCCTGGTTGAGCAGGTGCGTCGCGAACGAATGCCGCAGCACATGTGGCGAGATGCGCGCCGAGGCGACGCCGGCCGCGAGCGCGTGCTTCTTGACCAGGGTCCAGAACATCTGTCGCGTCATCGCGGCACGGCGCGCCGTCACGAACAGGGCATCGGCACGACCGCCCTTGAGCAGCATGGGCCGCGCCTCGGCCACGTAGCGCTCGAGCCAGTGCTGCGCCTCGCCGCCGATCGGCACGAGCCGCTCCTTGCCCCCCTTGCCGGTCACGCGCAGCACGCCCTGACGCAGGTTGACCTGATCGGCGCGCAGGTCGACGAGTTCGCTGACACGCAGCCCGGCCGCATACATGAGCTCGAGCATGCTGCGGTCGCGCAGGCCGAGCGGCGTCTCCGGCGGCGCGCGCAGCAACGCTTCGACCTCGCCCTCGGCGAGGGCCTTCGGCAGGCCGCGCGGCAGCTTCGGCGCGTCGACGAGCAGGGTCGGATCCTCGGCGATGCGGCCGTCCTGCTGCAGCACGCGGTAGAACTGGCGCAGGCTCGACAGCAGGCGCGCGTTGGAGCGCGCGTGGTAGCCCTTGCCCGTCGCGCCGCCCGCGCCGGTACGCTCCGCGAGGTACCGGAATACGGCTGCGCGGTCGCAGCCGTCCACGCGCATGCCCTGCCCCGCCAGCCATGCGGCGAACGCGACGAGGTCGCGCCGGTAGCTCGCCAGCGTGTTGTCGGCGAGCCCGAGCTCGGACCAGGCACGCTCGAGGAAGCGTTCGACGAGGGCGAGGTCCGCGGGATCGGCGGCGGCGCGCGGAGAGGGTCGGGGCATCGCGAGGGTTGCGTCGGAACGGTCGAAACGCGAGGCTATCCTGATTCGCCTGCGCGCACGATCATGCCCTCCGACACCCCCGTGCCCCTGTGGCGTCGCCTCGCCGCCGCCGCCTACGACCTGCTCGTCCTCGTCGCCGTGTGGATGCTCGTCGCCGCGCTCGTGCTCGCAGCGTTCCACGGCGAGGTCGACGTCGCGCGGCAACCGCCGCTGTACCACGCGGTGCTGCAAGTGTCGCTGCTCGCCGCGACCGCGCTGTACTTCGCGGTGTCGTGGTCGCGCGGAGGCCAGACCATCGGCATGCGGGCATGGCGTGTGCGCGTGGTCGGTGCCGATGGACGCTCGCCTGCGTTCCTGCGCGCGCTCGCGCGGTTCGGCGTCGCGATCGCGTCGACGCTCGTGGTCGGCCTCGGTTTCGCCTGGTGCCTCGTCGACCGCCGCCGACGCACGTGGCACGACATCGCCTCGTCGACCTCGCTCGTCCACGTCCCGCCGCGCTGAAACACGCGAACGCATCACGCCCGCCGCGGACGCGTCTGGTGCGCGGCAGCGATGCAGCCTAGGCTTCCGGGATCCCAAGCGAGGTGCGTCCGCATGCCACGACTGCCGCTGCCGATCGCCTTGTGCCTCACGCTCGGCGTCACCCCAGCCTCCGCCGCGCCACCCTTGGCCGGCGCGGATACGACAGCCCCGAAACCCGTTCCCGCTACGCGCGCCACGCCGGATACGCTCGACACCTCGGGTTATCGGGCCGATGGATCGCGCCACGTCGTGCGCGTGGACGCAGGGCGCCGCGCGATCCTCGACGACGCCGGCGTGATCACGCGCCACGACTATGAAGCGTTCACCCTCGCCGAGATCGACGCCGACGATCTCGATCGGCTGCTGGCACGCGGCGCGCGCCTGGACGACGCGCAGTACCTGATCCTGCTCAATGCCGGCATCGTCGACACCTCGTCTGCCGACGCCGCGCGCCTCGTGGAGGCACCGGCGATCATCAGTGCGGGCCGCAGCCTGCATCTCGTGAAGTTCGCCGCGCCCATTCGCGCGGCGTGGCACGCCGAGCTCCTCGCGACCGGCGCCCGCCTCGTCACGCCGATGCAGCGCGACACCTGGCTCGTGCAGGCGGATGCGACGGCACGCGCGCGACTGCAGGCACTGGGCGGTACCGCGCACGTGCGCCTGGTCATGCCCTACCTCGCCTCGCAGCGCGTGCACCCCTCGCTTGCCGCCGATGCCGGCGGGCCGATCGTCGTGCAGCTCGTCGAGGATGCCGCCGCGAACGCCGCCACGCTCGAGCGCCTGCGCGCTGCCGCGCGCGACGTGCCGCGCGTGGGGAGCCGCGCCGGATACGTGAACGTGCAACTCGATGCGAACCGCGGCGCGATCGCCGCGCTCGCCGACCGAGGCGACGTGGTCTCGGTCAATCCCGATGGCCCGACGCGCCTGCACGACGAACGCCAGAACCGGCTCGTGACCGGCTTCCTGTCGGCAGGTGCGCCGGTCGCCGGCGACCACCTCGGCTGGCTCGCCGCCCGCGGCTTCACGCAGGCTCAGTTCGACGCGAGCGGCTTCGTCGTCAACGTCGTCGACAGCGGCATCGACAACGGCACGACCACGCCCAGCCACTTCGCGCTGTACACCTCGGGCAACCCCTCGCTGGCGAGCCGTGTCGCCTTCTCGCGCGTCGTCGGCACGCCGGGTACATCGGGCGGTCGCGGCATCGATGGCCACGGCACGCTCGATGCGCACATCGTCGGCGGCTACGTGCCCGGCGGCGCGCCCTTCGATGCAGCGCCCCACGCCGATGCGCAGGGCTTCCGTTACGGTCTCGGCGTCGCGCCCTTCGTGCACCTGGGCGCATCGACCATCTTCGACCCCGACTTCACCGACCCCGATTCGGCCGCCCTGGAACGCGCGGCATGGGACGACGGTGCGCGAATCAGCACGAACTCGTGGGGCAACACGCTGAGCGGTGCGTACACGCCACGCGCGCAAGCCTACGACGCCCTGGTGCGCGACGTCGCCGACGACCTGCCCGGCACACAGGAGATGGTGATCGTGTTCTCGGCCGGCAATGCGGGACCCGCAGCGGAAACCGTGCGCGAACCCGGCGTCGCGAAGAACGTGCTCACCGTGGGCGCATCCGAAGGCGTGCAGCCCTTCGGCGGCTTCGACGGCTGCGCGATCACGGACAGTGGCGCCAATCATGCCGAGGACATCATCGGCTTCTCCAGCCGCGGGCCCGCGATCGGCGGCCGCCACAAACCCGACCTGGTCGCTCCGGGCACCCACATCAGCGGTGGCGTCTGGCAGGCCTCCCCGTCACCGGCGCCGTGGACCGCCGGTCTGGCCGCACCGGATTTCACCGGGACATCGGTGTGCGGCGGCCCGTCACCCAATCTCTACTGGCCGCTGCAGCAGCAGTGGTACACGGCCTCGAGCGGCACGAGCCATTCGACGCCGGCCGTCGCCGGGGGCGCGGCGCTGCTTCGCCAGCACGCCCTCAACCAGGGGCGTGCCGCGCCGAGCCCGGCGATGACCAAGGCGATGCTCATGAACAGCGCGCGCCACCTGACCGGTGTCGGCGCCAACGACACGCTCTGGTCGAACCGTCAGGGCATGGGTCTGCTCGACCTCGGCAGGGCGCTGGATGCGACGCCGCGCCTGCTGCGCGACCAGGAACCTGCCGACCGCCTCGTCGGCTCGGGCGGCACACGCGCGTTCACGGCCACCGTCGCGCGTGACGGCGAGCCCCTGCGCGTGACCCTCGCATGGACCGACGCACCGGGCCCCACGAACGGCGCACCGCAACTCAACGACCTCGACCTCGTCGTCGACATCGACGGCCGCACCTACCTCGGCAACGTGTTCGGCGGAGCCGCATCCGCGACCGGTGGCGATCCGGATCGTGCCAACAACGTCGAGAGCGTGTTCCTGCCTGCCGGCGTCGCCGCCGCCGGAACACGGCTGGCCGTGCGCGTGCTCGGGGCGGGCCTCGTCGCCGACGGCGTGTCGGGCAACGACGATGCGATCGACCAGGACTTCGCTCTCGTGGTGCACAACGCGGCGGCCATCGACATGCCGTACATCCGCGAAGCGGGGCTCGACCTCGTCAGCGAAAGCGCGTCGCCCGCCAACGCGGCGCCCGACCCCGGCGAGCGCGTCGCCTACAGGCTCGGCCTCGACAACATCGGCGTACTCGCGAGCACCGCGACCACCGCGACGCTGCGCAGCGGGGGAGGCGTGCACCCGACGGGTGCCGCACAGGCCTACGGCACGCTCCTGCCCGGCACGGCGGCGGTCGCACGCGAGCACGCCTTCGTGGTCGATCCCTCCACGCCATGCGGGGCCGAGATCACCGCGACGTGGGACATCGCCTCGTCGGGCGCTCCACTCGGCACGATCCGGCACGTCCTGCGCACCGGCGTGCTCGAGATCGCGCTCGACGAGGGCTTCGAATCGGTGCCCGCGCCGTCGCTGCCGGCGGGCTGGCAAACCGACGTCGTGCTCGGTGACTCGGCATGGCGCACGGTCGCCGACGTCGCTGCCGACGGCACGCAGTCGGCCGGCGTGACGGCGCCCGCGACCGTCGCCGACACGCGGCTGGTCTCATCGGCCTTCACCGTCGACACGGGCGAGGCGATCCTGTCGTTCCGGCAGCGGTTCTCGCTCGAGAACGGCTTCGACGGTGCCGTGCTCGAGATGCGCATCGACGACGGTGCCTTCGTCGACGTGCTGTCCGCCGGAGCGGCGTTCATCGAAGGCGGTTACGGAGGCGCCGTGTCGGCCGACTGGTCCAATCCGCTGGCCGGCCGCGCCGCCTGGACCGGCGCGAGCGGCGGCTGGCGCGAGGTGCGCGTCGCGCTGCCGGCGTCGCTCGCGGGACACGCCGTGCAGTTCCGCTGGCGCGTCGGCACCGACGAAAGCCTCAGCCCGACGGGCTCGGGCCAGTGGATCGACACGGTCGAGCTGCACGACGGCTACCGCTGCTCCGCGATGCCCGACCGCCTGTTCGCGAACGGCTTCGACGCGTCGCCTTGACGCCGCGTCATGCGTTGCGACGGAAGTACGCCGTCGCGAGCGCGACGAGCAGTACGGGTGGGATCAGGTTCGCGACCACGGGCGAAAAGCCGTACACCGAACCCAGGTTCACGACCGCTCGCTGCAGGAAATAGAAGCCGATCGCGAGGATGACGCCGAGAAACAGGCGCTTGGCGAGGCCACCGCTGCGCAACGCGCCGAACGCGAACGGCAGTGCGCAGAATGCGAGCACGAGCACGTTGAGCGGATAGAAGAGGCGTCCCCAGTAGGCTTCTCGGAACGCACGCGAATCCTGCCCGTTGCGCTCGAAGTAGGCGATGTTGCGGGCGAGGTCGCGCAAGCCGAGGTAGTCGAGCTTGACGATGCTCAGGGCGAGCAGGTCGGGATCGAGCGTCGAGGTCCAGGCCTCCTCGGCCATCTGCGTGCTCGTCGCGGAGTTCTCGCCGAACACCGTGCGGCGCACCCCGAACAGCGTCCACTGTCCGCGCGCGTGGGTCGCACGGTCGGCCACCGACAGCACGGTCAGTCGCCCCGCCGGATCGAACTCGAACACGCGCACGCGGTTGAGGTCGACCGCGACGCCGTCGTCGGTCGGGTAGGTACGCCCGTTGCCGGCGTTGATGACGGTGCCGCCGTCACGCGCCCACACGCTGCCGCCGCGCGCGAGGGTGACGTCGCTCGAGGTCGCCGACAGCGCGACCTCCTTGGCCTTCTGGTCACCGTACGGCGCGAGCGTCTCGCCGAGCATGACCACGCCCGCGGTCAGGATCACGAGCGTCAGCACGACCGACGCGCAGATGCGCAGCTTGGACATGCCGGCCGCGCGCAGTGCGGTGAGTTCGCCGGTGCCGGCCAGGCCGCCGAGGCCGAGCAGCCCGCCGATCAGCGCCGCATAGCTGAACATCTCGTAGAGCCGGCGCGGCATCGTCAGCAGCGTGTAGCTCGCCGCCTTGGCCAGCGTGTAGCTGCCCTTGCCGACGTCCTTGAGCTGGCCGACGAAGATCGTGAAGGCATCGAACCCGACCAGAACGAACCAGGTCAGCCCGACCGCACCGAGCACGGACATCGCGACCAGGCGGTCGACGCGCAGGAAACGCGGCAGCCTCATGCGGCGCTCCGGCGCAGGCGCGGGCGCCGCAGCGTCTGGCCTCGGCGGATCAGCAGGATCGCGATGGCGAGCGTGGGCAGGTACACCCACCACAGCCCGAACGCGAACGACAGTTTGCCCTGGATCATCCAGGAGCGGCCCAGGGCGAGGAAGTTCGCATAGACGATGTAGCCGAGCACCGCCACGATCATGCTCGCGTAGCGCGGCTGGCGCGGGTTCGAGCGCGACAGCGGGAGCGCCAGCAGGGCGAGGATCAGCGCCGACAGGGGCGGTGCGAGGCGCCAGTGCAGTTCGGCGCGCTGCACCGGGTCGTCGCTGGCCCACAGCACCGGCGTCGGCGCGGAGCGCTTGGCGCCGTAGGTCGCGTTGTCCTCGGCATCGTTGTCGGGCAGGCGCAGGTCGTTGCGCGCGAAACGCAGCAGGCGGAAGTCGTCCTGGCCCGGGCGTCCTTCGACACGGAAACCGTCACGCAGCACGAGATAGCGGTCCTCGCCGGCGGTATCGCGGTACAGCTCGCCGGTCTCTGCCGTGACGATGTCGATCTGCGTCGTGCCGTCCGCGGCGAGGCGTTCGTTCTCGACGAAGATGCGGCCGAAACGCGTGCCGTCGGCCGACATGTCGCCGACGTAGATCACGCCCTCCTGGCCCGGCAGCGACACGAAGCGCCCGGCCTCGAGGCCCGCGATCAGCAGCGAACGGTTGGCCTCCTCGACGAGGCTCTGCGACAGGCGCACCGCCGACGGCGCGAGCCAGAACGACACGCAGCCGAGCAGGATCACGATCGGCACCGCGAGCAAGGCGAGCGGCCGCAACAGGCCGGTCACGTCGAGCCCGGACGCGCTCAGCACGGCCATCTCGCTGTCGCGGTAGAGGCGCCCGTAGGCGAGCAGCACGCCGAGGAACACGGCCAGCGGCAGCAGCACGTTGAGGCTGTCGACGGCGCGCAGGCCGATCATCGAGAACAGCACGTCGGCCGGCAGCTTGCCGCGTGCGACGCGACCGAGCACGTCGGCGACGGTCTCGCCGATGCTGATCATCAGCAGCACCACGCCCACGGCCAGGAAGCTCAGCAGCAGTTCGCGCAGCAGGTAGCGGTCGAGGATGCGCAGCACCGGTTGACTATGCCTTAGAATCACGGGTTTCGCGCCGCGGATGCGCCGCGTGCGGCCGCCCAGTCTAACGGCTCGGCACGGCCACGCGGCGACGGCGCGACATTCTCCCTTCGTTTGCGGAACCGTCCATGACCCTGAAGTTCAGCCTCGCCCAGGCCGCCCCCGAGACCGTCGACTCGCCGTGCATCATCGTCGGCCTCTACGAGGACCGCGTGCTGACCAGCGCCGCCGCGCGCCTGGACGAAGCCACGGGCGGCGGCATCAAGCGCCTCGTCGCGAGCGGCGACCTCACCGGCAAGGCCGGCAGCACGACGCTGCTGTTCAATCTCTCCGGCGTCACCGCCGCGCGCGTGCTCGTGGTCGGTCTCGGCGATTCGAAGAAGTTCGATGCCGCAGCGTTCCACCGCGCCGCGAACGAGTCGGCGCGCGCGCTCAAGGGCCTGCCCGTGGCCTCGGCGACCTCGTGGCTGACCGAGGTCGACGTGCCGGGCCGCGACGCGGCGTGGAAGCTGCGCACCGCCGCGCTCGCCGCCGACCTGCAGGCCTACCGCTACACGGCCACGTTCAAGCCCAAGGACAACGCGCGCGCCGTGCACCTGGAGTCGATCGCGTTCGCGGGCGACGGACAGGACCGTGCCCTCGTCGAAGCCGATGCGATCGCCGGCGGCGTGCGTTTCGCGCGCGAGCTCGGCAACCTGCCGCCCAACATCTGCAACCCGGCGTGGATCGCCACGCAGGCGAAGACCTTCGCCGACGCGCACGACGGCGTGACCTGCGAGGTGCTCGAGCGCGACGACATGCAGGCGCTCGGCATGGGCTCGCTGCTCGGCGTCGCGCAGGGCTCGGCCAACCCGCCCAAACTCGTCGTGCTGCAGTGGAACGGCGCCGGCAACGGCGTCAAGCCTTACGCGCTGGTCGGCAAGGGCATCACGTTCGACACCGGCGGCATCTCGATCAAGCCGTCGGCCGGCATGGAGGAGATGAAGTTCGACATGTGCGGCGCCGCCGGCGTGCTCGGTGCGTTCGTCGCCGCGGTCGAGCTCAAGCTGCCGATCAACCTCGTGTGCGTGGTCGCCGCGGTCGAGAACATGCCCGACGGCAACAGCTACCGCCCGAGCGACGTGCTCACGAGCATGTCGGGCCTCACGATCGAGGTGCTCAACACCGACGCCGAGGGCCGTCTGATCCTCTGCGACGCGCTGACCTACGTGCAGAAGTTCGAGCCGCAGGTGATCATCGATGCGGCCACCCTGACCGGCGCCTGCGTGGTCGCGCTCGGCAAGCACGCGAGCGGCCTCATGACCAAGGACGACGAGCTCGCCGACCAGCTGCTCGCGGCCGGCACCGCGACCCACGACCGCGCCTGGCGCCTGCCGCTGTGGGACGACTACCAGGGTCAGCTCGACTCGGGTTTCGCCGACGTCGCCAACATCGGCGGCAAGTACGCCGGCGCGATCACGGCCGGCTGTTTCCTCGCGCGTTTCACGAACGGCTACCGCTGGGCCCACCTCGACGTCGCCGGCACCGCCTGGGACGAGGGCCGCAAGGGCCTCGCGACGGGCCGCCCGGTGCCGCTGCTCGTGCAGTACCTGATCGATCGCAGCGCATGAACGAGGCCGTCACCAGCCTCCAGCGCATCAAGCAAGGCACCCTCTTCGCGCTGCTCGGCATCCATGTGGTAATGGGCTACATGCTCGCGTCGGGCATGCCCACCATTGCCACGCCCGAGGACGTGCAGGCTGCCCTCGCCACGATCAACCAGAGCCCGATCTCGCTGGTCGACCAGGTGCTCGTGCGAGCGGCCTGTCTGGTCTGGGTCGAATGCGATTCGCGCCAGCTCGTGATCCGCCGCCCGTGGTGGCTCACACTCGGCATCGTGCTGTTCCCGCTGATCTTCGTGGCCTACTACCTGTACAAGACGCGGCAGCCGGGCCTGCGCGCACAGGCGATCCTCGCCTTCGTGGCGATTGCGCTCGCGAACGGCTTCGTGATGGCATTCGGCATGGTCATGGGCATGACCACCGGCGTACCGGCCGTGCCGACGTCGCAAGGTTTGTGACGATGCCGCGCGCGGACTTCTACCTCATCGCCAAGCCGCGCTTCGCCGAGGATCCGCTGCTGCTGGTCTGCGAACTCGCCAGGCGCGCGTTCGCGGCCGAGCAGCCGACCGTGATCCTCGCGCGCTCGCTCGACGAGGCCGAGGCGATCGACGCGAAGCTGTGGGAGTTCGACGAGGACGCGTTCATCCCGCACCAGATTGCCGGCGACGAGGACGACGCGGTGACCGCCGTGCTCATAGTGCCGCCCGATGTCGAGGCCGAGGAGCGGCCACTCGCGATCAACCTGCGCGACTACTGCGCACTCGGCCGCCACGAGCGCGTACTCGAGGTGGTCGCCGCCGATCCGGCCGAGCGCGAGGAATCACGCCGCCGCTGGACCGAGTACAAGCGCCGCGGCTACGAGATCGCCAAGCACGACATGTGAGTCGCGCCGTGGCGCGCGTCACTTGGTTCCGAAGTAGCGGTCGCCCGCGTCGCCGAGGCCCGGCACGATGTAGCCATGGTCGTTGAGGCCCTCGTCGATCGCCGCGGTGTAGACCGTCACATCCGGATGATGCGCGCGCAGGTGGGCGATGCCTTCCGGACAGCTCACGAGGCTGACGAAGCGGATCGAGCGCGGGCCGGTCTTCTTGAGGCGGTCGAGCGCGGCCACGGCCGAATGCCCGGTCGCGAGCATCGGATCGACGACGATCGCATCGCGCTCGCGCATGCCGCGCGGCATGCGGAAGTAGTACTCGTTGGCGACCAGCGTTTCGGGGTCGCGCTGCAGGCCGATGTGGCCGACGCGCGCACTCGGCACCACCGCGAGCATGCCGTCGAGGATGCCGATGCCGGCGCGCAGGATCACCACGAACACGGTCTTCTTGCCGTCCACGAGGCGCCCCGTGGCCGGGCCGACCGGGGTCTGGATCGCGACCTCGTGGGTCGGCAGGTCGCGCGTGACCTCGTAGGCCATCAGTGTCGACAGCTCGCCTAGCAGCGCACGGAATTCGCTCGTGCTGGTGCCCTTGCGGCGCAGCAGCGTGAGCTTGTGCTGCACGAGGGGATGCGTGACGACGTGGACCTGCGCGCTCATGCGGGCTCCTGCGGGAAAGGGGACACCGCACGATAACGCGACGGGTCCTGCCCGCGCACGCGACACCGGCGCGCATGCGGCACGCGGCGCGGCGACGCTACAATGCCGCCCCCTTTCGAGAACCGTGCCCGCCGTGCGGGCAGCGCACCGACCATGGACAAGAGCTTCGAACCCGGCCAGATCGAACCGAAGTGGTACGCACGCTGGGAGGCCGCCGGCACGTTCGAGCCGGCCGGCGACGGCACGCCGTACTGCATCCTGCTGCCGCCGCCGAACGTCACCGGCACGCTGCACATGGGCCATGCGTTCCAGCAGACGATCATGGACGCGCTGACGCGCTACCACCGCATGCGCGGCTTCCGCACGCTGTGGCAGGGCGGCACCGACCACGCCGGCATCGCGACGCAGAAGATCGTCGAGAACCAGCTCGCCGCGCAGGGCCAGTCGCGCCACGACCTCGGCCGCGAGGCGTTCATCGGCCGCGTCTGGGAGTGGAAGGAACAATCCGGCTCGACGATCACGAACCAGATGCGCCGCCTCGGCGCCTCGGTGGACTGGTCGCGCGAGCGCTTCACGATGGACGAGGGCCTGTCGGCCGCGGTGCGCCGCGTGTTCGTGCAGTGGTACCGCGACGGCCTGCTCTACCGCGGCCGCCGCCTCGTCAACTGGGATCCCGTGCTGCAGACCGCGGTGTCGGACCTCGAGGTCGACAACCAGGAGAAGGACGGCTCGCTGTGGTCGATCCGCTACCCGGCCACCGACGGCGGTGACGGCCTCGTCGTCGCGACGACGCGCCCGGAGACGATGCTCGGCGACGTCGCGGTCGCGGTGAATCCCGAGGACGAGCGCTACGCGCACCTGGTCGGCAAGACCCTCGTGCTGCCGCTGACGGGCCGCGAGATCCCGGTCATCGCCGACGACTACGTCGACCGCGAGTTCGGCACCGGCTGCGTCAAGATCACGCCCGCGCACGACTTCAACGACTGGCAGGTCGGCGCGCGCCACGGCCTGACGCCGATCGTGATCCTCACGCTCGATGCGAAGATCACCGACGACGCTCCCAAGGCCTACCGCGGCCTCGACCGCTTCGCCGCGCGCAAGCAGATCCTCGCCGACCTCGAGGCCGCCGGCCTGCTCGTCGAGACCAAGAAGCACAAGCTGCAGGTGCCGGTCAGCCAGCGCACCGACGCGGTCATCGAGCCGATGCTGACCGACCAGTGGTTCCTCGACCTCACGCGCGACACGCGCATCGACGGCAAGCCCGGCCCGGGCGGCCGCAAGGCGATCACCGAACCCGCGCTCGCCGCGGTGCGCGACGGCGACATCCGCTTCGTGCCCGACAACTGGTCGACCACGTACAACCAGTGGCTCGAGAACATCCAGGACTGGTGCGTGAGCCGCCAGCTCTGGTGGGGCCACCAGATCCCGGCGTGGTTCGACGAGGCCGGCAACATCTTCGTCGGCGAGGACGAGGCCGACGCGATCGCGAACGCCGACGTCGCGCCGGTCGGTGCGCTCGTGCAGGACCCCGACGTGCTCGACACGTGGTTCTCGTCGGCACTGTGGCCGTTCTCGACGATGGGCTGGCCGTCGGCGGGCCCGACGCTCGAGAACGGACACATCGTCGCCGACTGGTCCGAGGACCAGGTGTTCGTGCCGAGCGCGGTGCTCGTGACCGGCTTCGACATCATCTTCTTCTGGGTCGCGCGCATGGTCATGGCGACCCAGTACTTCACCGGCAAGGTGCCGTTCCGCGACGTCTACATCAATGCCATCGTGCGCGACGCCGAAGGCCAGAAGATGTCGAAGTCCAAGGGCAACACGATCGATCCGCTCGATCTCATCGACGGCATCGACCTCGAGTCGCTCGTGGCCAAGTCGACCGGCTCGCTGCTGATCCCGCAGGTGCGCGAGAAGGTCGAGAAGCGCATCCGCAAGGATTACCCGGACGGCATCACCGCGGTCGGCGCCGACGCGGTGCGCTTCACGTTCGCCGCGCTCGCGACCTACGGCCGCACGATCAACTTCGACCTCAAGCGCGCCGAGGGCTACAAGAACTTCTGCAACAAGCTCTGGAACGCCGCGCGCTTCGTGCTCATGAACACCGACGACGCGCCGGTCGCCTCGCCGGGTTCGGCGCCGGTGACGCCGGCCGAGCACTGGATCCTGTCGCGCCTCGCCGCGACGCTCGACGACGTGCACGCGCAGTTCACGGCCTACCGCTTCGACCTCGTCGCGCAGGCGCTCTACGAATTCGTCTGGAACGATTACTGCGACTGGTTCCTCGAGCTCGCCAAGCCCGCACTCAACGGCGACGACGCGGCCGCCGCGGCGTCGACGCGCGCGACCCTGCTGCGCGTGCTCGAGGCGATCCTGCGCGCGCTGCACCCGGTCACGCCGTTCATCACCGAGGAGATCTGGCACGCGGTCGCGCCGAAGCTCGGCATCGCCGGCGACACGATCTCGACGCAGCGCTACCCGGTCGCCGCCGACGTCGGCGAAGGCCTCGATGCCGCCGCGATCGCCGACATCGAATGGTTCCGCTCGGTGCTGTCGGGCGTGCGCCGCATCCGCAGCGAGATGAACATCGCGCCGGGCAAGCCGATTCCGCTGCTGTACGCGAAGGGCGGTCCGGCCGACCGCGAGCGCACCGCGCGCTTCGCCGCGCAGGTCGCGTTCCTCGCGCGCGCCGAATCGCAGCGCTGGCTCGAAACCGGCGACGAAGAACCCGCCTCGGCCGCCGCGATCGTCGGCGAGCTGCGCGTGCTGATCCCGCTCGCCGGCCTCATCGATCTCGGTGCCGAGAAGGCGCGCCTCGAGAAGGAGATCAAGCGCGTCGAGGGCGAGATCGGCAAGTGCAACGGCAAGCTCGCGAGCGAGACCTTCGTCGCCAACGCACCGGCTGCCGTCGTCGAGCAGGAGCGTACGCGCCTGGCCGATTTCACGACGATGCTGACCGGCCTGCGCGAGCAGCTCGCCCGCCTGCAGTCGGCGGGCTGAAGACCACGACACGACGCGGCCCACGCGGCCGCGTCAGTGGCCGAGCAGCTCCATCGCCATGACGAGCGCGTCCTCGCGGCCGCGCTTGGCGGGGTAGTAGTTCGGGCGGCGCCCGATCTCGTTGAAGCCGGCGCTGTCGTACAGCGCGATCGCCTTGCCGTTCGACGGCCGCACCTCGAGGAACACGCGCTCGGCACGGTGCCAGCGCGCGAGGTCGACGAGGCGAGCGAGCAGGCGCCGGCCGAGACCCCCGCCCTGCGCGCCCGGCGCGATGCACAGGTTGAGGATGTGCGCCTCGCCCGCGGCGACCGACAGCACGCCGTAGCCGACGATCGCCTGCGCGCGCACGAGCACCCAGCATTCGTAGCCGGCGTTCATGCAGTCGCGGAAGATGCCCCAGGTCCACGGGAACGGGTACGCGAGCAGTTCGATGCGCGCGACCTCGTCGAGATCCTCCGCGCGCATCGCGCGGAACGTCGCGAGCGGCACCGTGTCGGGTTGCGCGGCCATCGTCGCTGCCCTGCTCAGCCGCGCACGGCGCCTGCGCCGACGACGCGGGTCAGGCGCTTGATCTCGCCCCACAGCGCGCGCTTGGCCGCGGCACTGCGCGCGACGTCGGCCGGCTCGGCGGCGACGACCCATTCGACCGCACGCAGGCGCTGCGCGGGCAGTTGTGCGCCGAGTCCGCGTGCGACCGACTCGCCGAACACGATCCACGCACGCGCGGCATCGAGCGCGGCGAGGTCGCCGGCCTCGGCGATCGCGGCATCGAGGCGCGCTGCGCGCAACGTGCGCAGCAGGTCCGCCGACAGGCGCGGCGAAGGTGCCGAGCCGAAGACGACGACGACGCGCGTCGGAGTGACGGCGGGCGGTACGGCGTCGGCTACCGTGGCGGCAGGCTCGGCAGGTTGCGCCACATCGGCGTGTGCAGGCGCGGATGCCGCGGGCGCCTGCACCGCGGAACCGCGCGGCACGTAGGCGTCCACGCCGATCTCGGCGAGCAGGCGCAGGCCGTAGTCATCGAACATGCGCGGCCTCCTTGCGCTGTTCCTCGACGAGGTCGGCGTGGAACTCGGCGAAGATGCGGTCGACCGCGAGGCCGAGCGCGGCGACCGTGTCGCCGAGGCGGCGCCCTTCGGCCGGCACTTCGGCGCGGTAGAACTCGTCGACCAGCGGCGTGCCGTCGGGGCGGTCGATGCGCAGCTTGATCACGACCGCGGCGATGCTGCCACCATCGGTGGTCGGCACGCGCTCGAAGCGCAGGATCACGCCGTTGACGCGGAACGCCTGCTGGCTCGCGGCGAGCTCGTCGACGACCAGCGGCGCGATCGCCGAGCGGCGCAGCATGCCTTGCAGGCGACGCTGCAGCACGCGCGTCGGTGGGTCGGTCCACAGCTGGTAGTGGTACTGGCGCAGCTCGTTGGCTTCCGCATCGAGCGCGTAGACCAGCGCACGGTCGGCGTAGAGGCCATCGGCCGCGAACAGGCCGACCACGACCGGCAGCTCGAACACCTGCGCCTGCGCGACCGGCAGCTCCTGCGGGCGCGGCATGCGGTAGTAGGTGTGATCGGGCACGGTCGGCGTCGCACCGCAGGCCGCGAGCACGAGCGCGAGACCCGTGATGGACACGGCACGCATCACGCGAACGACAGTCCGCATCACGGCTCCTCTTCCTCGAGCTTGTCGCCCTGCGGCGAGCGCAGCAGCTGGCCCGGGTTGCGGCGGATCTCGCGGCTGAACTCGTCGAGGTTGCGCGTCGCCGATTCGAGATGGTGGGTGATCACTTCCATGCGGCTGGACAGGCTGCCCATGACGGTGGCGAGATCGGTGACCGCGTTGCGCACGTCGGCGCGGTTGTCCTTGACCATGCCGGACAGCTCGCCGACCGTGTCGTCGAGCATGCGGCGCGTCTCGCGCAGCTCGACGCTGAGGCCTTGAACGTTGCCGAGGATGCCCGCAACCGCGGCACGGTTCTGCGGCTTGAGCAGATCGTCGAGCGCGCCGGAGGCGTCGTTGAGGCGGCCGAGCAGCGTATTGGCCTGTTCGAGGATCTGCGGCGTGCTCTCGTCGAGCGCGCCGGTGATCGAATCCACGCGCTGCGAGAGCAGCGCGACCAGCGGCGTGAGCTTGTCGCGCGTGAGCTCGGAGACCTGCCCAGCGAGTTCGCCGACGGCCATGAACACG
This sequence comes from Lysobacteraceae bacterium PS02065, assembly GCA_029959555.1. Lineage (GTDB taxonomy): Bacteria > Pseudomonadota > Gammaproteobacteria > Xanthomonadales > Rhodanobacteraceae > Dokdonella. The sequence goes on along the minus strand of JASCPI010000026.1, from coordinate 51,291 downwards.
TCGGCGTTCTCGGCACCGGCGATCTCGGCTCCGGCCGCGAGCACGTCGGCGCTGCGGCCCTCGCGGATGCCGATCGACATGTCGGCGAGCAGGCCGCTCGACTGCAGGCGCGCGACGCTGTCGGCGGGAATGGTCCAGTCACGGTCGACCGACAAGGTCACGCGGTAGCGCGTGCCTTCCGGCCCGCGCTCGGGCTCCAGGCCGCCGACCTGGCCGATGCGGTAACCCTCGTAGAACACCGGTGCGCCGTAGCGCAGCCCGGTCACGTTGCGGTAGCGCACCGTGTAGTCGGCCGTCGCGCCGCTGCGCCCCGTGATCAGCGCGAGCCCGACCAGCAGCAGCACGAGCGCGAGCGCGACGACGGCGCCGACGAGGGTGTAATTGACGGTATCGCGTTTCACGTGGGCAAGGTCCGCTGGGACGCGACCATTCTAGCCGGCCGTTCGGTTCGTGCGTGTCGTCGCGCGAGACGGTTCATGCGGCTTCCTCGCCGGTCAGTCTGCGCAGGTAGGCATCGGCGTCGACATGGACCTCGCGCGGGCGACGGTTGAGCAGGTCCTGGATGCGCTCGTTGTCGGCTGCGCGCACCTGCGCGGTGGTGCCGGTCATGAGCACGTCGCCGTGGTCGAGCACGGTGATCGTGTCGGCGATCTTGAACGCGCTCTCGAGCTCGTGGGTGACCACGACGATGGTCATGCGCAACGCATCGCGCAGGCGCAGGATGAGTTCGTCGAGCTCGGCCGACACGACCGGGTCGAGGCCGGCCGAGGGCTCGTCGAAGAACAGCAGGCGCGGGTCCATGACGATCGCACGCGCGAGCGCGGCACGTTTGACCATGCCGCCCGAGAGCTGGCTCGGCATGAGGTCCTGGAAGCCGCCGAGGTTGACCACCTCGAGCTTGAGGCGGCTCATGATGCGGATGGTCTGCTCGTCCAGGCGGGTGTGCTCGCGCAGCGGCAGCGCGACGTTCTCGCCGACCGACATCGAGGTCAGCAGCGCGCCGCCCTGGAACGACACGCCGATGCGCTTGCGCAGCTCGAGCTTCTCGCGCGCCGTGGCATGCGCGATGTCGGTGCCGAACAGGCGCACGCTGCCCGACACGGGCCGGTTGAGGCCGAGCATGTGGCGCAGCAACGTGCTCTTGCCCGAGCCCGAGCCGCCCATGATGACGCGGATCTCGCCCGCACCGACGCGGAAGTCGACGCCGTTGAGGATGCGCCGGCGACCGTACCAGGCCTCGAGCTTCTCGACCTCGATCAGCGGTGGCGGGGTGGCGTCGGTCATCGGTTGAGGAAGAAGCTGAAGATCATGTCGGCGACGATGATCCAGCAGATCGACAGCACCACCGCGCGCGTCGTCGCACGGCCGACGCCCTCGGCACCACCGGTGACCGAGAAGCCCGTGCTCACGCCGATCAGCGTGATCAGCAGCGCGAACACCACGCTCTTGGCTAGGCCCTGGCCGACATCGCCGGGTTCGAGCAGCGCGAGCGTCTGCAGCACGTAGGCGGTCGGCGTCACGTCGAGCGCGGGCGCGCTGTACAGCGCAGCGCCGAAGATCGCGACCGCGTCGGCGAAGATCGTGAGCGCGGGCAGCATCACGAGCATCGCGATGAGCGCGGGTGCGACGAGGTAGCGTACGGGCTCGATGCCGATCACGGCGAGCGCATCGACCTCCTGCGACACCGTCATCGAACCGATGCGCGCGGCCAGTGCCGAGCCCGAACGCCCGGCGACGAGGATCGCGGTGATCAGCGCGCCGAACTCGCGCGTGACCGACTTGGCGACGGCGAGAACGACCTGTGACTGCGCGCCGAACTCGCCGAGCGCGGCGATGAACTGGATGCCGAGCATGAGCCCGACCGTGAACGCGAGCAGGCAGACGATCGGCAACGCGTCGACGCCGACCTGGCGCATCTGCTCGAACACGGCACGCCAGCGCACGGGCTGGCCATGGCGCCAGCCGACGAACGTGTAGTACAGCGACTCGACGAGCAGCAAGGCCGCGTAGCCGAGCCCGCCGAGGACGGCGAACGTGGCACGGCCGAGCCGCGCGAGCGGCGAGCTCAGGGCTTCCAAGCCGCGCCGCCGGCGGGTTCGGGAATCGCGTCCGCGTCGGCGACGATCGGGAACACCCGATCCAGTCGCGCGAGCTCGAGCACGGCACGCACCGCGTCGCTGATCGCGACGAGCGCGAAAGCACGCCCGGTCGAGCGCGCGTTCTGGAAGCCCTCGACGAGTGCGGCGATGCCCGACGAGTCGATGTAGCCGACGTCGCGCAGCACGACGCCGACGCGCGGGCTCGCGGCGAGTGCGTCGAGCACCGCCTTGCGCACCTGCTGCGACCACGACAGGTCGACCTCGCCGCGCAGGTGGATCAGCACGCGTCCGTCGGTGGTTTCCTGCTCGATCCCGTTCACTCGTCGTCCCCTGGTTCGTTCCTTGGCACACGCTTGCGCATCGTCAGGCAGTTGCCGTCGCCGTCGGGCAACACGGCGATCCGCCACTCGTCCATCACCGAATCGATGAGCGCGACGCCGAGCCCTCCCGCACGCACCTCGCCGAGCGGTTTCGGACACACGCATGCCGGCTCGACCGGCGGCGCCGAATCGACGAGGCGGAACTCGAGCACGTCCCCTTCGCTGGCCACGCGCAGCGAGATGTCGCCGCTGCGCTGCGGCCCGTAGGCGTGGCGGATCACGTTGCAGCACGCCTCGTCGACGGCGAGCACGAGTTTATCGCGCAATGCGGTGTCGACGCCCGCGCCGTCGAGCGTACCGCGCAGTACGGAGCGCATCTCGCGCAGTTCGCACGGATCCGCCGCGAAGCTCCGCTCGAGCAGGATCTCGGGACCGCGCGCGCGCGGCCGCTCGATCAGCAGCACCGTGGTGTCGTCGACGAGGCGCAGATGCTTGAGCGCGGCGACCAGCGCGCGCAGGCGCGGCTCGGGGGAGGCGCCCGCGTGCGTGGCCACGAGGTCGCGCACGCCTTGCGCGCCGATCGTGCGGCGCTGCGCGTCGCGCACGTCGGTGACACCGTCCGAAAAGCAGTACAGCGCGCCGTCGCCGATCTCGACGACATGCTCGTCGTAGACCTGTCCCGGCAGGATGCCGAGCGGCGGGCCACCGGAAGGAAATTCCTCGAAACGGCCGTCTCGATGCAGCAGCGCCGGCGGGAAACCCGCTCCGGCGATGCGCGCGCTCCCGCCGTCGCGATCGCAGTCGCCGACCAGCGCGCAGACGAAGCGCCCCTGCGAGCGCGTCTCGCACAGCTCGTCGTTGACGCGCGCCAGCCACTGGCCCGGCGCGAGATCGTCCTTGCCCACCCAGCGCAACAGTGCCGCGGCGCGCACCATGAGCAGGGCCGCATCGAGGCCCTTGCCGGAGACGTCGCCGATGACGAAGCCGACGCGACGACCCGGAAGATCGAAGAAGTCGTAGAAATCGCCCGAGATCTCGTTGGCGGGCAGGTTGACGCCACGCACGGGGAATCCGTCTCGGCGACGCTGCGGCAGCAGCGACTTCTGCAGGCGGCGCGCGAGATCGAACTCGCGGCGCATGCGCGCCTGTTCGACGAGCTCCTGGGCCATGCGCGCGTTGTTGATCGCGAGCGCGGTCGGCGCGGCGATCAGGCGCAGGATGCCGGCTTCGTGCGCCGAGAACGTGCCGCCGCCACGCTTGTTGACGACCTCGAGCGCGCCGATCGGCCCGCGCGCGGTCGACAGCGGCGCGCACAGCACGCTGCGCGTGCGAAAGCCCGATGCGGCGTCGATCGTCGCGTCGAAGCGCGGATCGCCCGAGACCTCGTCGACGACGATGCTCGCGTTCTCGGCGACCGCACGGCCGACCGCACCCTGCCCGACCGCGATGCGCACGCCCTTGAGATCGACAGGGCCGACGCAGACGCGGCATTCGAGCACCGGCTCGTGCGGATCGAGCAGGAACAGCGACGCCGCTTCGGCCTGCATGAACGAGGCGATGCGCGTGATCGCCTCGGTCAGCGTCTGGCGCAGGTCGAGCGAGACCGCGAGCGCCTGCGAGAGGTCGGCGAGGAACGCGAGCGCGAGCGCTTCGCTGGCACCGGCCCCTGCATCACGCACGGCCGGCACGGCGTTCACGCGTCGCCGCGCTCGCGTTGCGCACGCTGCTCGCGTGTGCGGCGACGCCCCCACAGGGTCATGATCGGCCCCGACAGCACGTACAGGCCGATGACGCCGAACAGCACGCGCGGCGGATCGATCGCGAGCGCGACGAACACGAGCAGGGCGACCGGGATCCAGAAGAACGGCACGCGGTCGGACATCGGCCAGGCCTTGAAGCTGAAGTAGCGCACGTTGCTGACCATGAGCAGGCCCGCGACGACGGCGACCACCGGCGTCACGAACTGCACGTCGAGGCCGCTCATGTCGAACTTCTCGATCGTCCACACGAACGACATGCACAGTCCCGCCGCGGCGGGACTGGCCAAGCCCTGGAAGTAGCGCTTGTCGGCGACGCCGACCTGCGTGTTGAACCTCGCGAGGCGCAGCGCCGCGCAGGCCGCGTACAGGAATGCCGCGGCCCAGCCGACCTTGCCCCACATCGAGCCGTACGCGGTCAGCGAGGACAGCGACCACGTGTACATGACCAGCGCCGGCGCGAGGCCGAAGCTGACGAGGTCCGACAGCGAGTCGTACTGCACGCCGAACTCGCTCTGCGTGCCGGTCATGCGCGCGACGCGCCCGTCGAGGCCGTCGAGCAGGCCGGCCACGAACACCGCGATCGCCGCCTCGGTGTAACGCCCGCCGATCGCCGCGATGATCGCGTAGAAACCCGCGAACATCGCGCCCGTCGTGAACAGGTTCGGCAGCAGGTAGATGCCGCGGTGCGGTTTGCGCGCGGTCGTGGGGCGTTCGTCCATGCGGTGGGCCAGTGCGGGAAACGGGCCGAGTCTACCCGATGCGCCCTCGGCCACGACGCGTGTCGGGCCTGCGTTCAGGGGCCGGCTTGTCAGGCGCGTACACTAATGCTATCCAATGGCCCGGTCAGGGGCCCATCTCGACGGCGCCACGCGCCACGGAGTGCATCATGAAGGCCGGTCTCGTTTCCCTCATCCTGCTCGCGGGCACCTGGGCAGGTGCCGCCACGGCAGCCCAGGTCTATTCGTGGACCGATGCCAACGGCGTCAAGCACTACTCCGACTCGCCGCCGCCGTCGAACGTCGACGCCAAGAAGCTCAATGTGCGGACGGGTGTCAGCAGCCCCGCTCCCGAGGCCCAGGCTGCACAAGCCGACGAGCAGGCCAAGGCCGGCCCGAAGATGGCCGCCGCCGCGGGTTACACGCCCGAGGCGATCCAGCGCAACTGCGACACGGCACGCTCGAACATCGGCATCATCGAACAGCAGCCGCCGGCGGAAGACGCCGACGAGGCCACCAGGGCGCAGTATCAGGATCGCCTCGACAAGGCGCGCCAGCAGGTCCAGCTTTTCTGCGGCGGCTGATCGCTCGCCGACCGTCGCGCGGCGACGGTCTCGCGCTAGCGTAGAATGGCCGGTTCCGCCCGAATGCGACGCCTGCCATGCGCCTGTCCCGCTTCCACCTGTCCACCGTCAAGGAAGTCCCCGCCGACGCGGAGATCGTGAGCCACAAGCTCATGCTGCGCGCGGGCATGATCCGCAAGCTCGCCTCGGGCATCTACACGTGGTCGCCGCTCGGCCTGCGCGTGCTGCGCCGTGTCGAGGCGATCGTGCGCGAGGAGATGAACCGCGCCGGTGCGATCGAGCTGCTGATGCCGTCGATCCAGCCGCAGGAGCTCTGGGAGGAGACCGGCCGCTGGGCGAAGTTCGGTGGCCAGCTGCTCAAGATCCGCGACCGCAAGGACGCGCTGTACTGCTACGGACCGACGCACGAGGAAGTCGTCACCGATTTCGCGCGCAACGAGCTCAAGTCGTACAAGCAGCTGCCGGTCAACTTCTACCAGATCCAGACCAAGTTCCGCGACGAGATCCGCCCGCGCTTCGGCGTGATGCGCGCGCGCGAGTTCCTCATGAAGGACGCGTATTCGTTCCACGCCACGCAGGAGTGCCTGGCGCGCGAGTACCGCAACATGTACGACGCCTACTCGCGCATCTTCACGCGCCTGGGCCTGACGTTCCGCGCCGTCGACGCCGACACCGGTGCGATCGGCGGCAGCGCCTCGCACGAGTTCCACGTCATCGCCGACTCGGGCGAGGACGCGATCGCGTTCTCGACGGGCTCCGCGTTCGCGGCCAACGTCGAGAAGGCCGAGGCGGTCGCGCCCGCCATCACGCGCCCCGCCCCCTCCGCGACGCTCGAGACGGTCGACACGCCGACCCAGAAGACGATCGACGACCTCAGCGCGTTTCTCGCCGTCGATGCCACGCAGTGCATCAAGACCCTGCTCGTGCGTGGCCGCGACGGCCTCGTCGCGCTGTGCGTGCGCGGCGACCACGAGGTCAACGAGATCAAGGCCGCTCGCCTGGACGAGATGCCCGGAGAGTCGGTGCTCGCCGACGAGGCCGAGATCGTGCGTGCACTCGGCTGCAAGCCCGGCTTCATCGGTCCGGTCGGCCTGCCCGATTCGATCCCGGTCATCGTCGATCGCTCGGCCGCCGTGCTCGCCGATTTCGTCTGCGGCGCCAATACCGACGGCAAGCACCTGCGCGGTGCCAACTGGGAGCGCGATGCGCGCGTCACGCGCGTCGCCGACCTGCGCAAGGTCGTCGAAGGCGATCCCTCGCCCGACGGGGAAGGCACGATCGCGCTCGCGCGCGGCATCGAGGTCGGCCACGTGTTCCAGCTCGGCACGAAGTACGCCGAGGCGCTCGGCGCGACAGTGCTCGACGACCAGGGCAAGGCGCGCGTGATGTCGATGGGCTGCTACGGCATCGGCGTGAGCCGCATCGTCGCCGCGGCGATCGAGCAGAACCACGACGAGGCCGGCATCGTGTGGCCCGAGGCGATGGCACCGTGGCGCGTGGTGATCTGCCCGATCAACTTCGCGCAGAGCGAGCCCGTGCGCATCGCCGCCGAAGCGCTGTACGACGAGCTCGTCGCGCTCGGCATCGAGGTCGCGCTCGACGATCGCGGCCAGCGCCCCGGCCCGATGTTCGCCGATGCCGAACTGGTCGGCATTCCGCACCGCATCGTCGTCGGTGATCGCGGGCTCGCGGCGGGGACCTACGAGTACCGTCGTCGCGGCGAGGCCGAGAACCGCACGCTGTCCCGCGACGAGCTGCTCGCGCTGTTCGCGTGATGCCGGCGCCCGCCGCGCCAGGCGCGGCGGGCAGCCTCAGGGGCTCTTGCGGCTCACGAGGCCACGCAGCTTGTCCATCGCCCCGCCCAGCCGCGCGAAGCGCGCGGTGATGCCGTACTCGCGCTTGAGCATCGCGACCTCGGCCTGCTGGCGGTCGCTGATCTGCGCTTCCCAGCGCCGCCGGATCTCCTGCCGCTGCACGCGTTCGCGCAGCTGTGCCCGGTAGTCGTCGGGCAAGGCCTCGCGCATGAGCTCGGTCGGTTCGCGCATGAGGTAGCGGCCGATCTCGTCGTAGAGCGCCTCGTTGACCTGGTCGGGAGGGACGAGCTTCGTCGCCATCGACAAGTCGTCGAAATTGTTGAAATCCAGCCGGAACTGTCCGGTCGATGCATCGGCGTGGAACCGCGCCGCGAGCGTGATCCTGCCGCGCGCCTTGAACGTGCCCGACGTGACCTCGCCCGAACCGTCCTTCGCCGGCGCCAGCATCGCTCCGAGCCGATGGCGCTGGAACAGTGCCGCCAGTGCACGCACGCGCGTCGCCCCCTCGACCTGGACGGCGGGGCATTCCTGGCTCGCGATCGCGCACGGCATGGTCAGCACGACGGTCCGTGCCGAGGCCTGGCGCTCGATGCGCAATTCGTACTCGTGCTCGACATAACCGACCACGTCGCCATAACCGGGCACGGCATAGCGCATCGCGATGCGTGGCTGCAGTTCCCTGAGCCTGGCGACCAGTTCGCCGAGATAACCGTGAAACGCTTCGAGTGCAGGCTCGAGCGTGGTGCGGTAGGCGGCCTCGCGTGCCGCCTTGCGCGCCGCGGAATCCTCCTCGTCCGCGCGACGCTTCTGCGCCTCGCCCTCGAGATCATCGAGCAGACCCATCGTGACTGTGCCTCCACCGCCGCAGCGCCGGCACGCGTTCACACCCGCGCAGGCTCCGATCACACCAGCCGGTCGGAACCCCGGCCCCCTGCCTACACGATAGTCGGCACCGGCGGGATGGGCAACCCGCCGGAAAGACGCGGTCCGCGAAGCGGTCATCGCGCATTTTCGATTACCCGGAGATATAGGGCATACCGGCGGCGATAACCCGGGTAGCGCAAATGGGGTTTATTTCAAACAACGCCAATGTCATGCTATCGGGGTCCGAATAACATCCGATCGGACCACCGTTACAGGAACCCATTGCATGGCCATCGACATCAAGAATCTCAATCACAACCAGCTCGGCGAATTGATTTCACGCGCCCAGCAGCGCCAGAACGATCTGGCCGCGGAAAAGGTCGTCAAATTGCGCGAGAAGGTGCATGCCCTCATCAAGGCGGAAGGTTTTTCCGTCGAGGACGTGCTCGGAACGGGGGGCCGTGCCAAGGCTCGCGCAAAGGTCAAGCCGAAGTACCGCAATCCAGCCGACAAGAGCCAGACCTGGTCGGGCCGCGGCAAGCGCCCGCGCTGGTTCGCCGATGCACTCGCGGCCGGCAAGAAGGAAAAGGATTTCCTGATCGGCTGAAATGCCGCTCGATGCAATACTCCAGCGCCGGCTTCGTGCCGGCGTTTTTTTGTCTCGTGTTTCAAGCCACACGGCGACGCAAGGCCCGATGGCCACCTCCCTCATTCGGCGATCGCGCGAGTCTCGCCGCATCGCTGCTTCGGAGTCGCGCATTCGACATCGACATCATCGCGCGACCATGCCACGCTTCGAGCGATCGGATGCTGCGGATCCACGGCAGCAGGGCACGAACGCGCCGCTGCGCGCGCTGCAGGAGGTCGCACATGAAGGAAATCCGCAGCGTCCTCGTGCTGGGATCCGCCGGCTTCGCCGGCTCCGCCATCGTTTCCCGCCTCGTCTCCGCGCACTTCGACGTGGTTGCGCTCGGACGCTCCGAGGCGACGAGCAGGCTGCCCGGCCTGCGGCGCGTACGCGGATCGATCGAAGACAAGGGCCTGCTCGACGAGCTCGTCGCTGGCGTGGACGCCATCGTCCACGCGGCGAGCCTGACCACGCCGGGGGCTTCCGCGAAGGATCCGGCTCTGGAAGTTGTCGGCAACCTCCTGCCCCTCGCGCGCCTCCTCGAGTCGGCTTCCACGTGCCCGCGCAAACGCATGGTATATCTCTCCTCCGGCGGTGCCATCTACGGCGACGACGCACGTGATGCGCACGAGCGGATGCCGTTGCGACCACGTTCCTATTACGGTGCCGGCAAGGTGGCGGCCGAAGCCATGCTGCACGCGTGCTCCGCCACTACGGACTGGACGACGGTATCGCTGCGTCCCTCCAATCTCTACGGTCCCGGGCAGCGGGTGATGACCGGCTTCGCGATCGTTCCCACGCTTTTCGATCGGGCGGACGATGGCGCGGCGTTCGAGATCTGGGGGGACGGTTCCATCGTGCGCGATTATTGCTACATCGACGATCTCGCCGATGCCGTCGTGGCATCACTGGTCGTGCGCCCCGCGAGTCCGTTTTCAGCCTTCAACGTGGCCTCGGGCGAGAGCGCCTCGATCCTCGAACTCGTCACCGCGTGCGAGCGGGCCAGCGGAAAGCGCATCCGTGTCGATTTCAGGCCTGCGCGCAGCGTCGACGTTCCGTTCGTCTCACCGGACCCGGCAGCGATCCTCCGCGATCTCGGATGGCGTGCCCGGGTCGATCTCGCCGAGGGCCTCGCCCGCACATGGCGCTGGCGTACGCAGCCACCCGGCAGGCAGCCGGTGTAGGCTCTCGGCTTTGACAGGTACGTCTCGGCATGCAGTCCAACCCGCCCCACGTCTCCGTCGTCGTGCCCGTCTATGGGGGCACCGCCGCGCTACCCGAGCTCCATGAGCGCCTCGCCGCGACGATGTCGGCCGTCGGCGCGAGCTACGAGCTCATCCTCGTCGACGACCGTGGACAACGCGAGGCGTGGTCTGCGATTCGCTCGATCGCCGAACGGCATCCGGAAGTCGTCGGGCTGCGCCTGAGCAAGAACTTCGGCCAGCACGCCGCGACGGTGTGCGGCATCGAGCACGCGCGCGGCGAGTGGATCGTCACGATGGACGACGACCTCGAACACGCCCCCGAATCGATACCGGAGCTCCTCGCCGCCGCCAGCGAAGAGACCCCCGTCGTGTACGGCGTGTTCGCGCGACGCACGCATTCGGGATACCGCAACCTGTCGTCGGAGATCATGCGGCGATCGCTCAAGCGCGCGTTCCCGGATCTCAACGAGGACTACACGTCGTTCCGCGTGATCCACGCGCCGTTGGCGCGCAAGCTCACCGACTTCGGCCTCAGCAAGCCCTACATCGACGGCATGCTCTCGTGGATGACGTCCTCCGTGGCGACGGTCGAGGTCGAGCACGGCGAGCGTCGCCATGGCGAGAGCACGTACACCTGGCGCAAGCTCGTCTCGCACGCGGTCAACATCTTCGTGACGTTCTCCCATCTGCCACTGCGCATCGCGAGCTACGGCGGCGCGGCGCTCGCGCTGGCGAGCTTCCTCTACATGATGTTCGTCGTCGTCGCCTACCTCACCGGGCACGTGACGAACCCAGGCTACACATCGCTGATGTCGGTCGTGCTGTTCGCCTGCGGCATCCAGCTGCTGATCCTCGGCGTCATCGGCGAGTACATCGGCAGGCTCATGGGTGCGGCCTACCGCAAGCCGGTCTATCTCGTGGAGAGCCGCACGCCCCCCTCGGCCAAGACGTCCGCGCGATGAGTGAACACGACGACGAACGCACGGCATCCCCCGCCGTGGCGGCGCACCCGCGCAACGGCTGGATGCGCCTTGCCGGCGAGTTCGCGCGCTTCCTCGTCATGGGGGGCGCCAACACGCTCGTCGCCTACGCGGTCTACCTCGTGCTCTTGAACTGGATGCGCTACGAGATCGCCTACACGATCGGCTACGCGATCGGCATCGCGATGGCTTACGTGTTGAGCTCGACGTTCGTGTTTCGCCAACCGTTCAGGCGACGCTCGGCGATGCGCTTCCCGTTCGTCTACGTCGCGCAGTTCCTGGTCAGCTTCGCCCTGCTCCGGGTCGCGGTGGAATGGATCGGTTTGCCCGCCTGGCTGGCGCTCGGTTTCGCCGTGATCACGACGATCCCGGTCACGTTCGCACTGTCACGCTGGATCCTGCGCGCCGGTTGAAGGTCGGCCCGGCTTGCGAGCGCACACCACATACTGCGCGCCCAGCGGGAGCCAGCCCAGGAGCCCGTCGATGCGACGGGCCCAGCGCGCATCGACCGGCATGAAGAACAGGTACCGGCTCTCGACAATCTCGAACCCGGCGTCTCGCAGCAGGGCACGGGTCCGAGTGGCGCGCAACAGAACCGCGTCATGGTCGAAAGGACAGCGCCACACCGCCGCGCGCGTCAGGGGATTCAGGGGATTGTGTTCATAGACCGCGAAAAGGCCTCCCGGGCGCGTGACGCGATACGCCTCTGCGACGAAGTGCGGCCATTGTGCGGGCGGGACATGGTGCATCACGCACACCGTCGAGCACACGTCGAAGCTCGCATCGGCGAACGGCAGACGGTCGTCGCGCTGGATCTCGTAGTGGACCTGCTGATTGGCGACTGCGGCATCGCGAATCGCATCCTCGGATACATCGACGCCCGCAAGCCGGCCGACTCGGCCCTGCAACATCGGATGCATGAGACCGACGCCGCAGCCTATGTCGAGGCACCCGGCTCGTGACGCGGGTATCGGCGACACACGGTCGATCAACTCGATCATGTCATCGACCTTGCCGCGCGCGAACATGTCCATGTCGACACCCGCGAAGACGATCGACGCGTTGACATCGTCGCGATAGTTGTCCGGGTACGATTCCTTCGCCCAGCGATTGTCGTCGTTGTTCATCGGGTTCCCGACTGTTCGAAAGAAGTGGACAGCAGCTGTTCGTCCGCCGCGTGCGACCCGCAGTCGATCGACACGCGCCGGACACCGATGGCAAGCAGTCGCGGATCACCGTTCACCCCTGGCCGGGCATCGGGGAATCGGAACGTCAGCACGTTGGCTCCATTCGCCAGGCCGGACCCGAGGTTCAATGTGGAATCCTGCTCGCCGGATACCGCCAGGGGTGCGTTCCATGGCGAGTCGTTCAATCGCCACTCCAGGACCTGCACGGCGCTTCCATCGGCCGGCCGGATTCCGATGACCGGGAACAGTCGCAAGGTCAACGCACACGGGTCGGAAAGCGGATGCGACCACTGGAACAGGATGTCCGGGCGAAGTGCCGCACTCAGTCTGTACCCGTCGACGACCGGCGACCATCCCGACCAGATCAATTCGCCGGACTGGATCGGTATGTCCCCACTTCGCCGCAACGGCTCCTTCGTGTAGGAGGCCAGATTCCTGCCCGCGCCGGAACCCATGAGCACCAGCCAGACGGCCGCGAGGACCCATGCCAGCGCCGTGACGATGATCGTCGTCACCTTCATGAAACCCATGCCATTCGATAGAAGGACCACGCGAATCGCATCTGCAGCACGAGCCCGACCACGGCGATGAGCACGAATCCAGCCGCCGCAAGGTTCGGTTCGTGACGGATCATGCCGCCGGACCGGATCGAAAGAACGCGATCGACCAGCAGCACCAGCGCGAGGGGAAACGCGAAATTGGTGACCAGATGCCTGCCGAGATTCACCGATCCTTCGGTGACCACCAGCGCGAAAGCGATGAGCAGTACGCCGTAGAGAAGGATCTTCCTGTGTTCCTTGAAGATGCAGAACGCGATTCCCGTCCCGATGATCGACGCAAGAAGCAGCAGCTTCGCGTACTCGATCGCCATGGGAACACGCAGCAGTGACCATTGCAGGTGCGAAAGAAGCCTGATCTGCGCAAGAAAATGATCGATGACGCTTCCCGGACCATCGGAGTACTGGTCGAACCCCCATGCCACCATGATGTTCTTGTAGAGGAACGAGTCTCCGAACATCCACCAGTAGTAGATGCCCACGGCGAGGAAGCCGAATCCGAAAACGGGCGCGAGCATGCCGAAGCGGACAAGGGTGCGGCTCGCCGCCTTCGGCCCCGACCTCATCGACCATTCCCACATCATGCAGAACGGAAAGAGAATCAAGGCATGGGGACGCAATGCCGTCGCGACACCTGCGATGACTGCACAGGCGAGAAGATTCCTTCTGACGACGAGGAAATAGAGGCAGCCGGCAAGCGTCAGGAGATACAAGGACTCCGAGTAGCCATTGAGGAAGTACAGCGAGAATGGCGACGCCACGAAAAGCACCATCGTCCATAGCGCACGACGCTGTCCCACCAGGAATTCCAGAACACGTCCCAGAAGCACCATGGCAGGTACCGTCAGGACGATGGGCAACCAGCGCACGATGGCTTCCTTGTCCACGCCACATGCCAGAAAGAACTTCAGCAATGCCGGGTACACCGGGAGGAATGCAACGGTCTGCTGTGTCGAAGGATCCCCGTTGAAGCTGTAGCCGGACTTCGCCACTTCGGCATACCAGGCCACGTCCCACGCCAGGAGCACGCCCCCGTCCGCGACCGCCAGTTCCCTGACCGCCACGAACATTCCGATCCAGAGCACCAGAACGGTGCCGACGAGCGCGTCAACGTTGCGAAACGATGCACGCTCGTCGGCCGTCGGCGATGTCACCGAAGCGACTCCTCGAGTTCCCGCCGGAGGTCGCCGACATCCTCGACGCCGACCGAAAGCCTGACGAGCCCGTCCGAGATCCCGAGCCGCTTGCGGTTGGCCGGCGGCACCGACGCATGCGTCATGATCGCGGGATGCTCGATGAGGCTTTCGACGCCGCCGAGCGACTCGGCGAGCGCGAACAGCTCGCAGCGCTCGAGCATGCGACGCGCCTTGCGCAGGCCGCCCTTGACCTCGACCGAGATGATGCCGCCGAAACCGTCCATCTGGCGCTTCGCGAGCGCGTGCTGCGGATGCGACTTCAGGCCGGGGTAGATCACGCGCTCGATTGCGGGGTGCTTCTCGAGCCAGCGCGCGATCTCGAGCGCGCCCTCGCAGTGCGCACGCATGCGCAGGTGCAGCGTCTTGAGTCCGCGCATCGCGAGGAACGAATCGAACGGCCCCGCAACGGCGCCGACCGAGTTCTGCAGGAACGCCATCTGCTCGGCGAGTGCGGCATCCTCTCCCGCGACGACGATGCCACCGACGATGTCGGAATGGCCGTTGAGGTACTTGGTCGCCGAATGCAGCACGAGGTGCGCGCCATGCTCGAGCGGGCGCTGCAGCATCGGTGAGCAGAACGTGTTGTCGACGACGAGGATGAGGCCGTGCTTGCGTGCGAACGCGCCGATCTTCGCGAGATCCACGAGCTTGAGCATCGGGTTGGTCGGCGTCTCGGCCCAGATCATGCGCGTGTTGGGCTTGAGCGCGGCCTTGAGCGCCTTCTCGTCGTTGAGGTCGAGGAACGTGAAATCGAGGCCGGCCGAACGGCGACGCACGCGCTCGAACAGGCGGTAGCTGCCGCCGTAGAGGTCGTCCATCGCGATGACGTGGCTGCCCGAGTCGAGCAGGTCGAGCACGGTCGCGGCGGCGGCCAGGCCCGAGGCGAACGCGTAACCCTGGCGACCGCCCTCGAGGTCGGCGACGCAGCGCTCGTAGGCCATGCGTGTCGGGTTCTGCGAACGCGAGTATTCGTAGCCCTTGTGCACGCCGGGGCTTTCCTGGACGTAGGTCGAGGTCGCGTAGATCGGCACCATGATCGCGCCGGTCGAGGGATCGGGCGACTGCCCGGCGTGGATCGCGCGCGTGCCGAGACCGTGTGCCTTAGCTGGGTTCTTCTTCATGTTCCTGTCTGCCGATGAGCGCCGATGGAGGCGATGGCCGGCGATCCGACGGAGCGTTCGCCGCGATGGAGGGATGTGTAGCCGATGGCGCCGACGCGCATCCGTCGGGCGACGCGCGTGCGGGAAGGGTTCAACGTCCACCCGCCGTGATGATCAGGCCGAAGGATGTCGACGCGAAGCCGCCGATGCGCAACTTGATGTGCGAAGGGCCGTTGTAGGGCGGCTCGTCGACGCGGGCATCCTCTTCGGTGTCGCCCAGGAAGAAATCGAAGGGCTCCACGCGATGCCCGTCGGCTTCCAGTTCGCGCGCGAGCTGGAGGAGATCCTTCTTGCGGAAGATCACGTCGTGACCGCGCTCGATGGTCCGCTCGTCGGAATCGCAATTGAGCTCCGTCGTGTGCACCGCGACGCCGCCGGGCACGAGGTGGCGCATCGCGGCGGCGACGAAGTCCATGCCGTGACGGAGGCTGCCGAGGTGCTCGATCGCGCACGACGACCACAGGAAATCGAAGCGTCCGAGGTCTTCCGGTATCGCCCTCATGTCGACCACCCGGAATCCGACCCGTTGCGCCATGTCGCCGGGCCCGCAGAGGCCGCGGCCGTTGAGGTGCTGCAGGCCTGCGGCGTGTTCGTTCGTGCCGACCCAACCTTCCGAACTCGCCGCATCCTGCTCGAGGTCCGTGGCCAGCACCGAGCATCCTTTCGAGGCGAACAGCGAGGTCAGCGGTTCCTGCCCCACGGCGAATCCGAGACCGCGCCTGCCCGGCCCGAGCATGCCGCGCTCGTGCAGCGCCTGGATGATGTAGCACCACTCCCAGAGCTTGCGGTGCGGCTTGCCGGGGCGATCGCGGATCTGCCGGGCCCAGTGCAGGAAGTTCGCGCTCCTGATCTGGCCGTAGGTACAGGCCTGTGACACGAGGAGTGGCGCCTGCACCGGCACGTCTTCCGCGGCGCTCGCGGCGGACGCCGCGGCGACGCCGCGCAGGGCCTTGTACTCGTCGGACTGCATGACGAGATCGGCCACGCACGAGGTCGTCAGGGACTGGCTGTCGATCACGACCTTGAAGTCGGCGAGGCCGCGTGGATCCGGCTCCCGCCCCAGCAGCAGGCGGTAGGCGTACCTCACGTCGTCGGTCGTGGCTTTGAGCAGACTCATTTCCGGTTCGACTCCATGTACGACGGTCGCGCGGGACACGCGGCGACGACCACCATCGACGTCACTGGCGCGGCGTCACGAAAAGATCCACGTGCGAGGTGCCCTTGCCGCCGTGCAGGGCATCGCTGCGCTCCCATCGCGCCATCACCTCTTCCGGCGAAGCGCAGGCGGAGTCGTCCGCCGTGCCGATGACCTGCACCGAACGGCCGTACTCGAACAGGGCGTGCAGGTACTCGATCGGATCGGCGCCGGAGTTCTCGCGCGTGGCCAGCGGATGGAACTCGCTGACGACACGCGGACGGCAGCGCGCCAGCATGTCGCGCGCGCCCCTCCAGGCGAACAGCTCGTGCCCCTCGATGTCGATCTTCATGAGATCGATGCGATCGAGACCCGCGGTAGCCCAGTCCAGCGTGCGGACCGAAGCGAACGTCATGCCGTGTGCGTGCGTTGCATCGCGCTTGACGAGCGCATTGGAAGTGTCCGGATCGGTCACCATCGAAATCACGCGGGGCGCATCCGAGGCCCCCACCGGCAGCACCTGGACATGCGAGAAGCGGTTCGCGTCGAGGCTCGCGTAGATCAGCTGCAGGTTCTTGTCGAGCGGCTCGAGTGCGAGGACGCGCCCCTCGGCCCCGACCAGATGAGCGGCGAGCATCGTGAAGTAGCCGATGTTCGCACCGACATCCAGGAAGGTGTCGCCACGCCCGAGCTCGCGGCGCACGACGGCCGCGACGTGGGGCTCGTAGTCCCCGCCGGTGGCGATGAAGTTGCCGATGTCGCGGTCGGATGTGCGCACGAACAACGAGTAACCGTCGAACGCGATGGCCTTGGGGATGGCCAGGCCGCCGTGACGCGCCTTGAACTCTTCCGAGCGCATGAGGAGCTCGGCGACACGCGCCGGTCCCGCACCCGTGCGCGCGGCGAGCTCGCCGAAATGGCGAAGGCCCTCGCCATCGGCCTCACGGCCGAGGATCAATCGGTACGCCATGCGGATGTCGTCGACGCTCGCCGCGCGAACCGCGTCGCCCGTCGAGGCGGGCGCGGGAGCCGCTGCAGGAGGCAGCAGCCAGTTGCGCAGGGCGCCGAGGGGCGATGGCGATGTGCCGGTCGACGTCGCAGGCTGGGCAGCCGACACGGGAGCGGACGTTCCGGTACCGGCGGTGGCGATGATCCCGACCGAGGTCGCCGCGTACTTGCCCATCCAGATCTTGAGGCAGGGATAGCCCTCGTAAGGCGGATGGAGGATGACCTGATCGTCCTCGGCATCGCCGGTGTCGAGATCCAGGGGCGCGACCTCGTGGCCCTCCCGGGAGAGGCGCTGGACGATGCCTTCGAGATCGCGGCGCCGCGGAATCACGGTGTGACCGGAGTCGACCGTCGCGTCGTTCGAGAAGAGGTTGTACTCGGTCGTATGGACCGCCACGCCACCGGGCTTCAGGCAGCGCATCGTCCTGGAAAGGAATGCCTCGCACGCGTCGATGCTGCCGAGGTGCTCGATCGCGCAGGACGACCAGACGAAATCGAACCCGGTGAGATCCTCGGGAACGTCGTTCATGTCGACGACGCGGAACGACACCTGCTGCGCGAAGGCATCCGCGTCGCAGAGACCTTGCGCGTTCAGCGCCTCGAGATCGGCAGCATGCTGGTTCGTGCTCGTCCAGCCGGCCGACTGTGCCGAACCGAGATCCAGATCGGTGGCGAGCAGTTCGCAACCCCGCGCGGCGAACACCGCGACGAGAGGCTCGCGCCCGACCGCGAAGCCGAGGCCTCGCTTGCCCGGCGCGAGCATGCCCCTCTCGTCCAGGGCCTGCGCAATGTATGCCCACTCCCACAGCTTGCGATGCATGATCATCGGGGGGTGGCGTATCACGTCCATCCATCGCTGGAAGTCGGGCGATTTCAGCTGGGTGGACGTACACACGTTGGATTTGAGCACGTTGCGGCTGGCTCCACTCGATGCGGGATTCACGCGACGCGACGCCGCAGGTAGTTGAGCAGATCGATGCGCGTGATCAGGCCGAGGAACGCGTCGCCGTCCGTCACGATCGCGACGTGGCCCGCGTCGAACACGGGCAGCAGGGCCTCGATCGGCGACTTCACGTCGAGCTTCTCGAGGCGGCTGACCATCGCGGTCGAGACGGTATCGCGGAACTTGGTCTCGTCACCGTAGACGTGCATGAGCACGTCGGACTCGTCGAGGATGCCGACGATCGCATCGCCTTCGAGCACGGGCAGCTGCGACACGTCGTACAGCTTCATGCGGTTGTACGCGGTGATCAGGAGATCCTTCGGCGACACGACGACGGTGTCGCGGCGCGAATACGGGCGCAGGATGAGATCGCGCAGGTCGCCGTGGTGCTCGCGCTCGAGGAAGCCGTTGTCGAGCATCCAGTAGTCGTTGTACATCTTCGACAGGTACTTGTTGCCCGTGTCGCAGACCAGCGTGACGACGCGCTTGGGTTCGGTCTGTTCGCGGCACCAGCGCAATGCGGCGGCGAGCAGCGTGCCGGTCGACGAACCGCCGAGGATGCCTTCCTTCGAGAGCAGCTCGCGCGCGGTCAGGAAGCTCTCCTTGTCGGGGATCGCGTAGGCCTTCTTCACGCGCGAGAAATCGCTGATCGACGGCAGGAAGTCCTCGCCGATGCCTTCGACCATCCAGCTCGCGGACTTGTCCGACAGCACGCCGTCGTTGATGTACTCGGCGAGGATCGAGCCGACCGGGTCGGCGAGCACGAACGCGGTGTCGGGCGAGTGCTCGGCGAAATAGCGCGACAGGCCGGTCATCGTGCCCGACGAGCCACATCCGAACACGATCGCGTCGACGCGGCCGTCCATCTGCTCGAGGATCTCGGGGCCGGTCGTCAGCGTGTGCGCGAGCGGATTGTCGGGATTGCCGAACTGGTTGATGAAGTACGCACCCGGGGTCTCGCGCGCGAGGCGTTCGGCGAGGTCCTGGTAGTAGTCGGGATGGCCCTTGGCGACATCGGAGCGCGTCAGCACGACCTCGGCGCCCATCGCCTTGAGGTTGAAGATCTTTTCGCGGCTCATCTTATCGGGGACGACGAGGATGAGGCGGTAGCCCTTCTGCTGTGCGACGAGGGCGAGGCCTATGCCGGTGTTGCCGGCGGTACCTTCGACGAGGGTGTCACCGGGCTTGATGCGACCGGCACGCTCGGCCGCCTCGATCATGCTGAGGCCGATGCGGTCCTTGATCGATCCGCCGGGATTGGCGCACTCGAGCTTGAGGTAGAGCTCGCACGGTCCGGTATCGAGGCGCTGCGCCCTCACCATGGGCGTTTGGCCGATCAGCTCGAGGATGCTCTGGTGAACCGGCATGCGGGCTCCGTCGGGTCCTGGGTGGCCCGCGATGATACCCGAGCGACCGCTCGCGGCGCCGCTGCGCGGGATCGGCGGCAGCGACGCGCGAGCGGCGTTGGATCAGTGGGGCTTGCCCTGTCGCAGGCTTTCCCACATCACGGTGAGCTTGTCCTTCGCCCAGAGCTTCTGTTTCTTGAGGTTGTGCAGCGTGACCTCGTCCATCGGCAGGACGCCGAGTTCAGCGTCGCGAACCTTGTTGTCGAGCTCCTTGTGCTTGTGGACCAGCTGGCGGAACTCGGTGTTGCGGCTCATCAACGACTCGACATCTTCGATCTCGTGCTGCTCGAACATCGACTGACCTCCTCTCGGTGCAGGATGCGCAGACGGCTCGGCACGGCGCCGCAGGGACACTGCGCCGGGCTTGACTGCGGGGGTTGGAACGACGTGGCGCGCAAGGCGCCGCCGGGGCCTGGAGTCCGGCACGGCCGGGAAGACCGCGGATCGGATGGAGGCGCCACTGCCAGGCACCGACCGCACCGGCCCGCTCAGCGCTGCTGAGGCGACGGCATTACCGGTGTCGTGCACAGGACTCATGGGCTCGGCGTGATCCCACGCCAGGCCGGCGACATTGCCGACCTGCATGGGGTATCGAAGCTACTCCTTCGGGTTGCCGTGCGCAACCTCCGCGAGCAGCCGTGAAGCAAGAGTTAAATCATTGTTTCTGTTCGAGAATGATGTCGACGCGACGATTGCGGGAACGACCCTCCGCGGTCTCGTTCGACGCGACGGGACGCTCCGAACCCACGCCGATCGTGGTGATGCGCGCGGCGTCGACGCCGGCGCCTTCGAGCGTCGCACGCACCGCATCGGCACGACGTTGCGAGAGCGCCTGGTTCGCGCTCGTGCTGCCGGTCGAATCGGTGTGCCCCTCGACGACGATGCGCGCGGAGGGATCACGATCGACGAACGCGACCACGGCCGCGATCGACTCGCGCGCCTCCGTCTTCAACGTGGCACCACCGGTCGCGAACGCATTCGCGTCGAGCGACATCTGCATGCCGCGATCACCACGCGTGGCCTGCGGCGGATTCAGGCGCGCGCGCAAGGCATCGGCGGTGGCGCCTGCGAGCTGTGCCTCCCGGCGCGCGAGCGCGGCCTCTTCGGCCTGGGCGGCGGCGAGGCGGCGTGCCTGGTCGGCTTCCTCGAGCGCAGCGGTCGCCTCCTGCTCGCTGGCGAGGCGCGCAGCTTCGGCGAGACGCTCGGTCTCCTCGGCGCGGATCTGGTCGTGCATGCGCTGGCGTTCCAGTTCGCGGCGCGCGACATCCGCCTCGTGGCGCGCGACGGCGAGCTGCAGTCGATCGTGCTCGCGACGCAGGTCGCCGGTCTGGCGCTGCACGTCGGCGACCTGCGCGGCCGCCCACGCGATGTCGACGCGGCGCTCGGCGACGTACAGCAGGTGGTCGCGCAGCTTGCGCTTGCTGTTCTCCTCGAGTGCCTGCAACGCGGCGCGCGCGCGGGTGACCTCGCCGAGCGCGAAACCGCCGAGCTTCGGATCCGCCTCGAGCTGCGACAGGCTGCGCGACAGGCGCTCGTGGTCGACGTCGCGGGCGTGGGCCGATGTCACCGACGCGACGGCGAGGCATGCGAACGCGAGGGAGAGAATGCGGGACATCGTCACGGTGCACCTCCTGCGGGACGGGCCGATTCCGGCAGGCCTTCGAGCAGGCGCGCGTTGTCCTGGCGCAACGTGTCGACGTCCTCGCGCGCCTTGCCGAGTCGCGACTTCACGATCGCGAGCTCGCTGTTGACGGTCGATTCGGCGGCGAGCCGCGCGGCGACGTCGTAGTCGCGCTCGGCCATCGCCGACGAGGCGGCATCGAGCCGCTCCTCGGCGAAACGCACCTCCAGCGGTGCGTATGTGGCGGCTTCGCCGGCGCGCGCCTCGGCGAGCTTGCGCGTCGCCTCGCCGAGCACGTCCGGTGGCGGCTTCGTGGGGCCGCACGCCGCGAGCAGCAGCGTCGAAACGAGGACCACGACATGGATTTTCGCAAGGCTTGGTGTCATAAACGCGCTCTGGATCAGGCAACACCCTATTGTGGGAAGCATGATCCGCATTTGGCAACGTTCGGCGCGCCATGGGCCGCGCCTCCAAGGGGATGACGGATGGATATCGGCTACTTCCTGAAGCTGATGACCGAGAAGGGCGCGTCGGACATGTTCCTGACGACGGGCGCACCCGTGAACATCAAGGTCGAGGGCAAGCTCTATCCGCTCGGCAACACCGGCCTCCCCGGCGGCATGGTCAAGAAGATCGCCTACTCGCTCATGGACGAGGGCCAGGTGCCCCAGTTCGAGCGCGATCTCGAGCTCAACATGGCGATCGCGGTCAAGGATGCGGGCCGTTTCCGCATCAACGTGTTCAAGCAGCGTGGCGAAGTCGGCATGGTGATCCGCGCGATCAAGAGCGAGATCCCGACGATCGAGCAGCTGCGCCTTCCCGCGCTGTTCAAGGAACTGATCATGGAGCCGCGCGGGCTCATCCTCGTGGTCGGCGCGACGGGCTCCGGCAAGTCGACCACGCTGGCGGCGATGATCGATCACCGCAACATCAACACCTCGGGTCACATCCTCACGGTCGAGGACCCGATCGAGTACCTGTACCGGCACAAGAAGTCCGTCGTGAACCAGCGCGAGGTCGGCCTCGACACGCGCAGTTACCACGAGGCGCTCAAGAACGCGATGCGCGAGGCGCCCGACGTCATCCTGATCGGCGAGATCCGCGACGCCGAGACGATGGAGGCCGCGATCTCGTTCTCCGAGACGGGCCATCTCTGCCTGGCCACGCTGCACTCCAACAACGCCGACCAGACGCTCGAGCGCATCCTCAACTTCTTCCCCGAGAGCGCGCACCGCAACATCCTCATGAACCTCGCGCTGAACCTGCGCGCGGTCATCTCGCAGCGCCTCGTCATGGGCAAGGACGGGCGCCGCCTGCCGGCCGTGGAAGTGCTGCTCAACACGCCGCTGATCCGCGACATGATCCGCCGCGGCCAGATCCACGAGATGAAGGAAGCGATGGACCGCAGCCTGCAGGAAGGCATGCAGACCTTCGACCAGGCGCTCTACACGCTCTACAAGGACGGCAAAATCGAACTCGAGGAGGCCCTCGCCAAGGCCGACTCGCGCGACGGCCTCGCGCTCAAGATCCGCCTCGCGGAAGGCGGCGAGTCACCGATGGACGAAGGCTTCGAGAACGCGCACTTCTGACGCGCCTCGTCGTCACATCGCCGTGGCGGGCGCCGCGCCGGAGCGCTCGTCCGCCTGCTGAAGCGCATTGTCGTCGTTCACCGACACGTCGGTCACGAGCCGGCGTACGGCATGTGCGAGACCTGCACCGTTGCGCAGCTTGACTCCCGCGGCGATCCGCTCGAGCTCGTCGGCGAACTTCGCAGCCGCGCCCCGATACTCGGCCCCCCCTTCGCGCGACTCGCCGAAGATGGCCCACAGCGCGCGCCAGTGTCGATGGAAGGTGCCGACGACCTGACTGACCTGTCCGAGTGCCGCATGCGGCAAGGCGTCGTCGAGCACGAACGTGAGGTGCTCCTTGACCTCCCACGGCGTCATCACGGTCGGCACGTTGGTCGACTCGAACATGAGTCCATGCGTGTGCCCATGCTCCGGCGCCACGTGCCTCGCGCTCCACGGCCGCATCGCGCCACCCGGTGTACGACCTCGACCGAGGTGCTCCCAGAACGCGGGTCCACCGACCGTGTCGGCGACGAGGTGGATGCGCGCGCGATCCGCCGCGTTGATCACCTTGTGCATGCGCCAGGTGTCGAAGATCCAGCACTCACCGGCCGCCATGTGCACGGCGGCATCGCCGCAATGGAAGCGCACCTCGGGCTGGGTCACGATCGGGACGTGCACACGCATGTGCTCGCGCCAGTAGTAGTCGATGTCGACGTGCGGCGTGACCTCGGCATTGCCCGACAGCCGCATCAGGCGGCTGCGACCCCAGACGCCACCGATCGCGTGCATGACCTGCGTGAGGTACGGACAGGCCTCGAGCTGCGGCGTCGGGCGCATCGGCCCCTGCACGGCGTCGCTGAGCGGGTTGCCATCGCGGGCTACAAGCGGTATCGCGGAATTGCCGGGAAAACCCTGCGGATGCGGCCGCCAGGCCGACTCACCGAGCCGCGCGATCTCGTCGGCGAGGACGTCCGCGTCGAACGCGAGCGGCAACTGGATGAAGGGGACCTGCAGTTTCATGGCGTCGTCGGCATAGGCGTAAGCCGCCATTGTAGCAACCGCGCGGGAATGCTCGCCGGCGCTTACCGCATCGCGCCGAATGCGGCACCATGCACCTTTCCGCAGTCCTCCACGCCACGCACGTGATCATTTCGCACAAGCATCGCTTCATGTTCTTCGCGGTACCCAAGACCGGCACGCACTCGGTCCGCCAGGCGCTGCGCCCGCACCTCGGCGACGAGGACATGGAACAGGTCGGCCTGTTCGTGCGCAAGGAATTCCCGTACGAGGCGCTGCGCGCACTGGGCCACGGTCACCTCGGTGTCACCCAGGTGAAGCCGGTGCTCGGCGACGAGATCTTCTCGGGCTTCTTCAAGTTCGCGTTCGTGCGTAATCCCTACGACCGCTTCATCTCGTACTGCGCGTTCATGAGCCGGCAGACCGGCCAGTTCGAGGCGAACCCGCAGGCCTTCATGCGCTACGTGATCCGCGATCGCCCGCCACTGCAGCACATCCTGTTCCGGCCGCAGCACGAGATGCTCTGCGACGTCGACGGCCGTCTCGCGATGGACATGGTCGGTCGCGTCGAGCGCATGCAGGAGGACTACGACGCGATCTGCTCGCGCATCGGCATCCCGAGCGAAACGCTCGAACAGGTCAACGCCTCGCGGCGCGGCCCCTACGCCGGCTACTACGACGACGAGCTCCGTGGGCATGTCGCGCGCATGTACGCGCGTGACCTCGAACTGTTCGGCTACGCGTTCGGCGACTAGCGACCGGCACCGCAGCCGCCGGCACGTGGGCGAGAAGCATCCGTCACGTCGCGCACACGCACGACGTACCGTTCGGGCATGAGCCTTCGTGGGCCCACTCAGCCGGTCGTGTAGCCCCACCGATCGATGAACCGCTCGAGGTGCGGCAATGCCGACGCAAGATGCTCGCGGTAGCGCTCCCAGCGCGCGACACCCTTGCGATTGATCGGCTCGACGACCTGGTGGTAGCTCGGCGTCGCGATGTAGCCGCGCGCCTTCGCACGCTCGTGGAAGTTGACCATGCCCTCGTGCCACTCCAAGCCGAGGAACGCCGCGATGCGCCTGGACTGCGTGTCGATGTCGTCGACCACGTCCTCGTAGCGCAGTTCGAGCACGTCGGGCGCCAGGGCCGCAGCCTGGTCGATCCAGAAGTCGAACGTGTCCGCGTAGCCTCGCGCAGTCGATGCGATGCTCGCCGTCAGCGCGACGTAGGCCGGTGTGCGGAACGTCTGCATGTAGTTGCTGAGCACGACATCGCAGGGGTGGCGCAGCGCGAGGATGATCTTCGCGTGCGGGAACAGGCGACGGATCAGCGGCAGCCTCAGGATGTTGAGCGGATTCTTGTCGACGAGTCGGCGTGAAGGGTCGACTTTCGCGCGCGTGCGCACGAGGTTCCAGTACGTCGCACGCAGGCGCTGCGCGAGGGCGTCGTCGATGCGGCCGACCTCGCGCGGGTAATCCAGCCCGGCGGCGCGCACCTGGTCCACGACATCCTGCAGGAACGTGCGCTCGTCCATGCCCGCCAGTGCGGGATGCGCGTCGAGCATCGTCTCGAGCATGGTCGTACCCGAACGCGGGAAACCGACCACGAAGATCGGCGACTCCTCGGCCGAGGGTGCACCGATCGGCAGCCAGCCCGCGACGTCGTCGCGCGTGATGCGTTCGCGCGTGATGCCGAGCGGATCGGCACCTTCCTCGAACCATTCGGGCGAGTAGCGGCGGACCTCCTCGACCTGCACGGCGTGCGCCCGATCCAGCCACGCCATGACCTGCGCGGTGTCGCCGGACTTGTCGTGCAGCCGTGCGATCGCCGTGAGCAGCTCGGGATGACGCCGTGCGGCACCCGGATCGGCGACGATCGCCTCGTACTGCTGGCGAGCGGCGTCGCGATCCTCGCCGCGTGCGGCGATCTCGGCGCGAACGATCGCGACCTCCTCGGTCAGGCCTTCGAGCGCGGCCGCCTGTGGCTGTACCTGCGCGAGCAGCCTGCGCGCTTCGTCGACACGGTTGGACCGTTCGAGGAACGCCGCGCGTCGCACGAGGATCTTGGGATGGTGCGGTGCTGCGTTGGCCGACGCGTCGAGGGCGCGCTCCGCGTCGGCGGCCTGGCCGAGGCGCGCATACAGCCAACCGACCTCCGCCAGTGCGAGCGGATCGTGGCCGGCCCACCCCTGCCAGTCGGCGAGCAGGCGGTCGGCCTCGTCACCGTTGCCGCACAGGAACGTCGCATTCGCCGCCGTCGCGCGGACCATGGCGTCATCGGGTACCGCGCGCAAGGCGCCGAACAGGACCTCCCGCGCCGCGTGGGGCTCGCCCTTGTCGAGACGCAGCAAGCCGAGGTTGAACAATGCGCTCGCCTCCTGCGGATCCAGCGCGAGCGCCTTCCCGAAGGCTTCTTCCGCGCCGGCCTGGTTGCCGAGCGAGCGCTGTACGTTGCCGAGGTTGTTCCAGTGCGCCGAAGCCTGCGGATGCTCCCGCGTGAGCTGCTCGAAGTACGGCAGGGACTCGATCGTGCGCTGCTGCGCGTCGAGCGCGAACGCCAGAACCAGCAACGCCCCTTCGGCATGCGGTTCGCGGTCGAGCACGCTGCGCGCGATCGATTCGGCGCGCGCGGCATCGCCGGCTTCGAGGGCCTGGTAGGCGGTCTGGAGCATCGAGGGGATTCCGTGCGGTGAGCCCGTCAGTATCGGCGCTGACGCACGGTCGGGCAACGGTGGCCCCAACGAAAAGGGCCGCGTGGCTTGCGCCACGCGGCCCCGGACCTTCAGATGGAGCGATGGATCAGAACTTCACGCCCACGCGAGCCCAGTAGTAACGGCCCACGACGTCGTAGGTACGCTCGTCGGTGTTGCCGTTGAAACCGAACTGCCACAGCTGCGGCGGCTGCTTGTTGCCGACGTTGTCCACGCCGACTTCGAAGCGCGTGTTGATCGCCTCGGCGTTGAAGCCGAACTGCACGTTGTGGAACGTCGACGCGCCCATGCGGAACGCGTTGTTCGCCGGGTTGTTCGACGGATCGATGACCGTGTAGCCGTCACCCGCGGTCGCCGTGAAGCCGAAGCGCGACGCACCGATGTAACGCGCACGCCAGCTGGCGTCGAACGCGCCGAGGCTCCAGCTCAGGCTGCCGAGACCGCGCCAGCGGGTCAGGTTGCCCGGACCGCCCGAGGACGAGCCGAAGTACGAACCCGCGTAATGCGACTCGGTCGTGACGTCGCCCGCGATGATCTGCTCGTCGTACTGCTTGAAGTACGTCGCGTCGAGGCCGATGCGGAAGTTGCCGAACGAGGTCTCGGGCAGGCGGTACTTGATGCTGAAGTCGACGCCCGACACGTCCGTGCGGCCGATGTTCTGCAGGCCGTTGTTGACGTAGTCGATGTCGCCACCGGCGTCACGCGTGAACAGGTCGCAGAAGCGGCCGTACTGGTAGCACTGGTTGATGATCGTCTGCGTGCCGATGACGCCGATCGTGTCCGTCAGGTAGATCTTCCAGACGTCGATCGAGGTCGACAGGCCCGGCAGCCAGCTCGGGTCGTACACCACGCCCCACGTGAACGACTTGCCCTTCTCCGGCTGGACCAGCGGGTTCGAGCCGTAGACCGCGCTCGTCTGCTGCGTGGTCTGCTCGAAGCCCGGCGTCAGGCCGGCGCAGGCCGGGTTGTTGAGGTTGAGGCCGGCGCCCGAGCACGGGTCGGAGTACGTGTCGGCGCTCGGCGTGACACCGCCGTACAGGTCGCTGATCGTCGGCGAGCGGAACACCTCGGCCACCGTACCGCGCAGCATGAGGTCGTCGAACGGACGCCACTCGATGCCGACCTTGGAGTTGATCGTGTCACCGAACGCGGAGTAGTCCGAGTAGCGCGAACCGATCGTGAGGTTCAGCGACTTCGCGAACGGAACGTCGGCGAGGACCGGAACCAGCAATTCGGCGTAGAACTCGCGCACGTCGAGCTCACCCTTCGACGGCGAACCGCAGGCGTCGGTGAAGGTGAGGCACTCGCCGAGCACCGGGTCGGTGATCGTCGAGACGAAGTCCGGAGCGTAGTACTCGTAGTCCTTGCGGTACTCGCCACCGACGGCGAGGCTGACCGCGCCGGCCGGCAGCTGGAACAGCTCGCCCGTGAGGTTGAACTGCGCGCCGCGGTTGAGCGCGTACGAGTGCGACTTGACGAGGACGGCGATCTGGTTGAGCGCGGCGAGCGCGTCCTGGCCTTCCGGCGTCGACGGATCGAGCGCGAAGAAGTTGATCGGCGTGCAACCCGAGATCACCGCGGTCGGCGTGCCGCAACGCGCGACGCCGTCACCGTCGATGAACGACGGACCCACGGCCTGCGCGAGCGCGGCGCCGTAGTAGTAGCCCGAGTTGCCGGTATCGACCGAGGTGCGACCCCAAGTGATGCCCGCGTCCCACTGCCAGGTGTCACCGAACGAGCCGCGGAAGCCGCCGCTGAACTGGTCGGCCGTGGTCTCGTAGGAGCCTTCGCGGTTGCCCGCGGCGGTCATGCGGATACCGCCCGAGTTGATGTTGACACCGAACGGGTTGTAGACGCTGTTCGCGCTCAGGATCACGTTGGCCTGGCCGAAGATCAGCGGCAGCGGCGCAATGATGTAGCGCGAACGGGTCTTGTTCGTGAAGCCTTCGACGTAGGCCTCGACGTTGTCGGTGATGCGGTAGTTGCCGGTCAGGAACAGGCCGCCACGCTCCTGCGGGGTGAGCTCGAGGTTGTACGGCGAGTAGTCGTACGCGTCGGCGCCCGTGTAGCAGCGGAAGTCACCTGCCGACGTGCCGGCGGCGCCCGGGATGCGCATGACGTTGACGCTGGCGCCGGTGCCCGCGCAGTTGATGCCGAGGCCCGCGGCGGTCGCGCGCGGAATCGTGAAGCGGCCGGTCGGGATGTAGCTCGAGCCGCCCGTGTAGATCGTGCCGAAGTAGTTGTACAGCGCCGGCGACGAGAACTTGCGGTCGCCCGCCCAGACCGGCTCGGTCTTGTTGTAGTTCGCACCGACGATGAGGTTGCCGCGATCGCTCGAGTGGCCGAGCGTCAGCGAGAAGCCCTTGCGCTCGCCGTCGTCCGCATCGGAAATGCCGTAGTCGACGGTGGCTTCGATGCCCTGGAAGTCCTTGCGCAGGACGAAGTTGACCACGCCAGCGACGGCGTCGGAGCCGTAGATCGCCGAGGCGCCGTCCTTGAGGATGTCGATGCGCTCGACGAGGCTGATCGGAATCGAGTTGACGTCGGCATAGGCCAGACGGCGACCGTTCACGAGCAGCAGCGTGCGCTGCGAGCCGAGGCCACGGATCGAGACGGTCGACGCACCGTTACCACCGCCGTTGTTGACGGACGGGTTGGTCGCGGCGCCGGCGATCGACGGCGATTCCTGGATCAGGTCACCGATCGTGAGCTTGCCGCTCTTCTCGATGTCGGCCTTGTCGATCGAGAACACCGGGCTGGCGCTTTCGATGTCGACGCGACGGATGCGCGAACCGGTGACGACGATGGTTTCGAGCTTGTCGCTGCCCGCTTCGCTGCCCTGAGCGAAGACCGGGAGGGAACTCAAACCGACAGCTGCGGTGGCGCCCGCATACAACGCGAAACGCACGGCTTTGAGAAGCTCGTTGTTCGTTAGCCTCATTACGCTCTCCAACGTTTTAGAGTGGTGTCACACTTCGGGACGGGATGAATGTCGCACTGGGAAACTTCGGGACTCCGTTCCCACGGAAATGGCCGACTCGACGGCTGTTGTCGTCGAAAGTGCACCGGATACTAACAAGATTCTCACGGCATGGGAATCCCGCTCCGAGACCTTAACAAGCCTCGACGAGATGCCGAAAAAGCCTTACGGAACAAAGAGGTGCAAGTTTGCACCAGACGCGTGCAACGCCGTGGGCAGCAGGGAGGGGCCAAACAGGAGTGCGGACGCGACGTCCGCGGACCGCAGGATCAGAGGTCCTGGCGGTACTGCACGTAGGGCATGCGCGACTGCGCAGCCTCGGTGGCTTCGCGCGGCGCGAGATCGACCGGGGAAGACCACAGGTTCTGTGCGCCGACGCTGAGCTCGCCACGCCAGGACGTGCGCCACGAGACACCGAGATCGAGACCGCTCCAGCGGCGCGCGCCGAGCAGCGAGGGGTCTTCGAGGTTGACGACGTGGCCGACGATGCTGCCGCGCACGCTGCCACTGCGGATGCCGAAGCCGAGGGACGCCTGGCTCGCATCGAGCCCGCCGCCCGGCAATCCGTACCACGGCGCGAGCTCGAGACGCCCCACGCCGGCCGTCAGGTCGAGTACGGGGCCATCCGCCAGATGCCAGCTCGTGCGTGCATTGAGCGTGTTGCCGCCGACGATCTGGAACGGGGTCGTTCCCGGATACGACAGCAACGCCACCGGATTGCCCTGCCCCTCGAACGACGGCAGCACGATCGGAGCTGCCTGCTCGCCGCCGCTGCGGCCGAGCCAGGAGAGTCCGAACGAAAGATCGACATCGGCCGACGTCGGCAAGGCGACGCCGAAACCGAGCGTTCCCGAGAACAACGTGGACGCCGAGCCGTCGCGGAAGGTCGCCGAACCGAAGCGCGGCGAGGCCTCCTGCATGCCGATGACGACATCGGCGTGCGCCGACTGGCCGACACGCCAGCGGAGCCCGGCGGAGAACAGGTCGGTCGCGTCGATCACGCGAAGGTCGGAGCCGCCGCCGAACGCCGGCGAAGGCGGCAGCGCGGGAGCCCCTGCCGAGTGCGTCTGCGCGACGATCGCGAGCAGGCGCCCATCCTGGCTCGCCCAGAGTGGCACGACCTGGGTCGGCACGCCGGACGCGTCGGATGCACGCACCGTGAGCAGCTCCTCGACGAGACGCGGCGACGCATCCCCCACGGCAGGCACGACGGGACCGGCCACCGCGAGAAGCGGGGCCAGCGCGACGAGCAGCGTGGTGGCGGCGCGAGCGAACATGCGGGTCCAGGAAGAGCGGAAGATCGGACTGACTGTATTCGGCCGTCGCGGGTTCCCTTCGACCGCCTCCGGCCGACCAGGTGCCCGCAGCGGCACGTGGGGGCGATGATACGCGCTTTTACATTTCACTAACAGCGACGGCGCGCACAGCCCGCGCGTCGTTCAGCCTTCATTGGCGTGTTCCCGACGGCTCCATGACGACGCCCTCGCCGGCGAACATCGCCGCCATGTCGACGGCATCGAACCGGTAGGCCTTCCCGCAGAACTCGCAGATCACCTCGACCACTCCGTCCTGTCCGGCGGCGGCCCGGGCCTCGTCCTCGCCGAGCGAGCGCAGCACGCCGGCGACACGCTCGGTCGAGCACGAGCAGGCGAATCGAATCGCCCGGCCGGGCTGGAGACGCACGCCCTCCTCGTGGAAGAGCCGCATGAGCACGGTCTCGGCGGAGAGCCCGAGCAACTCGTCGTCACGCAGGGTCGCGAGGAGGTGCCCGACGCGATTCCATGCATCGGCGTCGGCCACTGCCGCGCGTCCTCCCTCGGCAGGCGCGCGCTGCAGCAGCAGTCCGGCACACCGGGCGCCCTCCGAGGCCAGCACGATGCGGGTGGGCAGCTGTTCGGAACGTTCGAAATACTGCTCGAGGGCCGTGGCGAGATCCTCGCCTTCGACGGGAACGAGGCCTTGCTGGCGGGTCTGGCGCTGCGCGTTCTCGATCGTGATGGCCAGTTGCGCGTCGGCGCCCGCATCGGCGATCGAGCGCGGGGTGCCGTCCCAGCGCGCGATGCCGCGCACGGTTCCGGCATGCGTCGCCTCGGCGAACAGCAGGCGCAGATCGCCCGACCCGCGAAGCTGGATCGAGAGCTTGCCCTCGAACTTGACGAGCCCCGTGAACAGCGCGGAGGCCGCCACGGTCGCGCCGAGCAGGCCCGCCACGGGCTCCGGGTAGTCGACGTGCCCGCGCATCGCCGCCCAGCTGGACGCCATCTGCACAAAAACTCCATGAATGCCCGTGTCACCGAGCTGGAAGCGATGCATGACGTCGACGGGCATGGAGATTCTCGGGGGCAGGAAGCGATACGGCCAGATGCGGCCTCGCCGGGCGTTTGCCAAGACGCGACCGATGGTCGTCCGAGCCGCCGAAGGCCACTCGATATCGGCGCAGGAACGGCGTTAGGATCGGGAGCCGCCCGGGTCCCGCACAGGGCCCGCGACCGTCTGTTCGACGACGCAGGACAGAACGCAGCACGGATGCCGCCACGCTCGATCATCCTCTGGGGAGTACCGACTCAATGACATTCTCACTGCGCCGAACCGCGCTGGCGGCGGGCCTCGCGCTCGCGCTGTCGCAGGCCTCTGCGGCCACGCCCGACACGCGCGCCGCCGTGTCCGCCCATCGCCAGGACGCCGCTGCGATCGCGGCCGCCGCGGCCGATCCCAACCTCATCCTGCTGCGTGCGGGCGCTTATGATCCGTCCGTGCAGCGCCTCGAAGCCGGTGTGACCGGCGGCGCGGAGTCCTTCAGCACGAACTACGCGATCGTGCAGTTCGCGCCCGATCGCGTCGAAGCGGGCCGCAAGGCGCTGCTCGCCCAGGGCGCGGACATCGTGGGCTACATCCCGAACAACGCGTTCTACGTCCGCGTCAACGGCACGTCGCTCGATGCGCTGCGCCAGACCACCGGCGCACGCGCCGCCGAGCCGTATGCCGCGGCACTCAAGGTCGATCCGCGCCTGTGGACCGACGCCCGCAGCACGCTGCTGCAGCAGCAGCCCGAAGATGCCACCGACGCAACCCTGGTGCTCGACATCGTCGACATCCGCGGCTTCCGCGGCGAGTCGTCGGCGGCCATCGAAGCGGCCCTGCGCAAGCTCGTGCCGGACGTGCGCATCACCGGTCGCAGCCAGCGTGCCGAAGCCGCCCCGTATGTCCACGCGGCCGTGACGCGCGACCGCCTCGACCACCTGCTCTACGTCGCCAGCCTCATCGACGGCGTGTCGTTCATCGAGCCGTGGATCCCGACGCACACGCACAACTCCGCGGCGATCGGCGCGATCCAGGGCAACTCGCTCAACACCACCTGTGCCGGCAACGGCGTGGTCTGCGGCCCGGCGCCGCTGTTCGACCACGGCATCTTCGGCACCGGCCAGATCGTGGCCGTGGCCGATTCGGGCACCTCGCCGTGGGTCGCCAACTTCACCACGCTCGACAAGGGCACGGGTCCGCTGACCGAGATCACGCTCTCGCAGAACCCGCCGCCGGTGCTGCCCAACCCGGGCACGCTGTTCCCGAACCGCAAGATCGTCGGCTACTGGCTGCAGCCGAGCCAGGGTGGCACCGGTCCGGTCGACTACGACTACACCTCGGGCCACGGCACGCACACCACCGGCACGGTCCTCGGCGACCTGCACGGCACGTTCAGCCCCAACACCTACGTCGCCTCGACGCCGACCGCGGCCAACCACGAGCAGGCCGACGGCATGGCGCCGAACGCCCAGCTGCTCATGCAGGACATCGGCGGCACCGCCGCGACGGCGGTGTACATCACCGACTTCGCCGGCACGCTCTCGCAGGCGTACGCGGGTGGCGCGCGCATCCACAACAACAGCTGGGGCGGCTCGACCGCGGGCAACTACAACGGCAACGACGCCGAAGCCGACAGCGTGACGTGGCGTGACGAGAACCTCCTCGTCGTCGTGTCCGCGGGCAACGACGACGCAGGCCCGGTGCAGACCGGCTCGCCCAGCAACGCCAAGAACGTGCTCTCCGTCGCCGCACTCGGCCGCGCGGGCAGCACCTCGGTGGCCGGCTACTCGAACCGTGGTCCCGCGGCCGACGGCCGCATCAAGCCGGACATCGCGACACCGGGCTCGAGCATCCAGAGCGCGCGCAACGCGACCACGTTCAGCGCCACGCCGGTCTACACGGCGCCGGCGTCGAACTCGGGCACGTCGATGGCGGCACCCGTGCTCAGCGGCAACGCCGCGCTGATGCGCCAGTTCTTCGCCGACGGCTTCTACCCGCGAGGCGAGAAGACCGCGGCGGACGCCTACAACCCGAGCGGCATGGTCATGAAGGCGACCCTGCTCAACGGCACCAACCCGCTCGGCGGCACCGGCTGGCCGAACGCCAACAGCGGCTGGGGCCGCGCGTGGATCGACGGCAACCTGTGGTTCAAGAACACGCTGACCGGCGGTGACGACTCGCGTCGCCTGCGCATTTTCGAGCGCACCCAGGGTACCGGCCTCAAGACCGGCGATGTCCACGAGTACACGATCGCCAACGTCACCGCGGGCGCCGAACTGCGCGTGACCCTGGCATGGTTCGATCCGGAAGCCTCGGAAGGCGTCGCGATGACGCTGATCAACAACCTCGACCTCGAGGTCGTCGGACCGGGCGGCACGTACAAGGGCAACGTGTTCACGAGCGGCGTCTCGACGACCGGCGGCAACGCCGACGTCCGCGACAGCGTCGAGCAGGTACGCCTGACGGCACCTGCCGCGGGCAGCTACACGCTGCGCGTGAAGGGCACGGCGGTTCCCGGCAACGGTCGTGCGGAGACCAACGTGCAGGGCTATGCGCTCGTCGCATCGGGCGGCTTCGGCCTTCCGGACCCCGCGCCGTTCGCCGCACCGACCGCCGTCGCCGTGACGAGCAACAACACGTCGGGCGTCGCGATCGGCTTCACCTCGGCCGCCGCGCCGCAGGGCTTCCAGCTGTACCGCGCGAACGGCACCTGCGCCTCCGCGGCGGCCGGCGACTTCCGCCTCGTCGCGAGCGGCAACGCCTCGCCGATCGTCGACACGCGCAGCCAGGGCGGCCAGTCCTACGCCTACAAGGTGCGTGGCGTCTCGGGTGACGTCGAGGGTGCAGCCTCGACCTGCGTGGACGCGGTCTCGGCGGACGAGTGCACCCTGCAGCCCAACATCGTGCGCAACTCGCTGCAGCTCAACGCCGCGAACAACA
Source organism: Lysobacteraceae bacterium PS02065 (assembly GCA_029959555.1). Lineage (GTDB taxonomy): Bacteria > Pseudomonadota > Gammaproteobacteria > Xanthomonadales > Rhodanobacteraceae > Dokdonella. Next base: position 16,592 of record JASCPI010000026.1, on the reverse strand, counting down.
GCTGCTCGGTGAACCTGTCGTGGCAGGCCGCGACGACCACCTGCCCGTCGGCGACATCGGCGACGTACAAGATCTACCGCTCGACCGATCCGTTCATGGCGACGTCCACGCTGATCCAGAGCGGCGTCACCGGCACGAGCTACGTCGACACCACCGTCCAGGGCGGCACCACGTACTACTACCGCTTCCAGGCCACCGACAACATCGGCAACGATTCGCCGCTGTCGCTCTCGGCCGGCGCCACGCCGACGAGCGCGCTCGGTCCGAATCCGGATCCGTTCGTCGACAACGCCGACGGCGCGTCGTACATGCGTCCCGAACAGCCGTGGGGCATCAGCAACCTGTCGGCTTCGCAGGGCACGCTGAGCTACCACACGGGCGGCCAGCTCTCGAACCACCCCGACATGGCCTGCGCGAGCATCGAGACGCCCGCGCTGACGATCCCGGCCAACGGCGTCCTGAGCTTCAACTCGAAGTACAACCTCGAGTTCCAGTGGGACGGCGTGGTCACCGAGATCTCGACGAACGGCGGCACGACGTGGACGGACCTGCCGCCCGACGGCGGCTACCCGACCGTGTTCAACACCGGCTCGACGGGCGTGATCAACGCGTGCGGCTTCGCCAACGGCAAGGGCATCTACAGCGGCGTCACGACCACGACGTCCAATGCCTTCGCGAACAACGACACGGGCATCGCGGTGTTCAAGCCCTTCACGATCAACCTCGCCAGCTACGCGGGGCAGACCGTTAAGGTGCGCTGGCGCCTGTCGTCGGATCCGGGCCTCAACTACCCGGGCATGTTCCTGGACGAGATCCGCATCAGCAACAGCGCGATCCTGTTCCGTGACAGCTTCGATCCCTCGCAGTACATGTGCCAGTAAGCGTCACCCGCCGATACTCGGCTTCGATCCGGCGCGGGGTTCTCCCCCGCGCCGGTTTCGTTTCCGGGGTACGCCTGATGGACGGCATGAGGACATGACGCGCAAACGCCCTCACCTGCTCCGCCGCCTCGCCCGCTGGACGCTGTTCGCCGTCCTCGCCTGGGTCGCCTTCAGCGTGCTGCTGGTCGCTGCGCTGCGCGTCGTGCCGCCGCCGACCTCGGCCGTCATGATGGCGCGCGCGCTCGAGGCGACCACGTCCGGCGAGAAGGATGTCCGCATCGACTACCGCTGGGTCCCGCTCGAGCGCATCGCCGCGCATCTGCCGGTCTCGGTCGTTGCGGCCGAGGACCAGCGCTTTCCGAGCCACAATGGTTTCGACGTCGAGGCGATCCGCACCGCGCTGGCCGAGTCCGAGGACGGCGGCCGCCTGCGCGGCGCCAGCACGATCAGCCAGCAGGTCGCCAAGAACCTGTTCCTGTGGAACGGCCGCAGCTTCGTGCGCAAGGGTCTCGAGGCGTACTTCACGGTGCTCGTCGAGACGCTCTGGCCGAAACGACGCATCGTCGAGGTCTACCTCAACGTCGCCGAGTTCGGCGACGGCGTGTACGGTGTCGGCGCCGCGAGTGCGCGCTATTTCCGCACCACGCCCGACCGCCTCGACGCGCGCCAGTCCGCGCTGCTCGCCGCGGTGCTGCCGAGCCCGCGCCGCCTGCACGCCGATCGCCCTTCCGCGTACGTGCAGCGTCGCGCCGCATGGATCCAGCGCCAGGTGCGCCAGCTCGGTGGCCCTGCCTACGTCGAGCGCTGAGCGCCCGGCGCGCATGCGCGCGTCACGGGCTTTCCGCTAGCATCCCTGCTCCTCCAAGGATCCTCCGCGCCATGCAGAGCCTCACCGTCGTCGTCCCGGCCTACAACGAGAGCGAGGGCCTGCGCGAGTTCCACGCGCGCCTCGCCGCGGTGTTCGACCAGCTCGACCTCGCCTGCTCGGTGCTCTACATCGACGACGGCAGCCGCGACGATACCTACGCCGTGATGTGCTCGCTGCGCGATGCCGACTCGCGCGTCGCGACGCTGCGGCTGTCACGCAACTTCGGCAAGGAGCTCGCGCTCACCGCAGGCCTCGACCACGCCGATGCCGACGCCGTCGTGGTCATCGACGCCGACCTGCAGGACCCGCCCGAACTGATCCCGACCTTCGTCACGCACTGGCGCGAGGGCTTCGACGTGGTCTACGGCACGCGCGAATCGCGCGCCGGCGAGACGCGCTTCAAGAAGTTCACGGCCTCGACGTTCTACCGCGTCATGGGCCGCCTGAGCCAGACGCCGGTGCCACGCGACACGGGCGACTTCCGCCTGCTCTCGCGACGCGCACTCGATGCGCTCAAGACCGTGCGCGAACGCCAACGCTTCATGAAGGGCCTGTTCGCGTGGGTGGGCTACCGCCAGAAAGCCGTCGTCTACCCGCGCGATCCGCGCTTCGCGGGCGAGACCAAGTGGAACTACTGGAAACTCTGGAACTTCGCGATCGACGGCATCACCTCGTTCTCGGGCGCACCGCTCAAGATCGCGACCTATCTCGGCATCGGCGTCGCGATGCTCGCGTTCGTGTTCGGCATCTGGATCGCGATCAAGGCACTGCTGCTCGGCGATCCCGTGCAGGGCTATCCGACGATCATGGTGACGATCCTGTTCCTCGGCGGCGTGCAGCTGATCGCGCTCGGCGTGATCGGCGAATACCTCGGCCGACTCTACGTCGAGGCCAAGCAGCGCCCGCTCTACCTGGTCGACGAGTACCACCCGCCGACGCCACGCTGACGCGCCGCGGCGGGCAGTGCCGGCACGGCCGCGCTAGACTGCTCCCGCCACCCGCCGGAGGACCGCCATGCTCCAGGTCAAGCACCTTCTCGAAGGCAAGGGCAGCGCGATCGTCGCGACGACGTCCGACGCGCCCGTCATCGACGCGATCCGCGCGATGGCCGAACACCATGTCGGCGCCCTGCTCGTCATGCGCGGCGACACACTCGAAGGCATCGTTTCCGAGCGCGACTACGCGCGCAAGGTCGTGCTCAAGGGACGTTCGTCGTCGGATACGCCGGTGCGCGAGATCATGACCTCGCAGGTCGTCACGGTGTCGCCCGACGACACGATCGACCACTGCATGCGCGTGTGCACCGACAAGCGCATCCGCCACCTCCCGGTCGTCGCCGGCACGCGGGTGGTCGGTGTGCTGTCGATCGGCGACCTCGTCGCCGCCGTGATCAGCGAGCAGAGCGAACGCATCGAGCAGCTGCAGCGCTACATCGCCGGCTGACCGACCGGATCAGGTCGGCCCCGGCGCGTCGGGCTGGTTCTCGGGACGCGCCGCGTCGAATGCGGGCAGCGCGAGGCATTCGCCCTCGATGCGCGCGATGGTCGGGAATGCCGCCATGTCGACCCCGAAACGGCGTGCGTTGTAGACCTGCGGCACGAGGCAGGCGTCGGCCAGCGTGGGCGTATCGCCGTCGCAGAACAGGCCCGTCGAGGAATTGCCAGCGAGCAGCTCCTCGAACGCGCGGAAGCCGTCCTCGATCCAGTGCCGCGTCCAGCGGTCGCGCTCGACCTGCGGCGTGCCGAAGTCGCGCTCGAGGAACTGCATGACGCGCAGGTTGTTGAGCGGATGGATGTCGCAGGCGACGAGCTGGGCGAGCGCGCGCACGCGGGCGCGCTCGCGGGCGGTCGACGGCAGCAGCGCCATCGCGCCGGCGTAGGCCTCGTCGAGGTATTCGATGATCGCCATCGACTGGCGGAACACGCGCGCGCCGTCGAGCAGCGTCGGCACGAGCTCCTGCGGGTTGATGCCGCGGTAGGCCGGCGCGTGCTGCTCGCCGCCGTCGCGCACGAGATGCACCGGGATGATCTCGTGCGGCAGCTGCTTGAGGTTGAGCGCGACGCGCACGCGGTAGGCGGCGCTCGAGCGCCAGTAGCTGTAGAGCTTCAACGTGCCGGCCATGCCGTTCCCCCCGGACGGCCGCCGAGGTGGCGGCCGCACGGGGCCTAGCTTAGCGCGTTGCGAGGCGTTCGACGGTCTGCTCGATCGCGCCGAACACGCTGCCGCCCTCGGCGTCGAGCATCTCGATGCGCACGCGGTCGCCGAAGCGCAGGAACGGCGTGGTCGGCTTGCCGTCGCGCAGCGTCTCGACCGTGCGCTGTTCGGCCAGGCACGAAGCGCCGAGGCTGGTGTCGGCGTTGGCGATCGTGCCCGAGCCGACGATCGTGCCGGCCGATACCGGGCGTGTCTTCGCGACGTGCGCGACGAGCTGGGCGAAGCTGAACTGCATGTCGACACCGGCTTCTGCCGCGCCGAACCACGCGCCGTTGATCCAGGTGCGCATGGCGAGGTGCAGCTTGTCGTCGCGCCAGGCGTCGCCGAGCTCGTCGGGCGTCACGAACACGGGCGACAGCGCCGAGCGCGGCTTGGACTGCAGGAAGCCGAAACCCTTGGCGAGCTCGCCCGGGATCAGGCCGCGCAGCGAGACGTCGTTGACGAGGCCGACGAGACGGATCGCCTCGGAAGCTTCGGCCGGTGTCGCGCCCATCGGCACGTCGGCGGTCACGACGACCACCTCGGCCTCGAGGTCGATGCCCCAGTCCTCGCTCGAGGCGAGGATCGGATCGCGCGGCGCGAGGAAGCCTGCGCTCGTCGCCTGGTACATGAGCGGATCGGTGTAGAAGCTCTCGGGCACCTCGGCGCCACGCGCGCGGCGCACGCGCTCGACGTGCGGCAGGTAGGCGCTGCCGTCGACGAACTCGTAGGCGCGCGGCAGCGGCGAGGCGAGTGCGGCGACGTCGAGCGCGAACGCGTCGGCGGCCGTGCCGTCGTCCAGCGCCTTCGACAGCGCCTCGAGGCGCGGCGCGACGGTGTCCCAGTCCTCGAGTGCGCGTTGCAGCGTCGGCACGATGCCGGTCGCGCGCACGGCGCGCTGCAGCGCGCGGTCGACGACGACGAGCGTGCCGTCGCGGCCGCCTTCCTTCAGTGAGCCCAGTTTCATGCGTGCGTGTCTCTCATGCGGGGATGGGGTGTCGTCGCGTCGCGCCGTGCGCGCGTCACGCGCCGGGCGTGCGCCGCGCCGGATCGAAATGCTTGCGCAGGCCTTGCCAGCAGGCCTGGTAGTCGCGCTGGCGATGCGCGGCCTCGAGCGCCTGCGCGGTCGGACGGATCACCGCGCGCGTCTCGAACATGAAGGCCATCGTGCCGGTGATCTCGTCGGGTTTCGAGAGGTCCGCCGCCGAGGCCTTCTCGAACGTCGCCGCGTCCGGACCATGGCCCGTGAAGCTGTTGTGCAGCGACGAACCGCCCGGCACGAAACCGCCGGCCTTGGCATCGTAGGCACCGTGCACGAGGCCCATGAACTCGCTCGCGACGTTGCGGTGGAACCACGGCGGACGGAACGTGTCCTGCGCGACCAGCCAGCGCGGCGGGAAGATCACGAAGTCGAGGTTGCCGACGCCCTCGGTGTCGCTGGCCGAATGCAGCACGAGGAAGATCGACGGATCCGGATGGTCGTAGCTGATCGAGCCGATCGTGTTGTGGCGGCGCAAGTCGTAGCGGTACGGCGCATAGTTGCCGTGCCAGGCGACGACGTCGTTCGGCGAGTGGCCGAGATCGGCACGCCAGAGGTGGCCCTGGAACTTCACGACGAGCTCGAAATCACCCTCGATGTCTTCGTACGCGGCCACCGGCGTCTCGAAATCGCGCGGATTGGCCAGGCCGTTGCTGCCGATCGGACCGAGGTCGGGCAGCTTGAGCAGCGCGCCGAAGTTCTCGCAGACGTAGCCGCGCGCCTCGCCGTCGGGCAGCACGACGCGGAAGCGCACGCCGCGCGGGATCACCGCGATCTGCTGCGGCGCGATCTCGATCACGCCGAACTCGGTCTCGAGGCGCAGGCGTCCGGACTGCGGCACGATCAGCAGCTCGCCGTCCGCGTCGTGGAACCAGCGTCCCTGCATGTCGCGATTGGCGGCGTAGAGATGGATGCCGACGCCGGTCTGCGCGGCCGGGCTGCCGTTGCCTGCCATCGTGAACAGGCCGTCGACGAAGTCGGTCGGCGCCTGCGGCGGCGGCAGCGGATCCCAGCGCAGCTGGTCGGGCGTGACCGGGCCGTCACCGAACGCGTTGTGGAACGCCGGCTGCGCATACGGCGTGAATGCACCGTGCATCGCGGCCGGACGCATGCGGTACAGCCAGCTGCGCCGGTTCGCGTGGCGCGGTGCCGTGAACGCGGTGCCCGACAGCTGTTCGGCGTAAAGGCCATAGGCGACCCGCTGCGGCGAGTTGCGTCCTTCGGGCAGCGCGCCCGGCAAGGCTTCGCTCGCGAACTCGTTCGCGAAGCCGCTCATGTACCCCGCGGAAGCGGTCATGCCCGATCTCCTGCCATCGCCGACGACCGCGCGGCGGTCACGCGTGCCACGCGCCGCGGATCGCGCGGCGCCGACACGATACCCGAGGTTGCCTCGCGCGGGTCAGAGCACGCCGCGGCGCATCTGGTCGCGCTCGATGCTCTCGAACAGCGCCTGGAAGTTGCCTTCGCCGAAGCCTTCGTTGCCCTTGCGCTGGATGATCTCGAAGAAGATCGGGCCGAGCGCGTTCTGGGTGAAGATCTGCAGCAGCTTGCGCTGCTTGGTCTCGGGATCGGCGTCGATGAGGATCTTGTTGCGGGTCAGGCGCGCGACGTCCTCGTTGTGGTCCGGGATGCGCATGTCGATGACCTCGAAGTAGCTGTCCGGCGTGTCGAGGAAGTCCACACCGGCCTCGCGCATCTTCTCGACGGTCACGTAGATGTCGTCGGTGAAGCAGGCGATGTGCTGGATGCCTTCGCCCTTGTAGGCGTCGAGGTATTCGTTGATCTGGCTCTTCGGGTCGCTCGACTCGTTGAGCGGGATGCGCACCATGCCGTCCGGCGCGGTCATCGCCTTCGACAGCAGGCCGGTCTTGGCGCCCTTGATGTCGAAGTAGCGGATCTCGCGGAAGTTGAACAGGCGCTCGTAGTAGTCGGCCCACTTGGCCATGTTGCCGTGATAGAGGTTGTGGGTCAGGTGGTCGATGAAGGTGAGCCCGAAGCCCTTCGGCATGAGGTCGACACCGGGCAGGTACTCGTAGTCGGGATCGTGGATCGTGCCCTGCTCGTCGTAGCGGTCGACGATGTAGAGCATGCAGCCGCCGATGCCCTTGATCACGGGTGCCGCAGCCGCCTTGCTCAGTTCGTCGCGCTGGTCGAACGATTCCGCGCCGTTGCGCAGCGCCTGCACGCGCGCCCACTCGGCGAGCTTGTTGACGCGGATCGCGAAGCCGCACGCGCTCGGGCCGTGCTCGGCGGCGAAGCGGGCCGCGAACGAATCCGGATCCTCGTTGATCAGGAACGTGCAGTCGCCCTGGCGGTACGTGCTGATCGGACGCGTCTTGTGGCGCGCGACCTGGACGAAGCCGAGCTTGCGGAAATAGTCGTGCAGCAGCGGCGCCTGGCCCTCCGGCGCGGCGAACTCGACGAACTCGAAACCGTCGATACCCATCGGGTTGTCGAACGTCGTAACCTGCATGCCGGCATGCGGGTTCTCGGGCTGGGCGTTCATGGCGACTCCTGGCTGGGGCCGCGGATTCGCGGCATGCGTGCTTTATAGTTACAATTGAAACCAGCCGCAAGGGGAACCTGCCCGATGTCGGGTCGCGCACTGCTCGAGCTCGAAACCTTCCTGCCGTACCGCCTGAGCGTGCTGTCGAACACGCTGAGCCAGGCGATCGCGCGCGTCTACGAGAAGCGCTTCGGCCTCTCGATCACGGAGTGGCGCACGATGGCCGTGCTCGGCCACCGCGCCGACCTGTCGGGCCGCGAGGTCGCCGAACGCACGGCGATGGACAAGGTCGCGGTGAGCCGCGCGCTCGCGCGCCTGCTCGAGAAGGGCCTCATCGAACGCGGCACGGCCGCGAACGACAAGCGCCGCTCGGTGCTGCGCCTGTCGGAAAAAGGCTGGGAGATCTACGACCAGGTCGCGCCGCTCGCACTCGAGCACGAGCAGCGCCTGCTCTCGCACCTGAGCACCGACGAGCGCGAGTGGCTCGCGCGCATCCTCGACACGCTCTGGAACGCCGAACTCGTCGAATCGCGGCGCTGACGCGCCGGGCGGCATCCGGCCGCCGTCAGGGCATTACTTCGCGCACGCGCTGTAGGCGAACGGGATGGTCTTCGTCTTGCCGTCCCGCCCGGGCCCGGCGATCGCGGCCTGCAGGCGATCGCCCTCGCGCCGGTACTCGATGCGGTTGGGAAAATCGTGCGCGGGATTCTCGAAGCGGATGCCGGCCTCGTCCCGCGACGTCATCGCGAACACGGTCGGCGGCGCGCCGTTCGGCTGGACATGGAAGTCGTAGCGGCCGTCCTGCGCCACGATGCGCATGAACTCGAACGTCTCGATCCTGCCGTCGCGCAGCGTGCGTAACATGCCGAGCAGGGCACCACCCGCCTCGGGCAACCAGACTTCCTCGATGTGCCGTGCCCCTTCCCCGCCACACCAGTGGCCCGCCAGCCAGTCGAGCGCGAGTGGCGCGGACGTCGCCTGCCCGGCACCGAAGAGCCCGCCCACCGCGAGCACGAACGTCACGTACCGCATGTCCCGCCTCCCGTCGTCCAGATGACGCGGAGGCTAGCGGCGCCGCGTGGCCGGCGCTTGAAAAAACGCGCCGGGCGGCATTCCATGCCGCGATGGACTTCCTCGAGATCCCGCCCCCCGCCGACCTCGCCCGGCTCGTGCAGTGCCTGTGGGAGCTCCGCGACGATACGCCGGACCACGCCATCCAGGTCGTCTATCCGGATGGACGCTGCGAGCTTCTCGCGGAGCTGGCCGTACCCATGCGATTCCATGGCGCCGACGGACACGTGCGCAGCGATCAGGACCTGTGCTTCGCGGGCCAGCAGCGCGGTCCGATCCGCCTGCAGGCGACCGGCCCCGTGCATTGCGTCGGCGTACGCCTGACCGCGGCCGGCGGCAGCCTCATCGCGAGGGCGACATTACCGGAGCTTCGCGACACGGCGCCCGATCTGCGCGCGCTGGACGCCGACTTCGCCGACGCGTTCCTGCATGCCGCCAGGACCTTCGTGCACACACGATCCGCCGAGCCGCTGTGGCAGCTGCTGCGTGCGCGGAGTTCGGACTTCAGTCCCGACCCGCTGGCCGAGAGCGCCGTCGCCGCGCTCGACGCACGGCACGGCGAAGGGCGCATCGAAGACCTCGCCCGTGAACTCGGTGTCGGCCTGCGCACGCTGCAGAAGCACTTCCTGGACGCTGTCGGCATGACCCCGAAGGAGTACGCCCGCGTGCGGCGCCTGCAAGCCTTGCTGCGGACCCTCGACACGGAATCTGCCGGGATCGCCGACGCCGCCGCCCGCCACGGCTTCAGCGACCAGGCCCACGCCACGCGCGATCTGCGCCACTGGACCGGCACGACGCCCGCGCGACTCGTGCGCGCCCTGCGCGGCAACCGCGGCGGTGATCACGCCATACGCCTGGCGATGGCGTTCGTGCGCGGAACGTCCGTACGCTGACCTCCGCGGATCCGGTCATCGCGATCCGCGATGTCAGCGCATCGTCGCTTCTTCGACGCGCTCGAACCGCCACAACCGCCACGCGAAGAACAACCCGAGCGCGACGAGCGCCGTGTAGAACCACATGCCGCCCGCATAGCCGGCCGGGTTCTCGGGACCGGCACCGGCGCGGTCGTTGAGCAGGCCGACCACGGCCGGCACCGCGGCCCAGCCGATCTGCTGGACGAACGTCATGAGCGCATACGCCGAGCCGAGGCGCTTCTCGTCGACGAGCGTCGCGACCGCCGGCCACAGCACGGCCGGGATCAGCGAGAACACCGCACCGAGCAGCACCGCGACGACGAGCAGCGTGAGCGGGATCGCAGGGCCGCCGAATGGCATCGGCACGGGCGCGCCCGGCGGCAGATAGGTCACCGCGAGGAACAGCGGCAGCATGATCGCGGTGCCGACCAGCATGAACAGGCCGCGGTGGCCGACGCGATCGGCCCACAGTCCGAACAGCGGCGTGAGCACGATCGCCGACATCGGCAGCAGGCTGCTGAGCATGCCCGCAGTGCCGCGATCGAGGCCGTGGGCCTGCTGGAAGTAGTCGATCGCGAACGTGCGGAACGGGAAGATCGTCGCGTAGAACACCACGCACAACGCGACGATGTACCAGTACGCGCGGCCGAACACGTAGAGGCTGCGCAGTTCGAGGCGATCGCTCGGGGCCTCGGCGGCCGGCACGCCCTGCCCCTGCGCGCGCCGCTCGAGCATCGCGTAGAGCACCGCCGCGGCGAGTCCCGCGGCGGCGACGCCGGTCGCGAGCCACAGCGGATCCTGCCAGTTCGCGTACAGCGGTTCGGCGAACGAGGTCGACCAGTCGGTGGACGCCGAACCGAGTCGCGACACCGACAGGTTGAGGCCGAACGCAAAACCGAGTTCGCGCCCGCTGAACCACTTCGCGAGCACGGTCGTCGCCGCGACGATGAGCGGCTCGGCACCGATACCGAGCAGGAAGCGCCCGGCGAGGATCGTCTCGTAGTGCGAGGTTGCCGCAGTCAGCGCAGCCGCGGCGACGCAGATCGCCGCGAACACGGGAATCGCGAGGCGCGTACCCCAGCGGTCGATGACGTAGCCGCCGGCGAGCAGCACGAGCAGCGCGGCGATGTTGTACGCGGTCGACAGGACGCCGATCTGGCCGTAGGTGAAACCGTTCTGCTCGCGCAGCAGGTCGACGACCGGATTGAGCGCGTCGTAGGCGTAGTAGTTGCCGAACATCGCGAGGCTGACCAGCAGCAGCACGATCCAGCGCTGCGACGAGGTCGGCATCGGGGGTGTCGCGGTCGTGGTGGTCATCGTTCGAACTCCGGCGGCGACACGCGCAGCCCCGCAAACGACGACGGCGGCCCGGAGGCCGCCGTCGCGTGGATCACGTCACATGCATCGCCGGCGTCACTTCACGCCGTGCATGAGCTTCTGGATCAGCGGCGCGATCAGGAACAGCAGCACGCCCGGAATCACGAGGGCCCAGAAGCCGAACGTGTAGCCGCTGAGCGCGGACTGCACGTTCATGCCGGCTTCGCCGCTGACGTGGCTCGCGAAGATGCCCGACAGGTTGTTGCCGATCGCCGTCGAGAGGAACCAGCCGCCCATGCCGAAGCCGACGAGGCGCACCGGCGCGAGCTTGGTCACCATCGACAAGCCGATCGGCGACAGGCAGAGCTCGCCGACGGACTGGATCACGTAGACCATGAAGAGCGTCCAGAACGGGATCTTGAGCGACTGCGGATCGACCAGGCTCGACAGCGCGAACATCAGAAGGAGGAACGCGAGACCGTTGAAGATCAGGCCGAGACCGAACTTGCGCGGGATCGACGGATTCGCGCTGCCCATCTTGACCCACAGCCAGGCGAGCACCGGCGCGAGCGTGATGATCGCGAGCGAGTTGACCGACTGGAACCAGCCGACCGGGAAGATCCAGCCGCTGAAATCGCGGTCGACGATGTTCTGCGCGAGGAAGTTGAACGAGCTTCCGGCCTGCTCGAAGAAGCACCAGAACAGCACGTTGAACACGAAGATGATCAGCATGGCGACGGCCATGTCACGCCGGATCGCGCCGTCCTTGAAGCCTTCCTTGAGGATCAGCACGCACAGGCCGACGAACAGTGCCGAGAGGATCCATTGCAGCGCACCGGCGCCGATCGAGAGCAGGAAATAGAAGACCGGAATCGCGACGATCGCGCAGACACCCGTCACGAGAACACGCCCCGTACCTTCGGCGCCCGGGAGCGGCTGGCCGATGCCACGCAGCTGCGCGCGGCCGAACCAGAACCAGACGAGGCTGATCAGCATGCCGATGCCGGAGGCGAGGAAGACCACCTTGTACGCGGGCATTTCGGGCGAACCGCCCATGATGCGCTCGGCGAGGATGCCGGTGAGCCATGGCGCGATCATCGCACCGAGGTTGATGCCCATGTAGAACAGCGTGAAGCCCGAATCCCGCCGCCCGTCACCCGGCGCGTACAACTTGCCGACCATCGTCGAGATGTTCGGTTTGAACAAGCCATTGCCGACGATGACGGTCGCCAGGCCGAGTTTGAACAGTTCCTCGTTCGGAACCATGATGAGGAACAGTCCCGCGGCCATGATCACGGCACCGAGCAGGATCGAGCGCTGGTAGCCGATGACGCGATCGGCCACGTAGCCGCCAAAGAGCGCCGCAGCGTAGACCAGCGCGAGGTAGGCGCCATAGAGCCGGCTGGCCGGTGCCTCACCGCCGGCTTCGCCGGCGTAGAACTGGGCCACGATGTAAAGCGCGAGCGCCCAACGCATGCCGTAGAACGCGAAGCGCTCCCAGAACTCGGTCATGAACAGCATCCACAACGGACGCGGATGACCCATGACGGTCGAGAAATCGGGCACGGGTGGTACGTCCGGCGAAGGAATCGGCTTGCCGCTCATGCGGTGCTCCCCAGGTGGCAGTGGCTAACCGGCCGAGGATCACCGACTTGTCACGGGGGCGTCAACGCCCGGACGCCGTGCCGTGCGCCGCTCAGGGCGGCGTCGAGGGCGCCGCCATGCCGCTGCCGATCACCGTGCGCACCTCGAACAGCTCGGGGAAGAACGTCAGGTCCAGCGCCTTGCGCAGGAAGCCGACGCCCGACGATCCGCCCGTGCCGCGGCGGAAGCCGATGATGCGCTCGACCGTCTTCATGTGGCGGAACCGCCAGAGCTGGAAGCTCTCCTCGATGTCGACGAGCTTCTCGCACAGGTTGTACGCGGCCCAGCACTCGTCGGCGTGCTCGTAGATGTGCTTGAACACGTTGACGAGCTGCGCGTCGCGCCGATACGGCTGGGTCCAGTCGCGCTCCACCGACGTCGCCGGCACCGCATGGCCGAGGCGCGCGAGGTGGCGCAGGAACTCGTCGTAGAGGCTCGGCGACTCGAGCGCGATGCGCAGTTCGGCCTGGATCGGCGGATCATGGGCGAACACCGCGAGCATGTCGGCGTTCTTGTTGCCGAGCAGGAACTCGATCATGCGGTACTGGTAGGACTGGAAGCCCGAGGCCGGGCCGAGCACATCGCGGAACTCGAGGTACTCGCTCGGCGTGAGCGTCTCGAGCACGGCCCACTGCTCGAACAGCTGGCGCTGGATCTGCTTGACGCGCGCGAGGATCTTGAGCGTCGTGTCGACCTCGTCGCGCGACAGGTTCGCGAGCGCCGCGCGCAGTTCGTGGATGACGAGCTTCATCCACAGCTCCGAGACGTGGTGCTGCGTGATGAACAGCATCTCGTCGTGGTGCGGCGGATCGCTGAGCGGCTTCTGCGCCGACAGCAGCGTGTCGAGCTGCAGGTAGCCCGAGTACGTCAGGCGGTCGCGGAGGTCGATCTCGACCCCCTGCTCGATGTCGCGGCGGTTGTCCATGCAGGGCGAGGACCGTTCGGGGGACCGCGCACGCTACCCGAGCAGCCACGCGATCGCCACTGCCACACAACCCGACGGCCACGGTCGCGCCCTCGGGTCGTCGGCGCAGGTGGCGCGATCGTCCCCGCGCTGCGCCGTACCGGATCACTCCGCCGGGAACGCGCATCCAGTCTCCACGGAACGATGCAGGCAAGCCGCGGCAGGCCTCGCGTTGCTGCGCCGATCCTTGCGCCGGACGGTTTCAGTTGTTATCTATCGCGGACCGTCGTGGCGCAGGGCCACGCTCGGCGCAGCCCCGCGCCCCGGCACTGGATCCGGACTCCGCGCGCCGCCTTCGCGCCGTTCCCAGCATTCCGTCCCGCGCGACGGAGCGTCGCGACGGGCACATCCCAGGCCATGACGATGGCCGGCACGCTCCCTTGACGACGCGTGCACCCCGGAGACCCGCCGTGCCGACAGCCGCCACGTTCGAAATCGACTACATCCAGTTCCTCGATGCCGAGGGACAGCTCGTCCGCAACGACCTGCCCGCGTTCGCGCGCGACACCAAGCAGCTCGTCAAGCTCTACCAGGAAATGGTCATGGCGCGCGTGTTCGACGCCAAGGCCATCGCGCTGCAACGTACCGGCAAGCTCGGCACGTACGCGCCCTGTCTCGGCCACGAGGCCACCTACCTCGCGATCGGCAGCGCGATGCAGCCCGACGACGTGCTCGCGGTCAGCTACCGCGAGTACGGCGCGCAGTTCCACCGCGGCGTGAAGCCGCGCGAGCTGCTCATGTACTGGGGCGGCGACGAGCGCGGCAACGACTTCTCGGGCCCCGCGCACGACTTCGCCTGGTGCGTGCCGATCGGCACGCAATGCCTGCACGCGGCCGGTTCGGCGCTCGCGTTCAAGATCCGCAAGGAGGCACGCGTCGCGGTCTGCACGATCGGCGACGGCGGCTCCTCGAAGGCCGACTTCAACAGCGCACTCAACGTGGCCGGCGCGATGACGCTGCCGCTGGTCTCGATCATCGTCAACAACCAGTGGGCGATCTCGGTGCCGCGCGGTGCGCAGACCGGTGCGAAGACGCTCGCGCAGAAGGGCATCGCCGCGGGCCTGGAGTGCGTGCAGGTCGACGGCAACGACTTCATCGCGATGCGCCACGTGCTCGACCACGCGATCAAGCGTGCGCGCCACGGCCACGGCGGCATGTGCATCGAGGCGGTCACCTACCGACTGTCCGACCACACCACCGCCGACGACGCGCGCCGCTACCGTCCCGAGCAGGAGGTCAAGGATGCATGGCAGCGCGAGCCGCTGCGCCGCATGAAGGCCTACCTGCAGTCGCTCAATGCGTGGAGCGAGGAGGAAGAGACCGCGTGGAAGGAGACGTGCACGAAGTACGTCGACGCCGAGGTCAACGCCTACCTCGAGACGCGCGCGCAGCCGGTCGAGGCGATGTTCGACTACACCTACGCGGACCTGCCGCCCGACCTCGTCGCCCAGCGCGCCGAAGCCGTCGCCCGCGAAAAGCGCGCCTGACGCGCCGCTCCTCCGCCCCCATTCCCGGAATTCCCATGGCCCAGATCACCCTCATCGAAGCCGTCACCCAGGCCCTCGCCTGGGAAATGAAACACGATCCGAGCGTCGTCGTGCTCGGCGAGGACGTCGGCGTCAACGGCGGCGTGTTCCGCGCCACGCTCGGCCTCATCGACACGTTCGGCGCCGATCGCGTCATCGACACGCCGCTCGACGAAACCACCATCGCCGGCCTCACCGTCGGCCTCGCCGCGCAAGGCATGAAGCCCGTAGCCGAAGCGCAGTTCGAAGGCTTCATCTACGCGATGCTCGAGCAGATCATCTGCCACGCCGCGCGCCTGCGTAACCGCACGCGCGGCCGCATGACGGTGCCGGCCGTGTGGCGCGCGCCGTGGGGCGGCGGCATCCGCGCCCCCGAGCACCACTCCGAGGCCAACGAGGCGCTGTTCACCAACGTGCCGGGCCTGCGCGTCGTGCTGCCGTCGTCGCCCGCACGCGCCTATGGCCTGCTGCTGGCCTCGATCCGCGATCCCGATCCGGTGATCTTCTTCGAACCCAAGCGCATCTACCGCCAGTACAAGGAAGAAGTGCCCGACGACGGCGAGGCCCTGCCGCTCGACGTGTGCTTCGTGCTGCGCGACGGCAGCGACGTCACGCTGGTGACCTGGGGCGCCCAGGTCAAGGAGACGCTCGAGGCCGCCGACGCGCTCGCCGCCGAAGGCATCAGCGCGGAGGTCATCGACGTCGCCACGCTCAAGCCGCTGGATTTCGACACGATCCACGAATCGGTGCGCAAGACCGGCCGCTGCGTGATCGTGCACGAGGCGCCGCGCACCGCGGGCTTCGGCGCCGAGATCGCCGCGCGCCTCGCCGAGCACGCGATGTACGACCTCGTCGCGCCGGTCGAGCGCGTGACCGGTTACGACACGCACATCCCGCTGTTCCGTCTCGAGATGAAGTACCTGCCCGCGGTATCGACGATCGTCGAGGCCGCCAAACGCACGCTCGCGGCGAGCTGAGCACAGGACCGAACGACCATGAGCGAGACCAAGACCTTCCTCCTGCCCGACCTCGGCGAGGGCCTGCCCGACGCGACGATCGTCGAGTGGTTCGCCAAGCCCGGCGACGTGATCCGCCTCGACGAACCGCTCGTCTCGATGGAGACGGCCAAGGCCGTCGTCGAAGTGCCTTCGCCGTTCTCGGGCACCGTCATGAAGCAGTACGGCGGTGCCGGCGACATCATCGTGACGGGCACGGCGCTGGTCGAGATCGCACTCGATCCGAAGCTGCCGCAGCGCGCCGACGCCGAGGACACGGGCCACCACCATGGACCGACGCATGCAGCGCCGGCCAAGCCCGCGACCGCGACACCCGCGCCGGCGGCGCCGGGCAAGGTCGTCGCCTCCGACGAAGGCGGCGAGATCCGCGCGGGCGGCGCCGCGGCACGTCCCGACTCGGGCACCGTCGTCGGCGCGATGGAAGCGGGTGACCGCGTCCACGCCGAGCAGGCCGCGAGCATTGGCGGCGTGCGTGCCGTGCCGGCCGTGCGCGCGCTCGCGAAGAAGCTCGGCGTCGACCTCGCCCGCGTCAAGCCGACGGGCGACGGTGGCGTCGTCACGCTCAAGGACGTCAAGCAGGCCGCGGCCGACGGCAGCGCGCGCATCGGCGCCGCAGCACCTGCACCGTCGCGCGCAGCCGACGCGCCCGCACC
>JASCPI010000025.1 GCA_029959555.1 Lysobacteraceae bacterium PS02065 | reverse complement strand
CCCTTCTTCTTCGCGGGAGCAGGCGTGTCGTCGGTGCGTTTCGGCGCCGGTGCCGGCGTCGAAACGCGAGCCCAGGGTGGTATTTCGCCGTCGGGCGGTGACGTCTTCGCGGCGGACGCTCGCGGTGTCGGCGTTGTCGCAGGTGTCGCGTCGCCCAAGGCGGGCGATGGCGCGATGACCGTGGGCGTGGCCGACGGTCCAGCGCGCTTCGCGTCGCCGTCCGTACGCATTGCTTCCGCCGGAGGCCTGGCAGGCGGCGCTGCGGTGACGGGCTTGACGGTCGCGGCAGGCACTGGCTCCGCAGGGCGCGGAGGCGTCGGTGTCGGCGCGGTACGTGTCACCGTTGGCGCGGGATCGACGCTCGCAGCAGGCGTCACAGGGCGCGATGGCATGACAGATTCGGCGACCGACGGGGAGGTGCGTGCCGGTGCAGGTGCCGGCGTCGTGACCGGCGCCTGCGGTGCGGGTGAGGGTGGCGCGGCATCACGAGCCGGCGAAGCAGGCCGCGGTGCAGGTGGCGTGGTCGGACGCACGGGCGCCGTAGCGGCTGGTGTCGTTGCAGCAGGCGGTCGCGTACGCGGCGGCGTCTCGGGAGCAGGTTTCGCGCCGTCGGCGTCCGAGGCAACGGTCCTGCGTGTCCTCGCAACCGGCGCGCGAGATTCGTCCGTCGATGGCGCCGCGGCCGCGCGCCGGACCGGCGCTCGGGCAGGCGCTGCTGTCGGGGGCGATGCCGCATCGGTCGGCGGCGCGACGCGCGGGCGACGCGGCGGCGTCGCGGCATCCGGCGAAGCCGGCGTGCGCGTGGACGCGGGTTTCTTCTCCGTATCCGCCGTGGTCGTGGCAGGCGTGCGTCGGCGCGGCGTCGGCGCGGGCGGGGTCTCGTCACTCATCGGGCAAGTGTAGCGGCGTGCTCCCGATCGAGGGCGTGACCGCGTGCCGCGATCGGTGCATCAGGCGTGCAGGCGATGCGTGGCGCTACGTCACGAAGGCCAGGCAAATGCGTATCGGGCACGCGAAACACACGGCGTGGGCGCACCACCCCTGCGGTTCCGGCATCACGCGATCACGTGCATCCTCGTGCCATCAGGGCTTCGCATCGAGCCGCAGGAATTCGAACAGCCGTCGCACGTAGCGCGGCGGGTAGGCGAGGGCCGCGTAGGCCGCCCTGGCCTGCTTTTCGAGATCGGACGCGCGCTCGTGGTCGCCCTCCGCGGCCGCGACGCCGACACGCAGCAGCGCCACGTAGACGGGAATGTCCGGTCCGTATGAGCGGTTCGCCGCGAGCGCGGCTTCGGCGGCCTCGAGATGGGCGCGGGACTCGGCCACGGCACCGGACTCCAGGGCGATCCGCGCGTGAAGCAGGTCGGCTCGCCCGGTCCACCATCGCTCGGGCTTGTCCACCCTGGACAGCGCCTCGTGGACGCAGGCGAGCGGTGCGCGGGCGGCCGCGGGTCGTCCGAGGTCGAGTTCGATGTGCGCCTGCTCGAGGCAGAACGTCGCCTCGGTGCCGCGATCCGGACTCGGTGCGGCACGCACCGCGTCGAGCGCCCGCTGCAGTTCGGCTCGACCTGCGGCGATGTCGCCCACGTACGCCAGCGCCACACCGTGGTAGGCGCGTGCGGACACGCCGGTGCCCTGGCCCGGAGCGAGGTTCGCCTCGGCGAGTCGCGTGGCCTCGGCGAGCGGGGCGACCGCGCCGGCCGGATCCTGCGCGGAGAGCGCCACCACACCGACGTTGCTCAGTGCCTGAATGCTGCGCCGGTCGTTGTCCCCGTACGCGGCTTTCATGATGCGTGCCGCCTCGCGCGCGACCTCGATCGCGGCGGGGAAGTCGCGCCGCTCGGTCAGGATCATCAGCAGCGCGTTGAGATGGATCGAGCGCGTCGGGTGCTCGGGCGGAAACGCGCGTTCGGTGATCACGAGGGCCTCGCGGATGTTCGCCTCGGCGGCATCGAGATCGCCCATCCTGCGCTGCATGCGCGACAGGTTGGCGCGCGCATCCGCGGCCTTCACGTGATCGTCGCCGAACGCGGCGCGCTGCACCGCGAGCGCCTCCTCGCCCGCCGCCACGGCTTCGGCGAGCCGCCCGTTGTCGCCGAAGGCGGCGAGTCGCTGGCTGAGCGCGGCCGCGAGGATCTCGGGATCCGGTTGCATGCGGGCGATCGCGAGCCCCTGCTCGGAATCGGCGATCGCGCGGTCCATCTGTCGTTCCAGCAGCGCCAGTATCGACGAGGTGACGAGCACCGTGCTGCGCTGCGCGAGGGCGGAGGCCGGCAGCTCGCGCGCGAGCGTATCGGCGAGGGCACGTGCGGCCGGCAGATCGTCGGCGGCGTGGAGGGCATCGAGCAGGACGACGCCGGCACGCGCGACGATCGGATCGTCCGGGCCGAACTCGCGCTGCGCGCGCGCATGGTTCGCGCGCAGCACCTCCACCGCGCGCTTGGCATCGCCTTGCGCACGCAGGACCGCGCCGAGCTCGGTCAGCAGCTCCACGCGCACGCCGGGCGGCAGGCTGGCATCACCTTCCGCGCGGCGTGCGGCCTCGTCGACGACCGCCGTGATGCGCGGCGCACCCTCGCGCGGCGTGCCCGGTTGCGCTTCGCGAAACGCCGACACGAGGAAGCCGCGGAACGCGTTGGCACGCTGTGCCTCCTGACGTGCCAGATGGGCTTGCACGAGTGCGGCGACGAGGCTCGCCAGCGTGGCGACGACGAGCACGCCCGTGATGGCGACACCGCCGCGGTGGCGCCGCATGAACTTGCGCGTGCGGTACCAGCGCGAGGGTGGGTGGGCCAGTACGGGGCGTTCGGAAAGGTAGCGTTCGACGTCGTCGGCGAACTCGGATGCCGAGTCGTAACGACGCTCCGGTTCGCCCGACAGTGCCTTGCGCAGGACGTTGTCGAGGTCGCGACCGATCATGGGCGTCGTGCGCGCGGCCGGTGCGGCCGGCCGCGCATCGCCGCGCGCCGGAACGTAGTGATCCATCGACGCCGCGGGCGGACGTTCGCCGAGCAGCAGCTCGTGCAGCACGACGCCGAGCGCGTACACGTCGGTGGCCGTGGTCACGGTGCCACCGGCGAGCTGTTCCGGCGCGGCGTAGCCAGGCGTCAGCACGGTCATCTCGGTGCGCGCGGCGTCGCGGTCGTCGCCGAGCAGCTTGGCGATGCCGAAGTCGAGCAGCTTCACCTGGCCCTCGGTGTCGACGAGGATGTTGGCCGGCTTGAGGTCGCGATGCACGATGAGCTGGCGGTGCGCGGCCGCGACCGCGCGGCAGACGACCACGAACAGCGCCAGGCGCTCGCGCAGGCTGCAACCGTGCGTGGCCGCATGCTCGGTGATCGGCACGCCGTGCACGTACTCGAGGATCAGGTAGGGCACGCCGTCGCCCGTCACGCCGCCGTCGATGAGGTGGGTGATGTTGGGATGCGAGAGCGACGCCAGCGCCTGTTGCTCGCGGCGGAACAGGCGCTGCTCGAGCGGTGACCAGAGGCCGCGGCGCAGCAGCTTGACCGCGACCTGCTGGCGGAACTCGCCACCGTCGCGCTCGCCGTGGAAGACCACGGCCATGCCGCCCTCGCCGATCAGGCGGGTCAGGCGGAACGCGCCGATGCGCTGGCCGACCCAGGCCGCTGCGGCCGGCGATTCGGCCGCATCCAGGCGCTGCATGCGCTCGTCGGCCGGGCATTCGAGCAGGCCGTCGCGGTCGTCGGCCTCGATCAGCCGCCGCAAGGCGGCGCGGTCGTCGGGGTCGGTCACGTGCGCGTCGATCCAGTCGGCTCGGATCGCCGTGGGCTGGTCGACGGCCGTGTCGAACAGCGCGCGCAGGCGTGCGGCGCGTCCGGTGTCGGAGGAATCGGGGGGCAGGGTGTCGGACATGTCAGCGGGAACCCCGTTCGGCGCACCGGCGGGACATCGCGACGCTCAGCCGAGGCGTTCGTTGAGGAACGCGCGGGCGAAGCGCCAGTCGCGGTGCACGGTGCGGCGGTCGACCTCGAGCAGCTCGGCGATCCGTTCGACCGGCAGGCCGGCGAAGTAGCGCAGCTCGATCACGCGGGCCGCGCGCGCGTGGCCTTGCTCGAGGGCCTGCAGCGATTCCTCGAGCGACAGCGCGTCGTGAGCGGTCTCGACGGCGAGGCGTTCGTCCTGCGCGTCGAGGGTCACGCGTGCCCAGTCGCCGCCGGCGCGCAGGCGCAGGCGGTCGCGCGCTCGGTTGGCCAGCAGGTGGCGCATCGCCTGGGCGGCGTAGCCGAAGAACTGTGCCGGTGCCTCGAATCGCAGGCCGTCGTCGCGCTGCATGCGCAGGTACAGCTCGTGGACGAGCGCGGTGGTGTCGAGCGTGGAACCGCGCGGCGTGGCACGGCGGCTGGCCATCGCCTTGAGGCGTGCGTAGACCTCGGTGAACAGTGCGTCGACGCCGTGCGCGCCCGCCTGCGCGGGCGGTGGGCTGGCCCCGGCATCGTCGGTGCTGGCGTCGCTCATGGCCGCGATCCTACTCCGCGCAGGTCTCCGCGGCAGCCGTCGCGATGGCCGTCGCGGATCGCCGATGTCCCGGATCGCCACGTTGCGGTGTTCCCCGCATCGAACCCCGACGGAGACGACCCATGCGATTCCGGTTACCCGCGTTCGTTCTGCTCCTGGGCCTGGCCCAGGCACCCCTCGTCACGGCTGCGATCTTCACGGTCGGGCCGGCGTCCAGCTGTACCCACACCACCTTGCAGGCCGCGCTCGATTCGGCGGCGAACAACAGCGGCGCCGATGTCGTGCGGATCGTGCGCACGGCGACCTGGAACGGCATCCAGGCCAGCACCGAAACCGACCAGGATGTCGAGATCGTCGGAGGCTGGACCACCTGCACGAGCCAGCAGCCGACCGGCGTCACCGTCCTCGACGGCAGCGGCGGGCAGGCGCGCTCGGTGATCGCCCTGCGCGGCAGTGCCGATTTCACGCTGCGCAATCTCGAGATCCGGGGCGGCGACCAGGCCGGCGACGACGACGGCGGCGGCGTGCATTTCCACGGCAGCGGCATCCTTCGCATCATCGATTCCGTGATCACGGAGAACAGCGCCGACGAGGGCGGTGGCCTCTACGCGCACGGGATCACCTCGCTGGCCGAGGTCATCCTCGAGAACACCGTCATCTCGTACAACACCGCGCGCAACCACGGTGGCGGCGCGCTCGCGCAGGAGCTCGAGATGACGATCCGCGGCGTCGGCAGCGCGCTCATGTTCAACACGGCCGGCGGCAGTGGTGGCGGCCTGTTCGTCCGCAGCGGCGACCGCGGGTCGTACGCCTACGTGAGCGGCGGCTTGTTCGGCGTGCAGGGCAACACCGCGGCGATCGGCGGCGGCATTGCGGTCGAGACCACTGGCGACGACAACGAGCTCGCCGAAGTGCAGGTGTTCAGCACGACCGGCGAGCCGGTCCTGATCGCCAACAACGTGGCGACCGAGCGTGGCGGCGGCATCCACGTGCAGCCGCACTACGACCCGGGTATCGGCAGCGGGTTTCCCGGCAGCGAAACCACGGCCGTGGCGCAGCTGCGCAACGTCGACCTCCGCGGCAACCGCGCGCCGGTCGGCGCGGCGATTCATCTGTCCCACGACAACTGGGGTGTCCTGGGAAACAGTGCGATGGGCGGCGGGGCGTACTTCAACGTGTCCGTGCCGGTGCATGCGCTGAGTCCGTCGGCCGCACCGTGTCCGGTCGGCCGCCCATGCGGGTACATCCGCGACAACACCACCGGCAACACGACCGGCGCGGTCATCCACCTGTCCGAGGACGCACGCTTCGTCGCTTCGCGTGTCGCCTTCCAGGACAACGACGGCGGCTGGCTCATGTACCTGTCCGGCGAGGAGTCGACGCGCATGCACCTCGACAACACGCTGATCACCGGCAACAGCGTGGAGAACGCGCTGATCCGCGACGACCAGAACGAGGATTCCAGCAACGTCTACGTGTCACTCAACCACGCCACCATCGCCGACAACACGATCGGCGCCAACGGCGTGCTGTCGATCAACGAGGATTTCGCCCTCCGGCGCAGCATCGTCGATCAGCCCGGCAAGGCGATCTTCGCCAGCAATGTCGGCTCGAGCGGAGGCAGCCGCGACATCGAGCACGTGATCGCCATTGCCAATGCGCTGCCGTCCGGCGTCACGTACGCGGTGTCGCGCTTCGTCGATCGCGCGAACGGCGACTACATGC
The DNA here is from genome assembly GCA_029959555.1 of Lysobacteraceae bacterium PS02065. Lineage (GTDB taxonomy): Bacteria > Pseudomonadota > Gammaproteobacteria > Xanthomonadales > Rhodanobacteraceae > Dokdonella. The sequence continues at coordinate 63,197 of JASCPI010000025.1, read as the reverse complement.
CGATGGCCGGTGCGCGCGCGGTCGATTTCGCGCCCACGCAGGCCGGAGGGGGTGTGGACCTGTTCGGGCACGCACGCGCGGTCGACGTGCCGATCAATCCGAACGAAGGCGGCCTGACCGACGTCGGCGCGCTCGAGCGCCCGTTCCTGCAGCCGCTCGTGCTCAACGCCGATTTCGACGTCGATCTCCGCCAGTGGGAGACGCTGGCGCCGTCCGCTCGGGACGCGACCCAGAACGTGACCGGCCCGGCCGGATCCGGCTCGCTGCAGGCCACGGTCGGCGTGGACCAGGCCCGCGTGGCCGTGCGCCGGCAATGCATCCACCTGCCCGGCCCGGGCCTCTACGCGCTCGACGGCTGGGGACGCGCGACCGGCGTGGCACCGTTCACGCCGCCGAATCGCGTCTGGCTCGACTGGGAGCTGCGCTACAGCACGGCCACGATCGACGGCTGCACCAACGCTCCCACCGCGAGGACCGGCTCGTTGCTGCTGTCGAGCGGAAGCACGTGGGCGACGCCGGTGGCGCCGGCGTTCATCAATGTGCCGGCAGAGGTGTGGGGCATGTACACCACGCTGACGGTGTACCTCGTGGTACAGAACGGCAGCCCGATCGCCCCGACCGGTGCCGGCCCGGAAGCGGTGCTCGGCGGACCGAGCGGCTGGTTCGACGGCATCACGCTGAGTACCGACTTCGACGACACGATCTTCAGCAGCGGCTTCGACTGAGGATCTGCACGGTTCGAGGGTGCGCCGGTCGCGCGCCCTCGAACCGACGGTCGACATGGGATGCGTGGCGCGCTGGCGCGCAGCAGCACGCCGTCAGCCGCGCAGGCGCCTCGCGACCGCGGGTCGCATCAGCAGCGCGAACACGATGCCGATCAGGAACCCGGCGATGTGCGTCCACCACGCCACGGTGCCGAAGGCCGGGCCGACATAGGTGAAGAGGATCTGCAGCACGGCCCAGAAGCCGATCAGCAGCGAGGCCGGGATGCGCACGAACTCGAGGAACACGCCGAGCGGCAGCACGAGGCCGAGGCGCGCGCGCGGGAACAGCGCGAGGTAGGCGCCGACGATGCCCGAGACCGCGCCGCTCGAACCGACGATCGGCGAGTTCGTGCCCGCGAGCGTCACCGCGCCGACGAGGTTGGCGAGCGCACCGACGATCACGAACAGCGCGAGGAAGCGCCGGAAGCCGAGCGCGCGCTCGGCCGGCACGCCGAAGATGATCAGGAACAGCAGGTTCGTGGTCAGGTGCAGCCAGTCGGCGTGGATGAACAGCGCGGTCACGAGGCGTGCGAAGCGCAGTTCGGCGAGCTGGGTCAGCCACGGCGCGCTGGTGTCGAGCAGCGTGGACGGCACCGTGCCCCACAGCTTGATGAAGCGCGCGCGGTCACCGGCCGGTTCGGTGGCGATCCACAGGAACGCCGCGACGCACGTGGCCACGAGCAGGATCGTCGCCCACGGCGGGCGCGCGCGGCGCCGGCTGTCGAGGTGGACGAACACGCGCGGCTCAGCGGCCGCCGCGCGGGAGCAGGAAGCGCTGGCCGTTGTTGACGAACACGATGCCGTCGGCGCGGATCTCGCCGAGCTTGAGGCTGCCGACGTCGTCGCCCTCGACGTGGCGCTCGCCGTTGATGATGGCGAAGCGCTGCGCGGGTTCGGCGGCGTAGACGTGCATCGTGACCTTGAGCTCGGGAATGTCGCGGCGCTGCGCGTACGGCAGCTCCCAGATCAGCGGCGTCGCCGGACCTTGAGGTGCCGGCGCAGCGTCGGGTGCCGGCGCGGACGCGGATGGCGCCGGCACGGTGGCGAGCTTGTCGGCCGGCGCGCGTGCATCGAGGGTCGGCACGGCCGCCTTCTGCTCCGGCGGCGCTGCGGCGGGTCCCGAAGCCGGGGCTTGCGCGACGGGCTGCGGCGGAGGCGTCGCGGGGCCTGGCGTCAAGGCCTCGGACTCCTTGATCACGGCCGGCTGGCCGGGCTTGAGCAGCTGCGGATTGGCGACCACGAGTTCGCCCGAGCGCACCTTCTCGCGCAGGTCGGGCGCGAGTCCCGCGGTGGCATCGGGCGGCACCTTGTTCTGCGGCAGGCGCGTCGCGGCGCCGTTCGGGACCGCGGCATCCTGCGCCGGTGGCGGCGTCGCGGTGACGAGCGGGGCGTCGGCGCGTTGGGCAACGGCCGGCGAGTCTAGGGCGGCGGCGTCAGGGCCTGCGGCCGGAGCGTTCGCCGCGACATCGTCGGAACCGGCGTCGTCACGCGCCTGGCGCAGCCACCAGCCCGCCACGAGCGCGATGGCGATGAGCCCGACGAGCAGCGGCAGTTTGCTGCGGCGCCTGCGCACGGCCATGACCGGCGAACCCAGCGACGGCGCTTCGCCGAGGCGGCGCTCGCGTTCGGACTTCTTGAGGGCTTCGAGGATCAACGACATGGAAAGGCTTGGACTCTGGAGTCAGGGATTCGTTCGCCGCGTCGCCCTTGGAGGCGGCCAGCGGCGCAGCTTAGCGCGACCCCGGCATCGCGCGCTGCCGGGGTTGTCCCGCGCGTGGCGGTCAGTCGATCGTGCGGGCCAGGCGCGGGCCGGTCGGATCGAGTGCGGACAGGGCGAACAGGGTCTCGGGACCGATGATGCCGTCGGCGCGGATGCCGTAGGCGAGCTGCAGCTTGCGCACGCGTTCCTCGAGGTCGGCGTCGAAGAACGCCGGGCCGGCCTCGCTCGCCGCACCCTTGTCGAGTGCGTGCAGGCGATCCTTGGCCCAGGCGATGCCGGGACCCGCGTCACCACGTTTCATCGTCGCCGGCACGCCGGCCGGCACGCGCCAGATGGCCATGAAGTCGCCCGACCACACCGCCGGAAGGGACGCGCGCGGCAGGTCCAGCGCTTCGCCCGCGATCTCGAGGCGTACATGGCGTCGCCCGGCGCCCAGCAGCAAGGCGTGCGCACGCCGCTCACCCGACTGCAGCACGAGCACGAGCGGGCGATCGAAGCGCAGCGCCTGCTCGAGCGTCGCGCGCCCGCGCAGGCAGTTGAGGCCCGGTGCGAGCGTCGCGGCACAGCGGGTGGCATCCCGCACCGAGGTTTCCTGCGAGCCGACTTGCCAGCGCGCGAGCAGCTGGGTCGTCGCGTAGAGGTCGGTGTCGCCCTGCTGGGCGAGGCGTGCCTGCAGGGCGGTCATCGAGACATCGGCGACCGGCTCGGCCTCCACGACAGGGGCTGGTTCGGGCAACGGCGCCGGCGCCACGGGATTCAGGTAACGCCAGGCGCCGGCGCCGAGTGCGGCGACGAGCACCGCGGCGATGGCCCAGCGCAGATAGCGACGCATCCAGTAACGCGCGTGGCCGGGCAGGGTCTCGTCGGCGGAACGATCGACGAGGCGTTCGCCGATGCTCTGCTGTTCACGTGCGTAGCCGGCCATGAGCGCACGGTCGGCGATCACGTTGATCAGGCGGGGAATGCCGCCCGAGCGCTGGTAGAGCGCACGCAGGCCGAGCCGCGTGAACGGCTGGCGTGCATTGCCGGCCACGGCCATGCGGTGCTTGACGTAGGCCTCGGTCTCGGCGGCGTCGAGCGGCGTCAGGTGGTAGCGCGCGGTGATGCGCTGCGCGAGCTGGCGCAGTTCCGGGCGCATGAGCATGTCGCGCAGTTCGGGCTGGCCGAGCAGGATGATCTGCAGCAGTTTCTGCGTCGGTGTCTCGAGGTTGGTCAGCAGGCGGATCTGCTCGAGCGCGTCCATCGAGAGGTTCTGCGCCTCGTCGACGATGAGCACGACGCGCAGGCCCTGGGCGTAGGCGTCGAGCAGGTAGGTGTTGAGCGCGTCGGTCAGGCCCTTGAGGCTGCCGCGGCGGCCCTCGATGTCGAGCTTGAGCTCCTCGCAGGTCGCTTCGATCATCTCGACCGGCGACAGGCGGGGATTGAGCAGCAGCGCGACACGCGTGTTCTCGGGCAGCTGCTCGAGCAGCAGGCGGCTCAGCGTGGTCTTGCCGGTGCCGACCTCGCCCGTGAGCTGCACGAAGCCGCCGCTGCCGCCCTTGCCGACACCGTAGAGAAGGTGCGCGAGCGCGTCGCGATGGCGCTCGGAGAGGAATACGTAGCGTGGGTCGGGCGTGATCGAGAACGGCGCCTCGCGCAGCCCGTAGTACTCCAAGTACATGGCTACTCCGTGGTCGCCGTGCCGGCGACCGGGGCGTCGTCGAGCTTGCGCAGGCGCGCCAGCCACTCCGCGTTCGCACGGCGCGCGTAGGCCGGCAGCTGGCGGGCGTGCTGCATCGCCTCGTCGGCAACCCGCCGCGCGGCGTCGCGCTCGCCCCAGCCGGCGAGGGCCTCGGCGTAGTGCGTCCGCGCCTCGAGGCCCGGGAAATAGCCGACCAGCACGTCGAATTCCTCGCGTGCCCGTGCACGGTCACCGCTGGCTGCGGTCGCGCGTGCATAGAGAAGATGTCCCTCGGGCGAACGGAAATCGGGGTGGCGTGCGATCAGGGTGTCGAGCACGTCGCGCGCCTGTGCGGCCTGGCCGTCGGCGAACAACGCACGGGCGAGCCCGACGTGCAGGTGCGGATCGTCGGCGTGCACCCCCGTCAAGGCCTCGCGGTAGTGGCGCACCGCCTCGCCATGGCGGCCGGCCTCGACGAGCGCCGAGGCCAGGCGCAGGCGGTTGTCGATCGTCGCCGTGTAGCCGAACGCCTGCTCGGCCTCGCGCAGTTCACGACCAGGATCGAGCTTCGCACGCACGCTGCGCGCGAGGCGCTGGCCACCGCGGCTGCGGCGCGCCTCGGGCAGCCAGATCGCGAAGGCATAGACGAGGCTGCCGAGGATCGGAAACATGAACAGGATGAACAGCCAGTAGCGTTCCTGGCCGTTGCGCACGGCGTGCACGGCGAAAAAGATCGCGATGATGAAATGAAGGCCCAGGCCGATTGGCACGCGCGACGCTCCTGCGGTTCAGGAGCGGAAGTCTGCGGTGCAGGTCCCGGCATGTCCACCGCAGGCCGCGCGAACGCGAGGTCAGGTCCTCGACCAGCCGTAGAGCGCGGTGTCGTCCGCGCCGGGCTGGAGTCGGACGAGGCGCTCGAAGCTGAAGCCGAGTTTCTCGAGCAGGCGCCGCGAGGGCCCGTTGTCGGGCGAGACGATCGCCAGCAGGCGATTCAGGCCGACGACATCGCGGGCATGCGCGAACGCCGCGGCTGCGGCCTCGTGTGCGTAGCCCCTGCCGCGGTAGGCCGGCATCAGCGCGTAGCCGAGGTCGACGTCTGGCAGGATGTCGCGCCGGATCAGGCCGCAGATGCCGAGCCAGGCGCCATCCTCGAGGCGCTCGACGGCCCACAGGCCGAAACCGTTCGCGGCATAGCTGGCGACGGGGCCGGCCGCGAGGTAGGCGAGCGCGTCGTCCGGCGAGCGTACGCCCCGGTCGCCGATGTGGCGCAGGAAGTCGGCGTCGTTGAGCAGCACGAGCAGGCGTCCGGCATCGCCCTCATCCATCTCGCGCAGCGCGAGACGCGGCGTTCGGGCGACGACCCGGCGGGCGCCGGAGGGCGTGGCGGCGAAAGTCTCGGGCATCGGCGTCGGTTTCCAGGATGAATGCCGAGTGTGCCTCCAGCAGGGTCGGGACGCCATCTGAACGCCCACTTTCCCCGCCCGTGGCATTCCGTGACATGTATACATGTGCACAGTGTCAGATCAGGACACAATGTTGCAGACACGGTGCAGAACCACGGGTCGGGCGGGTATCACCGATGCCGCATTGCGTCACAGAACGCCTTCGGGATTGTTTATCAGCGGATAACAAAGGGTCTGCAGGTGTGATGGCCCACGCACAAACGGTATACAAAAGTAATAAGTCCATTCGTCATGCGACGTTCTGGCACGCCACGGGCATTCCGGAGGGCGTCGGGGCGCATGTCACGGGCGAAGGGGTCTTCGCCGGCCGCGGGGGTCCATCGGGACGCCGCAGCAGAGGGCATGCAACAGGGTCGCTCCAGGGCCCCGGCCAAGCGGAGCGGCCATCGCAAGAAGGAATGGGTTATGGAAGCGCACACGATCGAGGCACCCCGCCAGGCACGCCCCTCGGGCATCGCGGCCGGACGCTCCAGGCGACGAGGTTTTTCCCGCGCGCTGGCCTGCGTCGCCGGCGCCTTCCTGTTCGGCGCCGTCGCGCACGCCGCGCCGCTGACCGTTCCCAACGGTGATTTCTCACATGCAGGCAACCACGGCGCCGTGGGTGGCGGCCTGGTCGGTGGTACCGGTACCGCCCTCATCGGCGGCGGGCCCTGGCATGCGACCTATGAAGGCGTCGCCAGCCTGCTCGCACCGCCCACGATCACGGTCGGTGGCGGGCATGTCGAGGTCGGCGGCCTGCTCGGCCTGAACGTGCTCGGCATCGTCAACAACACCGCCCATCTCCACCAGGACACCGGCATCGCATGGGAGGCCAACCGCCGCTATGTGCTGAGCGCGGACGTCAACGCCGGCGCAGCGCTCAACCTCGCCGTGCTGACGTCGGGCAATGCCGGTGTCGCGCTGTCGACCGGTCCGACCGATCCGTCACGTGTCGCCTCGAGCAACCAGCCGGGCGCGGTGATCAACCTCCTCAACGGCACGACCTACCGCGTCACCGTCGAGTACACGACCGGCGCGAGCGTCAGCGGCACGATCCACACGCACCTGTTCGCGGAGCCGAACGGTCTGCTCACGGCCCAGCTGCTCGGCACGGTCGCCTTCGATAACGTCACGCTGACCACGCACCTCGTCAACCAGGTCCCGGCCTCGATCGTTCCGGCCTCGCCCGGCCCGTACACGGGCAGCGTCGGCCAGCCGATCACGCCGGCGATCGGCATCACCGTGCTCGACGCCCTCGGCGACCCGATCCTCGGTCGCACGGTGACGTTCACGACGCCGTCGAGCGGTGCCAGCGCGACGGTCTCGCCGAATCCGGCCACGACCAACGCGAACGGCGTGGCGTCGGTCACGACCACGGCCAACACGATCGCGGGCTCGTACCAGATCACCGCCACCATCGCGGGTGCGTCGACCCCGCTCGTGTTCAACATGGTCAACGCGCCGGGTCCGGCCGCAGGTACGGGTCCGATCGGCGGCGGCAACCAGAGCGCCATCGCGGGCCAGCCGTTCTCGGGTCCGGTCAGCTTCGCGATCCAGGACGCGTTCGGCAACGCGGTTCCCGGCGTGCAGGTGACGTTCGCCGGTCCGTCGACCGGTGCGAGCGCGAGCTTCAGCCCGGCCACGGTCACGAGCAATGCCTCCGGCCTCGTCTCCACCACGGCCACGGCCAACACGGTCGCCGGCACGTACAACGTCACGGTCTCGATCGCAGGCGTCGCCACGCCGATCACGTTCCCGCTGACCAACAGCCCCGGTGCGGCCGCAGGTGCGGGTCCGATCGGCGGTGGCAACCAGAGCGCGATCGCGGGCCAGCCCTTCTCGGGTCCGATCGGCTTCATCGTGCAGGATGCCTTCGGCAACGCGGTTCCGGGCGTGCAGGTGACGTTCTCCGCGCCGTCGACCGGTGCGAGCGCCTCGTTCAACCCGGCCACGGTCACGAGCAGTCCGACCGGCCAGATCACGACCAATGCCACGGCGAACACGGTCGCCGGCACCTACACCGTCACGGTGTCGATCGCCGGCGTCGCCACGCCGATCACGTTCCCGTTGACCAACACGGCGGGCCCCGCCGCGGGCATCGACGGCTCGAGCGGTTCGGGCCAGACGCCGATCGCCGGCCAGCCGTTCGCCGCGCCGCTCGGCCTGCGCGTCCTCGATGCCTTCGGCAACGTGGTCCCGGGTGCGATCGTGACGTTCTCCGCGCCGTCGAGTGGCCCGAGCGCATCGCTCTCGCCGACGTCGGTCACCACGGGCGTCAACGGCACGGCCACCACCCTTGCGGTCGCCAACGGGATCGCCGGCGAGTACGTGATCACCGCGAGCATCCCGGGCCTCGGCCAGGTCGGCCAGTACGCCGTCACCAACATGCTCGACCCGTCGATCGATCCCGATCCGGCCGGCGAGACCACGCTCAACGGTTCGCTCGGTGGCCTGTTCTCGTGTGTCCTGCTCGTCCAGGTGACGGACGCGCTCGACAACCCGCTGCAGGGCCTGGAGGTCGACTTCACGGCACCGATGACCGGCGCCACGGCGACGCTGACCGACGGCAACACGAGTGGTTCGAGCGTGCGCACGACGACCGACGAGGACGGCTTCGCATGGGTCGAGGCGACCGGCAACGGCGTCGCCGGCACCTACACGGTGAATGCGCAGCTTCGCTACTCCAGCCAGGCAGCGATCCCGTTCCGTCTGCGCAACCTCGATGCACTCGATCCGATCCACAACTCGGGCTTCGACGGCACGTGCATCCCCGCGGTTGGCCTGCTGCAGGCGCAGCAGCCGAAGTAAGGCGTCCCCCGCGAGGCGAACGACCAGGGAAGGTCGTCCGCCGCGCATCCTTCCGGAAAGCGATGCGGCGCCGGACCGCATTTCCCCTGTCGCACGGAGCAGACATGGCAACGTCGATCAAACTGGATCCACTCGAACACGACCGCCTGCGAGCGCTCGCCAAGGCTCGCCAGCGCACCCCCCACTACCTCATGCGCGAAGCGATTCGCGAGTTCCTCGTCAGGGAGGAGGCACGCGAAGCGATACGGGAACGGGCCCGCGCAGCCTGGAGCGAACTCGACCAGGCACGCCCGACCGAGCTCGTCACCGACGAAACGCGCGAATGGCTGGAAAGGATCGCGGAGCCGATGGAACGGCACCGCTGATCCTTCGCAAGGACGCGAACGAAAACGCCGCCCATCGGGCGGCGTTTTCGTTGCAGGCTTCGATCAGGCGGCGAGACCGTAGCTGCGCAGCAGGGCGTCGGGTTCCGGCTCGCGGCCACGGAATGCGACGAACGACTCAAGTGCAGGCCGCGAGCCTCCGACCGCGAGCACGGAAGCGCGCCACGATTCGCCGACGTCGCGATCGAATACGCCTTCCTGCTCGAAGCGTTCGAACGCATCGGCCGACAGCACCTCGGCCCACAGGTAGCTGTAGTAGCCGGCCGCGTAACCGCCCGAGAAGACGTGCGTGAACGCGTGTGGGAAACGATGCCACGCCGGCGGCACGATGACCGCGACCTCGCGGCGCACGTCCTCGAGGATCTCGAGCGTGCGCGCGCCACGCGCCGGGTCGTACTCGTGGTGCAGGCGGAAGTCGAACAGGCCGAACTCGAGCTGGCGCACGAGGAACAGGCCCGACTGGAAGTTGCGCGCGGCCTGCATGCGCTCGAACAGCGCATCCGGCAGGCGTTCGCCGGTCTGCCAGTGGCGGGTGATGAGATCGAGGCCCTCGCGTTGCCAGGCGAAGTTCTCCATGAACTGGCTCGGCAGCTCGACCGCGTCCCACTCCACGCCGCTGATGCCCGACACGCCGGCGTGCTCGACCTCGGTCAGCATGTGGTGCAGGCCGTGGCCGAATTCGTGGAACAGTGTGACGACGTCGTCGTGCGTCAGCAGCGAAGGCGTCGTCGCGGTCGGCGGCGCGAAGTTGCAGGTCAGGTAGGCGACCGGCAGCTGCAGGCCGTCAGGCGTGCGGTAGCGCGTGCGGCACACGTCCATCCACGCACCGCCACGCTTGCCGGTGCGCGCGTAGAGGTCGACGTAGGCGCCGGCGATGACGGCATCCTGCGCGTCGACGACATCGTAGTAGCGCGCGTCGGCGTGCCAGAGGTCGACGTCGGTGCGTGCGCGGAAGCGCACGCCGAGCACGCGTTCGACCACGGCGAACAGGCCGTCCATGACCGCGTCGACAGGGAAATACGGTTTGAGCTCCTCCTCGTTGAGCGCGTAGGTCTTCTCGCGCAGCTTCTCGGAGGCATAGGCCACGTCCCACGGCTGCAGGTCGGCGAGGCCGAGCGTGTCGTGCGCGAAGGCGCGCAGCTCGGCGAGGTCGCGCTCGGCCATCGGCCGTGCCTTGGCGACGAAATCGCGAAGGAACGCGATGACCTTCTCGGGCGTCGGCGCCATCTTCGTCGCGAGCGACTCGGCCGCGGCATCGGCGAAACCGATCAGCTGCGCCGACTCGTGGCGCAGCGCCATGATCGCCTCGATGCGCGCCGTGTTGTCGTGCGACGGATCCTCGGCCGTGTCCGAGGCACGCGTGCCGTAGGCACGGTAAAGGCGCGCGCGCAGCTCGCGATCGTCGGCGTAGGTCAGCACCGCCTGCACGCTGGGCTGCTTGAGCGTGACGAGCCAGCCATCGAGCTCCTTCTCCTGCGCATAGGCACGCAGCACGGCGAGGCCCGACTCCGGGATGCCGGCGAGTGCGGCTTCATCGGTGATGTGCTCGGACCAGGCGTCGGTGGCGTCGAGAACGGCCTCCTCGAACTCGGTCGACAGGCGCGCGAGCTCGCTCGAAATCTCGCGGTAGCGCGACCGCGCGGGCTCCTCGAGCGCGACGCCCGAAAGCTCGAAATCACGCAGCTCGTGCTCGACGACGGTGCGCGCCGCGCGCGGCAGCGCGGCGAAGCCGGCACCGTCGGAGACCGCCTTGACCGCGGCGTACAGCTCGCGGTTCTGGCCGAGCGCCGTGTTGAACTCGACGATGCGGTCCTGCGCAGCCGAGTAGGCCTTGCGCAGCGCGTCGGAATCCATGACGCCGTGCAGGTGGCCGACCGGCGACCAGGCCTGCGACAGGCGCTCGTCGAGGCGTTCGGCGACTTCGACGACGTTCGCGTAGGTGCGCGGCGCGTCCGAGGCCAGCATCGCGTCGATGCCGGCCTGGTAGTCGGCGAGGATCGCCTCGATCGCGGGTTCGACGTGCTCGGGGCGGATCGCGGAGAAACGGGGCAGGCCCGTGGTATCGAGCAGCGGGTTGGTCATGGCGGCGGCGGTCGTGGGAAAGACCGTGAACTTGGCGCGCGGACGGCGCAAAATCAAGCCGAGTGCGTCCATGGCCCGCGGCACCCGCTGCCGCAGGCGGGGCGCTGCCTTCCTGTCCCGAGGAGCTGCGTGGACGCCATCGCCACCCGCGAGATCCTGCGCGCGTTGCCGCTGTTCCGGCACCTCGACGACGCCGTACTCGCGCGGCTCGAAGGCGAGCTGCAGTGGTTCGCGCTGCCCGGCGGTGCGACGCTGTTCGAGCGCGGTGACCCGAGCGACGCGCTGTACGTGCTGCGCAGCGGCAGCGTCGGCGCGTTCCGACTCGATGCGTCCGGGGTCGAACGGCTCGCCGGCACGGTCGTGGCCGGCGAGACGGTCGGCGAGGTCGGCCTCATCGTCGACCTGCCACGCAGCGCGAGCGTTCGTGCGCTGCGCGACTCGGAGCTGTACCGGCTCTCGCGCGCCGACTTCGAGAAGCTCGTCGCCCTGCATCCGCAGGCCATGCTCGAGACCGCGCGCTGCGCGCTGCGCCGCATGGCCACGCGCGACACGCCGCCGGAGGGCTCGACGCCGCGCACGTTCGCGGTGCTGCCGCACGATCCCGGCGTCGATGCGAGGGGTTTCGCCGAGGCTTTCGCGACCGCGCTCGGCGCATTCGGCGAGACCGTCGTCATCGACGCGGCCGGTGGAACCGGTCAGCTCAGCGGCTGGTTCAACGAACTCGAGTCACGCGTGCGCTTCGTCGTCTACCTCGCCGATGCAGGCGAGGACTGGACTGCGCTGTGCGTGCGCCAGGCCGACTGCCTGCTGCTGCTTGCCGACGCGCGCGGCGAGGCACGGGCCTGGTCGCAGAACCTGTGTACCGACGCCGCGCGCGCACTGTCGCGCCCGCGGCATCTCGTGCTGCTGCACGATGGCGATCTCGTCGCCGGCGCCGGGCGGCGCTGGCTCGCGCTGACACCCGGCATCGCGCATCACCACGTGCGCACGCCACGCGACGTGCGCCGCATCGCACGCCTGCTGACCGGACGCAGCCTGTCGCTCGTGCTGTCGGGCGGCGGCGCGCGCGGCTTCGCGCAGATCGGCGTGGTGCGCGCGATGCGCGAGGCCGGCCTCGAGATCGACGCGGTCGGCGGCACCAGCATCGGCGCGATCATCGGCGCCGGCGTCGCCTGCGACTGGTCCGACGAGGAGATGCTGGAGCACTACCGGCGCAGCTTCGTCGGTACGCGGCCGCTGTCGGACTACACGCTGCCGCTCGTCGCGCTGACCCGCGGTCGCCGCGTTGCGCGCCTGCTGCGCGAGCAGTTCGGCGCGCGCGACATCACCGACCTCGCGCTGCCGTACTTCTGCTGCTCGTCGAACCTCAGCGACGGCCAGCTCGCCACGCACGTCGACGGACCGCTGTGGCTGTGGCTGCGCGCGAGCTGCGCGATCCCGGGCGTGCTGCCGCCGGTCTGCCATCGTGGCCAGGTGCACGTCGACGGCGCCGTCATGAACAACCTGCCGACCGACATCATGCACGCGCGCCAGCCCGGTGCGATCGCCGCGGTCGACATCGGTGCCGGCGATGCGCTGCACGCGACCGCCGAGGAGCACGCGACGCCGTCGTGGTGGCGCCTGTGGCTCGAACGCGGCACGGGCCGTCGCCCCGGCATCGTCGACATCCTCGTGCGCTCGGGCATGGTCAACGCCGAGCTCGCGAGCGTGCAGCGCCGCCAGCTCGCCAGCCTGCTGCTCGCCCCGCCCGTGCGCGAGACCGCACTGCTCGACTGGCACGCCTACGAGCGCACGGTCGAGGCCGGCTACCACTACGCGCTGCGCGTGATCGGCGGCCAGCGCGACAGCCTGCTCGAGCAGGTGCCGGTCGCGGTGTGAGGTGTCGTCGTCCCGGGTGTGCGGTGAATGATCACCATGACCCTGCCTGCACGTGCCGGAAGCCACCGTTCCCGGCGGATCGCCCGTGGCGACGCCGACCCGCGACACGCCCACATGCGCGATCTCCCTGATTCCCACCGTTTGCGTTTGCAACTTCTTTACATGGCGAACTGAACAGCATCACATCACGTCGCCACAGCTGGCGTTTAGGGTCGAGCGGCTTGCATGCGGATGCAGCAAGCGGAAACGGATTCCACTCTGAAAGGGGATACAACGGATGCGATTCAAGGACCTGGCGGCGAAAGCCTGCCTCGCGACACTGTGTGCGCTCCCGGTGGCCCATGCCGCCCAACCCTCGGTACCGCTGCATTGCGAGGTCACGTTGACCCCGCTCCAGCAACGCGTCGTGGACGCGGTCGCGTACTACCTGCCCAAGCCTTATGTGACCCACAACTCGGTCACCAACACCTACAGCATAGAAACCGCGCCCCTGCAGGGCTACTCGTGGACGAACTGGGACACCGGGCTTCCGCAGATCACGCACATCTGCCCTTCCTCGCAGTTCTACGGCGACACGTCGATCGGCCAGACGACGTGGATGGGCCGAGGCCGCTCGGCGGTCCTCGTCGGGCACAACACGTTCCTGAGCTCTCCCCACACGACGATGTTCGACCACGACTCGTTCTATGTGGTGTTCCTGCCGAGCGGATTCCCGTGCACGCTGAGCAATCTCGACAGCATTCCCGCCGACAACGTCTACGATCCGATCGACTTCAACTTCAACAACATCTACGCGAGCTATGCAGGCCACGATGTCATGACGTTCACCGTCGACCGTTCGGTCGTCGGGCGCAAGCCATTGAAGATCCGGCGCTCGGGCTCCCCCGGGATCGGCGACCCCGTCATGCATGCCGGGCATTCGTTCTGGTCGGGCGCACGCGTGAGCCTGCATGGCACGCATCACGGCGATCGGCCCGTCCATTACAACGGCGGGTCGCTGGTCGTGCAGGTGCCACACGTGACGGAGATCTATCCGTACGACGGCGCATCGGGAAGTCCCATCTTCAACATGAAGGATGAAGTCATCGAGACGGTCGTGCGCAGCAACGTGAACGGCCACCTGGTGGCGGGGCCTGCCACGGGCTCCGATTGCCTGATCGAAGACGAGGTGCACGCGAGTCCGCAGCCGACGAACGGACGGCTCATCGATGTACAAGCCCTCATACCGCGACAAGAGGTTCTCGTCACGCCCCTCGATGCCGTCAAGCACGTGGCTCCGATCGGTGGCACGCTCGCACAGCCCGTGACGACGTACGAACTGCGTGGCGGCCTGAGCAGCAACCAGTACGCGGTCGATCCACCCTCCGGCTTCTCCTCGTCGACCTCGCCGACGTTGACGAGCAGCATTCCGCCCGGTGACCGCTTCCTGAGCCTCGTCACGCCGACGCCCTGGACGCTGACGGCGGGTATCTCGAACGTCCTGACATGCGGCATCTGGGACTACACGTTCAACGTGCGTGACCGCTACAACCTGCAGAACAACTACGCACGCCACCGCTTCGAGATCGGTGTCGAGGAGTACACGCTGTCGCCCGACGTCGGGACCACGATCCACGACTTCGGCTGGCCGGTGACGAAGACGTTCCCGCACACGTTGACCAACGTGCGTCCGTCACCCGTGTCGCTGCAGTTGAGCACCGCAGCGCCGAACGGCTCTCCTTCCGCATGGTTGCGGGTGAACGGCGCGACATCGACCACGGTGACGCTTGCACCGGCCGGTCAGCCGGGTGACAGCGTGACGGTCGTCGTCTCGGTGGTCACGCCGAACCGTAACGATCGTCTCGATCCACAGCAGTTGCATATCGATCACGTCAATCCCGCCTGCGCACTGGCCGGACCTTCGAGGAAATCGGTGACTTACGCGATCACGATCGGCAAGGACATCTTCACGCAGATCGCATCGGGAGACTTCCTCGACCAACCCTCCGTCAGCGGGGCCTACGGCATCCCCGAGGTGATGACCCTCGATGTCACGGATGGCGCCGGCTACTGCGTGAGCGACGTGAACCTCAAGGCGGGCATCATGAGGAGCATGGGCATCAATCTCGATTTCCCGTGGGCAGCCGAACACATCCGCATCAGGTTGAAGTCGCCGTCGGGTACGCACCTGACCCTGTGGGACAAGAACCCGCTGCCGAGCGCCGCCTATGTCGAAGACACCTCGATTTACGCGTTCGACTACCTGTGGGCCGCGCAGAACCTGAAGCTCGACGACCAGAGCACGCCGCCGCCGCTGGCACTCCTTTCCGGATTCAACGGCGAGCCCGTGCAAGGCACGTGGGAGCTCGACATGTCGATGGCCACGGTGTCGACGACCGTGATGCCGCTGCAGACGATGCTCGAGATCTCGGTTGCACCCTGCGTCCCCTGAGTCGCAAGCGGAGGCCCGGCACGCCGGGCCTCCGCATTCCGTGCCCTCACCTCCGCCATGCCGCGAGACGCGCCAGCCACGCCATGTCGAGGCACGCATGCCCGCGCTTGAAGTTCAGCGCTCGTAGGCGCCGATGTCGATCGCAGTGCCCTGCACACGCGCGGAGCCCGCAAAGTCCACAGTGCCGACCGTGGCGGCCCCGGGATTCGTGCCCGCATCGATCGCCGGTGAGCCCGCGCCGACGCGCAGGTCGGGCGCCACGGTGTCGACGAAGAGCGGATGCGCGGCGAGACCGTGCGCGTCCTGGCCCGAGCCTGCGCGCCATGCGGCGAGGCTCGCGTACGAGGTACCGCGCCAGACCCACTCGCGCGCCGGGCCGCTGCCGAAGTAGAGGTTGTGGTCGAGTCCGGCCGGTGCCGCCGTGTCGCCCGTGAACGCGTTGACGAGCAGGCCCTGCGGTCCGGCGAACACGAGGTTGTTCGCGAACGTGTTCGAGGTCGCGTGGTACTGGATCTGGAACTCGCCGCTGCCGGTCGAGGCGCTGTCGTTGCGGTACAGCGTGTTGTTGACGATCGTCACACGCGTGCTGCCGCCCACGCTCGCGTCGTAACCGCCGATCGAGATGCCGGCCGAATGGCCCGAGTGCACGAGGTTGTTGCGCACGATCACGTCGCTGCTGGTGCGGCCCGCGTGTTCGCTGGCCACCTCGATGCCGAGGTCGACGTGGTGGATCAGGTTGCGCTCGATCGTGATGCGCGTGCCGCCGTCGACGTAGATGCCGCCGGCCGCGTAGATGTTGCCGTAGGCCGAATTGCCGAACGAGCTCACGTTGTAGATGGTGTTGCCGTCGATGAGGCCGTCGCGGGCCTGGTCGACCGCGGGCACGGGTGCGATGTTCTCGAAGCCGATCGCGCCGATCGCGATGTTGTTGGTGTCGCGCACGATGTTGCCGGTGATGCGCCAGTGCTCGACGTTGCCGTCGAGCGACAGCGACTCGCTGCAGCCGAGCACGAGGTCGTGCAGCTCGTTGCCGGCGATGACGAGCTGGTTGATCGAGGCGTCGCCGCGCGTGCCGTCCACCTTGAGCCCGAACGCGTTCGCGGCGCAGCCCGTGGCCGTGTTGCGGATGTGGTGGATGCGGTTGCCCGCGATCGAGATCGACGTGCCCGCACCGGTCACGTAGAGGCCGATCGGCACGCGTGCCGACGAGGTCGTCGTGAAGTTCGCGATCTCGAAGCCGCGCACGCCGACATGGCTCACGTCGACGAGCGTGACGAGCCCCCACTGGCCGTTCGGCACGGCGAGGCCGGTACCGTCGATGCGCACGCTCTCGCCGGGCTGGCGCTGCAGCACGAGGCTGCCGGCCGCCGCGGAACCGCTGCGTGTGAGCGTGACGACCTCGTTGTAGACGCCGCCACGCACGCAGATCGCATCACCCGCCGCAGCGTGGTCGACCGCGTACTGGATCGTGCGCCACGGCATGCCCCAGCTGCCGTCGGCCGTGTTCGCGCCGGTCGTCGCGACGTAGACGCTGCGTCCGCTCGAGCGTTCGAACGCATCGCCGAACACGCTGTCACCCGGGATCGGACAGGCGCCTGCGGACAGCGCTTCGGGCGCGTGGGCCGCGAGGGCGAGGAGGAGCAGGGCGGGCGTGGCGCGCAGCATGGCGGGGAACCGACGGACGGAGGCGCGCACGGTACCAGCACGCTGCACGGCGGACTGCGCCTGCGCGCACGCGCCGCGCCGGTCAGTCCTCCTCGGTCGTGTTCTGGCAGGCCAGCAGGTCGCGGTCCTTGATGACCCAGCGGTCGGTGTCGCCGCACAGGGCGACGCTGCGGATGATGCAGACGTCGCCGTCCTCGTCGACCACGCGCACGTCCCAGGTCCCGCACTCCACGCCGGTCAGCGTGAAGCGCCCGCCGGTCTCGATCGTGCGGCGGCCGAGCTGGTCGGGACCCCAGTCGGCCTCGTCGGTCGGCGAGAAGTAGAGCTCGTGGATCGCCCAGTTCGACTGGTTGACGAAGATCACCTCGGAGTCGTCCCTGGCCGCGACGGCAGGCAGCGAGGCGAGGGCGACGAGCGCTAACACGAGCGGGCGCAACGCGGAAAGCTTCGACACGGTGGCAGTCCTTGAATGGGGGCGACACGGCGGGTGGCGCAGCCCGGCGCGACCGCGAACGATGGGACGTCTTGCGTGAGGGGCGCCGTTGGAGCGCCCTGCATGGATCAGCGGCGAACCGGCCTCACGGCAAGGCCGCGTCGTGCACCGGTGCCGGTGCTTCCGCGAACAGGGTCGCGAACTCGACGCGCTTGAGCAGGCGCGGCTCGCCGAGCCGCGTGCCCTGCACGTAGTCGACGCCGGCCTCGCGCACCGTGAACAGGCCGTCGTCGTCGTCGATCGCGCCTGCGATCACGCGCATCTCCATCGACTGCGCGAGATGGGTGATCGAGGCGACGAGCTTGCGCTCGCGCTCGTCGACCGCGGCGCGCCGTACGAGGCGGCGGTCGAGACGCACGAAATCGCAGGGCAGGCGTTGCGTGCGCAGGAACGCCGCCGAGCCCGGCGCCGAGCTCGAGCCGTTGAGCACGAAGCGGCAGCCTATGGCGCGCAGGCGCGCGATGAACCGTCGCGCCGCGGGCAGGTTGGCGAGCTCGGGGCTGTCACTGATCTGGAGAACGAGCCGCGCCGCCGGCACGCCCGAGGCGACGATCGCGTCCTCGATCTGCGCGAGCGATTCGGGATCGGCCACGGTGGCCGCCGACAGGCGCGCGATCAGGCCGACCTGCGCGCCCGCGTTGCGCGGATCGGCGAGATGGGCGAGCAGGCCACGCACGACCCACAGGTCGATGCGCTGGATCATGTCGACGCGCTCGGCCAGCGGCACGAACGCACGCGGCAGGATCAGCTGGCCGTTGCGCCCGACCATGCGCAGCTGCACGGCGAACAGCGCGTCGTGCGCGCCGTTGACCGCTTCCCATCCTGCTTGCGAGGGCAGGGCGAGCGGCAGGCGTGGCCACGCCGCGAGCGGCACGAGCGGCTGCACGAGGATCACGAAGCGCGCCTGCTCGAGGGCCACGCGCAGGCGCTCGCTCGGCGCCTGCACGCCGCGTGCGGCTCCCGCACCGGGAAGATCGACATCGGGTCGCGGTGCCGAACACGCATCGCGTGCGCGCTCGAGCGCGTCGTCGGCGGTGACCGAGCGCTGGCTCAGCAGTTCGGCGCCGACGGTCGAGCGGATCGCGTACTGCTGGTCGCCGATCTGGTAGGTGCGCGCGTCGAGCAGCTTGCGGAAGCTCTCGGCGAGCACGTCGACGTTGTCGACCTGCACGCCACAGAGCAGCAGCAGGAAAGCATCGCCGTCGCCGCGCGCGAGCACGTCGCCTTCGCGCAGGCGCCGGTTCAAGGCGAGCGCTGCGGCGCGCAGCACCTCGTCGCCGCGTGGTGCATCGTTCTCGCTGGCGCGCTCGACCTCGATCCACAGCAGGGCCGAGTAGCCGCCGCGGTCACGCAGCCTCGCGATCTCGTGGATCAGGCGCTGGCGCAGGTGGCGTGCGTTCGGCAGGCCGGTCAGCGGGTCGTGGGCGAGCTCCCAGCGCAGGCGTTCGGCGGTGCGCCGCTCGGCGATGTCGCGGAACACGACGATCGCGCCGTGGGTGCGGCGTTGCGCCGCCAGCGGCAGCACCGTGCATTCGATCGGCATGCCGCTGCCGTCGCGGCGCCGGAACATCGTCTCGACGTGGTGCAGCGTCGCGCCTTCGGCGTAGGCGCGCGTCAGCGGCGAGGTGCGCGCGGCCTCGTTCGGGTGGATCGCCGCCTGCGCAAGCAGGCCGACGAGGTCGGCGTCGTCGCCGTAGCCGAGCAGGCGCAGGCCGGTCGGGTTGACGAAACTGATGCGGCCGTCGGTGTCGACGCCGAGCACGCCGTCGCCGACGCTGCCGAGGATGCCGTCGAGCTGCTGGCGATCGGCCTCGGCCGACTTGCGCATCTCGATGTTCTTGGCGAGCGTGCGCACGCGGGCCAGGAACAGCTCGCGTGCCTCGTTCTTGAACATGCACTCGCTCGCGCCGGCGAGCAGGCAGCGCTTGATGATGTCCTCGCGGTAGCTGCCCGTGATCACGGCGAGCACGGGTGGATCGGTGCGTGCGGCGAGACGTCGGCACAGCTCGTCGCCGCTGCCGTCGGGCAGGAAATAGTCGACCACGACGAGGTCGTAGGCGCCGTGCGCGGCGAGGCGGTCGGCCTCCTCGATCGAGCCGGCCGAGTCGACCGCGAAACCGTTGCGCTCGAGCAGCTGCGAGTAGGCCACGCGCACGCTCTGCGAATCGTCGACGAACAGCACGCGGATGCGCTCGGCCTCGTCGAGCACGCCCTCTTCGGACTCGGCCTCGTCGGGGGCGAGCTCGCCGACCATCGCCGGGATGCGCGAGAACTGCGACCACAGCAGAAGCCGGCCGCGCAGGTTGCCCTGCGCCCAGGCACGCAGCTCGGAGGTTTCCTCATGGGCGAGCAGCAGGGTCGCCGGTGCGTCGGGCGCTTCACGCGTGTACTGCAGCAGCGCGCTGAACTCGCGCGTCTGGCGCGCCGGCGCGCCGATCACGGCGACGGCGTAGGGTTCGAGCTGACGGCCCGGATCGGCCGAGCGACGAAGGTGTTCGTAGGCGTCGAGGTAGTTGTCGATGCCCGTACGCACGGGCAGCGCCGCCGCCGCGAGCGTGCGCCGCAGCAGGTGGTTGAGCGTGGTGGAACGCTCCACGAGCAGGATTCCGCTCAAGGACAACCTCGGCAACGTCGATCCGATACCCGCGCAACCCCGTGCGCGCCCCTTGGTCGCAACGCGTCCATGCCGACGACGGATCGCACGGCATCCCCTGACGGACGTCGGTTCATGAAACCAGCCGCGCGTGTGCTTTGCAAGACAAGAAAGCGGGCGTTGCGACGGACGGCGGGTTTTGCCGGGCGGTGAGTGCTGGCGCGCTGCTTGGGTTCGTGTCCCTCGTCGGCATCGCGATGACGTTCCACGGCGGGATGATGCGTCGTGCCGAGTCGCTGCGCGACCGTAGGGTTCCCGTTGTTCGCAGGGTCGCTTGACGAGAAAGCCGGGAAGGCGAGGCGCTGTCGCTGTTCGGCGTTTCGCTGTCGTGACGCGCGCCGCGAGTCTTCACGCCCAAGGGGATCCCGGCTTTCGCCGGAATGACGATGGAGGCCGTGGAATCCCGGAACATGCGTTACGAGGAAGCGCCCACCAGACGCCCGACGCCCTTGTCACATCCACGAGCCGGGACGTATGGAACCAAGGTTCCGTCATCCCGGCGAAAGCCGGGATCCCCTTGGGTGCAGGTGATGCCATCGGGCGCCCCGATGCCGATGACACACGGCGAAGTCGGCGCCTGCTTTCCTCACGAGGCCGGCTGCCGCAACCGGCGACGAGCGCACGGCATGAAGCTGGAAACTCGAGCCACTCGGAGCGATCCTCGCGTGTCCGAAGCCCCGAGGCTCCCGACAAAACGACGCATTCGCAGGCCGCCCCGGGGCGCGGGCGTACAATCGCGGGCTTTCCGCCGCCGCCGAGTTCGCCATGGCCTACCCGAACATCCGCATGCGCCGCATGCGCCGCGACGCGTTCTCGCGCGCGCTCATGCGCGAGAACGTGCTGACTGCGTCCGACCTCATCATGGTCGCGTTCGTCATCGACGGCGAAGGCCGCCGCGAGCCGGTCGCGTCGATGCCGGGCGTCGAGCGCGTCTCGATCGACCAGCTGCTCGGCCTCGCCGACCAGTGCGTCGAGCTCGGCATTCCCGCGCTCGCGCTGTTCCCGGCGCCGGGTCCCGAGGTCAAGAGCGAGGATGCGCGCGAGGCCTGGAATCCCGACGCGCTGTTCCAGCGTGCCGCGCGTGCGCTCAAGGCGCGCCACCCGCAGCTGGGTCTGATCGGCGACGTCGCGCTCGATCCGTACACGACGCACGGCCAGGACGGCCTCATCGACGAGCACGGCTACGTCGTCAACGACCCCACGATCGAGGCGCTCGTGAAGATGGCGGTCGCGCAGGCCGAGGCCGGTTTCGACATCGTCGCGCCGTCGGACATGATGGACGGTCGCATCGGCGCGATCCGTGCCGCGCTCGAGGCGGCCGGCCACGTGCACACGCGCATCCTCGCCTACTCGGCCAAGTACGCCTCGGCGTTCTACGGCCCGTTCCGCGACGCGGTCGGCTCGGCCGGCAGCCTCGGCAAGGCCGACAAGCACACCTACCAGATGGACGTCGCCAACAGCGACGAGGCCCTGCGCGAGGTCGAACTCGACCTGCGCGAAGGCGCCGACATGGTCATGGTCAAGCCGGGCCTTCCGTATCTCGACGTCGTGCGCCGCGTGAAGGAGCGCTTCGGCGCGCCGACGTTCGTCTACCAGGTCAGCGGCGAGTACGCGATGCTCAAGGCCGCCGCGCAGAACGGCTGGCTCGACGAGCGCGCCGTCGTGCTCGAGTCGCTGGTCGCGATGAAGCGCGCCGGCGCCGACGCGATCCTGACCTACTTCGCCCTCGACGCGGCGCGCTGGCTGCGCGGCTGAAGTCGTCCGGAATCGGCTCGGGGTAGAGCCGAAGGGTAGGGTGGAACCGCCGCAGGCGATTCCGCCGTGAACGTCGTCAGCGTCACGCCTGACGGCATCGGTCGTACCCGTCCAGACTCGTGGACGGAACCGGGCGCTCCCGCAACCATCCTCGGGGTTCACCACGGTTCCCCGCCACCGCCGCGGGCTTAAGATGACGTCGCCGCGGCGCGCGCCGCATCCGACTGGAGCTTCCATGCACCTCGCCGACGTCGCCGTGGACGATCCGACCTTCGCGTCCGCCTTGCCGGGACGCTTCGCCGTGTTCGGCCAGCCGATCGCGCACTCGCTGTCGCCGCGCATCCACGCCGCGTTCGGGCGCCAGCTCGGCATCGCGCTCGACTACCGCGCGATCGAGGCGCCGGCCGAGACCTTCGTCGCCCAGCTCGCCCGGTTCGGCGAGGAAGGCGGCCGCGGCGCCAACGTCACGCTGCCGCTCAAGCAGCATGCCGCGCGGCTGTGCCTGACCGTCACCGAACGCGCGCGCCGCGCCGACAGCGTCAATACCCTCGTGCGCGACGGCGTCGGCTGGCGCGGCGACAGCACCGACGGCAGCGGCCTCGTGCGCGACCTCACGAGCCGCCACGGCCTCGACGTGCGTGCACGTCGCACGCTGCTGCTCGGCGCCGGCGGTGCCGCGCGTGCGGCCGCGTTCGCGCTGGTCGATGCCGGCATCGGCGAACTGACGATCGCCAACCGCACGTCCGAGCGCGCCGATGCGCTCGCCGACGCGATCGGCCAGCCCGGGCGCGTGCACACGCGTGCGTGGAACGACCTCGGCTCGGCCGGCGCGTTCGACCTGATCCTCAATGCGACCTCGGCGGGTCACCACGATCCCCATGCGCCTGCGTTGCCGGGCACGCTCATCGCACCGCGCGCGGTCTGCTACGACCTCTCGTACGCACTCGCGGCGATCCCGTTCCGCGCCTGGGCGCGCAGTGCCGGCGCCGCGCTCGCGCTCGACGGCCTCGGCATGCTCGTCGAGCAGGCCGCCGACGCGTTCGAGCTCTGGCACGGCCGGCGCCCCGACACCGACGCCGTGTACGCCGAACTGCGCGCGCACCTGCCCGGCGACGCCGAGGACTGACCCGCATGCAATGCCGCAGCAGCTGCGGCGCGTGCTGCATCGCGCCGTCGATCACGAGCCCGATCCCCGGCATGCCGCACGGCAAGCCCGCCGGCGTGCGCTGCGTGCAGCTCGACGACGACGAACGCTGCCGCATCTTCGACGACCCCGCACGCCCCGCCGTGTGCGCCTCGCTGCGGCCGGAGCCGGCGATGTGTGGCGCCGATCGACGGCATGCGATGGCATGGCTCGCCAGGCTGGAGAAGGAGACGTCGCCCGTCACCGTGGCAGCGTGAAGGGTTGCACGAGCATGATCGCCGTATCGGGTGTCAGGTCGGCAGGTCGCGGGATCCTTTCGACAGCCACGCCGTGACCAGGGCCATCACCTCGTCGCCACGCTCGCGATGCGGCACATGCCCGACGCCTGCAAGGATCTCGAGTCGGGCCGTTCCGCCGACGCCACGGGCGATGCGTTCGGCGTGCGCGACGGAGCCGTATTCGTCGAGGTCGCCGTGCACGACGAGGGTCGGGCAGCGCACGTCGCCGAGGATGTCGTCGAGCGTCCAGGATGCGAACCCGGGCGCGAGCCAGGTCTCGAGCCAGGCATCGAGGACCCAGCGTGCCTTGTCGCCGTGGTAGCGCGCGAGACGTTCGAGCTGGCCGGGCTGAGCGAAGGCTTGCTTGGCGGCGGCGACGCCGGCCAGCGTGCGCTCCTCGACGAAGGCCTGCGCGGCCAGCGTGACGAGGGCCTCGCAGCGCTCGCCGAACGCGGCCGCGCAGCCGATCGCCATGCCGCCGCCGACGCTGTGGCCGAAGGCGACGAAGCGCCCGATCGCGAAGGCTTCGAGCACGCGTGCGAACGCGCCGCGTGATTCGTCGTGGATGAAGCGGTCGTCGAGCGTGCCGGGATGCGCGTCGGAGCGACCGAAACCGAGGCGGTCGTAGGCGACGACGTCACGCCCGGTCACACGCGCGAGGCGCTCGGGCCAGTCACGCCAGAGTTCGATGCTGCCGAGCGAATCGTGCAGCAGCACGATGGGCGCGAGGCCGGTTCTCTCGGCACGCCAGCGTCGCGCGGACACCGAGCCTCCCTGCGTGTCGACACGCAGGTCGTCGAATGTCGTGCCGATCATGGCGTGATGGAGCGGGCTCGCCGGCCCGGCGTGACGACAGCACGCGTCGCCGTCTTCGTGCGTGACGGCACGCCGTGGTCCGACAGCATCCCGATGCCGCCGCACACCCTCGCGAGGCTTCGCGTGAAGCGTCGCGTGCTCACGGCATCGCCGGCAGCGCGAGCACGAACATCGCGACGATGCCCCAGCCGATGCAGACGACCGAGGCGACCGCGAGCACGCCTTCGCCGATGCGCGCGGCGCCTTCCCACGGCTTGGCGGCCTCGACGTGCTCGACCGCGACCTTCGCGGCCACGCAGGCCAGCGACAGCACGAACCACCACGGCTGGATCGCGAGGAAGCCGCGTGTCGGACCCGGCAGCAGGGCCGGATCGACGCCGCCGTACACCTTCGAGAACACGATCCACGCGAGGACGCTGAACACCAGTGACGAGTACGGCGAGACGAGCGGCGGCAGGCCGAGTTTCGAGGTCGCCGAATCCTTGCGCATCAGGCAACGCCACCTTTGAGGTAGCCGTTCTTGATCTTGATGTAGTGGTGCGCGGAGTAGTAAAGCTTCTCGACTTCCTGGTCGCTCAGCTCGCGCACGCGGCGCGCGGGGTTGCCGAGCCACAGCTCGCGCTCGCCGACGACCTTGCCGGGGCCGACCAGCGCGCCCGCGCCGATCATGCTGTGCTTCTTGACGAGCACGCCGTCGAGCACGGTCGCGTTCATGCCGATCAGGCAGGCCTCCTGCACCGTGCACGCGTGCAGGATCGCGCCATGGCCGACCGTCACGTCGGCGCCGACCAGCAGCGGGAAGCCGCCGAGCGTGTACTGGCCGTCGTGGGTCACGTGCAGCACGGCGCCGTCCTGGATGTTGCTGCGTGCGCCGATGCGGATACGGTGCACGTCGCCGCGCACGACCGCGCACGGCCAGATCGAGGCGTCTTCCTCGAGTTCGACGTCGCCGATCACGACGGCGGCGGGATCGACGTAGGCATTCAGGCCGATGCGCGGCGAGAGCCCGTTGTAGGAGCGGATGTTCATGGCAGCAGGTTTCGCGGGAAAAAACGTGCGCGGAGGCTAGCACCATGCGCCGGAAGAGGCATGTACGGTTCCAGGGTCGGAGCGCGTGATGGCGCTCGGGTCCGTGAGCCGGGAGCGTTTTCCCGGTCGCACGCGATGCAGATGAGGCCTGGTCATGGGGGCGGTCCGGCCAGGGGGGGCAGGTTCATCGACCCCGTCGGGCCTGCGATTTTCGGACGCCCGACGGGGCGAACGAACCTGACACGAGACTTGGACCCGGCGTTGGAGGCATCAGGCCGACAACGGCGGTTAAGATGCGGCCATGGACACGCCCGCCCCCCCGATCGACGACCTCGCCGCACGGCTTTCGCGCATGCGCGCGGCGTGGCAGGCCGACGTGCCCGATGCCGCGCGGCGCCTGCGCGATCTCGGCTGCCTGCGCGAGGTGCTCGCGCGGCGCTTCGATGCGCTCGCGGCGGCAATGTCGGCCGATTTCGGGCGCCGCTCGCTGCACGAGACGCGGCTCTCCGACGGCATGACCGTACTGCGCGAGATCGACCACGTGCGCGCGAACCTGCTGCGCTGGATGCGCCCGCGCCGTGCGCTCGCCGACTGGATGTTCCTGCCTGCACGCACCGAGGTGCAGGTGCGGCCGCTCGGCGTGGTCGGCGTGCTGTCGCCGTGGAACTACCCGGTGAACCTCGCGCTCGCGCCGCTGGTCGCGGCGATCGCGGCCGGCAACCACGTCATGCTCAAGCCGTCCGAGCACACGCCGCGCACCTCGGCGCTGCTCGCCGAACTGCTCGCCGAGGTGTTCCCCGAAGAGCGCGTGACCACGGTACTCGGCGATGCCGACGTCGCCGCGCGTTTCGCGTCGCTGCCGTTGGATCATCTGTTCTTCACGGGCTCGACTGCAGTCGGCCGCAAGGTCATGGCCGCGGCGGCGCCGAACCTCACCCCGGTCACGCTCGAACTCGGCGGCAAGTCGCCGACGATCATCGCGCCGGGCTATCCGGTCGAGACGGCCGCCGGCCGCATCGCCGCGGGCAAGCTGCTCAACGCCGGCCAGACCTGCATCGCGCCCGATTACGTGCTGCTGCCGCGCGCGCAGCGCGACGCGTTCGTCGCCGCGATGCGCGCCTACGTCGCACGCCACTATCCGGCCCTGCGCGACTCGCCCGACTACACGAGCATCGTCAACGATGCGCAGTACGCGCGCCTCGCCGAGCTCGCCGACGAGGCGCGTGCGGCCGGCGCCGAGATCGTCGTGCTGCCCGACGCGGCCGCGCACGATCCCGCGCGTCGCGTGTTCGCGCCGACGCTCGTGCTCGACCCGCCCGCACACCTGCGCGTGCTCGAGGACGAGATCTTCGGCCCGATCCTGCCCGTGATCGGCTACGACGACCTCGACGAGGCGATCGCGTTCGTCAACGCGCGCCCGCGGCCGCTCGCGCTGTACCACTTCGACCACGATGCACGGCGCACGCGCCGCGTGCTCGCCTCGACGCTCGCGGGCGGCGTGACCATCAACGACACCGTGCTGCACTTCGCCCAGGCCGAGCTGCCGTTCGGTGGTGTCGGCCCGTCGGGCATGGGTCACTACCACGGCCACGAAGGCTTCCTGACGTTCTCCAAGCGCATGCCGGTGCTCTACCAGGCCCGCTGGTCGTCGATGGCGCTGTTGCGCCCGCCGTACCGGCGCCTCGCCGACGCCGTGACCCGCCTGCTCATGCGCTGAGGTCGCGCGATGCGCGCGCTTCAGGGTCGGGCAGCTACCTTTGCATCTTGAAGCTCGGCGACGATGTCGCCACGTTCGACGACGATGAAGAAGTCTTCCGAATACATTCCGGCCAGGCGCGGCAAGCCCGAAGCCGACGAGGACGTCGCCCACCGCATCGCGCGGCACCTCGTCGATCTGCTCGGCACGGTGCCGGCGACCGGCGAGGCTGCCGCGGCCGATCCGGGCCTGCGCGCACGCGCCGTCGCCAAGGCAGCCGCGCAGAAGGCCGCGCTCGCGGCCGGTACGCTGGCGTTGCCGCCCGGGCCGCTGGGCTGGCTCACGATCGTGCCCGAGCTGCTCGCGATCTGGCGCATCCAGGCGCAGATGGTCGCCGACATCGCCGGCGTCTATGGCGTCAGCGCACGGCTGACGCGCGAGCAGATGCTGTACTGCCTGTTCCGCCACGCCGCCGCGCAGGCGGTGCGGGATCTCGTCATCCGGGTCGGCGGGCGACTCATCGCGCAGGACGTGCCGCTGCGCGTGTTCGAGCGCGTTGCCCACGCGATCGGCATGCGCGTCACGCGCCGCCTCGTCGGTGGCGGCATCTCGCGCTGGCTGCCCGTGGTCGGTGCGGTCGGTGTCGGTGCCTATGCCTGGTACGACACGCGCCAGGTCGCACGCACCGCGGTCAGCCTGTTCGCGATGGGGCGCCGTTCCGATGTCGATGCGATGCTCGATGCACTCGACGCCGTCGCGCCGCCGCTGCCGGCGAGGCCCACCTCCGAGGCGGCCGTCGACGAGTCACCCGAGCCGCCGAAGCCGCGTCGCACGCGTCGATCCTGAACGCGCCACGCGAAACGGCGACGCGATCGCGTTCCCGAAAAATCAAGCCCAAAAACCCAAAATATCCGGTTGACGTGCCGGGGTGGACACAATAGCTTGTGTCCGGTCGGTCCACGTCGCCGACACGCCGAACGCGTGGCGCAGCGTGGTTAAAAGGGAATCCGGTGCAATTCCGGAGCTGCCCCGCAGCGGTAAGTGGAAACGAGTCCTGCACACGCACTGGGGCATGCCCTGGGAAGCGCAGGACGAGGTGTGGTCGGCGACGGCCACGTGTCCACGAGCCCGAAGACCTGCCGGCACGTCGTACCCGAGGCGCCGTCTCACGATCCGAGATCGAGGAGGCGGACAGTCGGGGTACGACGCAGGTGGCCGCTTCCGCGGGGAAGCGCGTCGCAGGACGGAGCCCCGTGCGGGCCGCCGTCCCGTGGCGCGTTCCGTGGTCGCGGTGCCGAAACCTTCCTGCGCTCGGGAGCAGGTCTTCGGTCCGGCACGGAGGAACGCCATGCACCCCCTCGATTCGCGTGCACCGCACGCCATCGATTCCGATTCCACGCCAAGTGATGCACTGCCGATGAAATCCGCCACCGCTGTCGCGCCCGCGACGGCCAGCAAACCCGTCCCCGCCGCGCCTGCCGGCAGCGGCTTCGCGCTCACGCCGCCGCACAGCCCGGCGCAGATGCGCGTGACCAAGCGCAACGGCTCGAGCGAGTCGGTCGACCTCAACAAGATCGTGCGCGCGGTCACCCGCAGCGCCGAAGGCCTGCACGCGGTCGATCCGATGCGCGTCGCGCTCAAGACGATCGGCGGCATCTACGACGGCGCGACCACGCGCGAGCTCGACGAGCTCTCGATCCGCACCTCGGCCGCGCTGACCGCCGAGGAGCCCGAGTACGGCTTCCTCGCCGCGCGCCTGCTGTCGTCGTACGTCGACAAGGAAGTGGCCAACCAGGAGATCCAGTCGTTCTCGCAGTCGGTCGCGCGCGGTGCCGAGGTCGGCATCGTCAACGCACGCCTGCGCGAGTTCGTCTCGCTCAACGCGCGCAAGCTCAACGACGCGATCGATCCGCTGGCCACGCGCCGCTTCGAATACTTCGGCCTGCGCACCGTCTACGACCGCTACCTGCTGCGCCACCCCGAGCTGCGCAAGGTCATCGAGACGCCGCAGTACTTCTTCATGCGCATCGCCTGCGCGCTCGGCGGAGGCTCGCTCGCCGAGACGCTCGAGCTGTATCGCCTGCTGTCGTCGCTCGAGTACATCGCGAGCTCGCCGACGCTGTTCAACGCGGGCACCGCACACGAGCAGCTGTCGTCGTGCTTCCTGCTCGACTCGCCCGAGGATTCGCTCGAGAGCATCTACGACAAGTACGCCGACGTCGCCAAGCTCAGCAAGTTCGCCGGCGGCATCGGCCTGTCGTACTCGCGCGTGCGTTCGCGCGGCTCGCTGATCCGCGGCACCAACGGCCACTCGAACGGCCTCGTGCCGTGGCTCAAGACGCTCGATGCATCCGTCGCGGCCGTCAACCAGGGCGGCAAGCGCAAGGGCGCGGCCTGCGTCTACCTCGAGACCTGGCACGCGGACATCGAGGAGTTCCTCGAGCTGCGCGACAACACCGGCGACGAGGCGCGCCGCACGCACAACCTCAACCTCGCCAACTGGATCCCCGACGAGTTCATGCGCCGCGTCGAGGCCGACGCCGACTGGTCGCTGTTCGATCCCAAGGTCACGCCGCACTTCGTCGACCTGTGGGGCAGCGCGTTCGAGGCCGCCTACCGCCAGGCCGAGGCCGACGGCCTCGCGGTCAAGACGATCAAGGCGCGCGAGCTCTACTCGCGCATGCTGCGCACGCTCGCGCAGACCGGCAACGGCTGGATGACGTTCAAGGACCGCAGCAACGCGACCTCGAACCAGACCGCACTGCCCAGCAACGTCGTGCACCTGTCCAACCTGTGCACGGAGATCCTCGAGGTCACCTCGTCGGGCGAGACGGCCGTCTGCAATCTCGGCTCGATCAACCTCGCACGCCATGTCGTCGACGGCGCGTTCGATTTCGACAAGCTCGCCGCGACCGTCGCCACGGCCGTGCGCCAGCTCGATCGCGTCATCGACCTCAACTTCTATCCGATCGGCACGGCCGCCACGGCCAACCGCAAGTGGCGCCCGGTCGGCCTCGGCGTGATGGGCCTGCAGGACGTGTTCTTCCAGCTGCGCATGCCGTTCGAATCGGTCGAGGCGCAGGCGCTGTCGGCGCAGATCGCCGAGGAGATCTACTTCCACGCGCTGACGCAGAGCTGCGAACTCGCCGACCAGTCCGGCCCGCACCCGGGCTTCGCCGAGACGCGTGCGGCCAACGGCGAGCTGCAGTTCGACTACTGGCCGCAGGCGCGCCAGACGATTCCGGCCGAGCGCTGGAACCAGCTGCGCGAGCGCGTCCGCAAGGGCGGCCTGCGCAACTCGCTGCTCGTCGCGATCGCGCCGACCGCGACGATCGCCTCGATCGCAGGCTGCTACGAGTGCATCGAGCCGATGGTCTCGAACCTGTTCAAGCGCGAAACGCTGTCGGGCGACTTCCTCGTCGTCAACCGCTACCTCGTCGAGGAGCTCAAGTCGCTCGGCCTGTGGACCGACGCCGTGCGCGACGAGATCAAGCTCGCCGAAGGCTCGATCCAGGGCATCGCGGCGATCCCGCAGCGCCTGCGCGACATCTACCGCACGGTGTGGGAACTGCCGCAGAAGGTGCTCATCGACCACGCCGCCGCGCGCGGCGCGTACATCGACCAGAGCGCCTCGCTGAACCTGTTCCAGGAGAACCCGAACATCGGGCGCTTGTCGTCGATGTACATGTACGCGTGGAAGGCCGGCGTGAAGACGACCTACTACCTGCGCTCGCGCCCGGCCACGAAGATCGCCAAGACCACGGTCGGCAGCACCGCGAGCATCGCCCCGACGCCGGCACCCGCCGCGCCGACGGTCGAGGAGGCCACGAGCGCGGTGTTCTGCTCGCTCGAGAATCCGGAGTATTGCGAGGCGTGTCAGTAGGTTCGCCGTTCGAAGTCGCTGGACCCCGGCCTGCGCCGGGGTGACCTGATGAAAGGACATGACGACCATGGACGTCGTGCAGATCCGGACTCGACGTTTGTCCTTCCTGCGAAGGCCGGAGACGCTTCGCAATAGCGCAAAGCGCAGGTCATCCAGCGTCTTCAGCAGAGAGCACAGTGAGACGGCGCGGCAGACAGGACATCGGTCGGACCTTGATGGGAGGTCTGTCATCCCGGCGAAGGCCGGGATCCAGCGCCTTCCGTCAGCCGACGATGTCCGGGTAGAGATCACGCCAGTACGGGTTCATGTCTTCGATGAGGCGGATCTTCCATGCGCGACGCCACGATTTGATCGCCTTCTCGCGCTGGATCGCCGACTCCATGGCGTCGTGGACTTCGAACCACACGAGGAGATGCACGTGATGTCGCCGACTGAAGCCGTCCACGACCTCGTTGCGATGCTGCCAGATGCGTCCGGCAAGATCGGACGTCACGCCGACATACAGCGTGCCGTTTCGCCGGCTGGCGAGGATGTAGACGCACGGCACGTGATCCCTCATGGCGCGCTCCTTCCGATGTCCATGCGTATACCCGATTGAAAGCCACTGGATTCCGGCCTTCGCCGGAATGACGAAGCCCCAGCGACCGCCCGGCCGCGCACGACCCACGAGTGAACGCCATGTCCGCCCAGCCCCCGATCCGCAAGCAGCATCTCCTCGACCCCGGCTTCGAGCTCACGCTCCGGCCGATGCGCTACCCCGAGTTCTTCGAGATGTACCGCAATGCGATCAAGAACACGTGGACCGTCGACGAGGTCGACTTCGCGCCCGACATCAACGACCTCAAGTCGAAGATGTCGGCGGCCGATCGCCACCTGATCCATCGCCTCATCGCGTTCTTCGCGACCGGTGATTCGATCGTGTCGAACAACCTCGTGCTGAACCTCTACAAGCACATCAACGCGCCCGAGGCGCGCATGTACCTGTCGCGCCAGCTCTACGAAGAGGCGCTGCACGTGCAGTTCTATCTCACGCTGCTCGACACCTACCTGCCCGATCCCGAGGAGCGCAACAAGGCGTTCGCGGCGATCGAGAACATCCCGTCGATCCGCGCCAAGGCCGATTTCTGCTTCAAGTGGATCGACTCGATCCAGAAGCTCGATCGCGTCGAGACGCGCGAGCAGCGCCGCGAATTCCTGCTCAACCTGATCTGCTTCGCCGCGTGCATCGAAGGCCTGTTCTTCTTCGCCGCGTTCGCCTATGTGTACTTCCTGCGTTCGCGCGGCCTGCTGCACGGCCTCGCCTCGGGCACTAACTGGGTGTTCCGCGACGAGAGCTGCCACATGGCGTTCGCGTTCGCGACGATCCGCACCGTGCGCGAGGAAGAGCCCGACCTGTTCGACGCGCAGATGCAGCAGCAGGTCGTGCAGATGCTCGACGAGGCGATCGGCTGCGAGATGCAGTTCGCCCAGGACGTGCTCTCGGGCGGCGTCGCCGGCATTTCGGCGCGCGAGATGCGCGAGTACCTCGAGTACTGCGCCGACCAGCGCTTCGTGCAGCTCGGCATGCCGCGCCACTACGGCGCGCGCAACCCGTTCGCGTTCATGGACCTGCAGGACGTGCAGGAAGTGACCAACTTCTTCGAGCGCCGCGTCTCGGCCTACCAGGTCGGCGTGCAGGGTGAAGTGGCGTTCGATGAAGCGTTCTGAAGTAGCGCGTCGCACACCGGCGCCGCGCAAGGTCGCGAAGGCGCGCGTGAAGGCGCCGGCCACGACGTCGGCGCCGGCCGTGCTGCCGCCGACCGAAGCGGTGCTGCTCGAGATCGTGTTCCCGGACCACACGAACCACCTCGGCACGCTGTTCGGCGGCCAGGCGCTCGCATGGATGGACAAGGCCGCCTTCGTCGCGGCCTCGCGCTACGCGCGCCGCACGGTCGTGACCGGACGTTCCGAGCAGGTCGACTTCAAGGTGCCGGTGCGCCAGGGCCAGCTCGTCGAACTCGTCGCGCGCGTCGTCGAGGTCGGCCGCAGCTCGATGCAGGTCGACGTCGACCTCATCGCCGAAGATGTCCTCAGCGGCGACCGCCGCCTGTGCACGCGCGGCCGTTTCGTCATGATCGCGCTCGACGCCCACGGCACGCCGGCGCAGGTGCCGCCGCTGGGGGTTTGAGCCTAGGCGGCCGCTAAGGGGCTTAAGGCGAACGAGGCTCGGCGCACGCGGGACTGCCGGGTGCAGATGCGTCGACTACGCGAAAGCACCCAACGGAGCAGTACGTCACTGTGGCGCTGCGCTGGAACGGTGACGCTGAGGTGAGCGCGGTGTCGCGCTGCTGAAGCTGCAAGGCGCGATCGCCGATGGTCGGACGAGAGCGCCCGTCGAAGTCATCTGTCATTCCGGCGAAGGCCGGAATCCAGTGCCTTGCTATCCGCACCATCGCTTGGCTCGATGTCAGCCGGGGTGCGTGAAGGCACTGGATCCCGGCCTGCGCCGGGATGACACTCGGAAAGGCATCGGACGCCCGAAGTCCGGATGCTTCAGTCGATATCGCCATCAGCGGCAGAAAGCGTCGATGTGGCAAATGCCAAGACGCCGGTTGAAAGCACCACACGCGTGCGCGAAGGCGCTTGAACCGTGCGCGAAACCCCACGCGCCGCCTCCCCAAGAAGGCGGCGCGTGGTGACACCACGCGGTCAGAAGTACGACGAGATGCTCGAGTAGACGTCGGAGAAGCGCGAGTAGTAGTCCGGTGCGGTCGGCGCGCTGCAGTACGAGCTGCCGCCGTAGAGGCCGCCGCGCAGCTGCAGGTTGCCCGACGAGACCGTGAACAGGCCCGAGCCTGACGAGCCGCCTTCGGTGACGCCGAGCGACCACTGCACGCGGTAGAACGGACCGAGGCCGCTCAGGCTCGTGCTGGTCGAGGTGACCGAACCGAGCGAGTACTTCTTCACGTCGCCGGCCGGGTGGTGGATGCCTTCGATCGCGGTACCGGTCGAGGTGATCGCGGCGCTCGTCCAGCCCGCGTAGACCGAACCCGACGGCGGCGCCGTCTTGAGCTCGAGCAGCGCGGTGTCGCGCGTCGCGTTCGAATGGCGCAGGAACGCGCCGCCCGTGCGCGTCGTCGCCGACGGGTTCACGGTCGAACCGTTGCACGTGGTCGCCTCGTAGAACCAGTAGGTCTGCAGCGTGTTGGCGACCGTCTGCGTATTGATGCAGTGGCTCGCGGTCCAGAACAGGTAACGCTTGGGCGAGTTCGAGTTGTTGAGCAGCGTGCCCGTGCACAGGTACGAGCTGCCGCTCTTGGTGAACACCATGCGGGCGACCGCCTTGGATGTCGACAGGAACGACGCGCTCGGACTCGCGCGGCAGACGATGTCGCGCTCGCAGTAGTCGCTCTCGCCGATCTTTGCGCCCATTGTCGCGTGGGTCGCGGTCGGCGCGAGGTCGAAATGCGAGACCTGCGGGATGCGCAACGCGAGCTGGTCGGGCGAGCGGCCCGGCGCGAGGACGATCTCGATCGTCATCGCCTCGCCGTCGACGATCGGCGACCATGTCGTGTCCTGCGCGTCGATGTCGGCACCCGACACTTCGAACACCTCGCCGCCATCACCACGGAAGCGCAGCACGATGCCGTCGGCGGGCACCTTCGAGAGGCGGCTCGTGTCGGTGCGCAGGTTCGTGACCTCGAGTGCGGCGCGCAAGGCCACGGCGCCTTCGGAGACGATGCGCACGCGTGCGCCGATACCACCATCGGCGAGCGGCTCCCAGTCGAGCAGGTCGAGCTCGATCTCGGGCTTGGCGACGTCACGCGCCATCGCGATCTCGAGCGGTTCGCCGAGGCGCGCGTTGTCGCGGCGACGATCGCCGAGCGCGGCGAGGTCGCCGACGTCGGGCGTGCCGAGGTCGACCAGCGCGGCCGAGTCCTGTTGCGTCGCGAACGACACGGCAGCTCCCGCCTCGGCGGCGGTGATCTCGACATCGGAGCCCATCTCGGTGGGCGGCGCGGCGAAGGCGAACGGACTGGCCAGGCAGGCGGCAACGGCGACGCGAAGGACGTTCTTGGTGAGCATCGTGATCTCCATGAAGGAATCCCGGGCGCCCGAGCCCCTGGCGGCGCCACCCCGGCGGAGGCTGGGGTCGGCGGACCGTAGCGGCTGTTGCACAGGCACCGGAGCCGATCCCGTCACAGTTGTTGACGACCTCGGGTAAACCCCAGGAGGGGGGCGGGCGGCGACGGAAACCGGGTGTCGTGGAGCTCCCGCGAGCCGGGAACGTTCCGCGTGTGCTTCGCGCGAGCACACCCTGCGCCGAACGCTGCGTGCCAGGACCGACGTGCCGGCAACGCCGGGGCACTGCGGTAGCATGAAGAGCGATCCAGTCCGGCCTTCCCATGCTCATCGGTATCGACCTCGGCACGACCAACAGCCTCGCGGCGGTGTTCCGCGACGGAGCCCCGCAGCTCGTCCCGAACGCGCTCGGCCATGTGCTCACGCCATCGGCGATCAGCGCCGGCGACGGCGACGCGATGATCGTCGGTCTCGCCGCGCGCGAACGCCTGTCCACGCATCCGCTGCGCACCGCGACCGCGTTCAAGCGCTGGATGGGCACCGACCATCTCGTCCAGCTCGGCGACCGCAGCTTTCGGCCCGAGGAGCTGTCGGCACTCGTGCTGCGCTCGCTCAAGGCCGATGCCGAGACCTTTCTCGGCGAGCCCGTGCACGAAGCCGTCATCACGGTGCCGGCCTACTTCAACCAGGCGCAGCGCCAGGCCACCAAGACGGCCGGCGAACTCGCCGGCCTGCGCGTCGAGCGCCTGCTCAACGAGCCGACCGCGGCCGGCCTCGCTTACGGCCTGCAGGAGCGCAGCGATCACAGCACCTTCCTCGTCGTCGACCTCGGCGGCGGCACGTTCGACGTGTCGGTGCTCGAGTACTTCGACGGCGTCGTGCAGGTGCGAGCGAGCGCAGGCGACACGCGCCTCGGCGGCGAGGATTTCGCGAGCGTGCTCGAGCGCCTGTTCGTGCAGCGCAGCGAGCTGCCGCCGTCCGAGGCGATCCGTCGCTCGGGTGCGCTGTGGCGCGTCGCCGAACAGGCCAAGCGCGAACTCAGCGACCGCCAGGAGGCGCTCATGCGCCTGGTCCACGAGGAGCGCGTCTACGAGGCGACGGTGACGCGCGCCGATTTCGAACAGGCCGCGGGCGAGCTCGTGCAGCGCCTGCGCCGGCCGATCGAGCGCGCGCTCATGGACGCGCGCCTGCAGGCGGGCGAGCTCGGCGAGGTCGTGCTGGTCGGCGGCGCGACGCGCATGCCGATCGTGCGTCAGACCATCGCGCGGCTGTTCCAGCGCCTGCCGCTGCGCACGATCAACCCGGACGAGACGATCGCGCGCGGCGCGGCGATCCAGGCGGCGCTCAAATCCCGCGATGCCGCCGTCGACGAGATCGTGCTGACCGACGTGATGCCGTACTCGCTCGGCGTGATCGTCAGCGAGCGCATCAACGGCCGCCAGGTCTCCGATCGCTTCTCGCCGATCATCGAGCGCAACAACCCGGTGCCGATCTCGCGCGTCGGCAACTACTGCAGCGTCGCCGACAACCAGCGCGTGCTCAAGCTCGACATCCGCCAGGGCGAGTCGCCGATCGGCAGCGAGAACCTGCACCTCGGCCTGCTCGAGATCGAGCTGACGCCCAAGCCGGCCGGCGAGGCCGATGTCGACGTGCGCTTCACCTACGATGCCAACGGCCTGCTCGTCGTCGACGTGCGCGAGACGAGCACCGGGCGCACGGTCAATACGGTGATCCGCCAGAACGACGCGCTCGACGAGGCCCAGGTGCGCGACGCGCTCGCGCGCCTCGAGGCGCTCAAGGTCCACCCGCGCGACGAGCAGCGCAACCGCTACCTGCTCGAGCGCGCCAAGCGCCTCTACGAGGAACGCCTTGGCGACGAGCGCGCGGCGATCCAGCACTGGATCGGCCAGTTCGAGCTCGCCCTCGACACGCAGGACCGCCGCGTCGTCGACGAGGCCGCCGAGCAGTTCGAGAAGGCGCTCGCGAGCCTCGACCACGGCTTCGTCTACTGAACATGGCCTCGGCCTGGGACGTCCTCGGCCTCGCGCCGACGGCCGACGTGGTCGCGATCAAGCGCGCCTACGCGCGCCGCCTGAAGGTCACGCGCCCCGACGACGATGCGCAGGCCTACCAGAACCTTCGCGAGGCCTACGACGCCGCGCTCGTGCTCGCGCGGCATGTAGCACCGGAGTCGGTCGACGAAGAGACCGATGAAGGGACGACGCACGATGCGTCGTCGACGCCTGTCGCGCCGCCTGCAGACGCGGCGATCGAGCGCGTCGTGCCCGCGATGCCGACGACGGTCGCGCCGGACGTCGAGGTCGAGGATTCGACGCCGGCAGACGCCACCGACTTTCCCGTCCATGACGCGCGTGCGCCCATGGCACCCGGGATCGAGGTGCCGGCCGCACATGTTGCGGATGCGGCGGAAGGAGAGGGTGCCGCAGGCGATGCGGTCGTGCCGCCGGGTTCCGATCAGGATGGCGATCGTCCGCGGGATGCCGCCGACATCGCCGACCGCAGCGCCGACGAGTCGATCGATCGACCTCGCGCAGCGCCGCCACGCGGCGTGCCACGCGATCCACCGCGTCGTCCGCTCCCGCGGCAACCGGTTCCTGCGGTGGTCGACGACGCACCGCCGCCGGCGCCGATGTCGCCGCACGAGCTCGCCCACTCGCTGCACGCGTACTGGCGCGAGTCGGGCGACGAGGCGCTGCTCGCGGCATGGCCGCGCCTGCATCACGAGCTCGACGGCCTGCCGTTGTCGCGGCGCGACGAAGCCTCGATGCATTTCGCCGAGTTCGTGTTGCAGGCACCCGATCTTCCGGTGCCGATGCTGCGGCACCTTGCCGATTACTTCGACTGGGACCGCGATTACCGTGTGCAGGCCGCGCTGGGTCCGTCACGTGCGCTGGCGATGCAGGAGCGCATCGCCGAGACCGGCCTGCGCCCGACACGTGACCCCGTCGTGCTCGAACGCCATGCCGACCTGCTCGCGATGCAGCGCCTGCTGGCGGCGGGGGGACGCGTAAGAGCGTTCCTGCTCGCGCTGCTCGTTCGGCCGGTCCTCGGCAAGCGGCTCGACGCGCTCGACGAGCGCCGACGCCGCGAACTGAGCCTGTCGCCTGCCGATGTCGACGCGGTGCGTGTGCTCGAGCGTCGCGCCGCCGTCGTGCGCGGCTTGCTGCTGACCATCCTCGTGGTCGGCTTCGGCACCTCGAGCGGCGGCCACGCGCCGGCTGCGATGCCTTACGCGTGGCTCGCCGCGCTGTTCGCCTCGGTCGCGTCGACGCGCGTCTTCGACCGCGTCGCGGCGTGGCGCGAGAGCCTCGGATGGCTCGTCGTCGAGGACGGCGAGCCGCGCTTCGGCCGCATCGCGAGCCTAGGCGCGGTTGCCGCGTTCGCGGCATGGTTCGCGACCGATGCGGCGATCGCGCCTGCGTGGGTCCTCGACGTCGTGCTCGCGACGATCGGCCTCGGTGTGCTCGCACTGGCCTGGCCGCGCGACCAGGGTTGGCGGGTCATGCTGCCGCCGATCGGCGTGATCGCGTGCTTCGGATTCGCTCTCGGTCTGCCCGACGAAGCATCGTTCGGGCTCGCCGCGACGCTCGCGTGGGTATGGCTTTTCATCGCGACCTGGATCGTCGCGCGCCGCTCCGACGAAGCCTTCGTCTTCTATCGCGTGCGCAGCTGGTCGCGGTTGCTGCCGACGAACCCGGTCGCCTGGATCTTCATCGCGATCGGCTTCAAGGCCGTGATCGGCATCCTCGTGGCGATGCCGCTGCTGCTGTTGCCGGTCACGGCGATCGTGCAGGCCATCGTGTTCGGACCGCGCTTCGCGCTCGCGCCGCTCGCCGCGGCCTTCGCCATGGCCTTGCTGCACCTCGACGACACGCCGGCAGGTTGGCTGGTCGGCACGCTGGTCGTGCTGCAGCTCGGTCTCGCTGGCTTGCAGGGTCTCGCCTCGCGCGTCGCACGCCGTCTGCGGCCGTCGACGTGAGCACGCACGGTGTGGACGCGTTGCGCGCGTTCGTCGAGGCGCATGCACGCCTGTTCGTGCTGACCGGTGCCGGCTGCAGCACGGCCTCGGGCATTCCCGACTACCGCGACCTCGACGGCAGCTGGAAGCGACCGCCACCGGTCACGTTGCCGGCCTTCCTCGGCGACGACCACGTGCGCCGCCGCTACTGGGCGCGCAGCCTCGTCGGCTGGCGCCGTTTCGGCCACGCCAGGCCGAACACCGTCCACGCTGCGCTTGCCGCCCTCGAGCATGCCGGCCGCGTCGAATTGCTGCTGACCCAGAACGTCGACGGCCTGCATCAGGCCGCCGGCAGCCGTGCGGTGATCGACCTGCACGGCCGTCTCGACACGGTGCGCTGCATGACCTGCACCTGGCGCGGTCCGCGCGAGGCGTTCCAGCACGCGCTGGTCGCGGCCAATCCGGGCTGGGTCGACCTCGAGGCGGGTCCTGCACCGGATGGCGACGCCGACCTCGATGCCGTCGCGTTCGACACGTTCGAGGTACCGGCGTGCCCGGCCTGCGGCGGCGTCCTCAAGCCCGACGTGGTGTTCTTCGGCGAGAACGTGCCGCGCGAGCGTGTCGATGCCGCGATGGCGTCGCTCGCGCGCGCCGACGCGATGTTGGTGGTCGGCTCGTCGCTGATGGTGTACTCGGGCTACCGCTTCGCGGTCGCGGCGTCACGGCTCGGCCTGCCCATCGCCGCGGCCAACCTCGGCCGCACGCGCGCCGACGACCTGTTCGCGCTCAAGATCGAGGCGCCGCTCGACGAGGCCCTCGGGTTCATGTTGCGGGCCTGAACGCGGGGTCCGGGGGCGGCGCGCAGCCACGCCCGATTGGGCGTATCGTCCATCCCCGGCGGGCGGCGGACCTTGCGATGAAGACGATCGGCCTCATCGGTGGCATGAGCTGGGAATCGACGGCGCTCTATTACCGCCTCGTCAACGAGGCCGTGAAGCATGCGCTCGGCGGCCTGCATTCGGCGCGGCTGGTCCTCTACAGCGTCGATTTCGACGACATCGAGCACCTCCAGCGCAGCGGCGACTGGAATACCGCGGGTCGTCTGCTCGGCGACGCGGCGCGCGCGCTCGAGGCGGCCGGCGCGGACCTGCTCGTGCTGTGCACGAACACGATGCACAAGGTGGCACCGGCGATCGAAGCCGCGGTCGCGATCCCGCTTCTGCACATCGCCGATCCGACCGCCGCCGCGGTGCGAGCCGCCGGTGTCCGCAGGGTCGGCCTGCTCGGCACGCGCTTCACGATGGAGGAGGCGTTCTACCGCGAGCGCCTGGTCGAGCGAGGCCTCGAGGTCGTGCTGCCCACCCCCGACGATCGCGCACTCGTGCACCGTGTCATCTACGACGAACTCTGCGTCGGCGTCGTCGATGCGCGGTCGCGCGAGGCCTACCGGCGCGTCATGGCCGACCTCGTCGCGCGTGGTGCCGGCGCGATCATCCTCGGCTGCACCGAGATCGGGCTGCTGGTGGGCGAGGGTGACGTGGACGTGCCCGTGTTCGACACGACCGTGCTGCACGCACGTGCAGCCGTCGCCGCGGCCCTCGCGGGGCACGTGGTCAAGGAGTCGCGACCCGATTCGGAAATGGACGTCTTGTTGCATGGCTAATCAATGGAGGCTAGCATGCGAACCATGTTCGACCAGTGCCTGTATTTCAATACCACGGCGCTTGCCCGCCGTCTCGAACGACGCTGGGGCGAGGCATTCGCGCCGTTCGGCCTGACCGCGCCGCAGGGGTTCGTGCTGCGCGTGGTGCTGCGGCGGCCGGGCCTGCTGCAGGGCGAGCTCGCCGAGGCGATGGTGATCTCGCGTCCCACCGCGACGCGGGCGCTCGACGGGCTCGCGGCGAAGAAGCTGCTCGTGCGCCGTGCGTCGGCCAACGACGGCCGCGAGATCGAGGTGCATCCGACCGCCAAGGCCATCGCGATGCAGGCCTCGCTCGACGCCGCCAGCGCGTCGGTGACGCGCGCGATCCGGCGCGAGGCCGGCGACGACGCGTTCGCCAGCGCTGTGGCCCAGCTGCGCGAGCTTCGAACCACGCTCGACGAGGACTGATTCTTCCTCGACCTGAAAGTTGCATAGCTAAATTATTGAATGAGGAGATCATCATGCCCATCATCACCACCCGCGTCGCGGCGACGCCCACACCCTCACTCACGCGTGCGATCGTCGATGGCCTCGTCGAGCGCACCACGCGCCTGCTCGGCAAGGATCCCGCGGTGACCGCCGTCGTCGTCGACTACGTCGATCCTGCCCTCTGGTTCGTCGCCGGAAAGCCGCTCAGCGAGCACGGCCTCGCCAGCATGCACGTCGAGATCACGATCACCGACGAGACGAATACCAAGGCCGAAAAGGCCGCGTGGATGGCCGAAGTGTTCGCGCTGTTCGAAGACCTGCTCGGCGGCCTCCACGAGGAGAGCTACCTGCATGTGCACGACGTGCGCGCGGCCGCGTACGGCTATGGCGGGCGCACGCAGGAGTACCGCTACCAGCACCCCGCGCGTTGACGCGATCATGCGACGAAGCCGGGAGCCCGGATTCACATGACCCGGGATCGGGCTCATTGTCATCCCGGGTGTCGCGACGGCCTGGGGTCAGGTTCATATCCCGAGCAGATTCCCGACGACGCGCGTACGACGTGGAGATGAACCTGACCTCAAGTGGGGCATCGCGACACGTGCGCCGCATGTGATCCGGATAATCATTCAACCATATGGTTGACATTTGTCGGCGACCGGCTATAGTCAACCACATGGTTGAGCATTTCTCCGATGCCCTCGACGCCGTCTTCCAGGCGCTTGCCGATCCGACGCGCCGCGCGATGCTGGCCGAACTCGCCCGAGGCGAGCGCAGCGTCGGCGAGCTCGCCGCGCCGTTCGAGATCTCGCTGGCCGGTGCCTCCAAGCACATCAAGGTGCTCGAGGCGGCCGGGCTGATCCGGCGCACCGTGAACGGCCGCACGCACCTCTGTGCGCTCGAGCCGGGCCCCATGCACGCGGGCGCGGAATGGCTGCGCCATTACGAGCACTTCTGGAACACGCGCCTCGACGCCCTCGAGGCGCTGCTCGATGCCGAGGACGCCCCACCACGCCCACGTCGCCCGCGCGCGCGCTGAGGCCTTCCGCGACCACCGTGGTCGCATCGATCACGAGGACAGGATGATGGACGACTACGGCAGCATGCCTTCACGCGACAGCGTGCGCATCGAGCGCGATCTCCCGGGGCCGATCGAGCGCCTGTGGAGCCATCTCGTCGACCCCGACAAACGCGCGCGCTGGCTCGCGGATGGCCCGATGGACCAGCGTGTCGGCGGCTCGGTGGATCTCGTGTTCCACAACAACGCACTCACCGACGACGACACGCCGGCACCCGCGCACCATGCCGCACATGCCGAGGAGGCGACCCTGCACGGGCGCGTCACCGCCTGCGATCCGCCACGCCTGCTCGCGTTCACCTGGGGCGACGGTGCCGAGCCGTCCGACGTCACGTTCGAACTCACGCCGCGCGGCGAGCGCGTCCATCTCGTCGTGACGCATCGGCGACTCGCAAGCCGCGACGACAAGGTCAGCGTCGCCGCCGGATGGCATACCCACCTCGGCGTGCTCGCCGCACGACTCGAGGCGCGCGAGCCCGAAGGGTTCTGGTCGCGCTTCACGCAGCTTGAAGCGGACTACGGCGCACGCATCGGCTGACGCCGCACGATCCGGCGCGCACGTCGCGCGCCGGATCGCCCGACGCTAGACTGCGCGGCCGCCCCGATCCTGCGCCGCGCCATGCACCGCGATTTCATCCTGACCCTGTCGTGCCCCGACCGCACCGGCATCGTCTACCGCGTCAGCGGCCTGCTGTTCGAGGCCGGCTGCAACATCCTCGACGCGCAGCAGTTCGGCGACGAGGAAACCGGGCGCTTCTTCCTGCGCGTGCACTTCGATGCGCCGCCGACGCTCGCGCGCGAGACGCTCGACGCGCGCTTCGGCGAGCTCGGCGCGGCGTTCGGCATGGACTGGCAGCTGCACGATGCACGCCGGCGCGCGCGCCTGCTCGTGCTCGTGAGCCGGCAAGGCCACTGCCTCAACGACCTGCTGTTCCGCGCGCACAGCGGCCAGCTGCCGGTCGAGATCGCGGCCGTCGCGAGCAACCACGAGGACTTCGCCGCGCTCGCGGGTTCGTACGGCGTGCCGTTCCACCACCTGCCGGTCGAGGCGGCCACGCGCGACGCGCAGGAGCGACGCCTGCTCGACCTCGTCGCGGCCGAGCGCGTCGACCTCGTCGTGCTCGCGCGCTACATGCAGATCCTGTCGCCGTCGCTGTGCGACGCGCTGGCCGGCCGCGCGATCAACATCCACCACAGCTTCCTGCCGAGCTTCAAGGGCGCGCGTCCTTATCACCAGGCGCATGCGCGCGGCGTCAAGATCATCGGCGCGACCGCGCACTACGTGACGCGCGATCTCGACGAAGGTCCGATCATCGAGCAGGACGTCGCGCGCGTGGACCACACGATGACGCCGCGCGAGCTCGTGCGCGTCGGCAGCGACACCGAGTCGCTCGTGCTCGCCCGCGCGGTGCGCCGCCACGTCGAGCACCGCATCCTGCTCAACGGGCACCGCACGGTGGTGTTCCGCTAGGCGCTACTCGGCGACCTGGCGCCAGGGATCGTCGCGGCTGTCGCGGCGCCAGATCGCGAAGTACTGGGTGGACGTGGCCTCTGCGCCGCCCTCGTTCC
The DNA here is from genome assembly GCA_029959555.1 of Lysobacteraceae bacterium PS02065. Lineage (GTDB taxonomy): Bacteria > Pseudomonadota > Gammaproteobacteria > Xanthomonadales > Rhodanobacteraceae > Dokdonella. Next base: position 19,798 of record JASCPI010000025.1, on the reverse strand, counting down.
CCGCGCGCATGTCGCCGAAGGTCACGCCGAGGTCCCCGCTGTCCGCGATCGCGGCACTGTTCGGCCTCCATGAGAGCGGACGGCTCCCGCTCTGCTGACCTTCGCCGACGAAGCGCGCGATCGCCGGTGCACCGCGGATCACGTCGGCTTCGCCGGCGCGACCGAGGTCGATCGCATCGGTGTGGACGTGACGTTCGAATGCCGCCACGAGGCCGATCGACTGCACGTCACGCGAGAACGCGGCGTCGGTCTCCATCATCGAGGTGGCGAGCGCGCGAACGGCATCGTCGTCAGCGCGGTGGGGCGAGGCTCGAGGCGGATACGTCGCGACGTCGTGCGGGGGCTCGCTCGCGGCCGCAGGAATGCGCTTGTAGGCGCCCAGGCGCCAGCCGTCCGGGTCGGGGTCACGCTTCCAGTAGGCGAGGTACTTGAACGCCCGACTCGAGCCGTCAGCGCGTTGAACGTTCTGATGCCCGAACGTGAAGCCGTGCTGGCCATCCGCCGACAGCCCGCCACCCCAAGGCGTCCAGCTTGCGCGTGCCCCCTGATCGGCGGGGTCCGCCCGCAGGGCTTCGACGATGGCCTTCCTTCCACTCACGAAGCGCCCGTCGTCCAGAAGCAACGCTGCCGACGAGGAGAACAGACCTCCCATGACCTCGGCGGCATCGCGATCTGCCGCCTTCCGCGAGGCCGCCCGATCGACGTCCAGCAGTGCGGCGACGGCCTTGCGCGCGGCTTCGGTGTCGGCGGGCTGCTCCCGCGAGCACGCGGACAGGGTAAGCAGGGCGATCGTGATCGCGGCGATGGATGCCGCCATGCGGAACCTCGACATGCTGCCTTCCCTGATGGCGTCGCGTCGGTGCGACGGACCGATCCTAGCGCGGAAAATCGGTGCGGGACGAGATCGAGAAACGCGAAGGCCGTCGACTAGCGTGCCGTCATCCCGGCGCAAGTCCAATGCTGTCCGGGGAGAGTTCGAAGCGAAGACTGGAAAGCGTTGTCACGTCAGGCTTCCGGCGATGAATGCCGGGATGACGACTCGTTCTCGCGGCGACACGGCATCGCGCGCGTTCATTCCTTCTCCCTCCGGGAGAAGGTGGCCCGCAGGGCCGGATGAGGGTCCGGGACCGCGACGATGATCGGATGTGGTCTCGGTTCCGCACCTCTCCCCAACCCCTCTACCGGAGGGAGAGGGACTCGAACGCAACGCGACGCCGGAAGGATGCGTCGAGCCCGTGAAATCGCGAGACGCCGAGCGCACGGAAACGCCATTCGACAGCCCTGTTGACGGTGCGACGCGGTGTGCGGATTTTCCGCGGACAGCAGTGGGCGTGAGCCGGGATGACGATGTGAGAGCTGGCATCCGACGTGGCAGGAAAAGGGCGAGCATCCATGATGCTGCTCCGCTCATGAGAAGCATCGCGCGGCGTGGCCTCACCTCACCGGCTGCAACGCATGCCCGCCGATGCCGAGGTCGCGCTGCGGGTCGAAGTCGGCGCGGTCGGTCAGGAACTGGCGGCCGTCGTCGAGCTGCCACGCGTAGCGGTAGTGGATCGACAGGTCGATCTGCTTGCCGCTGGTCGGGTCGCGCCACGGCTGCACTTCCTGGATCGCGTCGATCGTCGCGGTGTGGATGCTCGCATTCGTCGCCTGGCGGTTCGCGAAGCCCTGGTCGTTGATGCGGCCGATCGCCTGGATCGTGTCCATGCGGATGCGGCCGCGCTCGAGGATGCCCTGCATCGTGATCTCGTTCATGCGGCGCTGGTGCCAGGCCTGGATCGAAGCGACCTGGCGCTGCGACACGGCTTCGACGTGCTGGCGCGAGCGCGCGATCATGCGCTCGCCCCAGGCGCGCTCGTAGCGCACCGACAGACGCAGCTTCTCGAGCAGCGCGAAGTCGAGCGAGCCGTCCGGCGCGCGCAGCGCGATGAGGTCCTGCGACATGCCGTTGACCGATCGGCCGATCATCGGGTCGGTGATCTCCGAGAACGTCACCGCCGCGACGAAGGCCTCGCGCATCTCGATGCCCTGCAGCGCGTAACCGACGAGGATCTCGCCCGCCTCGTGGCGCATGCGTGAGCCATTGGCCGGTGCGTGCGCGTTCGCGGTCATCGCCGTGACGATGTCGGCACGTTCCCGGTAGGCGAGCACGCGCGCCTGCGGGCGCGCGCTGCGCACGACCGACTCGAGGTAGGCGCGTGCGGTCTGGATCGGCGCGGCCGGGCACGGGTTCATCGGCACGACGGTGCCGTCGACCTGCCACGCGAGGCGCGGCATCAACGACACGGCCTGCAGGCCGTCGGACGAGGTCGCGGCCCATTCGAAACCGACCGTGTTGCCGACGCACTCGACGTCCGGACGCCAGCGCACGCCGCCTTGCGCGACCCAGCCTGCCGGCACCTCGATCGTGGCGGCGTCGAGCGGCTGGCCGAAGCCCTCGCGATCGACGATCGCGACGCGCTGCAGCGTAGCGGGCGCTTTCACGGGCATCGGTGTCGACGGCCCGCGCGTGCCGGCGGCCGGCGCGGGCTCGACGAACGCGCCGTGCGGCGTCTCGCGCAGCACGGTCTTCGGCGCCTGCGCGGCGATCGCCTCGCCGGAGCCTGGGTGCGCCGCTCCACCACACGCGGCGAGCAGGGCGAGCACGGCGGTCGCCGGCCAGCGGAAAGAGGGGGCGTGCATCGCGGAGTCCTCGGGCGCGACGCGCGGCGTCGCTTCGAACGATGGAGGCGCAGCAAGGCCCGCGATCGGCTCATCGCCGCCGGCGCGCCCGACGTGAGCCGGTCGAGCATCGTGCTGCGCCTACCGGAGCACGCGGCCATCCCGCCGCGATCCCGAATGAGGATTCCCATGCGCCCGCTCCGCTTCGTGTCTTTCCTGTCCGCGGCCCGGGGCCGCGCGCTGCTGTGCCTCGCGTTCGGCGTCGCCTGTGCGAGCCCGGCGCCGGCGCAGCAGGACTTCGGCGCGCCGCCTCCGGGCGCGACGCCGAATGCGCCGCCCGCCTCGGCGTACCCGCCACCACAGGGCAACACGGGTTGGCCGCCCGCGGGACAGGCCCCTTCGCAGAAACCGAACGCCTGGCCTTCGACGCCCGCGCCGCCGGACATGCCCTCGGGCTACGGTCAGGCGCCGCCGCAGCAGGCAGGCGGCATGTCCGCACTGCAAGGCCTGCTGCAGGCGGAGATGCAGGACTTCGGCGTACCGCCGCGCAACGAGCTGCAGACGACGCTGCACGGCCCGACGCCGACGAGCATCCCGGGCGGGCAGGTCATCACGACCGACCGCCTGCTGCCGATGCTGCAGCAAGGCCAGGCCAGCGTGTTCCACGTGCTCGGCCCGGGCGGCGAGATGCTGCCCGGCGCGCTCGCCGCGGCGCCGGCGTCGCAGGCCGGTTCGTTCGACGATCGCACCCAGCAGGAGTTCGGCGCGTTCCTGCAGCAGACCACGCAAGGCAACCGCGCCAGGCCTCTGGTGTTCTACTGCATGAACCCGCAGTGCTGGATGTCGTACAACGCGGCGCTGCGCGCGATCCGCATGGGCTACACGCAGGTGTACTGGTACCGCGGCGGCCTCGAGGCCTGGCAGCAGGCGCGTCAGCTCGCTGCGGGCATGTCGCCCCAGGGCATGCCGCAGCAGGGCATGCAGGGACAGATGCCGACGGGTTATCGCTGATCGCGCCTCACGGCGCCGGCGCGGGACAGCCGGCGCCGCCGAACGCCGCGCAGGCGCGCGTGCGCACCTCGCCGAGGTAGCCCGCTGCGGGAGCGTTCGGTTCGGGCAGCGCGGCGAGCATGGCCTCCGCACGCGCGAGCGTCGTCATGGCCGCGGCATCGCCGGCAAGGCGTTGCGCATCGGCGAGCGTCGCGAGGGCGAGCACGTGGTGGGCGTGCGGCTCGGGGAACGCGCGCGTCGCGACGTCGACCGCATCGCGCGCGGCCTCGAGCGCGAGCGGGCCGCGCTCGAGCTCGAGGGCCTGGCGCGCGACGTTGGTGAGTCCGCGCACGAGCAGCGGATGGTCGGCACGCAGCACGCGTCGGCGCATCGCGGCGGATTCCTGCAGCAGCGCGAGCGAGCGTTCGCGGTCGCCGAGATTGCGCTGCAGCAGCGCGAGGTTGTTGAGCAGGATCGCGCCGTTCGGGCTGCCGTCGGGGAACAGCGTGCGTTCGATCGCGATCGCGCGCTCGTACGGCGCGATCGCCTCGCGCGGCCGGCCGAGGCCGTCGATCGCCTGCGCATGGTTGCTCAGGATCGACGCGCGGTCGGCCGCGGGCACGTCGACGCCGTGCTCGTCGAACAGCGCGAGCGCCTCGCCGGTCAGACGCAGCGCGGTGGTGTAGTCCTCCTCGTAGAGATGGACGTGGGCGAGGTCGTTGAGCGCGATCGCGTGGAACGGCTCGCGTATCGCGCCGCTCGCGCGCAGGCGCGCGAGCACGTCCTCGAACGCCGTGATCGCCTCGTGCATGCGTCCTTCGTACGAGCGCAGCAGCGCAATGGCCTCGCGCACGCGCAAGCTGCGCAGGTCGTCGGCGCCGAACGCGGCTTCGCTGTCGGCGAGCGCGCGCGCGAGCTGCGTGTCGGCGACGTCGAAGCGGAACCGGTTGGCGAGGCTGTTGCCGATCGCGAGGCGCACGCCCGCGGCGAGGTCGGGGCGGCCCGCGAAGCGCGCGTCGATGCGTGCGGCCGCTTCGTCGAGCGTCTCGTTGACGGTGAGTTCGCGACCGGCCGAGTACGCGTCCGAACTGGTCAGCGCATCGGTGAGGTAGGCGTTGATGAGCTCGGCGTCGGCGACCGCGCGCCGTGCCGTCGCGGCCTGTACGAACGCGACCGCGCTCGCGGCGAGGATCGCGACGAGGGCGATCGCGGCCGCGGCCGTCGCGACGCGGTGGCGTCCGACGAAGCGGCGCACGCGATAACCGGCCGTGTCGGGTTGCGCGCTGACTGGGCGACCCGCGAGATGTGCGCGCAGGTCGTCGGCGAAAGCCTGCGCCGAGGCGTAGCGGCGCGACGGTTCGCGGTGCAAGGCCTTGGCGACGATGCGCTCGAGATCGCTGCCGATGCGCTGGCGGCGCGCACGGCGTTCGGGCTCGGGCAGTTCGGAGTCATCGAGGCGCCGTCGCAGCGTCGGCGGCGTGGTCTCGCAGACCAGACGCTCACCCTGCGCCGGGCTGAGCCCTTCGAGCCGGTACGGGCGCACGCCGGCGAGCAGTTCGTAGAGCACGACGCCGAGCGAGTAGATGTCGGAAGCCGTCGTCACGGGCGCGTTCGCGAGCTGCTCGGGACTCGCGTAGGCCGGTGTCATCGGCGCGAGCGCGGTGCGCGTGGCCTCGCCGTCGTCGAGCTCGCGCGCGATGCCGAAATCGAGCAGGCGCGGCTCGCCGTCGGGTCCGACGAGGATGTTCTGCGGCTTGAGATCGCGATGCACGACGAGGTGGCGATGCGCGGCCTGCACGCCGTCGCAGACCTTCGCGAACAGTGCGACGCGTTCGGGCACGCCGAGCCGTTCGCGTTCGCAGTACGTGGTCAGCGACGGACCGTCGACGTAGGCCATGACGAGGTAGGGCGTGCCGTCGGGCGTGCTGCCGCCGTCGAGCACGCGGGCGACGTTCGGGTGCTCGATGCGCGCCAGCACGCGGCGCTCGCGTTCGAATCGAGCGAGCATTTCGGCGCGCCGCGTACCGCGCGCGAGCACGTCGCCGTGCACGAACTTGATCGCGGCCTGCTGGGCGTAGGCGCCGTCGGCACGTTCGGCGAGGAACACGATGCCCATGCCGCCCGCGTCGAGCGGACGCAGGATGCGCCAGGCGCCGATGCGGTCGCCCGACGACGGCGATGCCGCATCGTGCGCAGGCGTCATCGCGGCGAGCGCCGGGGCCTCGAGGAAACCCTCCGCCGAGGCGCCGACACCGAGCAGTTCGAGCACGCGGGCGTGCACGGGCGGCGCGACCGGCTGGCGCAGCAGCCACGCGACGCGCTCGTCGTCGGGCAGTGCGAGTGCCGCGTCGAGCAGACGCAAGGCCTCGGTTTCGATCGTGAGCCGCATCGCGGTTCCCCCTCCCGTGCAGTGTAGTGCGCCACGGCGCGCGAGGATGCGCAGCGTGGCCACCGCGAAGGAGGCGCAGGACGCCGTCCGGCCCACGCCGTGGCCTGCACGCCGTGACCGCCCGCGTGGAGCGCCGCCCGCGACGCGATTAGACTGCGCGCGATGGACGAGACCCCGGTCACGCAGCTGCTCGAGGACTGGCGCGCAGGCGACGCGGGCGCGCGCGACCGCCTCGTCGCCGTCCTGTATCCCGAGCTGCGCCGCCTCGCCGAGCAGCTGTTCCGGGGCGAGCGCCGTGACCACACGCTGCAGCCGACCGCGCTGGTCAACGAAGCCTGGATGCGCCTGACCGGCCTCGACGGCATCGTCGGCGAAAGCCGTGGCCACCTGCTCGCGGTCGCCGCGCGGCTCATGCGCGAGGTGCTCATCGACCACGCGCGCCGGCGCGGTGCGGCCAAGCGCGACGGCGGCGAGCGCGTCACGCTGAGCGGGCTCGATGTGGCCGCCGGCGGCGGTGACGTCGACCTCGCCGATCTCGACACGGCGCTGCAGGCGCTCGAGAAGGTCGATGCGGGCAAGGCGCGCATCGTCGAGCTGCGCTACTTCGGCGGGCTCACCGTCGACGAGGTCGCCGCAGCGACCGGGCAGTCACCGGCGACGGTCAAGCGCCACTGGGAGGCCGCGCGCCTGTGGCTGTTCCATGCGCTGTCGACGCGCGGCCCGACGCCGGAGTGATCAGCGCGCGGGTGAACCGCGGCGCAGCTGGCGCAGCACCGCATAGAGCGCGACGAGCGCGAGCAGCGCGACACCGATCGCGAGCCACTCCGCGCGCGTGAGCGTGGCGAGCACCGCGGCCATCGCCACGGCCGCGAGCAGCGGCACGACGGGCCCACCCGGCAGCACGAACGGCGCGCCGGTGCCGTGCAGGCCCTGCCGCTGTGCCTGCCATGCGGCGAGTGCGACGCCGAGGAAGATCAGGCAGTTCGCGCCGCCCGAGACCAGGGCCAGTGCCTCGAAGTTGCCGAGCAGTGCGAGCGTGCAGCCGAGCGCACCGTGCGTGGCGATCGCGAGCAACGGCACGCGATGGCGTGCGGTCACGCGACCGAACGCATGGGGCAGGTAGCCGTCGCGGCCCAGCGCGTAGAGCAGCCGCGACGAACCGAGCAGGTTGCCCATCAAAAAGCCCGTCATCGACACGCCCGCGGTCAACAGCAGCAGCGTCGTGCCGGGCGCCCACAGCACACCGGCCGCGTCGGCGATCGGCGTGGCGCTGCCGGGCAGGGCGGTGCCGAGCAGACCCTGGCAGGCGACCTGCAGCGACACGTACAGCAGCACCACGACGAGCACGGCCGCGAACGTCGCACGCGGCACGTCGCGCGACGGATCGCGCAGCTCGCCGGACGGGATCAGCGCGGTCTCCATGCCCGAGTACGCGAACATCACGAGCACCATCGCGGTGCCGAGCGTGCCCCACGACGGCAGGTCGAACGAGACGGCTTCGCCGAGGTCGATCACGAACAGGCCGACCACGGCCAGCACGAACAGCGGTGTCAGCTTGAGCGTCGCGAGCACGCCGATCGCACGCGCGCCGAGGCGCACGCCGAACGCATTGAGCAGCACGAGCGCGGTGTAGACCGCGACGAGGAAGGCCGCGCGTGGTGCGCCGCTCGCGAACATCGGTTCGGCCTTGGCCAGCTGCGAGACCAGTGCCGCGGCGACGCCGCCGCTCGAGGCCACGTTGCAGATCCACATCAGCGCACCGGCGACGAAACCCGGGAACGGTCCGAACGCCGCGCCGACGTAGGTGTACGGCCCGCCCGTCGCCGCGGTGCGGCTGCCGACCGCGGCGAAGCACATTGCGATGGGCACGATCACGAGCGCGCCGGCGAGGAACGCGAGCGGCGCTGCCGAGCCCATGCGCGTGGCGAGCAGCGCCGGCAGCATGAAGATGCCGGCGCCGACGATGACGTTGACGATCGCCGCGGCGAGCGCGGCGCTGCCGACCGCCCGCACGAGCGCGGCCTCGCCCTCGAGCGGTCGGTCGCTGCCGGGAGCCGGCGTGGTCATGGGCGCCTCCGCGGCGGATCGGATCGCGTCATCGGTCATCGCGCCTGGTGGGAGTGGGGCGAGCATCGCATGCGCACGGGGTCGCGGGAATGCGGCGCTGGCCGTCTTCATCACGTCGGAAGGAAAAGCCGCTTCAGCCCGCGTCGCGCCAGCGGGTCCAGACTGGCGACGCCATCGACCCGAGGAGACTGCCATGGCCATCACCGGCCGCTGCCACTGCGGCGGCGTCACGTTCACTGCCGAGATGCTGCCGCCTATCAGCCTCACCGCATGCACGTGCTCGTACTGCGCCGCGCGTGGCGCGCTGTACGCCTACTTGGCACCGGACGCCTTCGTGCCCGACGCGAAGACCGACGCCGTCTACCGCTGGAACACGCGCCTCGTCGAACACCACTTCTGCGCCGCATGCGGCTGCGCGACCTGGAGCGACAGCCCCGCGTTCGCACGCGACGGCGCCTGGGACGGTGTCACGCGACGCATCGGCCTCAACGCGCGCCTGATCGACGATTACGACGCCGGCAAGGCGATCGTCGAGACGATCGACGGTCGCAACCTCTGGTGATCGCCACGCCCGGATTGGCCGTCCGTCGCGGTTTCTGGCACATTGGCGCGGCCGTGGCGGGGAGCCGCGGCGCGCCGGCAACAGGGGGCCGGTCCAGATGCGTGCAGCCATCGCCGTCGTGTCGATCGCGTTCGCGGTGCCGTCCTTCGGGGCGGCCGAGACGACGCGCCTGCCACTGACCATCGAGGAGCGGACCGCCGCCTGCCTCGAAGTCGAGGACGAGGACTCGCCGCGCGCGATCGCGCTCGCGGACAGCGTCCTCGCCGAGGCCGTGCCGCCGCCCGCGCTGCAGGTCGCCGAAGCCCATGGTTGCCGTGGCTGGGCATTGGCCTCGCTCGGTCGCCGCGACGATGCGCGACGAGATGCCCATGCGCTGCGCGATCTGGCCCTGGCACTTCCCCCGGGCGCCGATCGCGTACGCCTGCTGCGTCGTGCCGGCGGCATCCTTCACCGTTCGGCCGACCGGGTCGGTGCGGTCGATCTCTACGCACAGGCGGTGGCCGACGCCGAGGCCCAGGGCCTCGAGGCGCAGCGCATCCCGCTGCTGGTCAACCTCGGCGTGCTGCATTCGGAGTTCGAGGAACACGAGCGCGCACGCGTGAACTACGAGCAGGCGCTCGCGCTCATGCAGCGCCTCGGCGACCTGCGATACGAGGCACCCGTGCGCTTCAACCTCGCGCTCAACCTCAACGGGCAGGAGCGGTTCGCGGATGCCGTCCCGCACCTGCGCCGCGCGATCGAGCTCATGGAAAGCTCGGGTTTCGGCGGTCCCGCGCAACTGCTCAAGGCGCGCCTCGCGCTGGCCACGGCCTTGCTCGAAACCGGCGACAAGGAGGGATCGGCGCGTCTCCTGGCCACGCTCCGTGCCGCCGACCGGGCCCAGCTCGACCCGTCGACGGCATCGGAGCTCGCGCTCGTCGAGGCGGCGCGCCTGTCGCGTGAAGGCAGGGCCGCGCAGGCGCTCGCGATCCTCGACGCGATCGAGACCGACAGCCTGCAGGATTTCCAGCAATGGACCGTGCTCAACCGTCGCGCGACGCTGCTCGAGCGGCTCGGCCGCCACGCCGAGGCGAACGTGCTGTTGCGCCGCGCCGCGACGATGCGCGAGGCCTACCTGAGACACCAGAACCACGAACGCCTCGCCGCGCTCGACACCCACCTGCGCGATCGCGAACAGCGCGCCGAGCTCGATCGCCTGAAAAGCGAGAGCGAGCGGCGGGAGCGCGAGATGGAGGCGAGCGAGCGCCAGCAGATGATCATCGCGAGCGTCGGTGGCGCGCTGATCCTGCTCGCGATCGGCCTGCTGGTCTGGCAGCGGCGCATGAACCGCCGACTCTACGAAGCCAGCCACACCGATCCGCTGACCGGCCTGTCCAACCGTCGCGCCATGGCGCTGGAGCTGCGCACGCTCGCGCGCGAGGCGAGCGGCACCGCGCTCATGCTCATCGACATCGATCATTTCAAGCGCATCAACGACGAGTACGGCCACGACATCGGTGACGAGGTACTCGTCGCATTCGCGCGTCGCCTGCGCGAGCACGCCGGCAAGGGCGCACTCGTCGCGCGCTGGGGAGGCGAGGAGTTCCTCGTCGTGCTGCCGCGCAGCGGGGCCGAGGCCGCCGTTGCCAGAGCGGACACCCTGCGCGTCGCGCTCGCGAAGCCGGTCGGGACGCATGCGGGCGAACTCGTCGCGCACGCCTCGATCGGCATCGCCAACCTGCCGCTGCCCGGCGCGTCGCCGGGCGGGATCGAACCGTGGCACGTGAGCCTGCAGCTCGCCGACCATGCGCTCTACCTCGCCAAGCGCGCAGGTCGGGATGGCTGGGTGCGCTACTGGATCGAACGCGCGATCCCCGACTGGCCGGCCGAACGCATCGGCCGCGAACCGGCCCTCGCGCGTTCGCTCGGGCTGATCGAGCCGACGTCTTCGCGCCCGTTGCGCGAACCGCTCGCGGCGGTCGGCGCCTGAGCCGGACCCGGGCGCCTCGGAGCCGATCCGATCAGGCCGCCTTCGACGCGCGCCAGGCCGTCTTGGCGTCGCTGAGCGAGTCGTCCGCACGCAGGAACACGCGGCTCGTCGATTCCGACGCCGAGGTCGCCTCGGCATCGCCGACCAGCACGCAGACGTCGCTGGCACGGCATTGCGCGTCGACGACGGCGCGCAGCGCCGCGAGCGTCTCGGCGGCCGGCGCGCCGTGCAGGACGGCGACGAGTTCGGTGCTGCCGGTCACGCGGTTGATCGAGTCGCCGAGGTCGTGGCGCAGCGCGCCGTCGAGCGCGTGCTCGAGCTGTTGCAGCGCGCGCTCGACACCGCGTTCGCCGAGCACCTTGACGCGCTCGGCGTGGTCCTGCAGCTCGAACACCGCGATGCGGTATCCACCGCCCGCGGCGGGTGCCGGTGCGCTGGGCGCCGCGGGCGATGCCGGCACGGCCGGCGGCGTGGCCTGCGACACCTCCACCGTGGCAGTGGACTGGGCTGCCGCGACACCGGCCTCGAGCGCATGCAGGCGCTGCGCCTCGTGCTCGCGGTGGCGGTTCTCGAACAGGTTCATCGTGATGCGCGCGAGCGCCTGCAGGGCATCGCGCTGACCTTCGTGCAGCTCGCGCGGGGCGACGTCGACCACGCACACGGTACCGATCGCGGCACCCTGCGGCGTGACCAGCGGCATGCCCGCGTAGAAGCGCGCACCGAGCTCGCCGGTCACGGCCGGGAAATCGGCGAAGCGCGGATCGCCGGCGAGATCGGGAATCTCCATGAGCTCGCGCGGGTCGCGGATCGCCTGGTCGCAGACGGCGACGTCACGCGGCGTCTCGGTCGCGTCGAGGCCCACGCGTGCCTTGAACCACTGGCGGTCGCGGTCGATCAGCGAGACCAGCGCGATCGGGGTGTCGCAGATCGCCGCGGCGACGCGCACGACATCGTCGTAGACACCTTCGGGCAGGCTGTCGACGAGCCGGTAACGGTCGAGCGCTCGCTGGCGTTCGGTCTCGTCGAGCGCGGGCGTCGCATCGGCCATGGAGGTCTCCTCGTCGGGGCAGGTCCCGGGCCGGAAATCCTAGCAGCCGCGCGCGAAGGTTGCCGCCTCGGTGATGTCGACGGTTAAGGGGGCTTAAAGGAGGCGCGCAGACGACGTTCGATAACCCTCATGACGCCACTGGCACAACGCCTCGCAACGGGTGTGACCCGCTCGTGGGTCGGCAACCTCGACGAGGCATCACTCGTGTCGTCGATCCGGAGGAGGCCCACTACTGTCCGGGGAAAGTTCGATCGAAGGCAGGAGAGCGTTGCCGCGTCAGGATTCAGGCGATGAATGCCGGGATGCCGACTCGCTCTCGCGGCAGACGCACGCGGCGCGATCTTTATCCCTTCTCCCTCCGGGAGAAGGTGGCCCGCAGGGCCGGATGAGGGTCCGGGATCGCGACGATGATCGGATCTGGTCTCGATCCCGCACCCTCTCCCCAACCCCTCTCCTGGAGGGAGAGGGGCTCAAGCGCAAGTCCACTGCGGGAGGGCGGGTCGGACCTGTGAAGTCGCGCAACGCCGAGCGCCGGGAACCACCACGCGACTGCTCCGCTGACGACGCGACGCGGTGTGCGGACTTTCCCGGAACCAGTGGGCTTCCGCCGGAATGACGGTGTCTCGAGTCCCAGGCTTCTACCGCATCGTCGATGCTCGGGAAGGCGGGACGGCATTGTCCACTTGCACGTCGCATGCGCGACATCGGGGAACGAGCTTCCCCGGCCGGTCGCGTCACCTTCAGCGCCGGAACTCGCCAATGATCTCGATCACGCCCACGATCGCATCGTTGAGGGTTTCGAGGTCCTCGGCGGGAATCCACCATTCGGTGTGCTCCGCGCCACCGACCTGCCGGACCGCATAGCGGCGCATGACATCGCTGCGTACCCTGAAGCGCGTCACGCAGCCGTAGCCGCTCGCCGGCACGTTCCAGTCGCGTGCGATCTGCGCGGCGTAGGCTTCGTTCGTGACCGGGTAGAAGATCGGTTGGTCTGGCAGTCGTGGTGGCCAGCGACGGAAACCGCTGGCACGCACGAGCTCGATCTCTTCGGGGCCGGTCGGGCGGTACAACGTGGTGGTTTCGGGGTCGGCATCCATGGCAGAGCGGGGATCGAGGCAGGACAGGCGCCGGGTTCGCCGACGGTATGGGCGCCCATCATCGCAATCCATCGCAGCGGTGACCATGGTCGAGCGTGATGACTGCCCGCGTCCGGTGCGGGCCTGGGCCTCGTGCGCGATACTGCGTCGATGACACGTCGACCGCTCGCGTTCGCTCTCCTGCTGACGGCCGGCGTCGCCGCTGCCGCCGAACCTGCTGCTCCCGCTGCGCGCACGATCGTGCTCGTGCGTCATGGGCATTACGCGGCGGATGCGTCGATCGACGAGGCGATCGGGCCGGGCCTGTCGCCGATCGGTGTCGCGCAGGCGCATCTCGCGGGTGGTCGCCTCGCCGGCGACGGCACGCGCTTCGATGCGTGGTACGCGAGTCCGATGCAGCGCGCGCGCGATACCGCGGCGACGATCGGCGCGGCCTTGCCGACCGCCACATACACGGTCGTCGACGATCTGCACGAATGCACGCCGCCGACGCGGCGCCGCGAGATCATGAAGGACGGCAAGCCCGAGTCGTTCGCGGCCTGCAAGGCGCAGCTCGATCGCGTGTTCGAGGCCTACTTCCGTCCTGCGGCCGGCGCCGAGCGCAGCGAGCTGTTCGTCTGCCACGGCAACGTGATCCGTTACCTCGTCACGCGTGCGCTCGGCGTCGACAGCGAGGCCTGGCTCGAGATGTCGGTCGGGCATGCGAGCGTGACGCGCATCCGCGTCGAGCCCGACGGGCGCTTCAAGGTGCTCGGAGTCGGCGAGGTCGGCCATCTGCCGGCGACGCTGCGCACCGGCGCGAGCGGCGATCCCGAACGCAGCCTCGAGGTGCCGGCATTGCGAACGGCACCCGCCGGTGCGGCGCCGAAGCCTGCGCCCGCATCGGGATCCTGAGGTTCCACGCGGGCGTCCCCCGTGGCATACCGGTGATGCGGGCCGTGTCGGCCCCGCCAAGCGGACAATGCTGCCTGTGCAGACCCCGCGTCACGCCGTCGCGGTGTCGACGTCCTCGCGCGCATCCGGCGTGGCATCGGCGCTCGCAGCCTGCTTCTCCTTCTGCTCGGCGAGGAACGCGTGCAGCATCTCGGTCGACAAGCCGTGCAGCACGAGGCGGAAGCCCGCGCGCAGCGTCGACTGCGGCACCAGCGGGTGGCGGTTGTTGACGAGGATCAGGTGGTCGCGCGCGCCCATGAGCGTGGCGACGTAGATGCCGATCGTCTCGTCGAGTTGCAGCGAGTTGGTCGCGCGCCAGAAGTCGCTGTCCGTCAGCAGGAGCTGGTAGATCGGCGTGAACAGCTCGATCGAGCTCTGCAGGTCGAGGAAGTTGCGGCGCTTGTTCGGCATGTCGGCGAGGCGCAGCGGCGGCTCGACGATCATCGAGAAATCCGGATGCGCGACCGGTGCGAGCTCGCGGTCGTGCTCGCGCAGCGCCTTGTTGAGACGGATCACGAAGTTGAACAGGTTGAGGTCGTGGACGAGGAACAGGTCCTCGCGCACGTCGTCGATCTTCTCCGGCTTGAGCGGATTGGTCGCGACCGGCACGGGCGAGTTGCGCGCGATGAACTCGAGTGCCTGCGAGCCGAGGTGGAAGTGGCGCAGGATCAGCCAGTTCGCCTCGGGACGGATGAAGTTGGCCATGCCCCAGGCGAGCAGGCGGTGCAGCGCGCGCGAGAACGCGACCTTCGGCATGAACAGCTTGATCACCTGGAACAGCACGATCAGCGTGCGCGCGAACGGCCGTACGAACGGCAGCACGAACTGGCGCGAGCGCGAACTCGAATCCGACAGCCACGCGCGCTTGACTTCCTCGGCGATCGGCGTGCTCTGGTCGAGGTACATCGCGAGCCACGGATCGGGATCGCGCGGGTCGTAGTCGCGGGCGAGGAAATCCGGCGTGTGCTTCATGGCGTCGTCACGTGGTCGAACTGCATGAGGTAGAGGTCGGCGACCCGGCGCGCGGTATCGACGATCGCCTGCGCGCCGTGGCCGTCGGCGTCGTGCGCGAGCACGATCTCGACCGCGCTGAGCCAGCGCGCGAGGTGATGCTCGTCGTTCGCGCCATGGTAGTCGAGGAAGCGGAACGCGTCGGCGGGCAGGTCGAGGCTCGCCTTCATGAGCGGCAGCAGGGCCGGGATGATGCGCTGGCCGGTGCCTTCGATGATGTAGATCGCGCCGAGCAGGCCGAGCGGATTCGGCGTCGCCGCGAGCGCGTGCAGGTAACTGTTGAGCGCTTCGCCGCCCGGATTGCGGCGCAACGCATCGATGTCGTCGATCGCGCCGCCGGCCTTGCGGTAGTCGTCGAACAGGATCATGAAATCGTCCTGCTCGTCGCCGGCATGCGTCTCGATGAGGGCGGACAGCGCCTCGTACGGCGCGCGCACCGAGGCCGCGCCTTCGCGCATCCACTTGCTGCCCTCGCGCACCTGCGGGATCCAGTGTTGCATCCACTGCACGTAGTCCGGCGTCGTGAAGCGGCGGTCGCGCAGGCGCCGCACGAGCGGCGTGCGCCACACGCGCGAGCGGTAGCCGTGCCAGATCGTCGCGAGTTCGCCGAGCACGTGGCGCAGCGCGGCCGGTGCATCGGCGGGATCGTGCGGTGGTGCGACGGCGCCGTCGTCACCATTCGACACGACGGGCACGGATCGCGACGCGGACTCGACGGGCGCATCGGCGGCCTCGACCTCGATCAGCACGAACGCGACCGTGAAGCGTCCCGATTCGGGGATGAAGCACAGAATGCGCTGGCCCGGCACGAGCGTGTGCGTACGCACGAACTCGTCGAGCATGATGAAGATCGACGCCGCGCCCGTGTTGCCGCGCGTGACGAGGTTGCTGTACCAGCGCTCGCGAGGAATCGCGAGGCCGGCCTTGGCCATGAGTTCGTCGACGACCGGCGCGAACCGCTCCGACGAGTAGTGGCACAGGAAGTGGTCGATCGAGGCCGGCTCGATCCAGCCGTCGTGGGCGAGGCGCGCGTACTCGTGCACGCCGACGTCGAACAGGTGCGGCAGCAGTCGGATGTCCTGGCGCAGGAACAGCGCACCGTCGGCCTCGGCGTCCTGCCATGACGCATAGTCCAGATGCGAGCGCGAGCGGTCGTGCGTGAGGCCGAGCTGCATGCACACCGGGTAGTCGCCCGAGAACGAGCGCTGGTGCATCCAGCGCAGGCGCAGGCGCACGTCGTCGCGCGCGGCCGGTGTGTTCGACAGCAGCAGCGCACCGGCACCGTCGGAGAGCATCCAGCGCAGGAAGTGCGCGTCGAAATCGGCGTCGTAATCCTTAGCGGCGTAGCGTGAGCGCTTGAACAGGCGCGACGGCATCTCGGCCGCGGCGACGAGCGCGCGGGGCGTGCCGAGCTCGACCGCCTGCGCGGCGGCCTTCCAGGCGCCGACGCCCGAGGCGCAGATGCCGTGGCTCGACAGCGTCTCCATCGGCGGCGCGCCGAGCTCGCCCTGCAGCATGCTCGCGAAGCCGGGCATCAGCGCATCGCCGCCCGAGGTGCCCGCGGCGAGCAGGTCGATCGCGTCGAGGCGCGTGCGTGCCGCGTCGAGGCAGTCGCGCACGGCGCGCGCGGCCATCGCCGCGTTCGAGAACAGCGTGGTGCCTTCGGCGTCGACGGCGTAGTGGCGGGTGAGGATGCCGTTCTCGCCGAGGATGCGCTTCTTGATGCGCGACGAGACGCGGTTGAGCGGTGCGATGTAGGCATCCATCGCGTCGTTGTCGATCGGCTCGCCGGGCAGGAAGCGCCCCGTCGCGGCGAGGTACACGTGGTCGAATCGGGTCGGCATGCTCACCTTGGCGTGTCGGAAACGGGAATCGCGCCCGCGGGATCGGGCGCAGCAGGCGCGACGGTCATGAGCGGCTGCGAACGGAAGCGCGCGAAGAACGTGCCGAGCACGAACACGCGCCAGGCGTAACGGAAGAAGCCGGCTTCGAGCAGGCGCGCGTCGAGGCGCGGTGCGAGTGCGCGGTGCAGGGCAGGGAGCGTGCTCCAGTGCGCGCGCGCGTGCTCGTGATGTGCCGTGTGCAGGCCGATGTTGAACAGCAGCGGATTGACGAGACCGCCGAAGTTGCGTGCGTAGTCGACGCGCGAGCGGCCGTCCGCGTGCGCATGCTGCAGGTAGTTCGCGCCGAGCAGCCAGTGCAGGCCGAACAGCTGCGGGCCGATCACGAACACGAAGGCCTTGAACGGATCGAGGGTGAGCAGCGCGATCCACGAGGCCAGCCACAACGCGTACTGCAACGCGCAGGCGCGGAACAGCGCCGGCGAACGCGTGCGCAGGCGGATCAGCCAACCAAGAATCGACGGGTACAGCGCGACAACGGCCTGCAGCGGATGCAGCAGCCATCCGGTGAGGTCGTTGTGGTCGCCGCCGAAGCGGTAGGTGCGTGCGAGGTCGTGCTCGCCGTGGCGGTGGCGATGGTGGTTGGCGACGTGCGCGGGGATGAACACGCAGGTCGGGTGGCCTTGCAGCAGCGTGATCGCGAGATCGGTCGCGCGGTTCGCGCGGCGCCCGTGCCAGAGCGGCAGGTGGGCGTGGTTGTGATGGACCACGCCCACGCCCACCATGAGGAACAGCAGCAGCGCGTAGGCCGGCAGCGAGAATCCCGCCTGCCATTGCCAGGCCATCAGCGCCGGCACCGCGACGAGGTAGGCGAGGCTCTGCAGGTCGCGCGCGTGGCGCAGGCGCGGCATCACGCGCGGTATCCCCGCCTGGCGTCGCACGCCTGGACCTCAGGCATCACGGCGTCCCGCGCGGGCGAGGCGCGCATCGGCCGCATCGAGCGGCAGCGCAGTGCCGAACACGCGATCGAACGTGCCGATCAGGAAGCCGTAGTTGCCGTGGTAGCAGGCATGGTGCAGGTGATGACGGCGGCTCGCGCCACGCCAGCCGCGCGCGGGGGATTCGCGCGCGAACTCGTAGTTCGCATGGCCGAGGTTGTTGAGCACGATGCTCATGAGCGGCAGCGACAGCAGTGCTGCGAAGCTGAAATCGTGCAGCATCATCGGGATCAGCGGCACGCTGCCGAGCAGGATCGCCTCGACCGGATGGAAGCTGTAGGTCGAGAACGGCGTCGCCACGTGCGAGCGGTGATGCGGCGCGTGGAAGCGGCGCAGGCGCGGCGTGTGCAGCAGGCGGTGGTTCGCGTAGAAGTGCGCCTCGTTCCAGACGAACAGCACGACGACCTCGATCACGACGCGCCACCACGCGGGATCCGGCGTCAGCGTCGCCCAGCCCAGCTGCAGCAGCCCCCACGGGAACACGAGGCCGGCACCGAAGATCAGGATCGACACCGCCGATGCGCCGATCTCGCGACGCAGCTGGCCGGGTTCGAGCGCGCGCGTGTCGATGCGGCGGCCGTAGCGCAGGCGCGGCATGACGACCTGCGTGAGCGTCCACGTCAGGAGTCCGGTGACGCCGTACAGCAGCGCGAAGAACACGATGCCGACGCCCATGACCTGCAGCACGCCGAGCTCGGCGAACGCCTCGCCGAGTGACGTCACGCGATCGCCTCGACGGCCTCGCTGTCGAGCTGGCGCGCAGCCTTGCGCGGACGTTGCGTGCGGATGATCGCGGGCGTCGCGGTGTCGACGCGCGCGGTGAGGAAATCGATGAACACGCGCAGCTTGGTCGGCAGCTGCTGGCGTGTCGGGAAATACAGGAAGAAGCCCGGGAACGGATCCGACCACTCCTCGAGCACGGGCACGAGCTCACCGCGCGCGACCTCGTCGCGCACGGCCTCGGCGAACACCTGCGCGAAACCGAGCCCGGCCTTGGCCATCGCGACGAGCTGACGGCCGTCGTTGGTGATGAGCGGGCTCTCGAGCTCGATGTCGAACTCGTGGCCGTCGCGCGAGAACTCCCAGCGGTAGACGTTGCCGCTGTGCATGAAGCGCTTGCCGAGCGTCGCGTGCGCGTGCAGGTCCTGCGGCGTGGCCGGGATGCCGCGACGCTCGATGTAGTCCGGGCTCGCGACGACCTGCATGCGCTGCATGCCGCTGACGCGCACGGCGGTGACGTCCTGGGCGAGGCATTCGCCGAGGCGGATGCCGGCGTCGAAGCCGCCCGCGACGAGATCGGCGAGGCCGTCGTCGAGGAACAGCTCGATGCGCAGGTCCGGGTACATCGCGTGGAACTCGGCGAGCACGGGCGCGATGATGAGGTCGTTCGCGGTGCGTCCGACGTTGATGCGCAGCAGGCCGGTCGGCTTGCCGCGCAGCGCGTCGACGACGCCGAACGCGCCGTCGATCTGCTCGAGCGCGGGCACGACCTCGGCGAGGAAGCGCGCACCGACCTCGGTGAGGCCGACGCGCCGCGTCGTGCGCTGCAGGAGACGCACGCCCATGCGCTGCTCGAGGCCGCGGATCGTCTGCGACAGCGCCGACGCACTGACGCCGAGTTCGCGTGCCGCCTGGGTGAAGCTGCCATGGTGCGCCACGCGCGAGAACACGACGATCGCCGGCAGTTCGCTCGTTCTCATTGGTTAGCTCACCTTCAAGACCTGGTGCGATCTTGCGGGTTTTTCGCGAATGCCGCAATGCGGAAGATGGGTTGAGTGATGGCAGCATGGTGCGTCGAAAGACGCTGGATCCCGGCCTGCGCCGGGATGACGGTGTTTCATGGTTGAGGCGTTGCGTGTTCCGGGGGTGCTGGGTGTCCATGGATCACACCGGATGCGTTCCGTGCATCGTGGATTCCTCACTCTCGTGTCACCCACGTCCGTCATCCCGGCGGAAGCCGGGATCCCCTTGAGCCTCCAATCGGTAGCGAGTGCCTCGTCATCTTGCGTGGCGCAGAGGTGGGAACCGAGGCCGCTCGGGCGACAGCCGTCGATACTTCGTCGGGAGCGCTTGAGGGGATCTCGGCTTCCGCCGGGATGACGGAGTCTCGGGCGTGACGTGCCGCGCGTGATCCCTCACGGCGCGTGCATCATTTCCCGCACACCGCACACCGCACACCGCACACCGCACACCGCACACCGCACACCGCACACCGCACACCCGCGCGCGGAC
>JASCPI010000024.1 GCA_029959555.1 Lysobacteraceae bacterium PS02065 | reverse complement strand
CCGAGGCGCTGCGCGTGGGCGGCCTCGGCGACGTCGCTCCCGCGGCCGCACCGCCCGTCGCGGCGGCGACGCCACCGGCCGCACCGGCGAACGACACGACGGCGCCCGCCAGCGGCGATGGCCCGCGCTTGACCGTGCGCGTCACGCTCGATCCGAAGCTCGCCGCCGAGGTGCCCGCCGACGGCACGCTGTACATCTTCGCGCGCGCCGCCAATGGCCCGCCGATGCCGCTCGCGATCCATCGCGGCCCTGCCAGCGCGCTGCCGCTCACGGTCACGCTCGACGACACGATGGGCATGATGCCGTCGATGAAGCTGTCGATGTTCCCGCAGGTGATCGTCGGCGCGCGCATCTCGCGCAGCGGCAACGCGATGGCGCAGAGCGGCGACCTGCAGGTGCTGTCGACGCCGATCGACGTGACGCGCCGCGAACCGATCGATCTCGCCATCGACAGCCGCGTGCCATGACCGAAGCGGTCGCCGATGCCCGGCGCTGGCACGCGCTGCCGTCGCCGTTCCCGATGAAGCGCGGCGGTGCGCTCGTCGACGCGCGCCTCGCCTACGAGACCTGGGGCGAACTCTCGGCCGCGCGCGACAACGCGATCCTGGTCCACACGGGCCTGTCGCCGGGCGCACACGCAGCCTCGAACGTGGAGGATCCGTCGCCGGGCTGGTGGGAAGGCATGATCGGCCCCGGGCTCGCGATCGACACCGACCGCTGGTTCGTCGTCTGCGTCAACACGCTCGGCAGCTGCAAGGGCTCCACCGGCGCGGCCTCGATCAACCCGGCGACCGGCGAGACCTACCGCCTCGACTTTCCCGACCTCACGCTCGAGGACGCCGCCAACGCCGCGCAGGATCTCGTGCGCGCGCTCGGCATCGCGCGCCTCGCCTGCCTGCTCGGCAACTCGATGGGCGGCATGACCGCGCTCGCCCATCTCGCCCAGCACCACGGTTGCGCGCGCACCCACATCAGCATCTCGACCGCGCCGCAGGCGCAGCCGTTCGCGATCGCGATCCGCTCCCTGCAGCGCGAGGCGATCCGCCTCGACCCGCAGTGGGACGAAGGCCGTTACGATGATGAACGCTACCCCGAAGCCGGCATGAGCATCGCGCGCAAGCTCGGCGTGATCACGTACCGCTCGGCGATGGAATGGGTCGGCCGCTTCGCACGCATCCGCCTCGACGCCGAGCGCCGCGAAGACGATCCGTTCGGCGCCGAGTTCGAGATCGAGTCCTACCTGCAAGGCCATGCGCGCCGTTTCGTGCGCAGCTTCGATCCGAACAGCTACCTGTACCTGTCGCGCGCGAGCGACTGGTTCGACATCGCCGAACACGGCGGCGGCGACGCGCGCACCGCGCTGGCCGGGCTCGGTGTCGAGCGCGCGCTCGTGATCGGCGTGGAGACCGACATCCTGTTCCCGCTCTCGCAGCAGCAGGAGATCGCCGACGGCCTCGCCGCGGGCGGCACGACGGTCGATTTCGTCGCGCTGGACAGCCCGCAAGGCCACGACGCGTTCCTCGTCGACCTCGAGCGCTTCGGCGCCGCGATCGCGCGGTTCCTGGGGGCGCTGTAGAATCGGGTCACCTTCCGGCCCCGCGCCGGCACCCGATTCCGCGAGGACCCCGCCGCATGCTCGCACTCGATTTCCCCGGTTCGCGCCACTTCGTCGACACGCTCGACGCCGCCGTGCGCAACGACTGCGCCACCGCGATCACCGACGCACTGCGCAACAGCCTGTGCCGCCTCATCCGCGACGACAACGTGCGCCTGCCCGGCTGCGTCTACGAGGCGGTCGACGACCACTACGCGCGCCGCGAGATCTACCGCAGCGACGAATTCGGCTACAGCGTCATCGCGATGACCTGGGGCCCGGGCCAAGGCACCGCGATCCACGACCATGCCGGCATGTGGTGCGTCGAAGGCGTCTGGCACGGCCAGATCGAGGTCACCCCGTACGAGCTCGTCGAGCAGGCCGAAGGCCGCTACCGCTTCGAGCCGCGCGGCACCACGCTGGCCGGCCCCGGCTCGGCCGGCAGCCTGATCCCGCCGCACGAGTACCACACGATCCGCAACCCGAGCGACGACGGCGTCGCCGTGTCGCTGCACATCTATCGCGGTTCGATGACCTCGTGCTCGGTGTTCAAGCCGGTCGGCGACAACTGGTACGGCCGCGACCAGCGCCAGCTCTCGCTGGACCGCACGCACTGAACCCGCACGGAGCGCGAACGCCCCCGGGAGATGAGGGTACTCGCGCCTGCGTTGCGACGCCCTCGCAGGCGCGCCGATCATTCCGAGGATCGTTGGCCGGAGCCGCGACAGGCACATCGCCTTCCGCGACGGCGAGGGCGATGGCCGGAGCACGCTTCGCCTATCGACGCACCCGCGTCCCGAACTCGCCTGCCAACGTCTTCACGTAAGCCGCTGTGAGGTGTTGCCGGTCGCGGTAGACGATCTCACCGCCTTGCATGGCTTCACAACGTCCGCGTGGGCAGATCAGGTCGTTCATGCTCATCGAGCGGACACCCAAGGGGCCAGCCACTGCGCGCTGAAGTTCGAACACGCGGGACAGAGCGGCACTGTCTGGCGGGCTCCCACACGCCCCGCCCGACTGCAGACATGCGAATACGTCGATGGCCAAGCGAGGCGTGGACTCGATGAGCACGACATGAGCGGAGGCATCGCGCAGCCGCGTCATCACTCGCGAGGAGCCCTCACGCCACTGCGCATCGTCGAACGCATAGACATGGCTTGACCCGAACACGACCAGATCGGGCTTCATTGCCACGACGACGTCCAATGCCTTGTCGCGCCACGATTCGCACAACAGGAAACGATCGCGTGATCCGTGGTGGTAGACCGGCTCATCGACCATCGGACAGGCCGACTTGGTGAGTGCGACGAGCCGCCAACCTTCCCGCGTGAATGCCTCGGACACGGCGGGATACCACTGCATCCCGATGCTGTCGCCGATGAGGACCGCCGTTCGCTGGGCCGACGGATCGCCGGCCTCGCACGGCTTCACGATGTCATCCGTCGTGTAGCTATCGCACCCGCGCTGGTAGATCTCGGGCAACTGCTTGGCGAGTGACTGACGGTAAGAATCGTCGGTCTGGTAGGCCCATGTGAACATGCCGACGCTGAAAAGCGCGAGCACCGCCGAAACCACGGCGACCAGCCGGCCTGGCCTGTCGATGCGCACGCGCCGGATCGGTCGCTCGATGAGCCAGTAGGTCGCTGCAGCGAGCGCCAGCGAGATCAGCACCATGAGCAGCCGCCGAGGCCCCTCCGGCACGTCGGCGGCGACGCGATCCCCGAGCAGCAGGATCGGCCAGTGCCATAGATACAGACTGTAGGACACCGTTCCGAGCGCCTGCACGCGTGGATGCGTCAACACGGACACGCCGCCGGCAGCGAGGATCGCTGCCGTGCCGAGGGTCGGTAGAAGCGCCCACAACCCGGGAAACACATCGTCCGGCTGGATCAGCAAGGCGCTCCCCACGACCGTCGACAGTCCAGCCCAGCCGTACCCTTTCGGAAGCGTCGTACCGACCATCAATGCGCCCACGGCGAATTGCCAAGCACGCGTCGGCATCATGTAGAAGGCGAAGGTCGGCGCCTCGTGGCTCAGCCGGAGCGAGAGCGCGAAGCTGCCCACCGCGACGGCGATCATGACGCCGCGCATTCTGGATGCCGCAAGTGCGACCAGCACCGGCCAGACAAGGTAGAACTGCTCCTCGACGCCCAGTGACCAGAGGTGCAGGAACAGGTTGGATTCGGCAGAGGGGTCGAAATAGCCCTGCCCCGCGAAGATGAAGTGGAGATTGGCCCCCCACAACGCCGCAGCACCAGCCGCTTTCGACTGCGGATGCGTTTCTGCCGGCGAAAGCACGAAGAACGCCGCGACCAGCGTGGTGACCAGCACCAGGCAGAGCGACGGCGCGAGCCGGCGGAAGCGGCGCGCATAGAACGCGATGAAATCGACACGCCCCGAGGCCTCGATCTCTGCGCGCAGGAGGCTCGTGATGAGATAGCCCGAAAGAACGAAAAAGACGTCGACGCCGATGAACCCTCCGGCCATCCACGGTACCCGGGCGTGCGCCATCACGACGAGCAGTATCGCGATCGCGCGCAACCCTTCGATGTCCGGCCGGTACGACATTCCCCTTCCCATGGCCCGATTATGAGGTAGTGCCCGGTCATGCGTCGCGCCGCCGCACGTCCTCAACAGGGCACGATCTGGTTCGAAGAATCCGATTCACTCCAACCACGGGGCGGAGTGATTCTGCGACTGGCTGGCCGACGACCTCGAGGGCCGATGTCCGCGACGTGCGTCATCGCCCGAGGATGCGAAGACGTTGGAGCGCCGGTCCGACGCCACTCGAAGCCGATGCCAGCCCAACGTCGAACACGAGCACGATCGAAACACCTTGCCGACCGTGGCTCACGCTCGGCGCGCGGAACGACGAAGCCCCGCACAAGGCGGGGCTTCTCGGGACATCCATGGTGCCGAAGGTGGGACTCGAACCCACACTCTGTTGCCAGAAACGGATTTTGAGTCCGTCGCGTCTACCATTCCACCACTTCGGCGTGGGGCGCGGAGTATACGCGACTCCGCGTCGTCGGGCTCGACACACATCGTCGCTCGGAGGCCCGCGAGATCCCACCCTTCATGGACACCATGTTCTACCCGAACCGCCCCGGCCGGAATGGCGCGAGCGCCTCGATCGCGATGCCGTCGAGGATTTCCTGCGCGGCGAAGCGGCCGATCGCAGGGGCGAGGGTCATGCCGCTGTGGGTCACGGCGACGTAGAGCTGTGCGACCTTCGGCGCGAAGCCGAGGACCGGGAACGTGTCGGACGGCAGCACGCGCTGGCCGAAGCTCACGCGTTCGATGCGCGCATCGGCCACCTGCGGCAGCACGCGCGCGGCCGCGCCGAGGATGCGGCGCCCCTGCTCCTCGGGCGTGCCGGCGCTGGCCGAACCTTCGTGGCCGCTGCTGCTGACGATGCGGCCGTCGCGGGTCTGCCGGATCGTGCTGCGCGGCGAGAACACGACGACATCGAGCAGGCGCGGTTGCGGCGCGGTGTGCACGAGCACGCCCTGCGACGCGGTCAGCGGCAACGCGACATCGAGCGACTGCGCGAGCGCCTGGCTGCCGAGCCCCGCGGCGAGCACGACCGCATCGGCGCCGACGTCGCCGTCGCGCGTACGCACGCCGCGCACGCGGCCGCCGTCGACGAGGAAGCCGGTGACATCGACCGGATGGCGCACGACCGCACCGAGGCGCTTGGCGCGATCGAGCAGCGCGTCGACCGCGCCGACCGGGTCGACCGCGCCTTCCTCGTCGTAGAACGCGCCCGAGACGAGTTTGCCGGGCACGACCTTCGGCGCGAGGCGGCGCAGGTCGTCGGCATCGATGCGCTCGCCGCCGTAGCCCCAGCCCTGCACGATGCGCAGGGTCGACTGCAGCTTCGCCGAGGCTTCTTCGTCGTCGCGCCAGTAGGCCGCACCGCCCCATTGCAGCGGCAGTTCGGCACCGGCCTCGTGCTGCCAGCGCCGCCAGCCGGCGAGGCCGAACGCGTTGAGGTCGAAGTACGGCTTCGACGACGACTTGGTCGAGGCGTTGAGGTAAGCGAACGAATCGCCGGTGGTGCCCGCGGCCGGCTTCGCCTTCTCGAGGATCGTCACCTCGGCGCCGCGGCGCGCGAGTTCGTAGCCGATCGCGGCACCGAGGATGCCGGCGCCGACCACGACGACCTTGCGCGACGGCCGCGCCGCGAGCACGTGGCGGCCCCAGCCCGCCGCGAGCAGCGACGTGCCGAGCAGGCCGAGGACGCGCCGTCGATCGAGCGACGTCGCGCTCACGTCGCGGGTTTCGCGAGCGACTGCACCCTGGCCCAGACGCGCAGGAAGTTGCCGCCCCACAGCTTGGCGATGTCGGCCTCGCTGTAGCCGCGCTTGAGCAGTTCGGCGGTCACGTGCGCCGACTCGCCGACGTCGTTCCAGCCGGTCACGCCGCCACCGTGGTTGAAGTCGGACGAGATGCCGACGTGGTCGACGCCGATCTTGCCGACCACGTAGTCGATCTGGTCGACGTACTCGGCAAGCGTCGCGCGGTACGCCGCCGCACCGGTGACCGCGTGGAATGCCTTGCTGTAGCGCTCGAACTGCTCGGCGGTGAGCACCTTGACGCCCTTCTCCGTCAGCGGCTGCACGCCGGCGATGCCGGGTTCCTCGGGCACGCCGTGCTCGCGGCGGATCGCGTTGAGCTTGTCGATCGCCTCCTTCGGCAACGGGCGCACCCACGAACTGTACGCGTTGACCGCGACCACGCCACCGTTGCGCTGGATCGCGAGCAGCTGCGCGTCGTCGAGGTTGCGCGGGTGGTCGATGATCGCGCGCGCATTGGAATGCGTCGCGACCACCGGTGCGCGCGTCGTCGCGAGCACCTGCGCGAGCGCGGCGGCCGAGAGCTGCGAGACGTCGATGACGACACCGAGGTCGTTGAGGCGCGCGACGGCCTGCTTGCCGAGCGGCGACAGGCCGCCGTGCTCGCCGAGGCGATCGCCGCGCAGCAGGTTCGGGCGCGACGAGTCGGCGAGGTCGTTGTTGCCGTTGTGGGTGAAGCCGACGATGCGCACGCCCTTCGCGTGCCAGGCATCGAGCTGCGCGAGGTCCTTGCCGATGAACTGCGCGTTGAGGATCGCCGGCACGATCGCGAAGCGACCCGAGGCCTCGATGCGCTCGAGCTCGTCGGGCGAGCCCGCGATCGCGGCCTTGTCGGGATGCGCCGACGCGATGCCCTGCAGGATCGCGAGCTTGCGCTGCGCCTTCTCGTTGGTCTCGCGCACGCCGTCGGGCGTGCGCGCGGCCTGCGGCACGAAGATCGCGATGACCGCACCCTTGAGCGGTGCGCGCGCGGCCTTGGCGAGATCGAACTGCGAGGCGCCGTCGCGCGTCGCGTCGAGGTCGCCGCTGTCGAAATCGAACGGGATGTCGAGGTGGTTGTCGAGGCTGGTGATGCGCTTCTGCAGCGCGTCGGCACGCGCCTGCAGGTCCGGTGCCGTATCGGCGGCGTGGCCGAGCGACGAGGCGAGCACGAGTGCCGCGGCGAGAAGCGTGCGACGGAACGACGGGATGCGGGAGGATGGCGTGGTCATGATCGCGTTCCTCACTGCGGCTTGCGCGTGAGCTGGCGTGCGACGAGCTGCCAGCCTTGCGGACCCTTCGTCCACACGTCGAGCCCCGGCAGCACGGCGAGGCGCACGGCCTCGCCCTTCGGCTTGACGTGGAACGTGTACGTGCCGGTCACGTAGGCGACGTCGCCGTAGGCGCGCACGGCGAGGTCGGTCACGTCGACCGCGGTGAAATCGCGGTCGGGCGAGATCGTGCGGTCGATCTGCTGCTTCTTGGTGAGCACGCCGCCGTCGGTGTGGCCGTAGCTGAGATCGTCGTGGTAGGCGCGTTCGAGCGCGGCGCGATCCTGGCGCACGACGGCCTCGCGCCACGCATCGATCGCGGCGACGACATCCTTGCGCACGGCCGGCGTGACGTGCTCGCGCACGGGCGTGAGGGTTTCGGCCGCCGCGTCGCGCGGCAGCGATACGGTGGCCGCGAGGGTCGCGGCGAGGGCGAGCACGAGCGAAGTCTTCATGCGTGGTCTTCCGGAAGAATGAGGGTTCGGGATCAGAACGAGGTGTCGAGGCGCGCGTAGTACAGACGTCCGCCACCGCCCTCGGGCGACAGGCCCGAGTACAGCGCGACGACCGGATTGCGCAGCGCCGGGATGACCGCGTCGGGATGGCTGTCGAACACGTTGTCGACGCCGAGCGAGACCTTGAACCGCTCGGACAGGCGCGCGCCGGCACCGAGATTGACGACGACCTGCGGATCGAAGGTCTGGTCGAGCGCCGCGTTGCTCGTGTGGCGCGTCTGGTACTGGCCGTAGCGCACCGCGGAGAAGCTCGCGTCGAAGCGGCCGACCGAGTAGTCGGCGGCGATGCGCGAGAACGAGCGCGGGTTGGCCTCCTCGATCAGCGCCGAGGATTCCCGGCCGATCAGCGCGAGGCCGCTGCCCGCGAGCACAGCCGGCGTCGGCTTGCGTCCGGTGATGTGCGTCTCGTTCCAGTTGTAGCCGGCGCTGAGGTCGAGGCGCTGGTCGCCGGCGAAGCGCAGCGAGTAGCGTGCCGTCGCATCGATGCCGCGCGTGCGCGTGTCGGCGCCGTTGGTGAAGTACTGCGCGCCCGAGTAAGTCGGAAAGCCCGCGTCGGTGAGCACCTGGCGCACGAGTGCGCCGGTCAGCGTCTCCGACAGCACGATGCGGTCGTCGATCGTGATGCGGTAGACGTCGACCGTCGCCGAGAAGCGGTCGGTCGGCGTCCACACGAGACCGGTCGACACGTTGACCGATTCCTCGGGCGTCAGCGGGGTCGCACCGAGCGCGCGCGCGACCGCACTGTCGACGCGTGCGAGGCGGTTCGTCGCGAGCACGCCGTTGGTGATGTTCGGGATCGTGCGCGAATACGCCGACTGGCCGAGCGACGGTGCGCGGTAGCCCGTGCCTGCGCTCGCACGCCAGGCGAGCGTCGGCGTGAACGCGTAGCGCAGCGCGAGGCGACCGTTGCGCGTCGAGCCGAAGTCCGAGTAGTCCTCGACGCGCCCGGACACGGTGATGCGCAGCTTCTCGGTGAGGTCGTTCTCGGCCTCGAGGTAGGCGCCGTAGACGTTACGCGATAGGCGGCCGGCGTCGTCGGGGGAGAAGCCGCCGAAGCCCTGCGAGGCCGGTGTCGAGACGTTGCCCGCGTTCGGACCGTCGAGGATCGGCACCCCGCCGTTGGCCCAGGAACCGTAATCGCCCTCGAACACCTCGTAGGCCTCGTGGCGGTACGTCAGGCCGCCCGCCACCTGCAGCGGCGCCGACAGGAAGCCCGGGGTGAACGCGCGCGTCCAGTCGAGGTTGAGGCCCGACTGCTCGTTGAGCAGGTCGCCGGTGTCGAAGCGCGTCGGGCTGTCGAGGCCGAGGCTCGCGTTGTTGGTGTTGGAGACGATGCTCTCGACGCGGTTGCGGCCCCAGGTGCCGCTGAGATCGAAGTCACCCGCGCGCTCCGACGTCCAGCGCAGGCCGAACGTCGCCGAGGCGTCGGTCGAATCGATGTCGAGCCACGGCTGGAAACCGTCGGGGAACAGGCCACGCACGGTCTGGTCGGAGTTGGGCTGGCGCAGGTTGCCGAAGCCTTCGTCCTTGCGCTGGCCGTAGCTGCCGAAGCCGTAGAACGTCACGCCGCCGTGCGTGGTCTCGCCGTTGAAGAACAGGTTCTGGCGCTCGCTCGCGCCGCTGCCGTAGAACCAGTCACGGTTCGGGTAGCTCGCTTCGCGCGGATCGTTCGGGAAGTACATGCGACGCGTGTCGGGTACCGACAGGCGCGTGCGGCCGATGTCCCAGGCGTCGAACGCGACCGTGAGAAAGCCGTCGCCCGGCAGCGTGAAGCCGACGTTGCCGTCGATGTTGTACGTCTCGCCGTCGCCCTGGTCGTAGCGCGCGCTGGCCACGCCGATCTCGCCGCCTTGCGCGCGATCCTTGAGCACGATATTGACGACACCGGCGACGGCGTCGGATCCGTACTGCGCCGAGGCACCGTCGAGCAGCACCTCGACGCGCTCGATCGCGCTGATCGGAATGCTGTTGAGGTCGACGGTCTGCGCACCCTTGGTCGCGCCGCTCGAGGCGTTGAGCTGGGCCGAGGCGTGGCGGCGCTTGCCGTTGACGAGCACGAGCGTCTCGTCGGCGGCGAGTCCACGCAGCGCCACGCCCTTGACGAAGCTCGCCGCGTTCGACGACGGCGCCGACGTCGGGAAGTGGAACGACGGCACGGTCTTCTGCAGCGCCTCGCTGAGCGTGCGCGAGCCGGTGCCCGAGAGCTCCTCGCCGCTGACCACCTGGATCGGCGCACTGGCCTCGAGGGCGGTGGCCTGGCCACTGCGCGAGCCGACCACGACGATCGGATTGAGCTCGGTGCCGGTGCCATCGGGGGCGGCAGGTTGCTGCGCCTGCGCCTGCGGCAGCGCGGCGAATACACCGGCCAGCGCGAGCGCGAGCGGCGTGGGATGGAATGACGATGTCCTGGCCTTCTTCGCAACAACCTCCTGTTGTCCGACTCGCACGGAAACCCGCTTGTGCACCCGCTGCCCCTTTCGATCGCGCGTGCCGGCATGCACGCCATGGACGGGCTCGTCATGCGGAGATCGGCCGGCGCATGGAGCGCGATGGCCGGTGCGTGGAACGCACGTTCCGTGACCCGTCGCCGGCGAGACTAGGTGCTGCACCGCGGCATCCGAAGTTCCATTCGCTGATATGCACATTCACGCCGGAGGCGTTACGGTGCCGTAACCGTGCCTTCGTTGCGGATGAAAGGATGGACGTCCATACGTCCGTTTTCCTTTGGCATCACGGACCTGCGTGCCCCATGTGGGCGAAGCACGCGTGCCCGAGGCAGCATCCACGCAACGCCACGCGGGCGATCGCCATGTACGACGCTGCGGCAGCATGTCGCGACGAATGCACGTCCGCGAAGGCCTGAAGCGCCTCGTGAGACGGCCGCGCGCGAGGCCGCGCGGCACCACGTCGCGCATCGATTCACGCACCGACGATCCGATGCCCTTACGCGCGCCCTGCCGCGACGTGCCCGACGATGGCGGAACCCGCTCCTGCCGCGCCGCACAAGGCCCCGGAAGACCGAACCTTGCGCCGGCCCCGCCGTGCGCGGCATGATGCCGTGCCTCCAGGCGGAGCCCCAGGGGTCGGGGCGTCCAGTGCTTTCCTGGCAACCCCTCATCAGGCTCGCCCATCGCGCATGATCGAATTCGGCCACAGCACCCACGTCGGTTTGCGCCGCGAGCACAACGAAGACACGTACTACGCGGATGCCGACCTCGGCGTGTGGCTCGTCGCCGACGGCATGGGCGGTCACGAGCACGGCGAGGTCGCCAGCGCGATCGCCCGCGACACGCTCGTCGGCGAGATCGGCAAGGGCACGCCGCTCGTGCGCGCGGTGCAGCTCGCCGACGAGGAAATCATCCGCCACTCGAACCGTCGCAGCGAAGCGCTGCCGATGGGCACGACGATCGCGACGATGCGACTCGTCGGCGACAGCGAGTTCGAGATCGCGTGGGTCGGCGACAGCCGCGTCTACCTGTGGAACGGCGGGCTCAAGCAGATCTCGCAGGACCATTCCTACGTGCAGGAGCTCATCGACCAGGGCGCGATCACGGTCGAGCAGGCGCGCAGCCACCCGCACCGCAATGTCGTGACGCAGGCGCTCGGCGTGACCGATCCGCAGTCGCTGCGCGTGGAGACCGTGCGCGGCGAGTTCCTGCCCGGTACGCAGATCCTGCTGTGCAGCGACGGCCTCACCGAGGAAGTCGGCGACGCCGAGATCGCCGCAATCCTCGCGCGCTCGGAACTGTCCGCGCAGGAATGCGTCGACCAGCTCATCCTCGCCGCACTCGACGGCGGTGGATCGGACAACGTCACGGTCGTGCTCGTGCGCCGCCGCTGAGCGGCGGCTTCTTTCCGGACGCATCGCATCGCCAAGGCGGAATCGCCTGCGGCGGTTCCGCCCTACGGGTGAGGCGTTGGCGCGCATCGAGAGTGAGCTTGGGTAGGGCGGAACCCGCGCAGCGGATTGCGCCGCCATGCGTGGTGGTGCGTGGCGGCAGCCTCCGCAAGCGTGTGGCGACGATACCGTCCACGGCGGAATCGCCTGCGGCGGTTCCGCCCTACGCGTCCGGGGTCACGCCGCCCCGTGATTGAGGGCTACGGCGCGACCGCTCTCAATGCCGCGAGCGCCGTCGTGAAACGCTGCGGCGAGTAGGCATCCTCGTTCTTGAGCACGTCGTAGAGACCGTCGAGGCGCGCACGCAGGGTCTTGGTCTTCTCCGCGTCGAGCTTGCCGTCGTTCTCGAACGCGACGACGACCGACTGCGCCGCCATAGCGACCTGCTCGGCCGAGGCGTAGTCGCGGTATTCGCCGCGCTTCGCATCGGCCTCGATGCTCGCGAGGATCGGATCGAGGCTCTCGGGTCCGTAGGCGAAACCCGCGACCTGCGGCAGCAGGCCATCGAGCGTCGCGCGCAGGCGACGCGCGGCGGCGAACGTGTCGCTGCGGCTCTGCGTGGTCGCCTTGTGCAGCGCGCGCGTCTGCTCGAGCACGCGTGCCGCGGCGGCCTTGTCGACCGGCGCGAGCACGTGGCGGAACATGAGCAGGTTCGCATCGTTGAGGCGCACGACGCCCGGACCCAGGCCAGTGCCCTGGCGCGGACCCCAGCGGTTCGCCGACATGACCTTGTGGCAGGCGTGGCAGTCGAACAGCACGAGTTCGGGGAAGATGCCCTGCCAGCCGGCCTTCTCGTCGACGACGAGATCGAGTAGGTTGCCCGCCGCGACGCCCTGCCCGACCGCCCAGTCGCGCACGCCGTTCCACTCGCCCTTGCGCTTGTTCCAGGCCTCGCCGATCTTGTAGTGCGGGTTGAGCCACGTGAAGGTGTCGAGCTCGAACGACAGGCGCGGATGACCGGCGCCCATGATGCGATGCGTGATCATGCGGTCCTTCGTGCCCATGTGGCACGACAGGCACAGCTCCGCGCGTTCGACCGGCTTGTCGGTCGGGTACATGCCCTTGGCGACGTTGTCGGCGTGGGTCACGCTGCGATCGGCGTGCGCGTTGAGCCAGAGCTCGGCGCCACCGTGGCAGGACTCGCAGCCGACGCCGTCGGAGAGCTGGAAACGCTCGCCGCGCTTGTCCTCGGCGATCGAGTCGGCATGGCAGTCGAGGCAGATCTTGGCCTTGGTCGCATCGCCGATGCCGAGCTTGCGCGCGATGCTCGCCGAGGTCGCATTGGTCAGCGTCTGGTACGCCTTGGCGTGTGGATCGAACTCCTGCCAGATCGCGAACTCGTTCTGCGCGACGTTGGAGTCGCGGAACGGCTGCGATGCACCGTGGCAGACACTGTTGCTGCAGCTGGCGACGCCGAGATGGCGATGCGCCTCGATCTCGGCGACCGCCGATGTGGCGGCGAATGCGGCGCCGGCACGCAACACGAACACGATGGCAAGCAACGCAAACGCGCAACGCCTCATCGATATTCTCCCCGTGGCTATCCCATCGGATTCACGTTCGGGTCAATCGTCCCCGCCGGCATTATGCACTACATCGCGGCGTCCCCGGCGAGCGGCTCAGGGGCCTCGAGACGGGCCCAGACGCTGCCCGACTTGCAGGCCCTGGCGATCGCGGCGAGACGGCCGGCGTGGGCTTCGAGCTCGGCCGGCGAGGCCCGCAGCACGCGCAGCGGGGCGCTGGGGCGCACGCCTGCGCCAGCGAGGCCGCGCCGCGTCTCCACGACCACCTCGCTGCCGAAACCCAGCGCGCCCTGGCCCGCGGTCATCGCGAGGTAGACATCGGCGAGCAGGTCGGCGTCGACCAGCGCGCCGTGCAGCTCGCGGTGGCTGTTGCTCACGCCGAGGCGCTTGCACAGCGCATTGAGGCTGTTCTGCTGTCCCGGATACTTCTCGCGCGCGAGCGCGAGCGTGTCGAGGACCGCGTTGCGGTCGCGCAGGCGACCGAGGCCCGCATCGAGCAACGCGAGCTCGGCGTCGATGAAGCCGACGTCGAACGAGGCGTTGTGCGCGATCAGCTCGGCGCCTTCGATGAAGGCGAGGAATTCGGCAGCGACGTCGGCGAAGCGCGGCTTGTCGGCGAGGAATTCGTCGGAGATGCCGTGGACCGCACGCGCGCCCTCGTCGACCGGCCTGCCCGGATTGAGGTAGCAGTGGAACGTGCGACCGCTCTGGCGGCGCTCGAGCAGTTCGACGCAGCCGATCTCGATGAGGCGGTGACCCTTGTGGACCTCGAGGCCGGTCGTTTCGGTATCGAAGACGACCTGCCTCATGGCGTCACCGCCGTGCCGTCGCGCGCCGCGATCGCGGCGTCGCGCGCGAGGCGGTCGACGCGCTCGTTCTCGACGTGGCCGGCATGGCCCTTGACCCAGCGCCACGTGACCTTGTGAGGGGTACGCGCAGCCGCGAGGCGCTCCCACAGGTCGCGGTTCTTGACCGGCTCGCCGCCGGCCGTGCGCCAGCCCTTGGCGATCCAGCGCGGCAGCCATTCCTCGATGCCGCGCATGACGTACTGCGAATCGGTGGTCAGCTCGACCACGCATGGCTTGCGCAGCGCCTCGAGTCCGGCGATCGCCGCCATGAGCTCCATGCGGTTGTTGGTGGTCTGCGCCTCGCCGCCGCTGAGCTCGCGCTCACGATCGCCGAAACGCAGCAACGCGCCCCATCCGCCGGGGCCGGGATTGCCGAGGCAGGCACCGTCGGTGAACAGGTCCACGCGTACCTCGCCGCTCATGCGCAGGCCCGCCACGTCGAGGGCTGCGCGATCGCCGGCCGTATCGCGACGCGGCGCGGCGGCCACGGCGTCATGCGCAGCAACGTGCCACCCTGCTTGCGTGCGGCCAGCATCCAGGCGCCCTGCCAGCGCGACCCGATCGTGCCGTCCTTGCGAGCCGGCGGCAGCTGGCGTCGCGGCCACGTGCCGCCGAGGTAGTGCGGCGTGGTCGCCTCGAGACCGAGGCGCTCGAGCGTGCGGCGTGCGTGCGCGACGCTGCGCAGGTTCGGCGCGCGCAGGCCGCGTCGCGACGGGCGCAGCCACAGCAGCCGCCACGGACTCAACGCGTTGAGGCCGAACAGCAGCAAGGTGCCGCCCGGTTCCAGCACGCGTGCGAGCTCGCGCTCGAGCCCGCTGTCGTGCGGCAAGCCCTCGAGCGCATGGCGCACGATCACGAGCGCGACGCTGTCGTCGGGCATCGGCAGACGATCGGGGGCGCCACGCAGGTCGCCGGCGAGGCCACGCGAGGACGCATGCACATGGGTCAGCGTGGCACGACCGTCGAGCGGCGGCGCCTTGCCGACGCCGGCCGGATCGACGACCAGCACACTGCCCGCGATCGACCGCGCGGCCTGCGTGCGGACGAGCTCCCATTCATGATCAAGAAGCCCTTGCATCTCGTTGAGTGCGAAGACGTTTTCGGAAACCGGCTGCATCGTGGACGAGACGCCATGGGACGAGGCCGCGGAACGCGGCCGACGCGCCAGTCTAGCGCGCCGGGCCGATGCCCGACAGGCACGGCGACCGCCCCGGCACTTGCCGGCGACCTCCGCACGGCGGCTATAGTCGGCGGATGGACGCCCTCCGCCCGAGGCCGATACCGGCCCTTTCGGACAACTACGTGTGGCTGCTCGCCGATGCCGCCGGCGACGCGATCGTCGTCGACCCCGGCGAGGCCGCGCCCGTGCGCGCCGTGCTCGAACGCGAAGGGCTGCGCCTGCGCGCGATCCTCGTCACCCATCACCACCCCGACCACACCGCCGGCATCGCGGAACTCCGCGAAGGCGGTGACGTCGCCGTGATCGCGCCCGACGATGCGCGCATCACGACCGCGACGCGCCGCGTCCATGACGGCGAGCATGTCGTGATCGGCGCCCCCGCGCTCGGCTTCGACGTCATCGCGGTGCCCGGTCACACGACGTCGCACGTCGCCTTCTTCGGTCACGGCCTGCTGTTCTGCGGCGACACCTTGTTCAGCGCCGGCTGCGGGCGGATGTTCGAAGGCACGGCGGCCCAGATGCTGGCCTCGCTCGAGCGGCTCGCGGCCCTGCCGGCCGAGACGCTGGTGTGCTGCGGGCACGAGTACACCGTGGCGAACACGCGCTTCGCGCTCGAGGTCGATCCGGACAATGCGGCCCTGCGTGCGCGCCACGACGAAGCGGTCGCGACGCGCGCGCAGGGGCTCCCGACGCTGCCTTCGACGATGGCCGGCGAGCACGCCTGCAATCCCTTCCTGCGCACCGATGCGCCGGCGCTCGTGGAGGCGCTCGCGATCGCGGGCGGCGATCACGAGGCCCGCGTCGCGCGCTTCGCCGCCTTGCGCGCACGCAAGGACGCCTGGCGGGATCCGAACCGATGATCCGACACCGTTCGTTGCAGGGCGCCTTCGCGGGTGCCCTCGCTCTCGCGCTCGCCGCGTGCGCGACGACGCGCCCCGGTGGCGCGCCGCCGTCCGTCACGGAAGCCACGCGTCCCGCGCCGACGGCGCCACGCACGCCTGCGAAGCCCGTCGCGCAGACCGCTCCGGAGCCAGCCGTCGAACGCTCTCCGTGGGAACGCCTGCGCACGCGCCGCGCGATGCCGGGGTGCGACTACAGCGACGAAGTCGAACGTCAGGCCCGCCTCTACACGCGCAACCCCGCACGCTTCGCGGCGACGTGGGAACCTGCGATGCCGTTCCTGCTGCTCGTGCTCGACGAGGTCGAACGCCGCGACCTGCCCGGCGAACTCGCCCTGCTGCCGTACGTCGAGAGCCACTACCAGCCCACCGCCGGGGAGTCGCGTCGTCCGTACGGCATGTGGCAACTCATGCCCGATACCGCACGCGGCCGCGGCCTCGTGATCGCGAACGACTACGACGCGCGCCTCGATGCGATCGAGTCGACGCGCGCCGCCCTCGAACTGCTCGAGCGCTACGACCGCGAGTTCGGCGACTGGCGCCTCGGCATGATGGCGTTCAATGCCGGCGAGTACCGCGTCAAGCGCGAACTGCGCAAGCACAAGGACGCGGCGGTCGATGCCGAACACCTGCGCCGGCTCGGCGTCAGCGCGGTCACCCACGATCACCTCGCCAAGCTGCTCGCGCTCGGCTGCATCGTCGCCGATCCCGCGCGTTTCGATGTCGAGTTGCCGGAGCCGTCGGAGTCCGATCGCCTCGCCGTCGTCGATACGCCTCACGTCGACCTGCGCATCGCCGCACGCCTCGCCGGCATCCCGCTGGAGACGATGCGCCGCTTCAACGCGGGACAACGCCGCACGCGCATGAGCGACGCCGGTCCCGCGCGCCTCGTCATGCCGGCCACGCAGGTGCGCGTGTTCGAAGAGAAGATCGCCTCGCTGCCCGTGCCTGCACGTCGGGACTGGCGCAGCCAGCGCGTCGAGGCACCGACCACGCTCGCGGCACTTGCCGGCAGCACCACGGTCGCGGCCGCCGTCCTCGCCGCCGCCAACGGCCTCGAGCCCGAAGCGTCGGTGGATGCGGGTGCCCACGTGCTCTTGCCGGGACAGGAGGCGGTCGTCGCCGAGGCGACACCCGCCACGCGTATCCACGTCATCGCCAAGGGCGACACGCTGTCCGGCGTGGCACGCCGTTACGCGCTACGCGTCGCCGACCTCCTGCAATGGAACGGACTGCGCGCGAACAGCGTGCTGCGCATCGGCATGCGCCTGCGGCTGAACGCCCCCGGCACCTGAACGGGACGCCGGCCCGGCGCGGGCGACTCGGGTAGAATGCGCGCCGCCGCGCTGGCACGGATCGCGTGCGCCGCATCACGACAACCGATCATCGGCCCCGCGGCCGGGAGGATTCATGGGATTTCTGCATGGCAAGCGCGCGCTGATCGTCGGCATCGCGAGTACGCGCTCGATCGCCTGGGGCATCGCGAGCGCGATGCACCGCGAAGGCGCACAACTGGCCTTCACCTACCAGAACGACAAGCTCAAGAGCCGCGTCGAGGAAGCGGCCGCCGAATTCGGCTCGAACATCGTCATTCCGCTCGACGTCGCCGACGACGCGCAGATCGACCAGGCGCACGCCGCGCTCGCCGAGCACTGGGATGGCCTCGACGTCCTCGTGCACTCGGTCGGCTTCGCGCCGCGCGAGGCGCTGCAGGGCGAGTTCATCGACAACCTCACGCGTGACGGCTTCCGCATCGCGCACGACATCTCGAGCTACAGCCTCACCGCGCTCGCCAAGACCTTCCGCCCGATGATGAAGGGCCGCGGCGGCTCGATCCTGACGCTGTCCTACCTCGGTGCCGAGCGCGCCGTGGTGAACTACAACGTCATGGGCCTCGCCAAGGCCAGCCTCGAGGCGAACGTGCGTTACCTCGCCTACAACCTCGGCCCCGAAGGCACGCGCGTCAACGCGATCTCGGCCGGCCCGATCAAGACGCTGGCCGCATCGGGCGTGGGCAGCATCCGCAAGATGCTCGACCTCGTCGAGGAGTACTCGCCGCTGCGCCGCAATGTCACGATCGAGGAAGTCGGCAACGTCGGTGCGTTCCTGTGCTCGGACCTCGCCTCGGGCGTCACCGGCGAGATCACCTACGTCGACGGCGGCTTCAACACGCTGGGCATGACGGGACTCTGATCCACTCGGGCCATCGGACACCGTCGATACCGGAAAAGGCCGCGCAAGCGGCCTTTTTCGTGGGCGGAGCATGGCTCGCAGGCATGGGGTCGCCCCGTCTCTTTGGCAGGGCGGAACGCGCAGCGGAATCCGCAGTGGAGCGAGCCGTCGATGCCGCCCGACGCGGCCTCTGCAACCGCCTTCGGCGTCGCTCAGGACACGGCGGACTCGCCTGCGGCGGTTCCACCCTGCGCGTGAGCCGTTTCTCCGGCAGGGCGGAACCGCGCAGCGGATTCCGCCGTGGAGCGAGCCGTCGATGCCGCCCGACGCGGCCTCTGCAACCGCCTTCGGCGTCGCTCCGGACACGGCGGAATCGCCTGTGGCGGTTCCGCCCTGCGCGTGAGCCGTTTTCTGCGGTAGGGCGGAACCCGCGCAGCGGATTCCGCCGTGGAGCGAGTCGTCGATGCCGCCTGACGCGGCCTCGGCAACCGCCATCGGCGTCGCTCCGGACACGGCGGAATCGCCTGCGGCGGTTCCGCTCACGCGCGGGCCTGCGCATCCGGAAACGAACAAGGGCCGCTTGCGCGGCCCTTGTTCGTTCACGCGGTGCTGCGATCGATCACATGCGCTCTTCGGCGCGCTTGATCTCGGTGTTGGCACGCAGCGCGGCGAGGAACTCGCGCACCTGACCCATCGCGCTGGCCTGCTGCAACGTGTTGCGGGCGGCTTCGCGGGTCGGCTCGTCGAGTGCCTTCGGATCGGCGTCGACCACCTTGTCGAGCTGCACGAGCGCGTATTCGCCCCCGCTCATCGCGACGAGCTTGTTCGCGGGCGTGTCGCCCTGCGGGCGCGGCATCGCGAACACTGCCGTGACGAGCACGCTGTCGAGGTTCACGGCGCTGCGACCGATGCCCTTCTCGTCGGCGACCTTGCCACCGGTCTCGTTCGCGATCGCGTCGAGCGTATCCTTGCCGAGGCGCGCGAACAGTTCATCGGCGCGCTGCTTGCCGAGCTCGACGACGCGGGCATCGACGAGGCGGCGACGGATGTCGTCGCGGACGTCGTCGAGCGGCTTCGGCGAGGCCGGCTTGTGCTCGGCGACACGCACGACCGCGATGTGGTTCGGCGCGATCTCGACCGAGTCGGAATTGTTGCCCTGCAGGAGCACCTGCTCGGAGAACGCTGCGCGCACGACCGCGGGATTCGCGGCGAAGCCTTCGGTCGCGCCTTCGCGCGAGAACAGGCCGGTCTTCTTGACCGCGAGGCCGACCGCTCGCGCCGCCGGCTCGAGCGACGTCGAATCCTGGTAGCTGACGTCGATCAGGCGACCCGACTTCTCGCTGTACACGCGCTCACGCTCGGACTCGCCGTACTCGCGCACGAGCTCGGGACGGACCTCCTCGAAACTGCGCGTGGAACCCGGACGCACGTCGCGCAGCTCGATGACGTGGTAGCCCTCGCCCGACAGCACGGGGTCGGAAATCTTGCCCTTCTCGAGCGCGTACAGCGCGGCCTCGAACGCGGGGTCGGTCATCTCCTTGTCGATCCAGCCGAGGTCGCCGCCGAGCGCCTTGGAGCCGAGGTCCTCGGAGCTCTGCTTGGCGAGGTCGGCGAACGAGGTCTTGCCCTCGCGCGCGTCGGCGGCGAGCTTCTGGGCCTTCTCGAGCGCGGCCTTCTGGTCGTCGGGACCGCCCTTGCCGCCGACCTTGACGAGGATGTGCGACGCGAGGCGCTGCTCGGGGCTCACGAAGCGCGCCTTGCCGTCGTCGTAACGCTTGCGCAGCGTCGCCTCGTCGGGCGTGAGCGCCACGTCGAGCGTGTCGGCCTCGAGGTCGATGTACTCGAGCGCGACTTCCTCGGGGATCATGAATTCCTGCTGGTGCTCGGTGTAGTACTTGGCGATGTCCTCGTCCTTGATGTCGCCGGCCTCGACGCTCGCCTTCGGCAGCGCGACGAAGCGGAAATCACGCAGCTGGCCGCGCAGGCGCAGGTAGGTGTCGACATCGGCATCGGTGACGATCGCGCTCGTGGCGACCTGCACCGGCATCTCGCGCGTCGCGATCTCGTCGCGCACGCGCACGTCGAACATCGACGGCGTCATGCCCTGCGACGCGAGCGCGGCGCGGTACAGCGCCGGATCGAACTGTCCGTTGGTCTGGAACGACGGGATGCGCATGATCTCCTGGCGCAGGCGGTCGACCGGCACGACGACGCCGAGGCGCTCGTTCGCGGCGAGCATGACCTTCTCGTCGATGAGCTGGTCGAGGACCTGGCGCTTGACCTCGGGCGACTCGAAATAGCGGGCGTCGAGCGCACCGTTCGAGCGCTGCATCTGCATCTGGCGGAATTCGTCGAAGCGGGAGCGGAACTCCTGCTGCGAGACCTCCTTGTCGCCGACGCGCGCGACGTAGTCGTCGGTCTGCGCGATGAAGTACGACTCGATGCCGAAGAACGAGAACGCGATGATGACCGCGCCGAGAATGATCTTCGCAATCAGACCGGAAGTTTTTTCGCGTAATGCCTGGAGCATGCAACCGCCTGTTGGTTGGAATCGTCGCCGGCGCGGCACGGGGCACGACCGGACGTGAGACACCTCTTCCATCGTGGACGAGGCCTGGAAAAAGCAAGGGCGCCACGCGGGCGCCCTGCTGGATCGGCAGCGGAAGGAGCCGGTCCTGTCCGCTACCCCCGGCGCGACAGCCCGGTATTGTAACCGAGTGGCTCGCCGGTGGCATTGGTGGGTGCTGAGGGTTTCGAACCCCCGACCCTCGCCTTGTAAGGGCGACGCTCTACCGCTGAGCTAAGCACCCGATGCCGGCATGCGTCAGTTGACGGCGTCCTTGAGGCCCTTGCCGGCCTTGAACGCGGGAACCTTCGACGCTTCGATCGTGATCGTCTCGCCGGTGCGCGGGTTGCGGCCCGAGCGCGCGGCGCGCTCACGCACCGTGAAGGTGCCGAAGCCGACCAGGGCGACGTCGTTGCCCGACTTGAGCGACTTCTTGATGACGTTGAAGACCGCCTCGATCGCCTTCTCCGCGTCGGCCTTGGTCAGGTCGGCGGATTCGGCAACGGCGGACACGAGCTCGTTCTTGTTCATAGGTTGAAACTCCCTTGGAAACGGCGACACGGAAAAGGGTTCCGGGGACAGGGCCCAGCTGTGCGAGCGAGGGGGGACGTCTCCGGGGAAGGGCTTCGAGAAGCCCCGCGATCACACCGCAGGTGATCGGTGGATGGCGGCGCCGGCCTTTATACCAGCGCCCCCAAGGCCACGCAACGAAACGGCGTGGCCCTCCGCGGCCCTTTCGGATCCGCGGAAATCGGACGTCAATGTGGCCGTGCGGGCGACTCGCCGCGCGGCTCGCGCTTGCCTTCGATCACGCCCTCCTTCGCCTCGCCGCCATGCGCGGCGGGCGACACGGGGCGTTCGAGCGCGATGTCGAGGACCTCGTCGATCCACTTGACCGGGCGGATGTCGAGCGATTCGGTGACGTTGTTCGGGATGTCGGCCAGGTCCTTGCGGTTCTCGTCCGGAATGATGACCACGCTGACGCCACCGCGGTGCGCGGCGAGCAGCTTCTCCTTGAGGCCACCGATCGGCAGCACGCGGCCGCGCAACGTGATCTCGCCCGTCATCGCGACGCCGGAGCGCACCGGGATGCGCGTGAGCGACGACACCAGCGCCGTGCACATCGCGATGCCCGCGCTCGGGCCGTCCTTCGGCGTGGCACCTTCGGGCACGTGGATGTGGATGTCGAGCTTCTGGTGGAACTCGGGATCCACGCCGAGCATGTCCACGCGTGCACGCACGACGCTCAGCGCGGCCTGGATGGATTCCTGCATCACGTCGCCGAGGCGGCCCGTGTGCAGCAGCTTGCCCTTGCCCGGAACCGTCGTGGCTTCGATCGAGAGCAGGTCGCCACCGACCTCGGTCCAGGCCAGGCCCGTGACGAGGCCGATCTCGTTCTGCTGCTCGGCGAGACCGTAGTTGAACTTGCGCACGCCCAGGTACTGGTCGAGGTTGTCGGCATCCACGCGCACGTGGTCGCCCTTGCGCTTGGACACCTTGGCGGCCTTCGACGCGACCTTGCTCTTCGCGGCCACGGCCTTGCCCTTCTTCGCGGCCTTGTCGGCCGGCTGCAGGCTGAGTTCCTTGACCACCTTGCGGCAGATCTTGGAGATCTCGCGCTCGAGGTTGCGCACGCCCGATTCGCGCGTGTAATAGCGGATCACGTCGCGGATCGCGCCCTCGTCCACCGACAGCTCGGTCTCGCGCAGGCCATTCGCCTTGAGCTGCTTGGGCACGAGGTAGCGCTGCGCGATGTTGAGCTTCTCGTCCTCGGTGTAGCCGGGGATGCGGATCACTTCCATGCGGTCGAGCAGCGGACCCGGGATGTTCAGCGAGTTCGCGGTCGCGATCCACATCACCTCGCTGAGATCGAAATCGACCTCGAGGTAGTGGTCGTTGAACGCCGTGTTCTGCTCCGGATCGAGCACCTCGAGCAGCGCCGACGACGGATCGCCGCGGAAGTCCATCGACATCTTGTCGATCTCGTCGAGCACGAACAGCGGGTTGCGCGTGCCGGCCTTGGACATGTTCTGGATGATGCGGCCCGGCATCGAACCGATGTAGGTGCGACGGTGGCCACGGATCTCGGCCTCGTCGCGCACGCCGCCGAGCGACATGCGCACGAACTTGCGGTTCGTCGCCTTCGCGATCGACTGGCCGAGCGAGGTCTTGCCCACGCCGGGCGGTCCGACGAGGCAGAGGATCGGCCCCTTCATCTTCTGCACGCGCTGCTGCACGGCGAGGTACTCGAGGATGCGGTCCTTGACCTTCTCGAGACCGAAGTGGTCGGCATCGAGCACGTCCTGGGCGAGGCGCAGGTCCTTGCGCACCTTGGTGCGCTTCTTCCACGGCGCGCCGACCATCCAGTCGATGTAGTTGCGCACGACGGTGGCCTCGGCCGACATCGGCGACATCTGCTTGAGCTTGTTGAGCTCGGCGCGCGCCTTGGCGAGCGTCGGCTTCGGCATGCCCGACGCCTCGATCTTGCGCGACAGTTCCTCGAGCTCGTTCGGCGCGTCCTCGGCATCGCCGAGTTCCTTCTGGATCGCCTTCATCTGCTCGTTGAGGTAGTACTCGCGCTGGCTCTTCTCCATCTGCGACTTGACGCGCCCGCGGATGCGCTTCTCGATCTGCTGCACGTCGATCTCGCCGTCCACGAGGCCGATGAGGCGCTCGAGGCGGTCGGCGACGTCGGGCGTCTCGAGGATCTGCTGCTTGTCCTGCAGGCGCACGGAGAGATGCGCGGCGATCGTGTCGGCCAGACGCGACGGATCCTCGAGGCCGGACAGCGTCGCCATGAGCTCGGGCGGGATCTTGCGCGACAGCTTGACGAGTTGCTCGAACAGCGACGTCAGCGACCGCGAGATGACCTCGACCTCGCGCTCGGTGCGCGAGTACGCCGGCTCGACCGCGCGCGCGCGCGCCGTGAGCAGGCCGTTGCGCTCGGAATAGCCTTCGATCTCGGCGCGCGACGCGCCTTCGACGAGCACCTTGATCGTGCCGTCGGGGAGCTTCAGCAGCTGCAGGATCGTCGCGACCGTGCCGATCGAGTACAGGTCGCCCGGGGCCGGCTCGTCGACGTCGGGGCTGCGCTGCGCCACGAGCAGGATCTGCTTGTCGCCCTCCATCGCCGCATCGAGCGCGCGCACCGATTTCTCGCGCCCCACGAACAGCGGGATGACCATGTGCGGATACACGACCACGTCGCGCAGCGGCAGGATCGGCAGCTCGAAAAGGTCGGAACGCGTGGCCGGAGCGGTCTTGCTGGGCTTTTCCATCAGGAATCCTGGAGAAATGACACACCGTGAAAACGTCGAACGGCAGCGTGATACCACGCTGCCGTTCGGTCAAGTGCGGGCAGGAGGCCCGCGGCTCAAGGTGTCGCGCGGCGCGATGCCGCGGCTTTATTCAGCGACGGCGCGCGT
Organism: Lysobacteraceae bacterium PS02065; assembly: GCA_029959555.1. Lineage (GTDB taxonomy): Bacteria > Pseudomonadota > Gammaproteobacteria > Xanthomonadales > Rhodanobacteraceae > Dokdonella. Next base: position 45,399 of record JASCPI010000024.1, on the reverse strand, counting down.
CTGCATGTTGCCCTGGTAGATCAGGTAGGGCTCGGCCTGGCCGTTGATGACGGCCTCGTCGACGACGACCTTGCTGACGTGCTCGAGTGACGGCAGCTCGAACATCGTCTCGAGCAGCACCTGCTCGAGGATCGTGCGCAGGCCACGGGCGCCCGTCTTGCGCGTGAGCGCCTTGTGGGCGACCGCAGAGAGCGCGTCCGGACGGAACTCGAGCTCGACGCCCTCCATCTCGAACAGGCGCTTGAACTGCTTGGTGATCGCGTTCTTGGGCTCGGTCAGGATCTTGACCAGCGCAGGCTCGTCGAGCTCCTCGAGCGTCGCCACGACCGGCAGGCGGCCGACGAACTCGGGGATCAGGCCGAACTTGATCAGGTCACCCGGCTGCACGTCGACGAGCAGCTTGCCCGAATCGGCCTTCTTGGCGCTGCTGCGGATCTCGGCGCTGAAGCCGATGCCCGTGGTCTCGGAACGCTGCTGGATGATCTTCTCGAGTCCCGCGAACGCGCCGCCCACGATGAACAGCACGTTCTTCGTGTCGACCTGCAGGAACTCCTGCTGCGGGTGCTTGCGGCCACCCTGCGGCGGCACCGAGGCGACCGTGCCCTCGATGAGCTTGAGCAGCGCCTGCTGCACGCCCTCGCCCGACACGTCGCGCGTGATCGACGGGTTCTCGCTCTTGCGCGAGATCTTGTCGATCTCGTCGATGTAGACGATGCCGCTCTGCGCCTTCTCGACGTCGTAGTCGCACTTCTGCAGGAGCTTCTGGATGATGTTCTCGACGTCCTCGCCGACGTAACCGGCTTCGGTCAGCGTCGTCGCGTCGGCGATCGTGAACGGCACGTTGAGCAGGCGTGCGAGCGTCTCGGCCAGCAGCGTCTTGCCCGAGCCGGTCGGCCCGATCAGCAGGATATTGGACTTGGCCAGCTCGACCTCGTCCCCGCGGCTGCGCGACTCAAGGCGCTTGTAATGGTTGTACACCGCGACCGCGAGGACCTTCTTCGCGCGGCCCTGACCGATGACGTACTGGTCGAGGACGTCGAGGATTTCCTTCGGCTTGGGCAAGTGGCTGCGCGCCGAGGCGGCCTTCTCCTCGAGCTCCTCGCGGATGATGTCGTTGCACAGCTCGACGCACTCGTCGCAGATGAACACCGACGGGCCCGCAATCAGCTTGCGGACCTCATGCTGGCTCTTGCCGCAGAAAGAACAGTAGAGGATCTTTCCGCCGTCGCCCGATCGGCCTTGTCGCTCTTCAGTCATGCCCCGCCTCGGGTGGTTGTCGCGTGGTGCCGGCCGAGGATAGCACAGGGTCCCGAGGAACCCGGCCGCAGGGGCCGGGATCCGGTTCCAGGTGCCGATCGACCGGAAAAGATGGCGTCAGAGCGCGCGGACGGTCTCGCCGGGGCGCTTGTCGAGCACCGAATCGATGAGGCCGTACGCCTGCGCGTCGTTCGCATTGAAGAACAGGTCGCGCTCGACGTCGCGCTCGATGCGCTCGAGCGTCTGCCCCGTGTTGGCGGCGAGCTCCTCGTTCAGGCGCTTGCGCAGGTAGAGGATCTCGCGCGCCTGGATCTCGATGTCGGTGGCCTGGCCCTGCGCGCCGCCGTGCGGCTGGTGGATCATCACGCGCGAGTTCGGCAACGCGTAGCGCTTGCCCTTCTGGCCCGCGGCGAGCAGGAACGCGCCCATGCTGGCGGCCTGGCCGATGACCATCGTGCTGACGTCGGGCTTGAGGAAACGCATCGTGTCGTAGATCGCGAGCCCCGCCGTGACCGAACCACCGGGGCTGTTGATGTACAGGTTGATGTCCTTGTCGGGATTCTCCGACTCGAGGAACAGCATCTGCGCGACGACGATGTTGGCCACGTAGTCGTCGACCGGGCCGACGAGAAAGATCACGCGCTCCTTGAGCAGGCGCGAATAGATGTCGTACGCACGCTCACCCCTGGACGTCTGCTCGACGACCATCGGCACGAGGTTGAGGCCCTGGACCGGTCTTGCGCTGGACATGTGTTCGCTCCTTGGGGCGCCCGGGCTCAGGCGCCCGGACGCATGACGTCGTTGAAACTCAGCTGCTGCTCGCTGACCTTCGCGTTGGAGGCGATCCAGTCGATCACCTGATCCTCGAGGACGCGGCTCTGCAGGCCGTTCATCAGCTGGGGATCCTTCGTATAGAGTTCAACGACCTGCTCGGGCTCTTCGTAGGTCGAGGCGATCGACGACAGCGCCTCGGCGACGCGGCGCGAATCGACGCGGATCGCGTTCTGGCGCGCGATCTCGGCGAGCAGCAGGCCACCGGCGACGCGGCGACGCGCGGCGGCGAGGAACGGCTCGTGCTCCACCGCCTGCTGGTTGTTCGGGCCGGCCGACTGGCGGGCGAGTTCGCGCGCCTCGTTCTCGACCATGCGCTCGGGCAGGTCGAGGCCGGCGTGCGCGTCGACGAGCTTCTCGACCGTGGAGGCCTTGAGGCGTGCATTGAGCGCCGAGGAAAGCTCGCGCTCGAGGTTGGCGCGCACGTCCTCGCGGAAGCGCTCGAGGCCGCCGTCGGTCACGCCGAAGCTCGCGATGAACGTGTCGTCGAGCGTCGGCACCGTGGCCTCCTGCACGCGCACGATCTTGAAGGTCGCGTGCGCCGACTTGCCGGCGAGGCCCTGGATGCGGAAGTCCGCCGGGAAATCGAGGTCCGACTCGAAGCTGTCGTCGACCTTCTTGCCGACGAGACCGTCCTCGAGCGCCTTGAACAGCGCGTTCGAGCCGATGATCGTGCCGACGCGGTCGGTGCCTTCGTCCGGGTAACGGAAGTCCGGCGCCTGCGCGCTGAACTCGAACAGCACCATGTCGCCGTCCTGCGCGGCGCGCTCCACCGGGCTCCAGCTGCGGCGCTGCTGGCGCAGCGTCTCGATCATCTGGTCGATGTCGGCATCGGCGACCGAGGCGGTCGGCTTGACCACTTCGAGGCTGCTCACGTCGAGCGTGCCGAAGTCGGGCAGCACGTCGAACTCGGCCGTGTACTGGATCTCGCCGTTCTCGGGCTTGCCCGAGGTCGAGATCGCCGGCTGCACGGCGGGACGCAGCTTCTCGCTCGTCACCGCTTCCTGGAACGTCGAGCCGATCAGCTCCGACAAGGCCTCGCCACGGATCTGCGCGCCGAAGCGCTGCTCGATCACCTTGACCGGCACCTTGCCCGGACGGAAGCCCTTCAGGCGCGCGCTGCGACCCATCTCCTGGACGCGGTTGCGCACCGTGTCCTCGAGGCGTGCCGCGGGGATGCGCACCGTCAGCTTGCGCCCGAGACTGCCGACGTTCTCAACCGAAACTTGCATGGATGCTCCTTGGAACTGCGTATGCCGGGACTGGATGCCCGGGCGATGTCGAGCCGGCAATGATAAGACATTCCGCGCCGTTGCGCTGCGCTCGCGACACGGGCCCGACGCGCGGGCGCCGACACGACGGCCGGCGCGCGAGCCGCTTCCCGGCGACGCCGGGGCTCCAGGGATGGTGCGAACGAAGAGACTCGAACTCTTACGGGTTTCCCCACTGGAACCTAAATCCAGGGCGTCTACCAATTCCGCCACGTTCGCAGGACGCACACCGACGCGTGCGCGGTGGCCGCGGGATGGTAGCGCCCGCGTACTCCGCCGGCTACGGGCCGGAGGCCTGCGCCCGCCGCCAGGCGTCGGTCACACCGGAGGGGATGCCACATACGGGCGACGCGTGGACACCATTGGACCGCTCGCCGTGGACACACGAAGCCCGGAAACGAAAACGCCCGCTCTGGGCGGGCGTTTCAGGCTCGTCGCGGAACGCCGCGAGCCGGAAGAATATGGTGGGCTGTGTAGGATTCGAACCTACGACCTATTGATTAAGAGTCAACTGCTCTACCAACTGAGCTAACAGCCCGCACAGAAGCGGAATCGTATCAGGAACCGCACCGACGTGGGAAGCCCCTTGGGGGCGTTCGACGTCGTCGAACCAGGTGAAAATGGGGTGGACGAGGGGACTCGAACCCCCGACATCCGGAATCACAATCCGGTACTCTAACCAGCTGAGCTACGCCCACCACAGGCTTGACGCTTCACTTCGATTCATCCCTGAAGCGCAATCCGGTCGGCATCCTGCCTCCCCCTCGCGCCCCCCGATGGCCGCGCTCGACCAGCTGAGCTACGCCCACCACAGGCTTGACGCTTCACTTCGATTCATCCCTGAAGCGCAATCCGGTCGGCATCCTGCCCACCGTCACACGATCATTGGCGCGCCCGACAGGACTCGAACCTGCAACCGCCGGCTTAGAAGGCCGATGCTCTATCCGATTGAGCTACAGGCGCGTCGTCTTCCGGATTGTCGCAGGAACCCGCCCCGCCCGGCACCTGCCGGACCGTCGTCGGAGCGACCGGCGTGAAGCCCCATGAAGCACCCCGCGCCGGCGAGCCGCAAAGTGTAGCGAGCCTTTCGCGAAAAATAAACGGCCACGCGCAACCGGCTCGTCGCGTCGATCCCGCCGTGACGGGTATCGTCGCCCCCGCTTGCGAAGGCTGCTCCCGCGCATCACTCCGCATGACGGCGGAATCCGCTGCGGCGGTTCCGCCCTACCGGAGAAGCGGGCCACGCGTAGGGCGGAACCGCCGCAGGCGATTCCGCCGTGCGTCGCGATACGATGCCGGTCTCGTGGCAAACGGACTCGCCATGCCGAACTATCGTCGGGCCTTGGCGCCAGGCGCCACATGGTTTTTCACCGTCACGCTGCTGGCGCGCGGTCGCAACGATCTCCTCGTACGCGGCATCGACGAGCTTCGTGCGTGTGTCGCACGCGAGCATGCGCGGCGACCTTTCACGATCCGGGCGTGGGTGGTGCTGCCGGACCACATGCACTGGATCTGGACGCTGCCACCGGGTGATACGGATTTCTCCACGCGCTGGCGACGCATCAAGACCGACTTCTCTCGCGCGCAACCCGAGCGCGAATGGCGTTCGGGCTCACGTGAGCAACGCGGCGAGCGCGCGATCTGGCAGCGGCGATTCTGGGAACACCTGATCCGCGACGAAGCCGACTACAGGCGCCACGTGGATTACATCCACCACAACCCCGTGAAGCACGGGCTCGTGTCGGGGGCCGCCGACTGGCCGCATTCGAGCTTTCGCCATTTCGTCGCACGCGGGATGTACGCGGAGGATTGGGGAGATGGCGGTTCGATCGAAGTCGCCGGGGATGATTGAAGATGACGGCGGAATCCGCTGCGCGGGTTCCGCCCTACCGGAGAAGCGGGGCACGCGTACGGCGGAACCGCCGCAGGTGATTCCGCCGTGGCGGGTATCGTCGCCACATGCTTGCGGAGACTGCCTTTGCCGCGATGGAGGCTGCTCCCGCGCACCACTCCGCATGACGGCGGAATCCGCTGCGCGGGTTCCGCCCTACCGGAGAAGCACGTCACGTGTAGGGCGGAACCGCCGCAGGCGATTCCGCTGTGGCGGGTATCGTCGCTACATGCTTGCGGAGGCTGCCTTTGCCGGGATGGAGGCCGCTGCCGCGCACCACTCCGCATGACGGCGGAATCCGCTGCGGCGGTTCCGCCCTACCGGACAAGCGGGCCACGCGTAGGGCGGAACCACCGCAGGTGATTCCGCCGTGGTGGGTATCGTCCGCCGCCCGGATCGCCGGCCTGAATCTCCATTCCACTTTGGCTTTGCGCTGCAAGTGCCTATACTGGCTCACATTGGTGATGTCGGGGACGACCAGCCGTGCAATCCTCCGGGGATATCACGAGGCGCGAGCTCTACTTTTTCAACCTCTACCGCATGCTCGAGGGCATCATCTATGCCGCCCTCGTCCTGAGCCCGCTCGCAGTGGACTGGGTCAAGGTGAGCCATCCCGTGCTCGGGAGACTGACCGCCCTCGCCTATCTGCTCGTCGCGTTCGGCCTGCTCGTGTCGACCGACCGCATGCGCCGCCGCATCGGCCTCAGCATCGGCTGGGCCCTGGTGATGGATATCGTGGCGGCGTCGCTGATCCTGTTCGCGCTCGCGGGCGGGCACGGCGCGATCCCGATCATGCTCATGGTCAACGTCGGCGTCGGCGCGCTGCTGCTGCCGTTCCGCCAGTCGATCCTGCTGGCCGGTGTCGCCGCACTGGGCGTCCTTTCGCCGGATGTCGCCCACTACGTGCAGCATGGCGAGGTCCAGCGCAGCCTGGTGGAAAGCGCGCTGTTCGGCCTCGCCTACTTCGCCATCGCCGGCCTGTGTGCACACCTCGGCCGGCAGATGCGCGAGACCGAAGCGCTCGCCGAGCAGCGCGGTGCCGACCTGCTCAACCTCGAGCAGGTCAACGACCTGATCATCCGCCGCATGAAGACGGGCGTGCTGCTCGTGGACGGCGCCAACAACATCCTGCGCATCAACGAATCGGCCTGGCACCTGATCGGCAATCCGTCGCCGAACCAGCGCGATCTCGGCGCCGTGGCCTCCGAACTCTCGCGGCGCCTGTACCACTGGCGGCATTCGGGCCGCATCGACCAGACGCCCGTGGCGCTCGCCGCCGACGTGCCCGAGGTGATCCCGCGCTTCTCGCGCATGGCGCCCAACGACGACACCCACGTGCTGATCTTCCTCGACGACACCTCGCTGCTGTCGCGGCGTGCCGAGGAGATGACGCTGGCGTCGCTCGGCCGCCTGTCCGCGTCGATCGCGCACGAGATCCGCAACCCGCTCGCGGCGATCCGCTACTCGGCGCAGCTGCTCGCCGAGTCCGACAGCCTGACCGAGGAAGACCGTCGCCTCGTCGACATCGTCAACAACCACTGCACACGCGCCAACGAGGTCGTCGAGAACATCCTGCAGCTGTCGCGGCGCGAGCGCTCGCGACCCGAGAGCATCGACGTCAACGCCTGGGCGCTCGCGTTCGTGGAGGACTACAAACAGAGCAACGACCTCGGCAGCGACCACCTGCGCGCGATCACGCAGAACCGCACGATCGAGGCGATGGTCGATCCGCAGCACCTGCAGCAGGTCGTGTGGAACCTCGTCCAGAACGCGATCCGCTACGGTCGCGAACCCGGCGAGGCCGCGCGTGTCGTCGTCGTGGCGCGCCTGGCCACCGACAAGGGACCGCCGCTGCTCGAAGTGGTCGATCGCGGACCCGGCATCCCGGCCAAGGTCGCCGCGCAGATCTTCGATCCGTTCTTCACGACCAGCGACTACGGCACGGGCCTCGGCCTCTACCTCGCCAAGCAGATGTGCGAGGCGAGCCAGGCCTCGCTCGAGTACGTGCCGGTGGCCGGTGGCGGCGCCTGCTTCCGCATCACGCTGGCCGCCGCAGCGAGTCTCGACGGCCGACGCCCGGCCGCAGCGATGTGACCCCCGGCGCCCACGGACACCTTTCTTTGCCTTCCCCCGCGACACGGATTAACCTTGCCGCAGGGGCCTGCCCGCATTGATGGACGCATGAGCAAACAATACGCACTGGTCATCGACGACGAGCGGGACATCCGCGAGCTGTTGACCCTCACGCTCGGACGCATGGGGCTCGTCGTCGAGACGGCCGCGACCGTCTCCGAGGGCAAGCAGCGCCTCGCCGAGCAGCGTTACGCCCTGTGTTTCACCGACATGCGCCTGCCCGACGGCACCGGCCACGACGTCATCGAGCTGATCGCCTCGAAATACCCCGAGACGCCGGTCGCGATGATCACCGCCTACGGCAACGTCGACGCCGCCGTCGTCGCGCTCAAGGCCGGTGCGTTCGATTTCGTCTCCAAGCCCGTCGACATCAACGTGCTGCGCCGCCTCGTGCAGACCGCGTTGCGCCTTTCGGAAGAGAAGCGCGCGAGCAGCGACGCGAGCAGCGCCAAGCTGATCGGCGACTCGGCCGCGATGGAGGAACTGCGCGCCACGATCGCCAAGGTCGCTCGCAGCCAGGCGCCGGTCTACATCGCCGGCGAATCGGGCGTCGGCAAGGAGCTCGTCGCGCGACTGATCCACGAGCTCGGCCCGCGCGCCGCGGCGCCCTTCGTGCCGGTCAACTGCGGTGCGATCCCGTCCGAGCTCATGGAGAGCGAATTCTTCGGCCACAAGAAGGGCAGCTTCACCGGCGCGCACGCCGACAAGGAAGGCCTGTTCCAGGCCGCGCACGGCGGCACGCTGTTCCTCGACGAGGTCGCCGAGCTGCCCGTGCACATGCAGGTCAAGCTGCTGCGCGTGATCCAGGAAAAGGCCGTGCGCCCGATCGGTGCACGCGCCGAGGTGCCGGTCGACGTGCGCATCCTGTCGGCCACGCACAAGAATCTCGCCAAGCTCGTCGACCTCGGTGCGTTCCGCCAGGATCTGTTCTACCGCATCAACGTGATCGAGCTGCGCGTGCCGCCGCTGCGCGATCGCCGCGACGACATCCCCAAGCTGGCCGGCCGCGTGCTCGAGCGCCTCGCCCGCGATTCGGGCAGCTCGCCCGCGCGCCTCACGCCGGACGCACTCAAGTCGCTGCTCGCCTACGAATTCCCGGGCAACGTGCGCGAGCTCGAGAACGTGCTCGAGCGCGCCGTGGCGTTGTGCGAGAACGGCACGATCAGCGTGGAAGACCTGCGCCTCGTGGCGCGAGGCTCCGGTGCCAGCGTGAGCGAAACCGCGGATCGCTGGGCCGCCACGAGCACGCACGCCTCGACGCCGCCCCCTCCGTCGGCAGCCACGACGCCCGAGCGACACAATCCCTACGCCGATCCGGTGCCCGCCGTCGCGGCCGACACCACGCTCAGCGACCTCGCCACCACCGTCGCCGAGACCGAGCGCGCGGTGATCATGAAGGCCCTCGAGGCCACGCGCTGGAACCGCACCGCGGCTGCGCGTGCACTGGGCCTCACGCTGCGCCAGCTGCGCTACAAGCTCGAGAAGCTCGGGATCGAGTAGCGCCTGGCGACGTCGCAGGCGTCGTGGGTCGGAGGTTCTGGAAAGCGTCAACGGGCTTTCCTACCATTCGCCGCATCGCCCTGGCCGGAATGCCGCCATGTCACGCTGGAAAGCTGCCGGAATCCATCTGCTCATCAGCGCCGCCATCGGCGCTCTCGCGCTCACTTTGGTGCTGGGCGTCTGGTATCCGCCCCCTTATTTCGAGGCCTCCGGAGGACGCGGGCTCACACTGCTGCTGATCGGCGTCGATCTCGTGCTCGGCCCCCTCATCACGCTCGTGGTGTTCCGGGCCGGCAAGAAAGGCATGCGCTTCGACCTCGCCGTGATCGCGCTCGTGCAGCTCGCGGCGCTCGGCTACGGCATGCACGTGATCACCCAGGCGCGCCCCGCCTTCATCGTCGCGGGCGACAACCGCTTCACGCTCGTATCGGCGAACGAGATCGACAGGAAGGATCTCGACGTCGCCCTCAATCCCGAGCATGGGCGCATCCCGTGGGATGGCCCCAAGCTCGTCGGCGTCCGCCTGCCGCAGGACCAGCAGGCCCGCAATGCCTTGATGGCCGAGATCCTCGAAGGCAAGGAGATCGAGACGCAACCGCGCTACTACGTTGCGTACGCGCTCGTGGCCGGCGATCTCGTCACCCGATCGCGCCCGCTCGCGGATCTAAGAAAGGCCGGGCCCGAGGCATCCGCCGACATCGACGCATGGCTGTCCCGTCACGCCCGCAACGAAGCCGACGTCGTATGGCTACCGATGCGCGTGAGGGAAGGTTTCATGAGCATGCTCGTCGATGCGGGGTCCGGCGACGTGCTCGGCGCCCTGCCGTTCGACGTGGACTGACGACACCGTGTCGCTTGGCGACACGGTGCGTACGCCCTGCGCGTGGAGTGCCCTGACAGGATGTGTCAGACAGTGACCAATTGCGCCGATCCTGCCAATGGCCCGGCCTACTGCATATCCATCATGCCGCTGGGCATATCCTGACCACGAACGTGACGCGCTAATCAAAACAACGACATGCCTCGACAGGCGGCCGATCCAAAGACGTGACGGCCGTCAACGACAGCGATTTCGTTCGTGACGGGCGCCACGCTTGGCACGGAAGCTGCTCTTCTCCCCGTACGCTTCCGGTCAATGTGCGAAGCGGGCGGCCAGGACAGCTCTCCCGGGTCGGGCAAGACCGAAAGTTCAAGGGGAAATCCGGATTTACCTTTTTGCGTCATCCAGCCAATCCACTCAAGGAACCATCGTCATGAACATGAAGAAGGCCCAGGGCTTCACGCTTATCGAACTCATGATCGTCGTCGCGATCATCGCCATCCTCGCCGCGATCGCGCTGCCGGCGTACCAGGACTACATCGCCCGCTCGCAGGTCACGTCGGGTCTCGCCGACATCCGCGGCGGCGTCACGGCGTACGAAGAGTACGTGCAGCGTGGCAGCGTCGCCGCGATCAACATCGGCAACATCGGCCTGCGCACCCCGACCACGCGTTGCTCGACCGTCGCCGTCACGGCCTCGGCCACCGGCACGATCGTCTGCACGCTCGTCGGCAACACGATCGTCAACGGCAAGACCGTCACGCTGACCCGCCAGACGAACGGCAGCTACGCCTGCTCGACCACGGCCGACCAGAAGTACAAGCCGACCGGTTGCACGTGATCGACAGCCTCCAAGGCTGAGTGTCAAACGGAAGGGGGCTCTGCCCCCTTCTGCTTTTCCGGGCCGAGCGCGACGCTCCATGGCAGGAGTATTGCTTGCCCATGAACGATCCCAGAACCCACCAGGCTGCAGGTAGGAACGCCATGCATACGTCGAAGGGTTTCACGCTGATCGAGCTGATGATCGTCGTCGCGATCATCGCCATCCTCGCCGCGATCGCGATCCCGGCTTACCAGAACTACACGATCCGCGCCCAGGTCACGTCGGCGCTCGCCGACATCTCGGGGGCACGCTCGGCCTTCGAGTCGCTGGTGGTCGCGAACAGCCTCACCACGTTCAACATCGGCGACATCGGCCTGCGAAGCCCGACCACGCGATGCAGCAACATCCAGATGGCACCCGGCGCGAACGGGTTCATCCGCTGTACGATCACGGGACACCCGTTGATCTCGGGCAATACCGTCACCCTGCAGCGAGGCACCAGCGGCGCATGGACCTGCATCACGAACGTCACCAACCCGGTCTTCCGCCCCTCGGGCTGTACCTGATGCCGATCGCTTCCCGCGCGCACGCTCCCAACGCGCGGGGCAGCTGACTCCATGCCACCGGCCCGCTGGCGCATCGCGCTGCCTGTCGTCGTCCTCGCCCTCGTCGTCCTCGCGTTCTGGCCGGGACTGAAGGGCGGCTTCCTCTTCGACGACTACCCGAACATCGTCTTCCAGGAGCGTGTGCACGCCACCGCGCTGGATGCCGCATCGATGCGCAAGGCGCTATCCTCATACCAGAATGAAAGCTTCGGACGCCCGCTCGCCACGCTGAGCTTCGCGGTCGACCATGCGATCGCCGGCCTCGATCCGTTCCAGTACAAGCTCACCAGCCTGCTGGTCCACCTCGTCAACACGCTGCTCGTATGGCTGCTGGCGGCAGCGCTGCTCGCGCGAGACGCGACGCGTCCATGGGGCCGCGCCTCGGCGGCGCTGCTCGCCCTGGCGTGGGCCGCGCATCCACTGCAGGTCTCCACGGTGCTGTACGTGGTGCAGCGCATGGAGATGCTCTGCACCACGTTCATCCTGCTCGGCCTGCTCGCCTACCTGCACGGACGAACCCGGCAAATCGCCGGCCGGACGGGCTGGCCCTGGCTGCTGCTGTCGGGCGTGTCGGCCGGCCTCGGACTCCTGTCGAAGGAGTCGGCGGTGATGTTCCCGTTCTTCACGCTGTGCCTCGAACTCGCCGTGTTCGGATTCCGGCGTGCCGACGGCAGGCGCTCGATGCCGCTCGCGATCGCCTACGGCGCCGGCGTGGGTGTTGCGGTGCTGGCCTTCACGCTGTTCGTGGTGCCCAGGTTCGGAAGTGATGCGGCGTACGCGTTGAGGAGCTTCGACGCGACGGAACGCCTGCTCACCCAGGCGCGCGTGCTGCCGATGTACGTGGGGTGGTCGCTCGCGCCGTTGCCGGCCGCGATGGATTTCTATTACGACGCGTTCCCGGTATCACGCGGATGGCTTTCCCCCGCCACGACCCTGCTCGGCGGACTCGCCATCCTCGGCATGCTCGCCCTCGCGTTCGCCTGCCGCAGGAAAGCGCCGCTGGCGACGCTCGGCATCCTCTGGTTCTTCGCGGCGCACCTGCTGACGAGCAACGTGATCCCGCTCGAGCTCGTCTTCGAGCACCGCAACTACTTCTCGCTGTTCGGCATCCTGCTCGCGTTCGCGGACCTCGCCCGGCGCGTGCTGCCTGCCAACCTGAGGACGCTCACGGTCGGCGTGGCGATCATCGCGCTGCTCGCCGCGACCCTTCTGCGCTCGGCATTCTGGGGCAACCCGCTGACCCTCGCGCTCGACCTGGTCGCGCGATCGCCCACCTCGGCACGCGCCGCCACCGATCTCGGCGAGCAGTACATGCACCTGAGCGGCTACGACGCCGGCAACCGCGCCTACGCACTCGCGATGGCGGAGTTCGATCGTGCCTCGCGCCTCGCATCGGCATCCCCGCTTCCCGAGCAGGGCATGATCCTGCTCGCCATGACGGCCGGCCAGCCGGTGCTCGACAGCTGGTGGGACAGCATCGACCGCAAGCTCCGCGACCGTCCGATCAGCCCGCAGGAAGTCGCCGCGGTGACCGGCTTGCTGCAGAAGCACGTGCAGGGCGGCCGCAAGCTCGACGCGAAACGCCTCGCCTCGTCGTACGAGCTGCTGCTGTCGAGGAAGGGCGACTTCCCGCCGGAGTTCTACGCCGGTCTCGCCGACCTCGCGCTTTTCGACCTGCACGACGACACCATGGCGATGCGCGCCATGCGTGGCCTCGTCGACCGCAGTCTCAAGGATCCCGCGTACATCGGGCAGGTCGCCACCACGCTGGCGGCGGACGGTCACGCGGAGGCTTCGGGCCGGATGCTCGAGTACGCGGAAAGCCGCGGCATGAAGATCATCATCCCGGCCGAAGCGACGGCACCGCGTATGCCGTAGCGCCGTGATCGAGCGCCCACGCCGGATGGTCGAGGAGGCCGCTGCCGCGATGTGGCGATGGCGGCGTCGCGCGAGCGATGCTCGTGACCGTCATGCTTCGGCATCGCAACCGCCTCGTACACGAGCCGCCACGCGCACCTCGGCGCGATGTTCTGCGACCTTGGACTCGCGTATCTTCTCGGCGCTGCCATCGCGGTCCACGTCATCCGTGCCTGCAACCGAATGCGCTCCGCACGAGGTCGAGTCCGCGATGCGCGCCGACACGATGCTGAAGGCCCGGGGCCGCCGGCACCGCGCCGACAGCGCGTGCGGACACGTGCACGCGCCGGGAAGAACGGACCTCGGCGACCCCGTCGTCGCCGAGCCGTGACACGATCCACCGGAACACGCCGTCCAGCCGGCCGGCGCGCACGACAGGGGAGCACTGCATGAAACAAGATCACCGGCACGTAGGCATCGCCCTGCTCGTCCTGTTCGTCCTGTCGGGTTTTGCAGGACTGATCTACCAGTCGATCTGGTCGCACTATCTCGGCCTCACGCTCGGCCACGCCGCCTACGCGCAGACCCTCGTGCTCGCGATCTTCATGGGAGGCATGGCGCTCGGCGCCTGGCTCGCCGGACGCTGGACGTTGCGCATGCAGCACCTGATCCTCGGCTACGCCGTCATCGAGGGTGCGATCGGCCTGTTCGGCCTCGTCTTCCATCCGCTGTTCGTCGCCTACACGGACCTGTCGCAGAACACGGTCCTGCCCGGCATGACGAGCGCCACGGCCGCGTCGCTGTACCAGTGGCTCACGGCGACCCTGATCATCCTGCCGCAGTGCGTGCTGCTCGGCGCGACGTTCCCGCTGCTCAGCGCCGGCTACCTGCGACTGTCGCCGGCGGACGACGGGCGCGTGCTCGGCGGCCTGTACTTCTCCAACAGCATCGGCGCCGGCATCGGCGCACTCGTCACCACCTTCGTTCTGCTGCCGTGGATCGGCATGCCGGGTTCGATGACCACCGCCGGCGTGCTCAACCTCGTCGTCGCTGCGGGCTCGGTGCTGGTCTGGAAGGTGTACGGCTCGGGTCCCGCGGTCGCGCCGCGCCCCGACAACGAGCAGGTCGCGCAGGAGGCCACGACCGATCGCAGGGGCCTTCTGCAGATCATGCTCGTCTCGACGTTCCTCTCCGGTGCGTTCTCGTTCGTTTACGAGATCGGCTGGATCCGCATGCTCAACCAGGCGCTCGGCACGACGATCCACTCGTTCGAACTGATGCTCGCGGCCTTCATCTTCGGTCTCGCGTTCGGCGGCCTGTGGGTACGCCAGCGCTCCGCACGCATCGCCGATGCGGTGCGCTACGCCGGCTACGCGCAGATCCTGATGGGCATCGCCGCACTGGCCTCCGTGATCGTTTTCACGCAGAGCTTCGCCTGGGTCGGCTGGATGATGGCGACCTTCGAGCGCAGCGACGAAGGCTATACGCTGTTCAGCGCAGGCAGCGCACTGATCTCGCTGCTCGTGATGTTCCCTGCGGCGTTCTTCGCGGGCATGACGCTGCCGCTGTTCACCATGGCCTTGCTGCGCCGGGGTATCGGCGAGGAGAGCATCGGTCGCATCTACGCGGCCAACACGCTCGGCGCGATCGTCGGTGTCATGCTGGCCGTGCACGTGCTGATCCCGCTGATCGGCGTGCGCATGGCGGTCATCATCGCCGCCGTGGGTGATGCACTGATCGGCTTCTACCTGCTTCGCCGCGTGAGTCCGGCGCGCGCCACGCGCGGCTACGCGTTCGCCGGTGCGGCGGTCGCCGTCGTGCTCGTGCTGAGCATGCTGCTGGGCCGTACCGATCCGCACAAGCAGGTTGCCGGTGTCTTCCGCGACGGCAACCTCGCGCTGCAGTCGGACTACGACGTCACCTTCCTGCGCGACGGCAAGACCGCGACGATCGCCGTGTACGCCGACGGCGAGCGCCGCTACGGCACGATCAGTACGAACGGCAAGCCGGACGCGAGCCTCGCCGTGCTGCTCGACGACGCGCCGCGCTCCGACGAGATCACGATGCTCATGGCCGCCGCACTCCCGCTCGCCCTGCACCCGGCGCCGCGCGACGTCGCGATCATCGGCTGGGGATCGGGCCTGACGACCCACACGATGCTCGGCAGCCCGGTCCCGCAGAGGGTCGAATCGATCGAGATCGAACGGGCGATGTGGGAAGGCGCCAAGCTGTTCGGCTCACGCGTCGCGCGTGGCTACCAGGACCCGCGCGGCACCACGGTGTTCGAGGACGCCCGCACCTGGTTCGCCACGGGCGGCCGCCATTACGACGTCATCGTGTCCGAGCCTTCGAACCCGTGGGTGAGCGGCGTCGCGAGCCTGTTCACCGACGAGTTCTACACCTTCCTGCGCAAGCACCTCAACGAGCGCGGCCTGCTGATCCAGTGGATCCAGTCGTACGAGATCAGCGACGCGCTCATGGCGCAGATGGTCCAGGCGCTGCTCAACGTGTTCCCGCATGTGCAGCTCTACACGACCAACGAGAGCGACCTGCTGTTCGTCGCATCGGCCGATCCCATCGGCGCGCTCGACTACAGCCGGCTGGACACGCCGGAACTGCAGCACGAACTGCCGCGCGTCGGCCTCGCCTCCGCTGCCGACCTGCAGTTCCGCCTCATCGCGACGGCCGACGTCATCCGTACGTACACGCGCCTCATGGGTGCGAGCGGGCATTCCGACTTCTACCCGACCGTCTCGCTGCAGGCGCCACGCGACCGCTTCGCACGCCGGCAGGCCTCGCTGCTTCAGTCACTGACCTGGAGCGGCCTGCCGATCCTCGACACGCTCACGGAGATCGAGCGACTGCCCGCGTCAACGCCGGTCGCGCCGACCCCGATCGTCGTCGACACGCGCGAGCGCGCACTGCTCACGGTCGAGGCCCTGCGCACCGGCGTGATCAGCGACAAGCTGCCGAAGGAGCTCACCCCCGACCTCGAGCTGCTGATCACGCTGTCGAAAACGCCCGTCGCGGAAGCCGATGCCGGACGCTGGAGCGAAGCACTGAGTACCGCCGTGACCATGTCGCTCGGCCACCTGCAAGCCGCCGACCTCGAGGGCATCTGGATCGCACCGACGTGGCTCGCACCGGGTCAACCCGCCTTCGTCGAGCAGTCGATGGCCGTCGTGGCGGCCGCCGCACGGCGCGAGCGCGGCGCGATGCATGCCGGCGCCGAGGCCCTGCTCGGCCTCGACGTCGCGCTCTCGCCGACATTCCGCGAACAGGCCCTCGTGCTGGGCATGCTCGACAAGGCCGTCGACAAGGACTTCGCCGGCGTGCGCGCGATGGAAGACCGATTCGGTGCGGGCCCGGGCATCGGCCAGAACCTGTTCGGCGTGCGCGCATTCCTGCTCGCATGGTCGGATCCGGACGCGTGATCCGTCGCGCGGCATGCGTCCTGCTGCGCCTCGATGCGTGCACGCATCGCGCTGCGGCGCGCGCGCCATGAACACCCGATCGGGTCCACTGCTCGGACCGGCATGGCCCGACCTGGGCTGGGTGCCGGCGCCGCGTTACCTGATGCGCCGCGCGATGGCCCGGCCGGAACTCCTCGCCCTTCGGCGCGGAAGGCTGCTCGAAGTCGGCTGCGGTGCCGGCGCACTGCTGCAGGAGTGCCGGGCCGAGGGTTTCTCATGCACCGGGCTGGAGGCTTCCCCCGAGGCACTCGCACTGGCGCGCGACATCGACGCCACCACCGGCGCCGGGGTGACCTTGCGGGGCACGCCCGGCGAGGATTGGGACGGCGGCTTCTCGACCGTCGTGGCGCTCGAGGTCCTCGAGCACATCGAGGACGATGCCGCCGCGCTCGCGCAATGGCGCCGCTGGATGAGCGACGACGGTCGGCTCGTGCTTTCCGTGCCCGCCCACCGCAGCCGCTGGGGTCCTGCCGACGAGTGGGCCGGACACGTTCGCCGCTACGACCGCGGTGATCTCGTCGACGTGCTGCATCGCCAGGGCTTCTCGATCGATTCGATCGCGTGCTACGGCTTTCCCGTCGGCAACGTGCTTGACGCCATCGGCCAGCGCCACTACCGGCGCGCCGTGATCCGCGATGCGCACGGCCACGCCGATCGCGCCGCCAACAACGACCGCAGCGGCATCGACCGCAAGGACGTCACCCGGCTGCATCGCGTGCTGTCCTCGCTGCCGTCGCGGCTGCTCCTGCGCGCCGCCTTCGCGTGCCAACGATGGTTCGCGCGAACGGATCTCGGCATCGGCTACCTCGTCGTCGCGCGCAAGCAATGAAGAAGCCGCTCCTGATCGCAGCCGGCATCGTGATCGCGCTCGCAGGATTCGCGTTCTTCGGCCTGCACGTGTGGAACGAGCGCGATGCCCTTCTGTCGGTGTGGTCGCGTGGCGAGTCGGTCGGTGCGGCGTTCACCGCGAGCGCGCTGCTGTTCGCGTCGATCTACGTCGTGACCGCGAAAGCCTCGACATGGATCCTGCGCGACCTCGGCGCTCCCACCGCCACGCGGCCACTGATCGCCATCCTGTGCGTGAGCCAGCTGGCGAGGTACGTGCCGGGCAACGTGGGACAACACCTCGCGCGGGGTTCGATGCTCGCCGCACAGGGCATCCCGACCGCCGCGATCGTGCTGTCGCTGACCTTGGAGACCCTGCTCGCCGTTGCCGCGGCAGGCCTTCTGGCCGTGCTCGCGCTGGGCATCGGCTTCGATGCGAGCACACACCTCGGACCGTGGGCGGTCGTGATGGCCCTTGTGGCGAGCCTGGGCATCGTCGCGCTGCTCGCCATCGGACCACGGATCCTGCCCCGTCGCTTTCGCGACCACGCATGGGTGCTTTCGCTGCACCGTGTGTCATGGCGCACGCGCATGGCGTGCCTGGCCTGCTACGCCGCCAACTATGTCAATGTCGGCGCGGGACTCGCCCTCCTCGCCTACAGCCTCGACGCACCGGGATCACCGCTGCTCTACGTCGCCGCCTTCGCGGTGGCCTGGATCGTCGGATTCCTCGCTCCGGGCCTGCCCGCGGGACTCGGTGCCCGGGAAGGCGTCCTCGTCGCGTTGCTCGCTCCCACGACCGGTGCCGCGACGGCGGTCGTGATCGCGACGGCCCACCGCCTTTCGACGACACTCGGAGATGCACTCGCCGCATGCGCAGGCGCGATGCTGCTTCGATACCGCTCACGCCGTGGTCTTCCCGGGAATCCGCCATGAAGCTCGAACCCAGCAGCGAACGTGTCATGGAGGACGCCTACCAGTCGTCCGACGCCGCCTATGCGGTCTACATGCTGCACATCGCGACGTACCGGTACGCGCTTCCACATGCCCGCGACGCGCGCGTGCTCGACCTGGGGTGCGGCAGCGGCTACGGCACTTCGATGCTGCGCGACGTCGCGCGCAGCGCGGTCGGTGTCGACGTGTCACCGGAGGCCGTGGCTCATGCCGGTGAACGTTACGGGCGCGACGGCCTCTCGTTCCGGACGATCGATCCGGCACGGCCGCTGCCGTTCGACGATGCGAGCTTCGACCTGGTGACGTCGTTCCAGGTGATCGAGCATGTGGAGGACGTCGATGCCTACCTTGCCGAAGCGCGCCGCGTGCTGGCGCCCGGAGGGACGTTCATCGTCGTGACGCCCGATCGTCGGCTCAGGCTTTTCCCGCTGCAGAAGCCGTGGAACCCGTGGCATCTGGTCGAGTACGACGCCGCGGGCCTGGAAAAGGTGTTGCGACGTGCGTTCGGCGAAGTTTCGGTGTCGGGCATGGGCGGAAGGCCCGAACTCATCGGCATCGAGACCCGGCGGTACGCGCGCATGCGCATCCTGTCGCTGCCGTTCACCCTGCCCTTCATTCCCGAGGCGATCCGGCAGGCGGTACTGAAGCGCCTCAGCGCGCTGCGCATGCGTCGCCAGCGCACGGCGGCCCTGAGCGACATGGCGCGTGGTTTCACCCCGGACGATGTGGAGATCGGCCCCGGCCTGTCGCCATCGGTCAACCTCGTCGCGATCGCGAAGGTCTGAGGTCCTCAGCCGAGCAGCGCGCGCCAGCCTCGCGCCAGCGCCTCGTTGCCGAGCACGGCATCGAAGTACCGGCGCGCGAGCGAACCGAGCTCCGCGCGCGCAACCGGATCCGAGCGCAGCGACCGGATCGCCGCGGCGACTGCGGCACCCGTGGGCGCGACACCGGACACCGGGGCTGCCGCGCCATCCGGCGTCGAAAGCGAGGCCTGCGAGATCACCGGCTTGCCCAGGCAGAAGTAGAGGTAGAGCTTGTACGGGAGCACCCTCGAGGCCTTTCCGCTGCCACCGAAAACGCCCAGGCAGACGTCCGCCGCCGCGACCTGCGCGGCGAGCTCGCGCGGGCCCAGCCAGTCGCGATGCCAGACGATGTCGAGATCGCCACGCCGCTGCATGAAGCGCGCGAGCGTGTCGCTGTCCTGCCCGTCGCCGACGAACACGAACCGGATCCCGTCGCCTGCATCGAAAGCGTCCATCGCCGCGACAATGACGTCGAATCCATGCAGCGGCACGAACGTACCGACGAAACAGACGACGAACACACCGTCGCTCGCGCGGTGCGGCTCGCCGCCGCGGCGCCATTCGTGCTCCTCGACACCGAGCGGCAACGACACGATCCTCGCCCGGTCGATACCGAGGCTTTCCGCCATGAACACGGCATTGGCCGCCGTGTCGACGAGCACCGTGTCGGCGGCGCGCAAGGCGCGTCCCTCGACCGCGCGAACGAGCCTGGCCAGCGGCGATGCGCCGTCACGCGCTCGATCCGTGAACATCGAATCCGCGATCGAGATGAACGCGTCGACGATGCAGCGCGGTCGCCAGGCACGCGGCAGGAACGATGCCAACAGCATGAAGGGAACACACGGATAGCGCACGTAGACGACGTCTTCGCGACGATCGGCCTTCCGCAGCACGCGCAGCAGCGACGCGACGTTGCGGGTGAAGAGACGGAACGCGAGCGCGATACGAGAGGTCAGCGCCCCGCGTGCCAGGCGCCACAGCGCATGCTGCGCCGGCATCGCCATGCCCAGGTCCACGACCTCGGCCCCGAGTCGCTCGACCAGCAGCGACTGCGTCACGCTGCCGTTCGGGTAGCCCGCGCCGTCGGCGTAGTAGCCGGCGACGAGAACACGGCGTGGTTTCGTCGCGCGGGATGCCTCAGGCATCGCGCTTGTAGGTCAGCGCGGTGATCTGTTCGGAGATCAGGCCGATCAGGAACACGATCACCGAGGCACTCAGGAGCAAGGCGCTCATGTTGGTGAAGCGGTGCTCGGTGACGAAGGTGTAGCCGTAGTAGCCGAGGCCGAGCAGGAAGAATGCGAGCGACGTCGGCACGAACAGTTTCAACGGCGAGAACAGGGTCGCGATCTTGAAGATGATCAGCAGGAAGCGCACCCCGTCCTTGAGCGGACGGATGTGGCTCCTGCCGATGCGCTTGGCGACCGGCACGGGCACGTAGGCGACCGCGTAGGCACTGCGGAAGAACGCCATCGTGCACGTGGTCGGATACGAGAAGCCGTTCGGCAACAGGTGCAGGAACTCGCGGAACCTGTCGGCGCGCACCGCGCGGAAGCCCGAGGTGAGGTCCTTCACGTCGAATCCGGTCATGTGGCTGGCGAGCCGATTGTAGAGCCCGTTCGCGAGACCTCGCCCGACGCCGGCCTGGCCGGCCCAGTCACGAGCGCCGACGACCATGTCGTAGCCCTCGTCGAGCTTGTCGAGCAGGAGGCCGATCAGGGCAGGATCGTGCTGGCCGTCCGCGTCCATGAACACGATGACCTCGCCCGTGGCGGCGCGCGCACCGGTCTTGATCGCGGCCCCGTTGCCCATCGAGTACGGATGGCGCTTCACGGTGACACCGGCATCGCGGCACACCTGCGCGGTGTCGTCGGTCGAGCCGTCGTCGACGACGATGATCTCCGCGCCGGCATGCAGCGACGCGAGCCGCGGCAGGAAGCCCTTCAACGCCGCCGCCTCGTTCTTGGCCGGCAGCACGATACTGATCCGCATGCGGTCTCCCCGACGGACGTCGCCATGCCGTGCATGGTCGACAACACAGCCCCGCGTGCCCGCGCGACCGGTCAGGAGTGTACCCCGCACGACGGCGTTCCGATCCATCCTGCCGATCCCGGACCATCATGGCGGCAGCTCCGGAGTACCCAATGTCGGGGAATGCGACAGGCCGCACCGTTGCCCCCGTTCTTTCGACGCTGGTTTTGCGGTAGATTCCCTGCATCAGCGGGGGCTTACGCGACATTCCTATGGCGACCCAGATCAATCCCGGAACGATGGCCGGCCTGTCCGGTGTCAGCCGGCGCCTCGTATCCGAAGGCGTGCTCGGCGAAATCGACGCACGCAAGGCCGTCGAGGACGCGGCCAAGCAGAAGATTCCGATCGGCGCGTGGCTGACCGAGAACGGCCTCGTGTCGAGCGCGCAGCTCGCGCTCGCCTCGGCCTTCGAGTTCGGCGTGCCGATGTTCGACGTGACGGCACTCGACCTCGCGCAGGTGCCGATCAAGCTCGTCAAGGAAGAACTCATCGCGAAGCACAAGGCCTTGCCGCTGTTCAAGCGTGGCAATCGCCTGTTCGTGGGCGTGTCGGATCCGACCAACCTGCGCGCGCTCGACGAGATCAAGTTCCAGTCCAACCACATCATCGAACCGATCCTCGTCGACGAGCAGCAGCTCGAGCGCGCGATCGAGCAGGCCCACAACGCCAGCAGCACGACGATCGAGGGCATGGACGATGCCGAGGGCCTCGAGAACCTCGATCTCGGCGACACCGGAGAGGAAGGCGAGACCGGCGTCGATGCGACGGGTGGCGACGATGCGCCCGTCGTGCGCTTCGTCAACAAGGTGCTCGTCGATGCGATCAAGCGCGGCGCCTCGGACATCCACTTCGAGCCCTACGAATCGAATTACCGCGTGCGCCTGCGCATGGACGGCATGCTGCGCCACGTGGCCTCGCCGCCGGTCAAGATGACGCCGCGCATCTCGTCACGACTCAAGGTCATGTCCGGCCTCGACATCGCCGAGAAGCGCGTGCCGCAGGACGGTCGCATCAAGCTCAATCTGTCGAAGACCAAGTCGATCGACTTCCGCGTCAGCACCTGCCCCACGCTGTTCGGCGAGAAGATCGTGCTGCGCGTGCTCGACGCCTCGGCCGCCAAGCTCGGCATCGACAAGCTCGGCTACGAGCCGGACCAGCAGAAGCTCTTCCTCGACGCGATCGAGAAGCCCTACGGCATGGTGCTCGTGACCGGCCCGACCGGCTCGGGCAAGACGGTCTCGCTGTACACGGCACTCAACATCCTCAATACCGAAGGCCGCAACATCTCCACGGTCGAGGACCCGGTCGAAATCCGCCTGCCCGGCGTCAACCAGGTCCAGCAGAACGCGAAGCGCGGCATGACGTTCGCGGCAGCACTGCGCTCGTTCCTGCGTCAGGATCCGGACATCATCATGGTGGGCGAGATCCGCGACCTCGAGACCGCCGAGATCGCCGTCAAGGCGGCGCAGACCGGCCACATGGTGCTGTCGACGCTGCATACCAACGACGCGCCGCAGACCGTCGCACGCATGATGAACATGGGCATCGCGCCGTACAACATCACCTCGGCGGTGACGCTGGTGATCGCGCAGCGCCTCGCGCGCCGACTGCACGACTGCAAGCGTCCCGTCAGCATCCCCGCCCCCGCCCTGCTCGCCGAAGGCTTCACCGAAGCCGATATCGCCGCCGGCATGACCTTGTACGAAGCGGTCGGCTGCTCGGGCTGCAACGAGGGCTACAAGGGCCGTACCGGCATCTACCAGGTCATGCCGATGAGCGAGGACATCCAGAAGATCATCCTCGCCGGTGGCAATGCCCTGCAGATCGCCGCCGAGGCCAAGCGCATCGGCATCAGCGACCTGCGCGCATCCGCACTCCAGAAGGCTCGCCAAGGTGTTACAAGCCTTGCCGAAATCAACCGCGTGACCAAGGACTGATCCCATGGCAACCACAGCTACGGCTCGCGCCGGCATCAAGCAGAGCGTCGGCAAGTCACGCGCGTCGGTCGGCGACATGCAGACCTTCGTCTGGAGCGGCCTCGACAAGCGCGGCGTCAAGATCAAGGGCGAGCAGGTCAGCAAGAACGCCGGCCTCGTCAAGGCCGAGCTGCGCCGCCAGGGCATCAACCCGCAGATGGTCAAGGCCAAGCCGAAGCCGCTGTTCGGCGCCGCCGGCTCGAGCATCAAGGCGCGCGACATCTCGATCTTCAGCCGCCAGCTCGCCACGATGATGACCGCCGGCGTGCCGATGGTGCAGGGCTTCGAGATCGTCGCAGGCGGCCAGAACAATCCGCGCATGAAGAACATGCTCGTGGACATCAAGACCGAGATAGAAGGCGGCGCCGCCCTCAACGAGGCGCTGGGCAAGTACCCGGTGCAGTTCGACGAGCTGTTCCGCAACCTCGTCAAGGCCGGCGAGTCGGCGGGTGTGCTCGATACCGTGCTCGACACCGTCGCGACGTACAAGGAAAACATCGAAGCGATCAAGGGCAAGATCAAGAAGGCGATGTTCTACCCGGCGATGGTGTTCGCGGTCGCGATCATCGTGTCGTGCATCCTGCTGATCTTCGTGATCCCGCAGTTCGAGACGGTCTTCAAGGGTTTCGGCTCCGACCTGCCGGCGTTCACGCAGATGCTCGTGAACCTCTCCAAGTTCATGGTGGCGAACGGGTTCTACATCCTCGTGGGCATCATCGCGTTCTTCGTCGGCATCACGATGTTCTACAAGCGATCTTCGAAATTCGCCCATCTCGTCGACCGCGCCCTTCTCAGGCTTCCCGTCGTGGGCAACATCCTGCGCCAGTCGGCCATGGCCCGCTTCGCGCGTACCCTGGGCGTGACCTTCCGCGCCGGTGTGCCGCTCGTGGAAGCCCTCGATTCGGTGTCCGGAGCGACCGGCAGCATCGTCTACAACGAAGCGGTCAAACGCATCCGAGAGGACGTCGCCGTGGGCCACCAGCTCCAGCTCGCGATCCGCCAGACCAACCTGTTTCCGAACATGGTCGTGCAGATGGTGTCGATCGGCGAGGAATCGGGTGCGCTCGACGCGATGCTGTTCAAGGTCGCCGAGTTCTACGAGCAGGAGGTCAACAACGCAGTCGACGCACTGTCGAGCCTGCTCGAGCCGTTCATCATGGTCGTGATCGGCGTCATCGTCGGCAGCATGGTCATCGGCATGTACCTGCCGATCTTCAAGCTGGCCTCGGTCGTCGGCTGATCCCCTTCACTGCATCGTTCGAAGAAGAAGGCCCGCAAGGGCCTTCTTTTTTGATGACGTCCGGCCCCTTCCACGCACCGCGCTGTTCGACGGCGCGACGCTTGCGGCATGATCGGTTCCTTCCAACGCTCACGAGGTCGTCGACACGATGGAGATGGACATCGCCTGGCTTGCCGAACCCGCGTGGCTGATTCCGGTCACGGGCGTGCTGGGCCTGCTCGTCGGCAGCTTCCTCAACGTCGTGATCCTGCGGCTGCCACGCCGGCTCGAGCACGAGTGGCAACAGCAGGCTCGAGAGATCCTCGGACAGCAGCCGGAGCAGGAAACGGCTCCCGCACCGCCGGATCTCGTCTTCAAGGCGTCGCATTGCATGCACTGCAAGCACCCCTTGTCGGCGTTCGACAACATTCCGCTGCTCAGCTATCTCGCCCTCGGCGGCAAGTGCCGCTACTGCCGCACGGCGATCTCGTGGCAATACCCGCTCGTGGAGGCGATCAGTGCCGCGGCATGCGCGACCCTGGCATGGCAGTTCGGGTGGGGATGGCCGCTGCTGGCGGGACTCGTGATGACCTGGATGCTGATCGCGGCAGCCGGCATCGATGCACGTACGCAGTTGCTGCCGGATCAGCTCACGCTGTCGCTGATGTGGATCGGCCTGCTGCTGTCGCTCGTGCCCGTCTTCATCGGAGCGCCCGCCGCGATCATCGGCGCCGCGATCGGCTGGCTGAGCCTGTGGAGCGTGTTCTGGCTGTTCAAGCTCGCCACGGGCAAGGAAGGCATGGGCTACGGCGATTTCAAGCTGCTGGCCGCACTCGGTGCCTGGATGGGAGCCTCCGCACTGCTGCCGATCATCCTGCTGTCGTCGCTGGTCGGCGCGATCATCGGCAGTGCGATCCTCGCCGCGCGAGGCAACGACCGTTCGACGCCGATACCGTTCGGTCCCTTCATCGCCGTCGCGGGCTGGACGTGGTTCGTTTTCGGCGCCGATCTCGCGCGTCTCTACGAACGCCTGTTCTTCGCCTGATACCCGGTACGCACTGCGCGGCGCGGTCGACGCGACCTCGGGGAGATGCGCGGCGTCAGCGTGGTGCCGGCGTCTTGCGTACGAGCGTATAGACGAGGTTGTCGTACAGCAGGACGAGCGTGCCGGCATCGACCTGGTGATAGTCGAACACGCCCTTGTCGCAGTCGACGCGCAGGACCTGCACGTTCTGCGGAAGCGAGAAGGTCGCGTGCGCCTGCGTGATCAGGGCCGGATCGACGATGCCGCT
The DNA here is from genome assembly GCA_029959555.1 of Lysobacteraceae bacterium PS02065. Lineage (GTDB taxonomy): Bacteria > Pseudomonadota > Gammaproteobacteria > Xanthomonadales > Rhodanobacteraceae > Dokdonella. The sequence continues at coordinate 19,841 of JASCPI010000024.1, read as the reverse complement.
GCCGAAGATCTCGTCGCTCTTGAGCGTCGGCGTCGAATAGGTCGCGTTGGTGCAGGCGAGCGTTTCGTCTCCGCTGACCGACGCGGGCGAGAAGGTCACGTCCGCACCGATCGCGGCAGGTCGCGCGGGGGCCGGCGAGGTCGGTTCGATCCAGTTGGGCGTGGTCGTGGCCTTGACCGTCCACGTGCCGGCATACACGCCCTGGGCATGCGCCGTCGACGACCACGCGCTGAAGGCGAGCGCCAGCGCAATGCAGGTGGAAAGTGTGGCTTTGCTGACCATGACGTCGCCCCGTGGGATCCTTAGATGCGGATCTTGCCCGAATCGGCGACAGGCGCGATGCGCATCCGTCGGGTTCGCACGACCGTATGTCCGGTCTCCCCTTCGACCGCCGGGCGGCGGTCGTTCAGGCCCGATGGCCAGGAACGCAGGGGACGAAACGGGAATGGTGGGCGGTACAGGGATCGAACCTGTGACACCTGCCGTGTGAAGGCAGTGCTCTACCGCTGAGCTAACCGCCCAAGGTGTCGCGAAGAGAAAAGATGCCGCAGAAAAAAGTGGTGCCGGAAATAGGAATCGAACCTACGACCTCATCATTACGAATGACGCGCTCTACCAACTGAGCTATTCCGGCGCCGAGGGCGGCGAAGTATAGAGACTCCTTCGCCGACCGACAAGCCTTCGTGACAGCGTCGAAAGCCCTTACCAGCAGTTGCCGTTGGTACCCGTGTTCGACGGCGCCGTCTTGTTGCCGACGTTGTTGATCACGAGTTGGCGACACGCATCGGTGCTCTGGATGCCCTGCGGTGCGGCGGTGATCGTGTAGGTCTGGTTCGCGTTCGCGAGCGTCACGGTCAGGCGATAGTGGTTGCTCTCCGACGTATTGGGGAGGCCCAGGTCCGCGAGCGACGCGTAGCGGTTGCGGTTGGTGAAGAAACGCTCCTGCGCAGCAGCGATGCGCATGATCGCCTCGCGACCATCGGCTCGACGCGTGCGATCCATGGTGCGCTGGTAGCTCGGGTACGCGATCGCGGCGATCACGGCGATGATCAGCACGACGACCATGATCTCGATGAGCGAAAAGCCGCGTTGACGCCTGCGCATGGTGTTCCCCTTGGATATGGTCATGAAGCCGGGGCGGCATCCATGATGGATGTCGCCCCGTTCGTTCGATCAACGCCAGTCGAGCAATTCCCGCCAGGCGCCGCGGTTCCAGACAGGATCCGCGGTCTGTGTCGAGTCGTTGATCGCGTTGCGGACCTCCGGCGGCAGGTCGATCGGAAGATCCGGGATCACGACGCGGCCGCCGCCGACGAGGCCGAGCGGGTTGCCGGGCGGCCGGTTGGACGACAGCACGCCACCGATGATGCCCGTCCCGGCCGGATTGTCGGGCCTGGACAAGGAACCCGTGCCGCCATCGACGAGCATCAGCGCGTAGCGATTGCCAGGATCGCAGGGATCCTCGCCACGCGGGATCAGCGAGTACAGCATCACGAAGTTGCTGGTGAAGAACGGAATCGCGCGGCGCTGGGCGCGTTCGCCACCCTCGCCCGGGATGTTGAGGCGGATGCGCCAGCCACGACGCGTATCCGGGATCGCATTGGCCGTCGTGACGTTGCGCACGCCCGCAGCATCCTGGGTCACGGTCTGCGTGACGAGCTGGTTCACGCGGATCGGGTAGTTGGCGCTGTTCGTGCCGTAATCGCGCACACCGTAATACGCCTGCTCGGGGATCGCACTGGTACGGTCGGACAGACCGATGTACTTGCCGGTGCCGAACACGAAGATCGGACTCAGCGTGGTGAGATCACGCATCGCAGTCGGATTGAACGAGACCGGCTGGTCACCGACGACCGCCGCGCCGCCGTTGCCGTACGTGGTGAACATGAGGTCCACCTTCCAGTTGTTCGGGCTGTCCGTGTCCGACAGGTCGAAGCGCCAGACATTGCCGGCCAGATCGCCCGCGACCGCGATGTCGTCGATCTGGTCGGAACCGAAATCGTAGACGACGGCCGTGGACATGCCGTAGGTCGTGACACCGGCGGCCTGCGGCGCTTCGGTGGTGTCGATCTTGCGGATCAACTGGCCGGTCTGGAGGTCGATCACGAGCAGCGAGGTACGACCGGCTGCGAGCTCGCGGTTGGCGGGATCGAGAGGGTCGGTCGGGAAGTAGCCCGACGACACGAGCGCGACCCACTTGTTCTGGTAGCCGAGGCGCGCGATCTGCACCGAATCGTAGGTGTAGCCCAGGTCGGTGCAGTAACGGCCACCCGGCGCGCAGTTGCCGCCCGCACCGGTCGCCGGCGCCACGTTCGAGTACTCCCACATCGGCAGGCTCGCAGCGCTGCCTTCGCTGACGCCGGCAGGATTGGAAATGTCGAGCGCGTAGATGCCACGGCCACCGAGGCGCAGCGAACCGACGAGCACGGTCTTCCAACGGCCGTCGATGAACACGTCGAGCACCTGCGGCGCATCGTCGACCGTCGGCACGAGGCCACCGTCGGACTGCGTCGTCTTCACGAGGCGGAAGTTCTCGATGACGGTATTCGGCACGTAAGCCCAGCGTTCGTTGCCGGTGGCGGCATCGACCGCGTGCAGCATGCCGTCGTTGGCCGCGACGTAGACCGTCGGCGCACGACCGCGGTTGTCGTACTGGAAGCGCGCGTAGCTGCTGCCCGACGAATAGGCACTCGCCTCCGGCGACCCCGACGGGAAGATGTCACGGTGTCCGCTCGTCGGCGACGACACGTAGACCGGCTCGCCCTTGACGACGGCGCCAAGGACCGAGCCACGCGTGCGGAAACGCGGCACGAGCGTGCTCTCGTAGGTGCGCGTGCCGCGCAGGTAATCCAGACGCAGGGTACCGAGCACGTCGGGCACCCACACCTGGGGAATCAGGTCGAGTCGGATCGACGACGGTTCGACGTTGAGGCGCGAGCGTTGCAGCGTGTTGAGGTTGGCCCAGCGGAACGGCTTGCCGGTGCCCGGCGTGCCGTTCGACGTGATGATCGCGCGCGAGTTCGGATCACGCGCGGGACCGCCGGTCGTCGCCATGCTCGCGCAGGCGCCACCGGTCAGCTTGCAGCCCGCGTCCCATTCGATGCCGGTCGACGCACCGGTGGTCGGATCGAGGCGGTTGCGGGTGAGATAACCGGACCAGTCGGTCGTGTCGTAGCCCGCGGTGTAGCCGGTGGTACCGTCGGTGATGAGCGGCAGCGACACCGACACGGCCGTGGAGGCGCCGCGGCGCGCGATGATGCTCGCGATGATCTCGCTGAGCGCGCTGATCAGCTCTTCCGGGTTGCTCGCGGCGAAGTACTTGCCACGGCTGTTGACCGCCGCATGCCACATGTCGTCCATCTTCTCGGACGTGTCGCTGTAGCTGCCCGTGCCGAGCAGCGCCGGCCAGGACAGCGTGCCTCGGCGCAGGCGCTCGAGCGCGGTCGTGGTGCGCGGGATCGTGCCGTCAACGCCGAATCCGATCATGAACTGCACGAGGTGCGGCCACGAGGCGGGATCGTTGGCCGGATTGAAGTACACCTCCTTGTTGTCACGCGGGTCGCCGCCATCGGGCACGGGAACGCCGAACAGCGACGTCGACTTGTCAGGAAGGAACGGCGGCACCTTGAGGCTCGTCGAGGCGTTCGCGCGAAAATCGGGGCGCAGGTCGGTGGCCCAGTAGTAGAACGCCACGTTGGCCAGCGTGTTCTGCGTAGGGCCGAGCTCGTTCCAGAAGATCGAGCTCTCGGTGTCGCTCATCGTGTACGTGCGGCCGTCCGGCAGCGTGATCGGTGACGTGCGGTCGGTGATCGACGGCGTGGTCACGCCACCGTTCCAGAAACCGTCCGTCATGTTGATGTGGAAGTTCTGGCGACAGCTGAGCTCGCGGTTGATGTCGCGATCCCAGTACGGGTTCGTGTCCGCGGCGCCGGTGGCACGCTGGAAGAACCGGCCGACGCGGTCCACGGCGACCTGGTTCGGCGTGCTGCCGCCGACGGGCGACGAGAACAGCCAGTTGTAGAAACGCGTACGGATGTTCGAGCCCGCGGGATCACGGAACTTGTAGATGCCCAGCGAGTTGGCGATCTGGTTCGCGTTGATGTTCTGCCAGGCGACGCGGATGCTCTCGTCGAACGGGGCGAACGCACGCGACACAGCCGATTTCGAAGCGAGATGGCGCGTGTGGTAGTACGAGTACCAGTTCGCGAAGTTCTCCTGCTGGGTAACCGGCTGCAAGGCCATGGACACCCACGTCCAGTTGGCGGCGGTGTAGAGGTTGTTGATGGCGGCCGTGGTCATGCGGCCATTGGCATCGAGCGGAAGGGCGACGCCCGGACGAAGCTGGTAATAGCCCGCGGTGTTGCCGCAGAACCGCGCATTGAGCAGAAGATTGCGCACCGTGCTGCCGGTCGGCGAGGCAGGACGATTGACGAGGATGCCGTTGTCCCAGGCGGCGGTGATCGTGGCATCCGGCATTTCGGTGGAGCCATCCGCGAGCAATGGCGGCCGATACGTCGCGTTGGGATTGTAGTACACGCCGTTCATCGCCCACGAACGCGGGTTCGCCGGATCGGTCACGCTCGGGTCGATGATGCCCGCGCAAAGGTAAGGACCGCCGCCGCTCGGCCAGGTCGCGTCCGAGGTCTGGTTCTGCTGATCCGTGGCACCCCAGCCATTGCCCGAGTATGGACGCTGATCGGGCATGAAGTTGCGCCCCATCGAGCCCGAGTCGTCGAGTGTGATCATGAGGTTCGGCGACACGCTCGTCGTGAGCTCGGGAGGTGTCGCGATCAGATCGACGGCACCGGGCGCGGCAGCGAACGTGGTCGACGGAGCAACACCGACGCCGGCGGCGATCGCGACACCCGCGACGAAGCCGCACAGACGGATCGAGCCCGCGATGCGATGGATGGTCATGATCGTGGTCCTCGTCGAAGGCTTCACGGGGAAACGTCCGGGTTGAAGCCGGTGTTGATGAGGTCGAGCGCGGAGTAGACGGTTTCGACGGCGCGGATCACACCCGCGGTACCGCCCTGGCTGCGCGAGGTGATGCGATAGAGTTCGTGATTGCCCGCCGCCGAGCGACCTTCGGGGTCACGCGTGCCCTTCTGCTGCCCCGCACCTGGCGGGCGAACGGGGCCGAGGTTCTCGAGCAGGTAGCGTGGCTGCGCGGAAAGCGACGCGGTTTCACCGTCGCCGGTCAGCCCCGTCAGCGCCTGCGGGAACGGATAGGAGCCGTCGCCCGTGCCCGTGATCCATTCCTTCTGCGTGCGGAACGTCTGCACCGCAGCCGGGAGGATCCCGTTGGGCTGCGGACGCTGGACGCACGAGCCGCCGGCGCCTGCGGCGCATACGGTGAGCGGCTGGGCCGACGAGTAACTGAGTAGCCAGAGTCCGGTCTCACCGCCTCGCGCACCGGTTTCTGCGCCCATGAGGCCGAGCTGGTGGTTGCGCATGCCGCCGGTCATGCGCTCCTGCAGGATCGAGGTGCCCGCCGCGGTCAGCGCGAGCAGTGTGAGCAGGACGAGGAACACGAGGGCGACGAACAGCACGGCGCCTCGGGCACGGGTGGGGGCATGGAAATGGTGACGGGACGTCATGGCGTCGGATCCGGTCAGGGGTTGTAGTTGCGGCTGGACACCTGCGACACGAACTCGCGGCGCAGCACGTTGCGGGCGAGCAGGCCCGACGGCAGCGCATCACCGTCGCCTGGCGTCTGCCAGCCCGCGTCGGAGAAGCGGTACGCACGCGCGTTCGCGTCGATATCGCCGACCTCGTCGATGGAATTGACGAGCAGGCGCGTCTCGACCGTGCGCACGGCACGCCAGAGACAGCCGGGCTCCATGGCGGTCGGTGTACCCGGCGTGGGGTTCACGCCGACGGCCTTCGGCGGGCAGGTGATCGAATTGCCGAGGCGGTTGCCGACCTGGTCGGCATTGAGGTAGCGCGTGTTGCCGAGGTTGTCCTGCACGGCGAAGCGGAATTCGAGCAGGTCGACGCCCTGGACGAGATCCTGTGCCGTACCGCCGTTCTCCTTGCGCGCGAGCACCGGAATCAGGCGCGTCGCACCACCGCCGTTGCCACGTGCGCCGGGATTGGCATCCGCCGCGAAGCGCAGGAAATACGTGACGGTGACGAAGTCGTCGGAGAAATTGAACACGCGCCTGTCACGCAACCCCGTGGCAGCGCAGCCCGGTGGGGTGGTGCCCGGCAGGACGGGGCCGAGCGTGAAATCGGTACCGGACACGGCGGCCACCGGGAGGATCGACGCGTTCTCGCAGTCGGCGACCATCACGAGCTTGTTGGCGCGCACGAACGTGGTCGCGGTCAAGGGGTCGTCGCCCGCCTGAGGCAGGACACTCAGCGTTGAGCCCGTGGCACACGTACCCCCAGGCGATACTCCAGCGACCGGCCACCCCGTTCCACGCTGGTAACGGAAGGTCAGGACATCGGTGTTCGGCACACGGTTGCCCGCCGCCAGGCCGGCGGCCGGCGCGACACTGGTCGGCACCGAGCACGTACCACCGTTCGCGCAGGCGTAGCCCTGCATGAAGAAACGCGGACTGAGCCCATACGCCGAGGTCGCGAGGCCGGCCGCCTGCGCTCCGCTCGTCGCAACGCTGTTCATGTTGTTGCTGTCAGGCAGCGAAATGCTCGCCGCGAACACGCGCGGTGCACGCATGGGCCAGAGCGGCGCAACCGTGCCCGACACCGAAGGGCCATTGCGATTGCTGCAGTACTGGCTCGAGGTCTGGCGCAGGTCGGCCTCGATGCGGTTGATCGCGTAGCGACCGTTCTCCTGCAGGCGCGCGATGCCCTCCTGGGCCCGGTTCGTGTTGCTCGTGGTGCTGAACAGCGAGGCGATGCCGATGCTGAGCAGGGCGCCGAGGGCGAGCGCGACCATGAGTTCGAGCAGGCTCAGGCCCTTCTGGCGTACGCATGCGTCCGGACGGAATCGGTGGGTCTTCATGGGCATCATCTCGTCAGGGCCTGAAGACCCAGGCAAAGGTCTGGACATCGGCGGCCCCCGTCGTGCTCGTGCGGTCGAGCGAGGTCTCGCTCCACTGGATCGTGAAGGTGCAAAGGCCGTTGTACGGCGCCGCGCCGACCTGGGCGCCGATGCCGAGCAGCATGCCGTCGCAACGGATCGTCGCGTTCGGATTCGGCAGCTGGTCGACGAGTTGCTGGCTCCACAGCGCACGATCTCGCACGCTGATGTTGGCGGGAGAGCAGACCGCTCCGCCGGCACAAGGATCGGCACCGACCGTCGCCGCGGAATAGGTCGTCGCGTAGGTGGTGACCTGACCGAGATTGGCGCGCATGCGCTCGACCAGGCCCTGGGCGAGGAACGAGGCCTGGGTGCGCAGGTAGGCGCTCTGGTTGGTCTTGACCGACACGACCATGAGCCCGGCCATGCCGAGCAGGCCGAGACTGAAGATGAGCAGCGCGATCAGCACCTCGAGCAGGCTGAAGCCTCGTGCCGCGCGGGGGATACGAGTGGTCATGGCTCAGCAGGTCCCCGCACTGTTCTGGCCGTTGGCCGTATTGCGCTGGCTGCGGATGAGCCCGCTGCCTTCCACGCGGATCCAGCGCGACTCGGCATCGCCGGGGCTGAACGTCGGGCGGCAGACGCTGAAATCGAAGCTGGTGGCCACCGCGAGCGCTCCCGTGGCGCGGAAGGTGACTTGCGAGGCACTGCCACCGCCGGTCGAATTGGCCTTGAGGGTATAGCCACTGGCGAGTGCAACGTGCGAGTACAGGACTTCGGCGGTCGCCTCCGGGCGAACGATCCATCCCTGCGTCCAGGTGCCGTTCGGCACGACGACGACATTGACGCCGCGGCGCACGGCTTCGGTCCTGGCCACATTGAGCGCACGGACGATCTCGTTGGTGGTCTCGGTCACGTTCATGCGTACACCGAACTCCCTGAAGCTCGGGAGGCCGATCGCGACGGCGATGGCGAGCACGGCGAGTGTGATCATGAGCTCGACGAGCGTGAATCCGCGTGGGCGGCACGTCGGGCTGGCATATCGGTACTGGTTGGGCATCCGCATGAATCGTCCCCGGGATCGTTCGCGGTTGTCGGCAGCGGGACGTTAGACGCAGCCCCGGGGAGGGGCAACCGGCGCGCGTCGCGAGGTAGCATTCGGCGGACGAGCGGCACAGCCGGAGGCACCGGGGTGATCCCCGTCACCGGACGAGATCCGGCGCCCCCACCGACAGGAAGCCCCCGATGAACGCGCCCCCTGCCCCGCCCGTGCCTTCGCGAGGCCTGCGCGCCGAACTCGGCGGGCTGTTGCTGGCCAACGGCCTGATCCTCGTCATGGCGTTGTGGAACCGCTGGCCGGCCAGCTACGTGCTGTGGCCGTTCTGGATCCAGAGCGTCGCGATCGGTGTCCTGCAGGCGCACCGCATGTTCTCGCTCAAGCGTTTCAGCACCGAAGGCCTCAAGGCGAACGGCCAGCCGGTGCCGCAGACCGAGGCCGGCAAGCGCAGCACGACGTGGTTCTTCGTGGCGCACTACGGCGGGTTCCACTTCTTCTATTTCATCTTCCTCGCCGCGGCGAAACCGGTGCCTGCGTCTGAACTGGTCTGGGTGCTGTCCGGCGGCGCCGCGTTCCTGTTCGGCGCGCTGCGCGAGCAACCGAACGTGCTCGCGCGCGATGCACGTGGCAGGCCGAACCTCGGCGCGCTCATGTTCATGCCCTACCTGCGCGTGGTACCGATGCACTTCTCGATCCTGGCGACCGCGTCCGAAGCGGCGGGTCCGGTCGCGATGACGGCCGTGATCGCCCTCAAGACGGCCTCCGACCTCGGCATGGCCTGGGGTGAGCGCGCGATCGAGGCGGGAGCGCTCGCGAAGTCGAAGCGCAAGGACAAGAAGAAGGATAGGGAGAAGGCTTGACCACGCCACCGGGCGCGAGACGGGTTCGGCGCGATCCTTCGCAGCGGTTGGAGCGATTCGTGACGGGTGCGGGTGCGGGTGCGGGTGCGGGTGCGGGTGCGGGATCATGCCGGAGCATCGTGCGTCGGCGCCTTCGCACGATGTCCCGCAGTCCAGGCTCGCGGCTCGGCGGAGGTCGTGAAGCACGACGCCGCTACCGGCACCCCATCCCTGCTGCGATCAGCCGCCCCAGACGACCTCGGGCGCTGCCGGGCACCGGTCGACGGGTTCCGGCTCGTTCGACCGACTGTCGAGCAGCCAGCAATCGTCGAGCACCGAGCAGTAGCACAGGCGCAGCCGGACGCCGCGACGCTCGCGCACCAGCGCCTCGTACACGGGGTTCGGTGCCTTCGGCGGCGCGACGCGCAGCAGGTTGATCCACTCGTCCTGACCGACGACGCGGCGCTGGATGCCGCTCGTGAACACGTCGAGCTGGTCGACCTCGGCATCGACTCGCCCGCAGCAGGCACGCAGCAGCGCATCGGCACCGCGCACCGGCGTGTCGTCGTGGCTGACTTCGGCCCAGCGCACGCGTGCGGGACCGGTACCGCGATTGATGAGGTCGAGCGAGATCTGCGGCGTGCCGTCCGGTGCCGAGTCGCTGGTGCCGAAGATCAATGACGGCCACACGCTCGCCGCGAGCATGCGCTCCTGCGTGCGGTTGGCGCTGATCGCCACGACCAGCGACACCACCGAGATCAGGATCGCGCTCGCCCCGATGACAATCTCGAACCAGCGGATGCGCCCACGCGACGCTGCGCGCGGCGCGGGAGGCGGGATCGGGTCGATGTCGGTCATGCGCGATGCACTCGTGCGGACTCTCCGAGGTGCGAGTCTGCCACGCCGGGGACGTACTCCGACCGGCTCGGACCGTCGCGGCTACCGACGCCGCGCCGCGCCGCGTTGGCGTTGGCGACGACACTCGACACCATAGTCCGTCATCCCGGCGGCTCTACACCGTTGGTTTGACTCACACGCTCCGCAAGACGCGCATCCAGCCAGGGAAGCGCTGCCCCGACGACTCGTGCGTCCAATGCCCATCACACTCCCCAAGGCACTCTTCCCACCCGCCACGCCACGACGGACACCCGCCTCCGACACCGTCACGCCATTGCAGCAGTCCCGACACCGTCGCTTCACGCAACCGCGCGACGCTTGTCGCACCGCCCGCGGGGAGACGTGGACATGCGTGTCGCGATCGTCACCGAGACCTGGCCACCCGAGATCAACGGCGTCGCCCTCACCGTGCACGCGCTGGCGTCCGGCCTGCATGCGCTCGGCCACGAGGTCGAGGTGATCCGTCCGCAGCAGGCGGACGAATCGAAGACGCGTGACGACGGCTTCGACACGCTGCTGGTCGGCGGAGGCGCGCTGCCGCGCTATCCCTCACTGCGCTTCGGCCTGCCCTCGCCGTGGCTGCTGTCGCGACGCTGGCGCGCCAGGCGACCCGATGCGCTCTACGTCGCCACCGAAGGCCCGCTCGGCCACAGCGCGCTCGGCGCGGCACGACGCCTCGGCATCCCGGCATGCACGGGCTTCCACACGCGCTTCGACGATTTCGCCCGCCACTACGGCCTCGGCTGGCTGACCCCGCTCGTGTTCGCGGGCATGCGTCGCTTCCACAACCGCGCGGGTGCCACGCTCGTGCCGACGCTCGAGCTCGCCTCGTTCCTCGGGTCGAACGGCTTCCGCCATGTGCGCGTTCTGCGCCGCGCGGTCGACACCACGCAGTTCAATCCGGCGCATCGCGACGAAGCGCTGCGCCGCGCCTGGGGCGTGTTCGACGACTCGCCGGTGGTGATCCACGTCGGCCGGCTCGCCGCCGAGAAGAACCTCGACGTCGCGGTCGCCGCGTTCCGCGCGATCCAGCAGCGTCACCCGCTCGCGCGCATGGTCATCGTCGGCGACGGCCCCGAGCGCGCGCGCCTCGCCGCCGAACACGGCGACATCGTCTTCACGGGCGCGCGCCGCGGCGAGGATCTCGCGCGGCATTACGCGAGCGGCGACCTGTTCCTGTTCCCGAGCGTCACCGAGACCTTCGGCAACGTCACCCTCGAGGCGATGGCGAGCGGCGTGCCGGTCGTCGCGTTCGACTACGGCGCCGCTCGCGAACACATCACCGGCCCCGGCGACGGCGTGCGCGTGCCGTTCGGCGACGACGAAGCCTTCGTGCGCATGGCCGCGGCACTCGCCGACGCGCCGCAACGGCGCGAACTCATGCGACGGCGCGCACGCGCCGCCGTCGAGGACCTGCATCCCGGATCGGTCGCCGCGGCCTTCGCCGACGTGCTCGCCGACCTCGCGCTGAGGAAGGCGGCATGAACGGCCTCGCGCGCTGGCAGCGTTTCGAGCGCCTGAGCGGCGATGTGCGCCTGTGCCTCGCGTGCAACCGCTGGGGCGCGCGGCGCGCGATCGTGCGCGTGTTCCGCATCGTCAGCCGCCTCGGCGACGGCGTGTTCTGGTATGTCGCGATGCTCGCGATCGCGCTGCTCGGCGGTGCGAATGGCCCGACCGCGGCCCTGCACATGCTGCTGACCGGCGGTGTCGCCGCCCTGCTCTACCGCACGCTCAAGCACTGGACGCGTCGCCCGCGTCCGTTCCGCGCGCACGCCGGCATCGTCGCGCATCTGCCGCCGCTGGACGAGTACAGCTTTCCGTCGGGCCACACGCTGCACGCGGTGACGTTCACGCTGGTGGCCCTCGCGTGGTTCCCGGTGCTGGCGTGGATCCTCGTGCCGTTCACGGTGCTCGTGGCGATGTCGCGCGTCGTGCTCGGCCTGCACTATCCGAGCGACGTGCTGATGGCCACGGCGATCGGTTTCGTGCTCGCGGAAGTGTCGATCGGTCTTGTCGTGTAGGAGCGTTTCCGGCCGGCAACCGGTTGCGGCGACGTCGGCGCGGAAGCTCCGCGCCCGGAAGCGCTCCTACAACTTTTCGAGCGCCGCGCGCACGACCGCGGGACGCTGCTGCTGCGGCCAGTCGGCGAAGATGCCCACCTGCGCATCGCGCTTGAACGCATCGAGTGCGGCCAGATCGAGCTGCGCATGCACCCAGCCGTCACGCGCGAGCGCGACGACGCCATCCGACGGGAAACCGCGGTCGACCGGCGAGTAGATCCCTGCCGTTCCGGTGTTGACGTCGAGCGCCGGGCTCCACGCGGCCTCACCCGCGGTGACCGCGCAGGTGACGTAGACCTGGTTCTCCATCGCGCGCGCCTGGCAACCGTAGCGCACGCGGTGCGCGCCGGCGTCGGTGTCGGTGCAACTCGGCACGAGCATGACACGCGCACCCGCCTCGCACTGCGCACGCGCGTAGAGCGGGAATTCGATGTCGTAACAGATGCCGATCGCGACGCGGCCGAATGCGGTCTCGAACACCTTGAGCGCGTCGCCGGGCTCGATCACCTGCGCGGCGCGCTCGAAGCCGGTCAGGCACAGCTTGTCCTGGAACGCGAGCGTGCCGTCGGGCGACGCGAAGTAGGCGCGGTTGCGGTAACGACCACCGCCGACCTCGAGCAGGAAGCTGCCAGCGACGAGGTAGACGCGGTGGCGACGCGCGAGTTCGGCGGCGAGCGCGGTGAAATCGCCGTGCAGCGGCTGCAGCGCGGCCAGCGAGCCGACGAAGTCCTCGCGCGTCGCATGCTCGAGCGCACCGGCGGCCTCCAGCGCGAGGTACTCGGGCAGCACGACGACATGCGCACCGGCGGCGACCGCCGTGGCGACCTCGCGCTCGACGCGCGCGAGGAAATCGGCGAACGACGACGGCTCGCCGATCGCGTACTGGGCTGCGGCAACATTGACCTTCACGGATTCACCTCGAGCGGGCGCAGCCAGAAGGCCAGCGCATGATGCGATTCGGCGTCGGCGCCGACTTCCTTCCAGTCGATCTCGCAACGCATGTCGGGCTGGCGCACGTAACCGCGCTTGGTCCAGAACACGTCGTTCGGACGGAAGCCCTCGGGGCGGCGCGGATCGTCGTCATCGCGCACGACGGCGCAGAAGGCCGTCGTCGTGAACCGACCGAGCCGGCGCGCGTACGCCTCGCGCTCGTCGAAGAAGCGATGGCCGAGGCCGTGGCCGCGGTACTCGGGCAACAGCACCGACTCGCCGAAATAGAACACGTCGCCGAGCGCGAAACCGCGCTCGAGGAATGGGCGCTGGAACGCGGCCGTCTCGTCGGTCAGCGGGATGCCGGTCGACGCGCCGACGACGCGGTCGCCGTCGAAGGCGAGCACGAACAGGCTCTCCGGGGATTTCGCGTAGGTCGCGAGGTACTTGGCCTCGTACGCGGTGTCGCCGTCGTAGAGGTACGGGAACGCGCGGAACACGCTGATGCGCAGGCGCGCGAGGTCGTCGAGATGTGGCGCGATCGCGCCACCGGAAAAGGTGCGGATGTCCATCGGGCCATGGTAGCGGGTCGTTGCGACCCGACGATGGGTCGCAACGTCGCAGCATTCAAGCCGCCCGATGCTTCAGAACATCCAGCGCCAGGCACCCGACCAGCCGATCACCCAGGCGAGGCCGAACACGGTCCAGAACGACTGCTTGAGCGTGCGCCACACGACCCAGGCACCGACCGCCACGAGCAGCATCGGCAGCCAGCGGCGCAGGGTTTCGCGGGCTTCGTTGGACAGTGTCATGGCGTTCTCCTCCGCACCCCGATGGTGCGGAGCCAGCATGCCGCCGCGACGCCCGCGCCATCAGGCACGGGCGTCAGCGATCGTGCGTGACGCCTGTCACCCGGCCTTCTTCGCCGCGATCCAGTCGTCGACGACGCGCTCGAGCAGCGCCATCGGCAGCGAGCCGCTGGTCAGCACGGCGTCGTGGAAATCGGCGAGGTTGAAGCGGTCGCCGAGCTCGGCCTTGGCCTTGTCGCGCATCGCGAGGATGCGCAGCATGCCGGCCTTGTAGGCCAGCGCCTGGCCCGGCGCGACGAAGTAGCGCTCGATCTCGGCAGTGACGTCGCCCTCGCCCATGCCGGTGTTCTCGAGCATGTAGGCGATGGCCTGCTCGCGCGTCCAGCGCTTGTGGTGGATGCCGCTGTCCACGACCAGACGCACCGCGCGCATCATCTCGTCGCGCAGGCGGCCGAGGTTGTCGAGCGGATCGTTCTGGAAGCCGAGTTCCCAGGCGAGGCGCTCGGTGTACAGCGCCCAGCCTTCCGAGTACGCGGTGAACGGCAGGATGCGGCGGAAGAACGGCACGCCGGTGAGTTCCTGCGCGATCGCGATCTGGAAGTGGTGGCCCGGGATCGCCTCGTGGTAGGCCAGCGTGCGCATCGCGAACTTCGGCGTCTCGCCGGGATCGCGCAGGTTGGCGAAGAACACGCCGGGACGCGAACCGTCGAACGCGCCGGGCTGGTAGTACGCGCCCGGTGCGGTCTTCTCGGAGAACTCGGGCACCGGTTTGACCTCGACGCCGAGCTTGGGACGCGCACGGAACGCATCGCCGAGCTTCGAATCGATGTCGTCGATGATCGCCTGGTACTGCGCGATCATCGCGGCCTTGCCTTCCGGCGTGTTCGGGAACATCTGCTCCGGCTGGCGCGCGAGCTGCTGCAGGCGCGGACCGACCGGGCCTTCCTCGAGGCCTTGCGCACGCAGGATCGCGTCCATCTCGCCGCCGATGCGGGCGACCTCGGCGAGGCCGAGTTCGTGCACCTGGTCGGGCGTCATGTCCGAGGTGGTGTGGCTGCGCACGCACCACGCGTAGTAGGCCTCGCCGTCCGGCAGGTTCCACACGCCGTGGTTGCCCTGCGCCTTCGGCGCGAGCGCGGTGAAGTAGGCGATGAGTTCGCGGTAGGCCGGGTAGACGTCCGCGGAGATCGATGCCTCGACCTCGCCGAGCAGCTTCGTGCGCGCGTCGGCATCGAGCTTGTCGCCGAGGCCGTCGAGCTTGGTCACGAACGTCGTGTAGAGCATGTGCTGCTTCGGCTCGACCGCGATGAACGCCTTCATCTGGTCGAGCACCTTCTCGACCGTGAACTGCGGCGGCACCACGCCCTTGCCTTCGCGCAGGCGCAGGCCGTCGAGCACCTGGGCGAAGTAGCGCGGGAACTGGCGCAGGCGCGCGATGTAGGCCTCGGCGTCGGCCGGCGCATTGACCGGATGCTGCTGGGCCATGAAGTCCGGCAGCGAGGACTGCGCACCGAACATCTGGTTGACCGGGTAGTCGAGGTAGCGGAAGCGGTCGCCCTCGACCTGATCGGCGAGGAAGTACTCGAGCACGTCGAACGACAGGCGCCCCTGCGCGTCCATCGCGTCGCGGTCGTAGGTGCGCAGCGTGTCGAGATCACCCTTGAGCTTGGCCATGAGCTCGTCGGCGCGTGCGGCCGAGACGTCGTCGAGCTCGTCGCTGTAGAAATCGGCCCAAGGCGGCAGCACGCGCAGGCTGCTGAGCATCTGCGGGCTCTGCAACGCGAACTGCGCGAACACGCGCCCGTAGAACCAGTCGACCTTGGCCGGCTTGAAGTACCAGACGTGCACGAACAGCGCGCCGAGCAGCAGCAAGGCCGCGAGCACGAGCCACCCCAACGTCTTGAACACGATGCGCATGCGGACCACTCCCCTTGAAAGCCGCGTACTCTAGCAGCGCGGCGACGTGCCGCGGAGGCCGCCGTGCACGGGACGCACTGCTAGACTGCGCGCCGTGCGTCGCGCCGGAACGCGCGGCGCGGACGCCGCATCGGGCGCGCGACGGGGGTCGACGCGCCGGGCCTTCGGACACCACGCATGAACTACCGTCACGCCTTCCACGCCGGCAACTTCGCCGACGTCCTCAAGCACACCGTGCTGATCGGCCTCGTCGAGGCGCTCAAGGCCAAGCAGACCGCGTTCTGCTACATGGACACGCATTCTGGCCGCGGCCGCTACGCGCTGGACGGTTCCGAGGCCACGCGCACGGGCGAGGCCGGCGACGGCATCCAGCGCCTGCTCGCCGCGACACGCGCGCCGGCGCTCGTGCACGTCTACGTCAACCTCGTGCGTGCACTCAACGCGCACGGCGATGCGGTCGCGCAGTACCCGGGCTCGCCGCTGATCGCGAGCCTGCTCATGCGCGAGCAGGACCGCGGCATCCTCTGCGAGCTGCATCCCGAGGAAGCCGCCGCGCTCAAGGCGCTGTTCCGCGGCGATGCGCGCTTCGCCGTGCACGAGCGCGACGGCTACGGCGCGATGAAGGCCTTGCTGCCGCCGAAGGAGCGCCGTGGCCTCGTGCTCATCGACCCGCCGTTCGAAGCCCAGGAAGCCGAATACGACACGATCGCGGCGGCGCTCGAGGAAGCGCGTACACGCTGGCCGACCGGCATGTACGCGGTGTGGTACCCGATCAAGCTGCGCCAGCACGTGCAGAAGTTCCACCGCTGGCTCGCCGGCAGCAGCTTCGGCAAGGTGCTCGTCGCCGAACTGCTGCTGCATCCGGACAACTCCGCGTTGCGCCTCAACGGTTGCGGCATGGCCATCGTCAATCCGCCGTGGATGTTCGAGCGCCCGCTCGCCGAACTGTTGCCCGCGTTGCAGGCCTCGCTGTCGCAGGGCCGCCACGGCAGCCACCGCCTCGAGTGGCTCGCGAAGGACTGAGCTGACGCGCGCGGCGATTGCGCGGACAATCGGGCCCGACCCTCCTCGTGATGCCCGCGCCATGATGTCGATCCGCCTGCTCGCTCCTGCCTTCCTCGCCACGCTGCTCGCCGGCTGCGCGACGCCCGTGTTCAAGGACGCGACGTATCGCGCCGACCTCGCCGCGAGCGACGTGCAGGCCGCGCCCGACGGCCTGCAGGGCACCGAGGTACTGTGGGCCGGACGCATCCTCACGGTCGAGAACCGCGCCGACACGACCGAGATCGAAGTGGTGTCCTACCCGCTCGACCGCGACCGCGCGCCGATCACGGATGCGCCGACGCAGGGCCGTTTCATCCTCGTGCTGCCGGGCTACGCCGAAGCCGCCGACTACCAGGCCGGCCGTCACCTGACCGTGCACGGCGTGCTCGCCGGCGTACGCGTGGGCCGCGTCCAGGAGGCCGAGTACGTCTACCCGCTCGTGCGCGGCCGCGCCGTGCACGTGTGGCCGTGGGGCTTCATGCTCGATCGCCGCCCGCGCGTGAGCATCGGCGTCGGCGTCGGCATCCGCTGACGCGAACCGTCACGCCGTCGTCACGCGGCGTCCCGAGACTGCCGCCCCGATGCGCCGCCGCAACGGCGGCGCGCTTGCCTGACGGGGATTCCGAGATGATTCGACACGGCCGATGCCGGCGCGCTGCGCTGGCCGCATGCAGCCTGCTGCTCGCGGGCACTGCGCACGCCCAGATGCGCATCACCGAATACATGTACCAGGGCGCGAACGGCGAGTTCGTCGAGTTCACGAACGTCGGCGAGACGCCGATCGACATGAGCGGCTGGAGCTTCGACGACGACAGCGCCCTGCCCGGCACGGTCCCGCTCGGCGACTTCGGCGTCGTGCGCCCCGGCGAGTCGGTGATCATGACCGACGTGCCTGCCGACGCGTTCCGCAAGGCCTGGGGCCTGTGCGCGGAGACGCGCATCCTCGTCAACGCCGCGGTCGGCCTCGGCCGCAACGACGTGATCCACCTCTACGACGGCAACGACGCGCTCGTCGATCGCCTCGCCTTCGGCGACCAGACGTTCCCGGGCTCGTTCCGCACGCAGAACATCAGCGCCTGGGTGCCGGCCTCGGCGCTCGGCGGCGACAACGTGCTCGCATGGGTGGCCTCGACGCTCGGCGATGCGGAAGATTCGCGCACCTCGACCGGCGGCGACCTCGGCAGCCCGGGCCTCAGCACGCGCGCCGCGCATCCGTTCTCGGCCTGCGTGACGCTCGGCGGCATCGTGCGCATCACCGAGTACATGTACCAGGGCACCGACGGCGAGTTCATCGAATTCACCAACGTCGGCGACCAGCCCGTCGACATGGCCGGCTGGAGCTTCGACGACGACAGCAACCTGCCCGGCAGCGTGCCGCTCGGCGCGTTCGGCAGCCTGCAGGCAGGCGAATCGGTGCTGCTGACCGACGTCGCCGCCGACGCGTTCCGCACCGCCTGGGGCCTCTGCGACGGCGTCAAGGTGATCGGCATGAACCCGGCCGGCCTCGGCCGCAACGACGTCATCCACCTCTACGACGCGGACGGCGAACCGGTCGATCGCCTCGCCTACGGCGACCAGACGTTCCCGGGCGCGTTCCGCACGCAGAACGTCAGCGCCTGGGCACCGGCTTCGGCACTCGGCGCCGACACGATCCTGGGCTGGGTCGCCTCGACGCTCGACGACGCCGAGGACTCGCGCCGTTCGCTCGGCCTCGACCTCGCCAGCCCGGGCACCAGCGCGCGCGTCGTGCGCACGTACGATCCCTGCGTCGGCACGCCCGGCGCGCCGCTGCTGACCGTCGATGCCGCGACGACCTCGATCCACCTCGACCTCGCCGTCAACGGCAGCGGTGCGGCCAGCGGCGTGATCGGCGATCCGACCGACCCGCTCGCGACGGTCGGCATCGGCTTCACCGTGGCGCCGGGCGAAGGTGGCGACCTCGGCGCGATCGAGGTCAGCGTGACCAGCAGCCGTGACGAGGTCGTCGACGCGGCCGGCCTGCTGCTGACCGGCGAAGGCGACGCGCGCCAGCTGCGCATCGTGCCGCACGGCGTCGGCCATGCCGACATCAGCGTGCGCGCGGCGACGCCGACCGGCGACCTCGCGACCTACGTGATCCGCTACGCGGCCTCGGCCGCAGCGCCGGTTCCGGCCGATGCGACGTTCCCGACCGGCTCCAGCGACGCCTCGGCGACCGCCGCGGTCGACGCGACCACGATGTTCGTCGCCGACGACGAAGGCCAGGTGCTGCGCCTGTTCGCACGCGACCGCTCGGGCCTCGCCCTGACCGGCTTCGACTTCACGAGCTCGCTCGGCCTCACCGACACCAGCGGCGGCCAGCCGCGCGAGGTCGACCTCGAAGCCGTCGCGCGCCGCGGCGACCGCCTGTACTGGATCGGCTCGCACGGCAACTCGAAGGACGGCGAACTGCGCCCGAACCGCCAGCGCGTGTTCGCGACCGATCTCGCCGGCCGCGGCGCGCTCGCCTCGCTCGCCTATGCGGGCCGCTACGACCACCTGCGCACCGACCTGCTCGCCTGGGATGCCGCGAACGGCCACGGCCTCGGTGCGAACGCGCTCGGCTTCGCCGCCGCGACCGCGGTCGGCATGAGCCCGGACCTCGTCGACGGTTTCAACATCGAAGGCCTCGTGCTCGCGCCGGATGGCGACACGGTCTACCTCGCGTTCCGCGCGCCGCTGCTGCCGATCGCCGCGCGCACGCATGCGCTGCTCGTGCCGGTGCTCGATTTCGACGCGCTCGTCACGGGTGCGACGCCGGGCTCGCTGCCGGCCGGATCGGCCACGTTCGGCACGCCGATCCTGCTCGACCTCGGCGGCCGCGGCGTGCGCAGCGTCGACCGCAATGCCGACGGTGACTACGTCGTCACGGCCGGTCCGCCCGGCGTCGCCACGGGCGTCGCGCCGTCGAACTTCCGCCTGTTCGGCTGGGACGGCCGCGCCGAAGGCCAGACCTTCCCGCTCGGCTACGACCTCGCCACGACCGGCAACACGGGCAGCTACGAGTCGCTGGTCGAGGTGCCGACGACGTTCGGCGCGCAGACCGTGCTGCAGCTCGTCGCCGACAACGGCGAAACGGTCTGGTACGCCGACGGCATCGTCGCCAAGGATCTCGCCGAGAAGCGCCACGCGAAGTTCCGCGTCGACACGATCCGCGTGCCGATGCCGACGCCGCGCGACGTGCTGTTCATCGACGGCATGGACGGCCGCTGAGGTCGCCGTGGACGGGCACGCCGTGGGCGTGCCCCGCCCCGCTTCGCGCGGGGGACGTCAGTCGCAACC
>JASCPI010000023.1 GCA_029959555.1 Lysobacteraceae bacterium PS02065 | reverse complement strand
CCGTCGTGTCGTTCGCCGGTGCGGCCGGTGGCGTCGCCGCCGCGACGGGCGGTGCGGCCGCGGGAGCGACGTCGCCGAGGCCGCCGAGGCGCTGCGCCTCGGCGATCTGCGTGCGCACGCTCCGCGCGATGTCGGACTCGGGCGGCAGGTTCGGCAGCAGGCGGTTCCAGGCGTCGACCGCGGCCGCGTACTGGCCGGCCTGGTAGTCGCTGATGCCGATCAGCCACAGCGCGCGCTGGTGGCCGGGATCGGCCGCGAGCACCTTCTCGAGGATCTCGCGTGCCTCGCCGACGAGGCGACGGCCTTCGTTGGAAAGGCCGACGGCCTGCGCGTACTCGACCTGAAGGTCGGCGCTGTCGGGGGCAAGATCGACCGCGCGCTTGAGCGCGTCGCGCGACTCGGGGAAGCGGCCCATCGACTGGTAGGCGCGGCCGAGCAGGGCCCAGCCGTCGGGGTTGTTCGGCTCCTCGCGCAGCTTCTTCTCGAGGCCTTCGACGGCTTGCGTCATGTCGACGCCGTGCTCGGCCTCACCGGCGCCCGCACCCGCGGCGCGCGCGGCGATGCGCGCGGGATCGAGCGCGTCGGGCTCTCCGTAGGCGCGGTAGAGCAGGATCGCCGCGATCGGCAAGCTCACGGCGAGCAGCACCGCGGTCGTCACCGCGGCACGCGTGCGCACGGGGCCGGCTTCGACCGGCGCAGCGGCCGTTGCGAGCGAGGCGCGCTTGCGTGTGTACTCGTCGGCATCGATGACGCCGGTCGCGAGCGCTTCGTCGAGCGCCTTGAGGCGGCGCGTGTCGGGCGTCGCCGCGGCGGCGCGACGGCCGCGCATCAGCGGCACGAGCGGGAACGCGAGCGCGGCGACGAGCATCGCCACGGCCCAGATGGCGAACGTCGTCATGTCCAGTCGTCCCCGGCAGGATCAGGTGTGGTGGTGGTCGGCGCGCCGGTGCGCGCCACGGCGGCGCGCCTGCGCACGATCGTCGCGACCGCGATGCCGCCGATCACGAGCACGATGAACGGCCCGACCCACAACAGCAGCGTGCCGCCGCGCACGGGCGGGTTGTAGAGCACGAAGTCGCTGTAGCGGTCGGTCAGGTAGCGCTTGATCTCGGCGTCGGTCTTGCCCTGGCGCATCTGCTCGAACACCTCGGCGCGCAGGTCCTTGGCGAGGTCGGCGCTGGAGTCGGCGAGGCTCTCGTTCTGGCACACGAGGCAGCGCAGCTGGCGCGCGAGGTTCTGGAAGCGCTGCTCCTCGGCGCGGTCCTTGAACGGCAGCACGTCGATCGCCGCGGCAGGCAGCGCGGTCGACAGCGCGAGCACGGCGGCGAGCAGCCGCGGTGCGCGCGGGATGAACATCGTCATGGCGTCCCCTTGGCCATCTCGGCGAGCCGAGGCTTGATCTCCGTGGCGAGCACGATCGGCGTGATCGCGCCGATGCGCTTGTAGCGCACCACCCCTTGCGCGTCGACGAGGAAGGTCTCGGGCGCGCCGTACACGCCGAAGTCGATCGCGACGCGGCCGTCGCGGTCGGCGACGATCGTGGTGTAGGGATCGCCGAAACGCGCGAGCCAGCGCTTCGCGTCGTCGGGCTCGTCCTTGTAGTTGAAGCCGACGAGCGGGATGCCGAGCTTCTTCGCTTCGGCCATGAGCAGCGGATGCTCGTCGAGACAGGCGAAGCACCAGCTCGCGAACACGTTGAGCAGGTAGGGCTTGCCGCGCAGGTCGGCGGCGCCGAACGTGCGCTCGGGGTCGGCGAGCAGCGGCAGCGCGAACGCGGGCGCGGGCTTGCCGATCAGCGGCGACGGCACTTCGCTCATGCGGTTCTCGCGCATCCACGAGATGCCGAAGCCGAGCAGCGCGACGAGCAGCAGGAAGCCCGCGAGCGGCACGAGGCGCGCATTCATGCGTGGGCTCCGGCCGGCTGTGTCGTCGTGGCGGGTGTGGATTCCGGTGCGGACTGAGGCTCGCTCGCGCCCGAACGCACGACGCGGAAGCGGCGGTCGGCCGCGGCGACGAAACCGCCGAGCATCATGATCAGCGCGCCGAGCCAGATCCAGCGCACGAACGGCTTGTGGTAGATGCGCACCGACCACGCGCCGGCGTCACCGAGCGGTTCGCCGAGCGCGACGTAGAGGTCGCGCGTGAAGCCAGGGTCGATCGACGACTCGGTCTGGATCTGCGTGTTCTCGCCGTACTGGCGCTTCTGCGGATGCAGCACGGCGACCGTCGCCTCGTCGCGCAGGATCGTGATCGTGCCCTGGTCGGCCTTGAAATTGGGGCCTTCGGTGTGCGCGACGCCGTCGAAGCGGAACGTGTAGGGGCCGAGCACGGCGGTCTCGCCGATGTCGAGGCGCAGGTCCTTCTCGACGCTGGTCGCCTCGGTCACGAGCACGCCGGCGAGGAACACGCCGACACCGAAGTGGGCGAGGATCATGCCGAGCATCTCGGGCGTGAAGCGGCGTCCGGCCGGGGCGAGGCGCCAGCGGCGAGCCGCGTAGAGCAGGATGCCGAGGCCGACCCAGATCGCGCCGGCCACGCCGATGACGCCCTTGAGCGGCAGCGAGCCCGCGACGAGCCAGGCCGCGAGCGCCGCGACCACGGCGAGGATCAGCGCGGGGCGCAACGCGCGCAGCGCGGCACCCGCGTCGCCGCGTCGCCAGTTCACGAACGGACCGAACGGCAGCAGCAGTGCGATCGGCGCCATGAGCAGCACGAACATGAAACCGAAGTACGGCGGGCCGACCGAGATGCGGCCGAGGTTGAGCGCCTCGCCGAGCAGCGGATACAGCGTGCCGAGCAGCACCATCGCCGCGGCGCACGTGAAGAGCAGGTTGTTGATCAGCAGCAGCGTCTCGCGCGAGACCGTCTCGAACGGCTCGCCGCCGGCGACCTTCGGCGCGCGCAGCGCGTAGACGAGCAGCGAACCGCCGACGGTCGCGGTCAGGAACGAGAGGATGAACAGGCCGCGCTCGGGATCGCTCGCGAACGAGTGCACCGAGGTCAGCACGCCCGAGCGCACGAGGAACGCGCCGAGCAGCGACAGCGAGAACGTCGAGATCGCGAGCAACAGCGTCCACGCGCGGAAGCTGCCGCGTTTCTCGGTGACGGCCTGCGAGTGGATCAGCGCGGTGCCGACCAGCCACGGCATGAACGAGGCGTTCTCGACCGGATCCCAGAACCACCAGCCGCCCCAGCCGAGCTCGTAGTACGCCCACCAGCTGCCGAGCGCGATGCCGAGCGTGAGGAAGCCCCAGGCCACGTTGGTCCACGGCCGCGACCAGCGCACCCACTGCACGTCGAGACGACCGCCGAGCAGCGCGGCGATCGCGAACGCGAACGCGACCGAAAAGCCCACGTAGCCGAGGTAGAGCATCGGCGGATGCACGATGAGGCCGAAGTCCTGCAGCACCGGGTTGAGGTCGCGACCGTCGGCGAGCGCGGGCAGGTGGCGCTCGAACGGACTCGACGTGAGCACCGCGAACAGCAGGAAACCGACGCTGACGAAACCGAGCACGCCGAGCACGCGGGCCATGAAGTCCTCGGGCAGGCGCCGGCTGAACACCGAGACGAGCACCGTCCACAGCGCGAGCATGAGGATCCACAGCACCAGCGAGCCTTCGTGTGCGCCCCACACCGCCGAGAAGCGGTAGTACCAGGGCAGCGCGAGGTTCGAGTTCTGCGCGACGTAGGCGACCGAGAAGTCCTGCACCATGAACGCGTGCGTGAGGATGCCGAACGCGATCGCGAGGAACACGAACTGGCCGATCGCGGCGGGGCGGCCGACCGCCATGAGGGCGCGGTTGCCGATCTGCACGCCGACGAGCGGGGCGACGAACTGCACGATCGACAGCAGCAGCGCGAGGATGAGGGCGAATTGACCGAGTTCGGGAAGCATGGCGCTGGCTGTGCCTTCGGGTGGATGCGGTCGCGCGCGGCGACGGGCGGGATCAGTACGTGGACGGCTTGGCCGCGTCCTCGGGCACGTTGTGCTTCTGGTGCGCCTTGCCCATCGCTTCGGCGACGTCGCGCGGGATGTAGTTCTCGTCGTGCTTGGCGAGCACCTCGGTGGCGACGAAGCGATCGCCCTGCATCGAGCCCGTCGCGATCACCGACTGCTTCTCGCGGAACAGGTCGGGCAGGATGCCCTCGTACTCCACGCGCATGTCGCCGTCGCCGTCGGTGACGACGAACGCGACGGTCAGCGAATGGCCGCGCTCGATCGACTTGTCCTTGACCATGCCGCCGATGCGGAAGCGCGCGTCGGCCGGCACCTTCCCGGCGAGGATCTCGCTCGGCGTGTAGAGGTAGGTCATGTTCTGCTGCAGCGCGAACACGGTCAGCGTGGTCGCGACGCCGACGGCGAACAGGATCATCGAGATCGCGACGAGACGGCGCTTGCGGGTCGGGGTCACGTCGGGGTCTCCGTTCGTTTCTGCTGGCGCTTGATGCGGCCTCGCAGCTCGGCGAGCACGCGGCGGCGGTGCAGGCGCGGGGCGATGTAGTCGATCGCGAGGACGACCGCGAAGATCGCGTAGGACGACCACACGTAGGCGCCGTAACCGCCCATGGCGAGGAATTCGCTCATGGCGCGGCTCCCGTGCGCAGGGCTTCCTCGCGGGCCCAGTCCTTGCCGGCCTCGAGCTCGAGCAGGCTCGCGCGGGCCCGTGCGAACAGGCTGCCGAGGAACCACAGCTTGGTCGCCAGCGCCATCAGCAGCAGCGGCCACAGCATGCTCGCGTCGATCGCCGAAGGGCCGAGCAGGCGCACGGTGGAACCCTGGTGCAGCGTGTTCCACCACTTCACCGAAAAATGCACGATCGGCACGTTGACGATGCCGACGAGAGCGAGGAACGAGGCCGCGCGTGCGGCCTGGCGGCGATCCTCGATCGCGTGGTACAGGCCGATCACGCCGACGTAGAGGAACAGCAGCACGAGCTCCGAGGTCAGGCGCGCGTCCCAGGTCCACCACGTGCCCCACATCGGCTTGCCCCAGATCGAGCCGGTGGCGAGCGTGATCGCGGTGAACGCAGCGCCGATCGGCGCGCAGCACATCGCCAGGGTTTCGGACAGCTTGATGCGCCAGACCAGCGCGATGAACGCGTTGACGGCCATGACGAAGTAGATGAACAGGCTCATCCACGCGCTCGGCACGTGGATGAAGATGATGCGGTAGGCGTCGCTCTGCTGGTAATCGGCCGGCGCGAGCACGAGTCCGCCGTACAGGCCGACGAGGCCGGTCAGCGCGGCCAGCGCGAACAGCCACGGCGTGAACCGCCCGGCGAGGCGGTAGAACGTCGGCGGCGAACCGATCTTGTGGAACCACAGCGTCAGCGTATTCATGAGATCGAGATCCGCAGGGCCGCCGCGCACGCCATCGGCGCGAGCACCAGCGCCATCGCGAGTGCAGCCCCTAACCACAGCAGCGGTGCCGTGAACGGCAGGCCTGCCTGCGCCGCGTCGCAGGCCCCGGCCGCGAAGATCAGCACGGGGACGTACAACGGGAGCACGAGCAGGGCCAGCAGCATACCAGAGCGTCGCATGCCGACCGTCAGCGCCACGCAGACCGCGCCGAGCAGGCTCAGCAGCGGCGTCGCCAGCGCGAGCGCGCCGAGCAGCACCGGCAGCACCTGGCGCGGCAGGTGCAGCATCTCGGCGAGCAGCGGCGCGGCGACGAGCAGCGGCAGTGCCGTGGTCAGCCAGTGCACGAGGATCTTGCAGCCGAGCAGCATGGCCAGCGGATGCGGCGACAGCACGAGCTGCTCGAGCGCGCCGTCGTCGTAGTCGGCGCGGAACAGCGTGTCGAGCGCGAGCAGGCCGGCCAGCAGCATCGCCACGAACACGATGCCGGCGGCGATGCGCGCGAGCTGGTTCGGTTCGGGGCCCAGCGCGAGCGGGAACAGCATCACGATCATGATCGCGAACAGCACCGGGCTCAGCGCGTCGCCGCGGCGTCGCCAGGTCAGCAGCAGGTCGCGGCGCAGCAGCGCGGCGCAGGCGCGCGAAGCGCTCGCCGTCGTCATGCGGCCACCGGGCGGATCGGCAGGCGACGCGGCGCGCCCGAGGTGAACGCGTAGGCGCCGTGCGAGGTGACGAGCGCCGCACCGCCGCGCGCGGCGTGCGCGTCGAGCAGGCGGTTGACGAGGTCGATGCCGCCGCGGTCGAGGTTAGCGTAGGGTTCGTCGAGCAGCCACAGCATGGCCGGCACGAGCAGCAGGCGGGCCAGCGTGACGCGCTTCTTCTGGCCGGCCGATAGCTGGCGCGTGGGCACGTCCTCGTAGCCTTCGAGACCGACCTCGGCCAGCGCCGCGGTCGCGTCGGTGCCCGGTCGCGAGCCGAACAGGCCGGTCGCGAAGCGCAGGTTCTCGAGCGGCGTGAGGTCGCCCTTGAGACCGGGCAGGTGACCGAGCAGGGCGACCTTGTGCGACAGCCGTGCGAGGGTCAGCGGCTCGCCGTCGAGCAGGATCTCGCCCGAGGCCGGTTCGAGCAGGCCCGACAACACCTTGAGCAGCGTGGTCTTGCCGGCGCCGTTGTCGCCTTCGATGAGCACCACCTCGCCCGCGTGCAGCGTGAAATCGAGCGGGCCGAACACGGGCTCGTCGTTGCGCGCGAACGCGAGGCCGCGCGCATGCAGGAGGGGTGGCGCGTCGTGGGAAGGAAGGGCCGCCATCGAACCCGCAATGCTAGCCGCACGGCCGCGAGGGCGCCATGCGGCAGCGTGTCGTGTCGGTACGGCCGTGCCCGCCCTTACTGGAAAGCCGAGCCGAAGATGTAGTCCGAGTTCAGGCGCAGAACGACGCCGTCGTAGTCGGTCGAGGCCGCCGTGGCGTCCACCGCGCTGCCGAGGATCAGCGGCTTGCCGCCGTCGAGCCGCACGGCCTTGAACTCGGTCGCGTAGTTGTTCGCGCCGCTGCTCGTCGGCGCGCGGTAGGCGTAGGTGCCTTCGGTCGAGTAGCTCGTGTCGGGCGAGCCGTCCGGCCTCAGGCGCATCGTGAGGCCGAGCATGTCGGCGCCCGAAGGCACGTTGCGCCCGACCAGGAACGCCTTGCCGTCGCCGCGGACCACCACATCCTCGGCCGAGGTGTTGGCGTAGGCATTGACGTAGCGGTAGGGCCGTCCCGGGATCGCGCTGCCGACGAAGCTCGTGTCGATCTCGAGGCTCGTGTAGGAGCCCGATCCGGACGGCGGCCCGAACACGATGCGGCGTGCGGCGGCGCGACCGCTCGCGGTGCCGACGATCGTGATCGTGCGCAGGTCGTTGAGCGTGGCCGAGGTCGCGGTGTCGTAGATCGAGTTGCCGGGGCCGGGTTCGTCGATCGGCAGCACGATCGACCCGACGTCGCCGGCGATGTTGAGGCCGTTCGACGACAGGATGCGCGCGGCGAAGTCGGTATCGAGATCGCTCACCACGGTGGTACCGACGACGACGAAGTTGTCGCCGATCGCACGCAGGATCTTCGCGCCGTAGGCCGCCTTGCCGGTGAAGAATGGGGCGCGCGTGCCGCGGCGGCCGCCGGCACCGTTGTCGATCGTGCCGAAGCTCGTGTCGATCGCGCCGGACGTCATCAGCCGGATCACGGCGAACTCGCTGAGGCTGCCGGAAGGCTGTGAACTGCCCGCGATCACGATGCGCCCGTCGGCCTGCACGAGCATCGAGGTCGGGCCGTCGGCGAACGCGATGCTGGTGTCGAAGCCGACGACCGCGCGGCCCGCCGTGCCGAACGTGGTGTCGGTGCTCGCGTCGGCGTTGAAGCGCATGATGCCGAAATCGGAGAGGCCACCCGTGCCGGGTATCGTGCCCGCGACGAGGATGCGGCCTTCGGCATCCAGGGTCATCGTGGTCACCGAGGTGAAGCCGGCATCGACGAGGCGGCGGCCGAGCGTGCCGAAGCCGGTGCCGACGAGCTGGCCGTCGGCGGTCAGCCTGAACAGGCCGATCTGCGGGCCCACCGTGCCACCCGGTACCGACAGCACCACGACGCTGCCGCCGTCGGCGGTGCGCGCGAAGCCGACCGCGCGTTCGTCCATCGACCCGTAGTAGAAGCGCGTCCAGCCCGGTCGTATCTGGCCGCTCGCATAGCTCGTGTCGGGAAAGATGTCACCGAGCACGGTGCCGGCCAGGGCGGGGCCGGCGGCGGAGGCGAGCAGGGCGAGGACGACGGCGAGCGGGCGAGGTGTCATCGGGGCGGTTTCGGGGGAGGATCCCGCGAGTACGCAAGGCTATGGTGAATCGGGACATGGCGAGGGTGCGTCGCATGGCGCAACCGGCACCGGAATGCGCTACGCTCGCACTCCGGTCCCGGCGACGATCCGCCGCAGGGACCGTCGATGCCGTAGCCAGGGATGCCGACGCCATGAGCAAGACCGCCGTGCTCGTCCCGTTTCCGATCGGTCGCCTCGACGACGAGGAACTGGAACTGCGTGCCTGGGAGGCGTTCATCGAATACGGCCGCGAGTCCGCGCCGTACCGCCGCCTTCTCTCCGAGATCCGCCGCCGCACCGGTGGCCCGGGCGAGGCCCGCTTTCCGATGCGCCCGACGTCGCCGGCGCGAGTCACCCACCTGCTCGATTTCACGGCGCGGCTGCGGGCGTTGCGCAAGCGTTGAGGTCAGGCCATTGGTCTGCGAATGGCCGATACGGTCTTCAGCGACGTGTTCCGGCGAGTGCCGCCGTGATGGGAGGTTCTCTCCGGGTATGACGGCGGAATCCGCTGCGCGGGTTCCGCCCTGCCACGGCACGGCCGCTCCCGCGTCGCGTCGATGCGCCTCATGCAGGGCGGAACCGCCGCAGGCGATTCCGCCGTGATGTGAGACGGTGCGCCATGCCGCGAACGCCCCTCACACCTCGAGATGAATCCCGCACTCGCGCTTGAGGCCGAAGTAGCGCGTGTCTTCCTCGCTCATGCCTTCGCCGAGCGGGCGCGTCGTGTGCACGTCGCCGATCGACACGTAGCCCTGGTGCCAGAGCGGGTGGTAGGGCAGGTCGTGGCGCTGCAGGTAGGCCCAGACGTCGCGGTCGCTCCAGTCGACGACCGGATGCACCTTCCAGCGGCCGTGGCGGCGTTCGAGCACGCGCGACTCGCGGCGCGTACTGGCCTGGCTGCGGCGCAGGCCGGCGAACCAGGTCTGCGCGCCGATGTCGTCGAGCGCGCGGCGCATCGGCTCGACCTTGCGCAGCGCATCGTAGCGCTGCAGGCCGTCGAGGCCTTGCTCCCAGAGGCGGCCGTAGCGGGCCTCCATCCAGGCGCGGCTGATCTTCGGCCGGTACACGCGCAGCTCGAGATCGAGGCGTGCGGTGAGCTCGTCGGCGAACTGGTAGGTCTCGGCGAACAGGTAGCCCGTGTCGACGAGGATGACCGGGATGTCGGGCGACAGCCGGCTGACGAGGTGCAGCGACAGCGCAGCCTGTGCGCCGAAGCTCGACGACAGAACATGCGGGCCCGGCAAGGCCTCGAGCGCCCAGGCGACGCGTTCCTCGGCGCTCTTCGCATCGAGCGCGTCGTTGAGTTCCGCGAGTGCGCGCGCGTCCGCCGCGGCCGTGGCGAGATCGGGCAGCGTGTTCATGCCGCCACCTTCGCGTGCAGGGCCGGATCGTCGGCGACGATGCCGTCGCGCACGAGGAAGTCGCCGAAGCCTTCGCCGTCGCGGCGTCGCGCCGCGTAGCGCGCGAACAGGTCGTCGAGCACGCCGAGGATCTCCTTTTCGTCGATGTTCTCGCGGTGCAGACGGTTGAGGCGTTGGCCGCGCCGGTCCGCACCGAGCATGAGGTTGTAGCGGCCGGGTGCCTTGCCGACGAGCGCGATCTCGCCGAGGTAGGGGCGCGAGCAGCCGTTCGGGCAGCCCGAGATGCGCAGGTGGATCGGCGCATCGGCGAGGCCGTGGCCGGCGAGCAGGCCGTCGACCTTGCCGACGAACTCGGGCAGGTAGCGCTCGGCCTCGGCCATCGCGAGTGCGCAGGTCGGCAGCGCGACACAGGCCAGCGCGGCGAGGCGCAGCGGGCTCGCGGTCGCGTGCAGGTCGAGCCCGTACTCGGCGACCAGTGCATCGATCGCCTCGCGCCGGTCCGCGGCCACGTCGGCGACGATGACGTTCTGGTTCGGCGTGAGGCGGAAATCGCCGTCGTGGACCTGCGCGATCGCGCGCAGGCCGCTCTGCAGGCGGCGCGTGTCGCGGTCGACGATGCGGCCGGCCTCGATGCGCAGGGTCAGGTGCCAGCGGCTGTCGTGGCCTTCGCTCCAGCCGAAGCGGTCACCGTTGTGCTCGAACGCGAACGCACGCGTGGGAGTAAGTGCGAAGCCCGCGCGCTGCTCGACCTCGGCCTTGAAACGCGCGATGCCGAGTGTCTCGATCGTGTACTTGAGGCGTGCGCGCTTGCGCACCTCGCGGTTGCCGAAATCGCGTTGCGCCGTCAGCACGGCCTCGGCGACCGCGAACACCTGGTCGGGCCTCACGAAGCCGATCACGTGGGCGAGGCGCGGATACGTCTCGGCATCGCCGTGGGTGGCGCCCATGCCGCCGCCGACCGTCACGTCGAAGCCGGCCAGCACGCCGTCCTCGATGATCGCGATGAAGCCGAGGTCCTGCGCGAACACGTCGACGTCGTTGTGCGGCGGCACGACGAATGCGGTCTTGAACTTGCGCGGCAGGTAGGTGGCGCCGTAGACGGGCTCGCCGTCGTCTTCGCCGCCGGCGACGCGCTCCTCGTCGAGCCAGATCTCGTAGTAGGCGCGCGTCTTCGGCAGCAGGTGCTCGGACAGCCGTCGCGCCCAGTCGTGCACCTCGGCGTGCAGCGGCGATTCCACCGGATTCGGCGACACGAGCACGTTGCGATTGACGTCGCCGCAGGCCGCGATCGTGTCGACGAGCGCGTCGTTGAACGCCTTCATCGTGGCCTTGAGCTCGGTCTTGACGACGCCGTGCACCTGGAAGGCCTGGCGCGTGGTCACGCGCAGGCCCGAGGTCGCGTAACGCGTCGCGAGCGCGTCGAGGGCCAGCCATTGGGACGGGGTGGCGACGCCGCCGGGCGTGCGCGTGCGGATCATGAAGCTCCACGCCGGCTCGAGCTTCTGCTGGCGGCGCTCCTCGCGCAGGTCGCGGTCGTCCTGCTGGTAGCTGCCGTGGAACTTGATGAGGACGGTGTCGTCGTCGCGGATCGCGCCCGTGTGCGCGTCGGCGAGGCTCTCGGCGAGGGTGCCGCGCAGGAAATCGCTGGCGGCCTTGATGCGTTCGACGGGGGAGGAGGGCGAGGTCATGTCGGGTCGTCGCGGGGCGTGGAACGTGCGGTGGGCGCGAGGGCGTCGCGGGCGTGTCCGATGCGGTGGCGTGGACGACAACAGCAGGGGCGTCGGGTCATCGCAGCGGCCTCAGTAGACGTCGCGGGCGTAGCGCCCTTCGCGTTGCAGGTTGTCGAGCCACGCCGAGGCGTCGTCGCGGTCGCGCCCGCCGTGTTCGGCGACGATGTCGACGAGCGCGGCATGGACGTCGCGCGCCATGCGCGTGGCGTCGCCGCAGACGTAGAGGTGCGCGCCGCCGTCGAGCCACGCGAACAGCTCGCGACCGTGCTCGCGCAGGCGGTGCTGCACGTAGATCTTCGCGGCCTGGTCGCGCGAGAACGCGAGGTCCAGGCGATGCAGGCGGCCTTCGCGCAACGCCTCCTGCCATTCGAGCTGGTAGAGGAAATCGCTGCGGAAGCGCGGGTTGCCGAACAGCAGCCAGTGGCGGCCGCGCGCGCCAACGGCGGCACGCTCCTGCAGGAAGCCGCGGAACGGCGCGACGCCGGTGCCGGGGCCGATCATGATCAGGTCGCGATCCGGATCCCCCGGCAGGCGGAAGCGCGGATTCTCCTCGACGAACACGGGCACGTTCGCGTCGTCGCCCGTCGCCGCGAGATAGCCCGAGGCCGCGCCGGCGTGGTCGAGGCCGAAGGCTTCCCAGGCGACGCGTGCGACCGTGAGGTGCGCCTCGTCGCCGACGAGCTTGCGGCTCGACGCGATCGAATAGAGCCGCGGCGTCTGCGCGCGCAGCGCGGCGACGAGGGCGGTGGCGTCCCAGGTCGCCGGCCACGCGCGCAGAAGATCGACGACCTGATGCGTGTCGAGCAGCCGCGCGAACGCCTCGCGGTTCGCGGGATCGAGGATGGCCGCGAGATCCGCATGGCCGCCGCGTTCGGCGTGCGCCGCGATGAACGGGCGCGCGAGCCGCGTGACCTCGCGATGCGAGACGAGCCAGTCGCGCAGCGCGCGCGAGGTGCCGGCGTGCGTGACCGCTGCCTCGCCATCGAGCTTCAGCGTGGCGAGGATCGTGTCGACGAGCGTGGCGTCGTTGCGCGGCCACACGCCGAGCGCATCGCCGGGCTCGTAGTGCAGGCCGGAGCCTTCGAGCGAGAGTTCGAGATGACGGATGTCGCGGGTGCCGTCGCGCGCGGTGATGCGCTGGTTGGCGAGCACGGGCGCGGCGAACGGATGCTCGCGTGAGGACAGGGCGACGACAGGTGCCGCCGCGGTCGGCGCGCGCAGCGGGATCACGGCCGCGCCGGTCGCTCGTGCGGCGAGCGTGTCCCTGGCGCGCTCGAGCGTCGTCGCGGCCCAGGGCTTGGCGACCGTGTCGACATCGACATCGGCTTCGCCACGCTCGGCGAGGCGCTTGCCGCCGAGTTCGGCGAGGCGCTCGTCGAGTCGGCGGCCGATCGCGTTGAACTGCGGATAGCTCGAGTCGCCTAGGCCGAGCACGGCGTAACGCAGCGTATCGAGCTTCGGAGCACGCTTCCCGGTCACGTGTTCGACGAACGCACGCGCGTCATCGGGCGGATCGCCGTCGCCCTGTGTCGAGATGACGACGACGAGCGCACGCTCGGCGGCGAGTTCGCGCAGCGGGTAGGTGTCGGCACGCACGAGCCGTACGGCGAGGCCGCCGGCGGTCGCCTCGGCGGCGAGGCGCACGGCGACGCGTTTCGCGTTGCCGGTCTGGCTGCCGTAGAGCACGGTCAAGCGCTCGGGCGTGGCGGTGGCCGCGGCATGGCGTTCGGCGGGGGCGAGCGATGCCGCCGTGCGCGTCGCGAGTGCCGCCGCGTAGCCGGACAACCACCACAGCGCGCCCGCGTCGAGGCCCTCGACGAGTCGTCCGAGCAGCGCCGTCCGGTCTTCCGGCAAGGGCACCTGCGGCGGAGCGGCGATGTGCGCGGACATGCGGCGGGCCAGGGAACGGACGTCTGGGCGTCCAGAATGCGTCGATCCTGGGCGATGCCGGCGCGATCGTGAAGAAACCGTTGTGCATGCGCTTATGCGCGAGGCGGGATAAGCGCTGCGCTATGCTCGGTGCCCGCCACGGAGCCGACCACCATGACCACGACCGCGACCATCCGCCTCGCCGTGCTCATCGATGCCGACAACGCGCAACCCGCGATCGTCGACGGCCTGCTCGCCGAGGTCGCCAAGTACGGCGTGGCCAGCGTCAAGCGCATCTACGGCGACTGGACCGGGCCGCACCTGAAGGGCTGGAAGGAGGTGCTGCTGTCGCACTCGATCCAGCCGATCCAGCAGTTCCGCTACACGACCGGCAAGAACGCGACCGACTCGGCGCTCATCATCGACGCGATGGACCTGCTCTACGGCGACCGCTTCGACGGCTTCTGCATCGTCTCGAGCGACAGCGACTTCACGCGCTTGGCCATGCGCATCCGCGAATCGGGCCTGACCGTCTACGGCTTCGGCGAGAAGAAGACGCCCGAGCCGTTCGTGAAGGCCTGCGACAAGTTCATCTACACCGAGATCCTCCTGCCGCGCGCCGACGACGCCGCCGATGCGCCGAAGCCGGCCCGCGAGCCCGGCAAGGACCGGCAGCTCGCGTCGCTGCTGCGCAAGGCGGTCGAAGCGGCCTCCGACGACGGCGGCTGGGCCAATCTCGGTGCGATCGGCAGCTACATCGCCAAGCAGATGCCCGATTTCGATCCGCGTAGCTACGGCTTCCCGAAGCTGCGCGAGCTCGTCGTCGCGACGAAACTGTTCGAGATCGAGGAGCGCCTGATCGGCACCGGGCCGGCCAAGTCGGTCTATGCGCGCGAGCGCAAGCGGCGACCCGGCAAGGGCTGAGTCCGTGACGGCCATCCCTCATCTCCCCGACGGGAGATGAGGTTCTTCGCACCACGGATCCTCGCCAGCCGAGTGATGCGCGCGAGGCCGAACGCCCTGCATGTCTTCGGTACGATCGTCGAAGGCGAGTGACGATTCAGTAGCAGGTCGCCGACGTGATGATGCCCCGGTTGATGACCAACTGCAGGCCATGCCGGCTGAAGTCCACGATGACGGGATCTTCGGAAAAATCTTCCGGGTCGACTTCGTCCGCCTTCTCTCCGAGCATGGCCTCCACGTCCTGGAATGTCCTGCCAATCAGGTTGTCGCCCGCGTATCTGAAATCCAGCTCGGAACTGACGGACTCGATGATCCCTTCGCGAACCTCAAGGCGAGTGCATTCGTCCTGCGAGACGTGTGAAACGAGGCCCGTCAGAACGTCATGTTCACTTTCGCTTTCGTGGAAACGCCCGAAGCGATCGGCACTCGCTATGTGGGCGCCGATGAGGAATGGCCCGAGAGACACATGTGGGATCCAGTCCACGGCGTCAGGTCTTCTACCTGTCAGCGCCCCTGTTGCTGCTTGAGCAGGTCGCGGATCTCGGTGAGCAGCTGCACGTCGGCCGGCGGTGCGGCCGGTGCGGCTTCTTCCTTGCGCACGACGCGGTTGATCACCTTGATGAGCAGGAAGATCGCGAACGCGATGATCGTGAACTGGATCAGCGTGTTGAAGAACGCGCCGTACTGGACCGCGACCTCGCCCTTGCCGTCGGCGCCCGCGTCGACGAGCACGAGCTTGTAGGCCGAGAAGTCGACGCCGCCGATGAGGTAGCCGATCGGCGGCATGATGACCTGGTCGACGAGCGAGGAGACGATCTTGCCGAACGCGCCGCCGATGACCACGCCGACCGCGAGGTCGATGACGTTGCCGCGCATCGCGAAGGTCTTGAACTCGGAGATGAAGCTCATCGGAAGTCTCCCGTCGAGGTGGACCGGTCGGGGTGCCGGTCGCCGCGGCGATAGCCTACACGCAACGCATCGGTCTGCGCGTCAGAGGATCGTGCCGCGCAGCGTCGCGAGGCCTTCGAGCTCGGCCTCGAAGCGGTCGCCGCGCTGCAGCGCGGCAACACCGGCCGGCGT
Source organism: Lysobacteraceae bacterium PS02065 (assembly GCA_029959555.1). GTDB lineage: Bacteria > Pseudomonadota > Gammaproteobacteria > Xanthomonadales > Rhodanobacteraceae > Dokdonella. Next base: position 61,517 of record JASCPI010000023.1, on the reverse strand, counting down.
GCCCGTGAAGATCAGGTCGCCGGCGGCGAGGTCGTAGAACTTCGACAGCTCGTGGATCACCTCGGCGACCGTGAACACCATGTCCGACGTGCGCGTCTGCTGGCGCAGCTCGCCGTTGACGTGCAGCGACAGCACGGCATCGTCGGGATGGCCGATCTCCGAGGCCGGGCGCAGTGCCGACACCGGCGCGGAATGGTCGAAGCCCTTGGCCGTGTCCCAGGGTGCGCCCTTCTTCTTGGCCGCGGCCTGCAGGTCACGGCGTGTGAGGTCGAGGCCGACGCCGTAGCCGTAGACGCGCTCGAGCGCATGCTCGACCGGGATGTCGCGGCCGCCGCCCGACAGCGCGACGACCATCTCGACCTCGTGGTGCAGGTCGCTGGTCGCCGACGGGTAGGGCACGTCGGCGTCGCCGATCACGATCGCGTCGGCCGGTTTCATGAAGAAGATCGGCGCGGAACGGTCGACTTCCGCGCCCATCTCCTTCGCGTGGTCGGCGTAGTTGCGGCCGATGCAGTAGATGCGGCGCACGGCGAAGCGCAGGTCGCTGCCGGCGACGGGGATGCTCGGGATCGGATGCGGGGCGAGGGCGTAGGTCATCGGGAAAAGCCTTGCGGGTAAGGAGGACGTTGGATCAGCGGCGGTGTTCGCGACGCCGCACGAGCTTGAGGCCCGACCACGTCGCATCGACGGCACAGACCTTGACGTCGACGAGGCCGAGCGGCAGCGCGAGGCTGCGGATCGTATCCTCGGTGACGTCGGTCGGCACGCGCGCACTGCGCTTGGGCCACGATACCCACAGCATGCCCGTGTCGGGCAGCTCGGCATCGAGAGCACGCAGGTGCCTGGCGAGCACGGCGGCTTCGCGCACGAACACGTGGGCGATCGTGAACGCCTCGCCGGTCCCCGCGAACGTGCCATCGGTCGCGTCGAGGCCGACCAGCGTGGCGTAGTCGGCCGGCGCGTCGACGAGGCGCAGCGAGGCACCGGGCGCGAGGCCCAGCTTCTGCCACACGGGCTTGCCCGAGTAGCCGGCCGGGGGCGTACCTGACATTCGTCACCTCGTCGCCATGAAAGTGGTGCCTTGTGGCACCTCGGTCGCCGCGACAGTCTATGGCAGACTCGCCGCCCACGTCGGGGAAGGGCGGAGCACGGGGACACGATGGACGACAAGCGCGAACTCCTGAACCAGCTGCGCATCGACCGCAGCGCGCCCGAGACGGGTTCGCGCGCGCCGTTGATCGTGGCCGTCGTGATCGCGGTCGTCATCGCCGCCGGCGCGGCCGCGTGGTGGTTCCTCGCCGCGAACCCGCGCCTCGTCGTCGAGACCACGACGGCTTCGGCGCCCGCCGCGCAGGGCAGCGCGCCGACCGCGGTGCTGCAGGCGACCGGCTACGTCACCGCGCGTCGCCAGGCGACCGTTTCGGCGCAGATCACCGGCACGCTGTCGGAGGTGCTCATCGAGGAAGGCGAGCGCGTCGAGGCCGGCCAGGTGCTGGCGCGCCTCGAGGACACCGCGCAGCGCGCCGCGCTCGGCCAGGCCGAGGCGCAGCTCGCGCAGGCTCGTGCGCAGGTCGGCCAGTTCCAGGCCCAGCTCGCGCAGGCGCGCCGCGATCACACGCGCCAGCAGGATCTGGTCGGCCGCAAGCTCGTCTCGGTGCAGGCCGCCGAATCGGCCTCGACCCAAGTCGACGCGCTGGCCGCGCAGGTGCTCGCACAGCAGCGTTTCGTCGACCTCGCCCAGGCGCAGCTGCGCAGTGCGCAGGTGCAGCTCGACTACACGACCGTGCGCGCGCCGTTCCCGGGCGTGGTGATCGCCAAGGCCGCGCAGGTCGGCGAGATCGTCTCGCCGCTGTCGGCCGGCGGCGGCTTCACGCGCACCGGCGTCGGCACGATCGTCGACATGGATTCGCTCGAGATCGAGGTCGACGTCAACGAGTCCTACATCAACCGCGTGCGCCGCGGCGCGCCCGCGCAGGCCGTGCTCGATGCCTACCCGGACTGGACGATCGACGCGCACGTGATCGCGATCATCCCGACCGCCGACCGTGGCAAGGCGACGGTCAAGGTGCGCATCGGCCTCGGCGTGAAGGACGCGCGCATCCTGCCCGACATGGGCGCGCGCGTGTCGTTCATGGAGCAGGCCGCGCCGGCCGATGCTGGCACACCGGCGCCGCCGCCGAAGGGCGTGCTCGTGCCGGCGACCGCGATCGTGCAGCGCGATGGCCGCAGCGTCGTATTCGTGGTCGAAGAGTCGCGTGCGTCGGCGAAGGCGGTGACGCCGGGCCAGGCCTACGGCGAGCTGCGTCTCGTCGAAGGCATCGCGGTCGCCGCGCGCGTCGTGCGCACGCCGCCGGCCGGGCTCGTCGACGGATCGAAGGTGGAGGTCGCGGCGCCCGCGCCGTGACCGCATGATCGGGGCCCGGGCGCGCGCCGCGCGTCCGGCAGGGTTTGCCGCAGGCCGCGCCTTCCGCGGCGGCGGGGCATGCAACGAGGAACGAGCGATGACGAACCTGGTCGAGATCCGTGGCGTCAGCAAGGTCTACGAGCGCGGCAAGCAGAAGGTCGAGGTGCTGCACGGCGTCGACCTCGACATCGCCAAAGGCGATTTCCTCGCCCTCATGGGCCCGTCCGGCTCGGGCAAGACCACGCTGCTCAACCTCATCGGCGGCCTCGACTCGCCGAGCGGCGGCAGCCTCACCGTCGAAGGCCAGCGCATCGACCGCCTCGGCGGCGGCGCGCTCGCGAAGTGGCGCGCGTCGAACGTCGGTTTCATCTTCCAGTTCTACAACCTGCTGCCGATGCTCAGCGCGCAGAAGAACGTCGAGGTGCCGCTGCTGCTGACGCGCCTGTCGGCCGCGCAGCGCAAGCGCAACGCGGCGATCGCGCTGCAGCTCGTCGGTCTCGCCGACCGCTCCGGCCACAAGCCGAATGAACTCTCGGGCGGCCAGCAGCAGCGTGTCGCGATCGCGCGCGCGATCGTTTCGGATCCGACCCTGCTGGTCTGCGACGAGCCGACCGGCGACCTCGACCGCCAGTCCGCCGAGGACGTGCTCGGCCTGCTGCAGCAGCTCAACCGCGAGCACGGCAAGACCATCATCATGGTCACGCACGATCCCAAGGCCGCCGAGTACGCGACGCACACGCTGCATCTCGACAAGGGCACGCTGGTCGGCCAGGCCGCGGCCTGAGGAGACTCGCCATGAAGTACTTCCATCTGGTCTGGGCTGCGCTGTTCCGGCGCAAGACGCGGACGCTGCTGACGCTTCTTTCCGTGCTCGCCGCGTTCGTGCTGTTCGGCCTGCTCGACGGCGTGCGCGTCGCGTTCACGGCGGGCAGCGAAGCGGCCGGCGTCGACCGCATGATCGTGTCGTCGCGCTTCTCGATCATCCAGCCTTTGCCGCAGAGCCTCATCCCGCGCGTGCAGGCCACGCCGGGCGTCAAGACGGTGACCTGGGCCAACTGGTTCGGCGGCTATTACAAGGAGCCGAAGAACCAGGGGTTCAACATCGCCATCGGGCCCGACTACTTCAAGGTCTACCCGGAGCTCGTCGTGTCGGATGAGGCGCGCCAGTCGTTCGAGCGCACGCGCACGGGTGCGCTGCTCGGCGAGACGCTCGCGAAGCGTTTCGGCTGGAAGGTCGGCGACAAGGTCGTGGTGACCGGCGCGATCTTCCCGAACAAGGCCAGCGGCGACACCACGTGGACGTTCGACGTGGTCGGCACGTTCTCGGTGCGCGAGGAGAAGCTGCGCGGCATGGAGCAGCAGCTGCTGTTCCGCTGGGACTATTTCGACGAGGCGAACGGCTACGGCTCGGGCACGGTCGGCTGGATGATCACGCAGGTCGAGGATCCGAACCGCTCCGACGACGTCGCCAAGGCGATCGATGCGTTGTCGGCCAACTCCGACCACGAGACCAAGACGCAGACCGAGCAGGCGTTCAACCTGTCGTTCGCCAAGCAGCTCGGCGACATCGGCCTCATGGTCAGCGCGATCATGGGCGCGGTGTTCTTCACGTTGCTGCTGCTGACCGGCAACACGATGGCGCAGGCCGTGCGCGAACGCATCCCCGAACTCGCCACGCTCAAGACCATGGGCTTCTCGGACCGCAGCGTGCTCGGGCTCGTGTTCGCGGAAGCCGTGCTGCTGATCGTGCTCGGCGGCGTGCTCGGCCTCGGCCTCGTTGCGATCCTGCTGCCGGCGCTGTCGGCGATGAGCGGCGGCATGCTGCAGTTGCCGCCGGTCGGTGCGCGTACCTGGGGCGTGGGGCTCGCCGTGATGGTGCTCATCGGCTTGCTCGTCGGTGTGCTGCCGGCGTTGCGCGCGATGCGCCTGAAGATCGTCGACGCGCTGGCCGGCCGCTGAGGAGACACGACATGTCACGCATCAAGGGTTTCTTCCGCGGCCTCGGCATCGCCGCACTCATCGTGCTCTCGCTCGTGCTGTGGGTCGTACTGCCGTGGCCCGTGCTGATCGCGATTGCCGTGCTGCTCGCGCTGTGGATGGCGGTGACGCGCAGCGGGCGCCAGGCCGCCTCGGTCACGCGTGTCGGCTTGTCGACGGTCGGACAGCGCCTCGGCGCGTCGTCGGTAATCGTGGTCGGCATCGCCGGCGTGGTCGGCGTGCTCGTCGCGCTGCTCGCGATGGGCGAGGGCCTGCAGGCGACGTTGCGCAGCACCGGCGACACCGACACCGCGATCGTGCTGCGCGGTGGCGCGACCGCCGAGCTCAGCTCGGGCCTCACGCGCGAGGACGTCACGCTGCTCACCCAGCTGCCCGGCATCCTGCGCGATGCCGAAGGCAAGCCGATCCTGTCGCCCGAGATCGTCGTCGTCGCCAACCTGCCGAAGAAATCGACCGGTACCGACGCCAACGTCGAGGTGCGCGGCATCGGTCCGCAGGCCTGGGCGCTGCGCCCGAACGTCAAGGTCGTCGAGGGCCGTGCGTTCACGCCGGGCCTGCGCGAGATGATCGTCGGCAAGGGCGCGCGCGCGCAGTTCACCGGCCTCGAGCCCGGCGCGACGATCTCGCTCAACAACCAGGACTGGACCATCGTCGGCGTGTTCGCCTCGGGCGATGCGCACGAGTCCGAGCTGCTCGGCGACGTCGACACGGTCGCCGCCGCGTATCGACGCACGGGCGGCTACCAATCGGCGACGCTGCGCCTGACCTCGCCCGAAGCCCTCGACGGCCTCAAGGCGGCCATCGCGACCGACCCGCGCCTCAAGGTCGATGCGAAGACCACGCTCGACTACTACACGGCGCAGTCGGAGAACCTGTCCAAGGTGATCCGCATCTTCGGCATCACGATCGCGGTGATCATGGCGATCGGTGCGATCTTCGGCGCGCTCAACACGATGTACGCGGCGGTCGCGACGCGTGCGCGAGAGATCGCGACGCTGCGCGCGATCGGCTTCCGCTCGCCGCCCGTGATCGTGTCGGTGATGCTCGAGACGATGCTGCTCGCGCTGCTCGGCGGCGCGCTCGGCGGTGCGATCGCGTGGCTGATCTTCGACAACTACACGGTGTCGACGCTCGGCTCCAACTTCAGCCAGGTCGTGTTCCAGTTCCGCGTGTCGCCGGAACTGCTCTCGACGGGCCTCAAGTGGGCGCTCGCGATCGGCTTCATCGGAGGCCTGCTGCCCGCGCTGCGCGCGGCGAGCCTGCCGGTGACGGTGGCGCTGCGCGAATCCTGACTGGACCGCATCCGGCGGGACGGACGCGCGAAGGTCTCAGGCCTTCGCGCGGCTGCGCGTCAGCGTGATCAGCGCGACGCCTGCAAGGATCACGGCCATCGCGACGATGTCCGAGACGTGCACGGTCTCGCCGGCGACGAGTGCACCCAGCAGCACCGCGACCGGCGGGTTGACGTAGGCGTAGCTCGTCGCGAGCAGCGGTCGCACCGTGTTGAGCAGGTAGAGGTACGCGGTGAACGCGATGATCGAGCCGAACACGGCGAGGTAGCCGAGCGCGAACCAGGCCGCAGGCGTCGGCGCGGTCGGGAAGCGCTCGCCGGTCGCCAGCGTCGCGATGACGAGCGCCACGCTGCCGCCGAGCATCTGCGCGGCCGTATTCATCGCCGCGGGCGGCATGTCGCGGCGGCGGCTCCACACCGAGCCGAAGGCCCACGCGATCGCCGCCGTGGTCAGCGCGATCGCGCCGAGCGGCGAGCCGCTCATGCCCGAGCCGAGGTTGAGCAGCACGACGCCGCCGAAGCCGACGACGAGGCCGATCCACTCGATGCGCCGCGGCCATTGCCCGTAGAGGCCGCCGAACACCGCTGCGAACAACGGCATGCAGGCGACCGCGACCGCCGCGAGACCCGACGACACCGATTGCTCGGCATAGCAGACGAGGCCGTTGCCGAGGCCGAGCAGCAACGTGCCCGTGATCGTCGCGTTGACCCACTGCGCGCGCGTCGGCGCGGCCATGCCACGCCAGCGCAGGAACGCATACAGCACCGCGCCGGCCACGAGGAAGCGCAGCGCCGCCATGAGGAATGGCGGCCAGCTCTCGAGCGCGATGCGGATCGCGAGATAGGTCGATCCCCAGATCAGGTAGAGCGCGAGCAGGGCGAGCGGGACGAGCACACGGGCATGGCGCGAGGGCTCGGACGGTGCGCCGTGCGCACCGGAAAGGCGGTTCATCGGGATCGACCGGGCAGGAGGGCGTCGCGGGACGCCCGGAAACGGAAGCGTGAAGGGTGGGGCGTGGAGCGGGCAGATCCACCACCGCCTGAAGCGGTGGGTCCACCGAAGGGAATCAGCGGCGCGTCTGCGAGGTCGGCTCGTGCGAGATCACGGTGAACTCGCCGTCGATCGCCTCCATGCGCGCCTCGCGTGGCGCCTCGGGCTTGCCCTGCGGCGACGCCGACGGACCGACGCGCGGCTTGCGGAACGCGTTGACGATCATGAGCACCACGGCACCGACCACCAGCGCGGCGATCGCGAACACGCCGAGCGCGAACAGCGCAGCGACCACGAGCAGGCCGAGGATGCCGCCGACGAGGCGGGCCAGCGGGTGGCGCAGGCGAGGGCGGAAATAGGCGTGGAACATGGCAGGCCTCGTGCTCCGGCGTCATGGAGGATCGTCCGCGCAGGGCGGACCGGCTGCGTCGGGACGTGCCGGACGGTTATTCTTGGGGCGATCGTCTTCCGGTACAAGTGTTTTCCATGACCGACGTTTCCCCGCTCTGCCGTGTCGAGGACATTCCCGATGCGGGTGCCCATGCCGTCCGCGTGGACTCCGCGACAGGTGGTTTCGACCTCGTCCTGCTGCGCGAAGGCGCCGCCGTGTTCGCGTACCACAACGAATGCCCGCACGCGGGCCGCGCACTCGATTACGTACCCGGTCGCTTCCTCGTCAAGGATCGCCGCATCATCTGCGCGGCACACGGCGCGAGCTTCGCAGTGGATACCGGCGCCTGCCTGGGCGGCCCATGCCGGAGCGGATTGTTCGCCGTGCCCGTCGACGTCGTGGATGGCTGGGTCAGGCTCAAGGAGGCGGCATGAACACGCGTATCGACACGCTGCTTCGCAGGCATGCCTGCCTGGCGGCCGTGCTCGCGGCGAGCGTCCTCGCGGGCGGCGCCTCGACGCACGCCACCGCGCAGAGCCTCGACGAGCTCCAGTTCAAGGTCAGCGTGGAGACGCCCGCCGATTTTCGTGCCGAGGCGGACCGCATCCGTGCGTCGATGGGCGAAGGCGGGCGGCATGCCGGCATCGCGTCACGCGAGAAAGGACGCGTCGAGGCCTTGCTGATCACGATGCAGTCGCTGTTCGACGCGCGCGGAGGCGGCGGTGCCTTCAACGAAACCGACCGCATCGCGGCCATGAACGCGCAGGAAGAGATCAACGCGATCCTGTTGCGCAACGACGGCGATCGCATCGTCTGCGAGTTCGTCACGCAGACGGGCAGCCATCGTCGTTCGAAGATCTGCATGACGGCCGCGCAGAGGGAGCAGCAGCGGCGCGAGAACCAGAGTGCGCTTGGAGAGCACGTGCGATCGCGCGATGTCGGAAGCGGCTACTGATTCACGACGATCAACGTACGAAGATTTTCGTTGACACCTTCACCTCCCGGGCGTAGCGTCGGCCTACCGACGATGCAGGGAGTGCGCAGTCATGGGATACCGCAATCGGAGCTGCCGGATCCTCGTGGCATGCCTGGCCATGGCAATGACCGCCATGCCGGCTTTCGCACAAGGGACCGGGAAGGATCCGTTCGAACTCACGGCGCACGGCGCGGCCGAATTCCGCGGGCAGGCGGACGCCCTTCGCGACGAGATGGACACCGGCCGATACACGGAACTGTCCGAACGGGACAAGGCGACCGTCCACGCCCAGCTCGCGCGCCTTCAGGCGATCTACGACAAGCACGCGCGTCGTGAACGCGTCGACACGATTCCGCACGGCATCGCGGTCGTCAACGCGTCCGAGATCATCAACGGCGTGCTCGCAGGCGACGCGGACGACCGCCTCGTTTGCGAGCAGGTCAAGAAGGCCGGCAGCAACCGCATCGAGAAGTGCGCAACCGCGCGCGAACGCCGCCTGATCGCGCTGGGTGCGCAGAAGGGACTGCGCCGTTGGTACCGGCCGAGTCCGAGTGCCGGCTGCGAGCTCGCGACATCGCGATGCCTCGGTGGCCTCGACGGCCTGCGCCGGACCCAAGGGCGCGTTCCCTGACATCCCGGTCTTCCGCGGGCGCCGCGCCACGCGCGAGGCGAGCGCTCGTGCCCGGACATCGCGCAACGCAGGGAGATCCGCTCATGTACCGCGTCGTCACGATCGTGTTCGTCGTCGCCTTTGGCCTGACGGCCCGGTGGGCGTCCGCCGATGCCGTGTCATCCGATCCGTTCCCGTTGTCCGCGCGCAGCGCGGAGGAATTCCGCGGCCAGGCCGAAGCGCTGCGCATGGCGATGCGTGACGGCCGCTACGCCTCGCTGCCCGAGCACGAGAAGGGCCTCGTCATCGCGCAACTCGAACGTCTCGAGGCGCTGTATGCCAGGCACGAGGCGGGCAGGCGCGTCGACACGCCACCCGCGACGATCGCTGCGATCAATGCGAGCGAGATCATCAACGTCGTGCTCGGCAAGGACGGCGAGGATCGCATCGTCTGCGAGCAGGTGAAGAAAGCCGGCAGCAACCGCATCGAGAAGTATTGCGCCACGGTGAGGCAGCGTCGGCTCGCCGCGCTCGGCAGCCAGAAGGAGATGCACCGCTGGTACTCGCCGAAGCCAAATGCGGAAGGCCAGTACCCCTGCGAGTACACGGGAAGTCGTTGCTTCGGCGGCGTCGACGGCCTGCGTGCGGCGCGGCAGCGAGTGCCGTGAGCCTGCGCCTCGGTCCACGTCGCGTCAGCGAACCGGCGTCGGGTTGGGCACGGGCGGGACGAGCCACAACGTACGAAAGTCATCGTTGACAGATTCCGCACCACCGTTCTAAGGTTGACTCCGACGTCCCGCAGCATGACGACGCCTTCCCCGACAGGATGTCCGGGGCCGTGCACGAGGAGCCTCGAGCTCCTGTGCACGGGGCGAAAGGATCGCGCGCTTCGTTCGCCATCCCCATCATCACCGGCATGCCGGTGCACGCAGTCGAAATGCAGGAGAGTGTGTCCATGGTCGTTCGCAACTGGCTTTCGGGCCTCGTGTTTTCCTCGATCCTCGCCAGCGGTCTGGCCGTCGCCGCAGAGCCCATGCCCCTGTCCGCAACGTCGGCTGCCGAATTCCGTCAGCAGGCCGCGCAGATCCGCCAGGACATGCAGCCGGGCGGCCAGTACGCGAAGGTCTCGACCGATGGCCAGACGCGCGTGGGCAAGCAGCTCGACGTGCTGCAGAAGCTCTACGACAACCGTGCCGAGGGCAAGTCGTTCAAGAAGTCCGACGAGGTCAAGCTCGTCAACGCCTCCGAGGAGATCAACGCGATCCTCAGCGGGCGCGAGGACGACCGCCTGGTGTGCGAGCAGGTCCGCAAGCTCGGCAGCAACCGCACCGAGAAGGTCTGCATGACCGTTGCCGAGCGCCGCGCGCGCCAGGACGAGGCCAAGAAGGACCTGCGCAACAGCTACACCGGCGCCGTGGGCGGACGTGACTGACACGGCAGGCCTCGCCGCGTATCGTATGCGCGGCGGGGCCGTCGACGACCGAGGACGGCCGGGGAGAAGCGATGCGACATCGACACGCTGAGCCACAGAAACCGACCGAAGCGGAACTGGGCATCCTCAATGTGCTCTGGGAACGCGGCGAGAGCACCGTGCGGGACGTCCACGAATCGCTCTACCGGGACGACGGGTCGGGCTACACGACCGCCCTGAAGATGTTGCAGGTCATGCACGCCAAGGGCCTCGTCATGCGTGACGATTCGCAGCGTGCACACGTGTACAACGCGGCGATCTCGCGCGAGTCGACGCAACAGAAGTTCGTCAGCGACATCGTCCAGCGCGTCTTCAACGGCTCGTCGTCGCAGCTCGTCCTGCAGGCGCTCGGCGGTGCACCCCACGCGAGTCGCGAGGAGCTCGACGAGATCCGCGCCTTGCTCGATCGGCTGGAGTCCGACATCCCATGAACGGCATCGTCACGGCGGCGTGGCCATGGGTCGAGGCATTGGGCTGGAGCCTCGTGCATTTCCTCTGGCAGGGACTCCTGGTCGGAGCTGCATTCGGTGTGCTGCGTAGCGCGGTGCCGCGCGCGCGCAGCGGCGTGCGGCACGGACTCGGGCTCGTCGCCCTGGCCGTGCTCGCGGCCTGTCCGATCGTGACGACGCTCGTGATCGTGGAGCCTTTCGTCGTCGTGGACGCCGCATCGACGACGGTGCTTTCCACTGTCGTCGTCGCGACGCCCGCGCACGCTGCCGCCGCGTCGTCCTCGTGGTCGTTGCTGATGCCCTGGCTCGTCGCGGCGTGGTTCGCCGGCGTGGCCGTCATGGCGATGCGTGCGCTGCGCCAGTGGCGCGAGCTCGACGTGATCGTGCGCCGCTTCGCCGAGCGCCACGCCGATGTCGACGCGCTGTTCGACGGGCTGCGTAGCCGTTTCGGTGGTTTCGCGCGCGTGCGCGTGCTGGTTTCCTCGTACATCGACACGCCGACCCTGGTCGGCTGGTTGCACCCGGTGGTCCTGCTGCCGACCGCCGTCGTGCTCGGTTTCCCGCGCCATCAGCTCGAGCTGATCCTCGCGCACGAGCTCGGCCACCTTCGTCGCTACGACCACTGGGTCAACCTGGCCCAGGTCGTCGTCGAGACCCTGCTGTTCTACCACCCCGTCGTGCACTGGATCTCGCGTGACGTGCGCCATTCCCGCGAGATCTGCTGCGACGACCTCGTGCTGCGCCTGACACGTGGCGAACCGCGCGAGTACGCGCGCACGCTCGCCGCGCTCGAGAACCTGCGCCAGCTGGCGCCGCAACTCGCCGTGGCCGCGACCGGTGGCGTGCTGGTCGACCGCGTGCGCCGCATCGTCGGACTGCCCGAGAAGCGCAAGGAGCGCCGAGGCGTTCCGCTCGCATGGATCGGCGCATCGGCCTTGGCGGTGGCTTCTGCCGGATTCGTCTTCGCGCCGGCCGGCGACGAGACGATCACGGCGTGGCAGGTGGAGCGTGTCCGTCCCGCGCTTCCGTACGCGACGCTCGAGCGCGCGACCGTCGTGCCCGCAGCCGTTGCGTGGACCACCTTGTCGATGCCGGCCGTCGCCGCGCAGGAACCGGTCGTCGACGACGCCCCGGCATCGGTCGGACAGGATCTGGCGCTGCCGTCGCGTCCCGCGTTCGCGCGCCACGAGCTCGACCTGGCCCCTGCCGCCGATGTCGGATTCGCGCCCGCCGACGTGCCGGTCCTGCCGTCGCTTCCGCAGGGAGCGCGTGGCCCCGAACTCGTCCATCGTGTCGATCCGCGCTATCCCGACGTGATCAATGCCCGTTCGCGCGGTCACGTCGAGTTCGAGTTCTCGGTCGACGGCACCGGCAACGTGCGTGACATCACCGTCGTGGCAGGCGACGCGCTCGGTGCGTTCACGGTCGCGGCGCGCCGTGCGTTGCGCGAATGGCGTTTCGAGCCGCGCAGCGTCGTGCGTGGCGAGCGCTACCGCCAGGACTTCGTGTTCGTCGACGCACTCGCGACGGAGCGTGGCGCGGACGACGCGAATTGCGCCCGCGGCACGGGCTCGCACATCTGTCGTGCGCCGCGCGGCGTGAGCGTCGTGACCGAGTCGCGTCCGATGCCGGCACCCGCCGGTGCGCCGCCTATCGCGGCAGCCTCGAGCGCGGTCGTCGATCGCGTCAACTGAAGGAACCCCGCCTGGGCAGGGCGATCCGCGGTGGGCCGATCGCGGCTCACGGCGGTGACATCGTCACCGGCGGAGGATGCGCGCACGGCCAGCCGTCGCGCATGCAGGGCCGTGCTCCCCGCGTCATTGCCGAAGGCGTCACGCCATTGCATTCGGTCATGACGGTAGGCGTCGCGTGCGCGACGCGTTCGATGGCCGGATCGCGGCGAGACGCCTCGCGCGGCCGCTGCGCTGCGTCGTCGTGAGGCATGCAGATGTCCGACTCTTCCTCCATGCGGCGCGTGACGTCGCGTCGATCGTCTGCGCCGTGATGTCGCCTCGGGGATGAAGGCGCCTTGGCGGAGTGGTCACCGGTTGGCGCGGTCATGCGCTCCTGCCCGATGCGACGAGTCCGTTCGGTACGTGACGAGGGATGAGCGGAAGCCCGAGCACGTCGATGCAGCAGGCGGCGCGATCCCGCCACATTCCGCCGGACGATCCGGCGCACACGGGACGTCGTCCCCAAACCCTGGTGACCGGTCCGGCGCCGACGGAGAGCGCCGCATGACCCGGTGGCGCATCGGAGCAACGGCGGCGCGTGCGCCAGGCCCGTCGTCGGCCACCGCTGGTGCGCGTGTCGTGCGGCATGGGCTCGCGGCAACCCGTACGCCTGAGGGTTCGCGGGGCGCGTCTCAGCCTGCGTTGCCGAACACCATGTTCACCGCGACGAGTGTCGTCACGAGGATCAGTACGGTCAGCGGCAGGCCGACGCGCAGGAAGTCGCGTTTGCGATAGCCGCCGGGGCCGGCGACGACGAGCAGCACGGGATTCGCGCTCGGCAGCACGAACGTGTTCGAGGTCGAGATCGCGACGATGAGTGCGTAAGCGGCAGGGTTGCCACCCGAGGCCAGCGCGATGTTGATCGCCATCGGCACCATCATGACCGTCGCGCCGACGTTCGAGATGACCTGCGAGAAGCCGAGCGCGAGGATCGCGATGCAGGCCTGCAGCACCCACTGCGGGAGATCGCCGAGGTAGACCATGACCTCCTGCGCGAGCCACGCGGCTGCCGCGGTCGCATCCATCGCCGCGCCGAGCGGGATCAGGCAGGCGAGGATGAAGATCGTCTTCCAGTTGATGGCGTGGTAGGCCTCGTCCATGCTGAGGACGCCCGCCAGCAGCATGCCGACCGCGCCGACGAGCATCGCCAGCGCGAGCGGGATGTTCGCGAACAGGCCGAGCGCCATCGCAAGTCCGAAGAAGAACACGGCGTGCCAGATCTTGCTCGGGCGCTGCTCCTCCTGCGGGAAATCGGTCACGACGACGAAATCGCGGGATTCCGCGGCGAGCGCGAGATCGCGCCACAAGCCGTGCAGCACGAGCGTGTCGCCGGGGCGCAGCACGATCTGGCGCACGTCCTCGCGGAACACTTCCTCGCCGCGCGTCACCGCGAGCACGCTGATGCCGAACCGCTTGCGCATGCGCAGGTCGCCGACGAGCTGCTTGATCCAACGCGAGTTCGGCGGGATCACGGCCTCGGCGATGCCCGCGCGCGTCGGGTTGAACATGTCGCCGAAGTTGCGCAGGCGCGGCTGCACGCGGCACAGCTGGTTGTTCGCGAACTCGTTGACCCCCTCGCGCTTGCCGAGCACGCCGAGCACGCTGCCGACCCAGATCATCTGGTCGCCGGGTGGGGCGAGGCGAGCCTCGTTGCCGGTCTTGAGGGCGAGGATCAACGGCGCGCCGTGCAATTGCTCGGCCTCGCCGACGCTCATGCCGACGAGCGGGCTTTCGGCCGTCACGACGAGTTCGACGACTTCGCCGTCGATGCCGTACATCTCGGCGAAGTAGGTCTCGGTGCGCCCCGGCGTCACCTTCTGGCGCTCCTCGTCGCTGGGCCACAGACGCGGCGTCAGGAACGCGAAATAGACGAGGCCGACGATCAGCAGCGGGATGCCGACCGGGGCGATCGAGAACAGCGGGAAGGCCTCGATGCTCTGCGCGCCCGGTGGCAGGTTGCGGTTCGCGCTCGCGATCAGGTCGTTGAGGAGGATCAGCGGCGAGTTCGAGATCATCGTGATGTTCGTTCCGCACAGGATGCAGAACGCCATCGGCAGCAGCAGCCGCTTGAGCGGAATGCCTGTGCGCGAGCTGATGCGGCTCGCGACCGGCATGAACAACGTGGCGAGGGCCTGGCTCTGCATGACGGCCGACATGCTGCCGACCATCGTGTTCATGAGGCCGGATACGCGTGTCTCCACGCCTCCGGAGAGGCGCAGGATGAACGACGCCGCCTTGCCGAGTACGCCGGTGCGGTCGAGTCCGGCGCCCATGATCATGACCGCGATCAGCGACATCACGGCGTTGCCGGCGAAGCCGTCGAACAGCTGATCCACCGGCATGAGGCGCGTCACGCCGATGACGACGATGACGAGCAGGGCGACGAGGTCGGCGCGGATCCACTCGAGCACGAGCATGAGCACGGTGAACGCGAGCAGGCCCAGGACGAGGATCATCTCGGTCGTCAGGGTCAGGCTCATGTCCATGGCGGCGGTCAGCGCTCCGGAGGGCGCGCGCGATCGCGCGTGGACGGGGCTTGCCGCGCGGGCTCAGCGGCGCTCATGGATGAGGTCCCAGCTGCCGTGGCCGAGGCGCTCGCCGCGCTTCTCGAAGTGCGTGTTGATGCGCCATGCCGGGCGTTCGCAGAAGCCGCCCGCGCCGCCGCGGTTGCGCCATGACGGGCTCGCATCGACGACCTCGAGCATGTGTTGCGCGTACGCCTCCCAGTCGGTGGCGAGGTGCAGCAGGCCGCCTGCACGGACGCGCGACGCGAGCAGTTCGACGAAGGCCGGCTGCACGAGGCGGCGCTTGTGGTGGCGCTTCTTCGGCCACGGATCGGGGAAGTAGATGCGCACCTCGTCGAGTGCGCCCGGCGCGATCTCGCGCTCGAGCACCTCGACGGCATCGTGGCGCGCGACGCGCGCATTGTCGACACCGGCGAGCGCGAGCCCGTTCATGAGCCTGCCGACGCCGGGGCTGTGCACCTCGATGCCGATGAAATTGCGTTCCGTTTCGTGGACGGCCGCGTGCAGCAGCTGCTCGCCGTTGCCGAAACCGATCTCGACCACGACCGGCGCGGGGCGCGCGAACGTCGTGGCGAGATCGCGCGTGGTATCGACCGGGTCGAGGCCGTAGCGCGCCCAGTGCGCGTCGAACGCACGTTGCTGCGCGGGCGTGATGCGGCCCTGGCGCAGCACGAAGCTGCGCACGCGGCGGTCGCCGTGCGGGATCTCGTCGTCGCTGCGGTCGGCGTGGCGCGGATCGGTCATCGGGTCAGCCCACGAGGCCGTCGATCGGACTCGACGCCGACGCGTAACGCTTGCGCGGGATGCGGCCCGCGCGGAACGCGGCGCGCCCTGCCTCGACCGCGAGCTTCATCGCGTGCGCCATGAGCACGGGCTCGCGCGCGCCCGCGATCGCGGTGTTCATGAGCACGCCGTCGCAGCCGAGTTCCATCGCGATCGCGGCATCCGAGGCCGTGCCGACACCGGCATCGACGAGCACGGGTACTTTCGCGTTGTCGATGATCTCGAGCAGGTTCCAGCGGTTCTGGATGCCGAGGCCGGAGCCGATCGGTGCGGCCAGCGGCATGATCGCGACGCAGCCGATCGCCTCGAGGCGGCGCGCGAGGATCGGGTCGTCCGAGGTGTAGACCATCACGTCGAAGCCGTCGGCGACGAGGCGCTCGGCGGCTTCTAGCGTCTGCACCACGTCGGGGAACAGCGTCCGCTCGTCGCCGAGCACCTCGAGCTTGACGAGCTTGTGGCCGTCGAGCAGTTCGCGGGCGAGGCGCAGCGTGCGCACGGCGTCGTCCGCCGTGTAGCAGCCGGCCGTGTTGGGCAGCATCGTGTAGCGCGAAGGCGGCAGCACGTCGAGAAGGCTCGGCTGCGACGGATCCTGGCCGATGTTGGTGCGGCGGATCGCGACCGTGACGATCTCGGCACCGGCCGCTTCGGTCGCGGCACGCGTCTCGTCGAGGTCCTTGAACTTGCCGGTGCCGGTCAGCAGGCGCGAGCGGTAGGCGCGGCCGGCGATGACGAGCGCATCGTCGGTGGAAGGGGAATCGGGTGTCGAAGTCATCGTGTCGATCGGTTTGCAGTCATTGGGGGAGATCGGCAGGCGTCGCGGCGAGGCCGCTCATCCGCCGCCGATCGCGTGGACGATCTCGACGCGGTCGCCTTCGGCGAGCCGTCGCGTCGCGTGCTCGCTGCGCGGCACGATCTCGCGGTTCACCTCGACCGCGATGCGGCGCTCGCCGAAACCCGCGGCGTCGAGCATGTCGCGCACCGTGGCCGTGCCGTCGACGACGCGGCGCTCACCGTTGAGAACGATTTCCATGCGCCTATTCTAGCCGCGCCGGACCTGCATCGGCACCGTCGCGGACTGCGAAAAAGAAACCGCCGCGCGGTGCGCGGCGGTTTCGGGTCCTTGCAGGTGGCGCCCGGGCTCAGCGCTCGTCGCGGCGCTTGCGCTCGCTGCGCTCCTCGTTGTTGCCCTGGCGACTCGGCGCCGAGCGCTGTTGCGGTTGCTGTTGCGGAGCAGCCTGGCGCTGCTGCGGGGCTTCGCGCTGCACGCGCTGGACCGGCGCCGACTGCTGCGGCGCGCTGCGCTCGATCGACTGGCGCTGCTGCGGCGCCTCGCGCTGCACGCGCTGGACCGGCGCCGACTGCTGCGGCGCGCTGCGCTCGATGGACTGGCGCTGCTGCGGCGCCTCGCGCTGCACGCGCTGGACCGGCGCCGACTGTTGCGGCGCGCTGCGCTCGATCGACTGGCGCTGTTGCGGTGCTTCACGCTGCACGCGCTGGACCGGAGCCGACTGCTGCGGCGCGCTGCGTTCGATCGACTGGCGCTGCTGCGGAGCCTCGCGTTGCACGCGCTGGACCGGCGCCGACTGCTGCGGTGCGCTGCGCTCGATCGACTGGCGCTGCGAAGGCGCATCGCGTTCCAGCGCCTGGCGCTGGTTCGGCGCACTGCGCTCGATCGTCTGGCGCTGCGCGGGCGTGGTGCGCTCGACGTTGCTGCGCGAGGACGGCGCCGCACGCTCGATCGACGTACCCGCCGAGCCCTGGCGCGCGTTGCCACGCTCGGGTGCGAAGCGCGACGAGGGCAGGGCACGCTCGTTCGGCGTCGCGCCGGTGTTGCCGACGCGCGACGGTGCCGTCTCGCGCGTCGTCGCGCCGCGCTGGACAGGCGACGTGCGCTCGGGCGATGCGCCTGGAGCAGCCCGCGTCACGCGGGACTCGACGCCAGGGCGCGCACCGTCGCCACGCGACGCGGCGGCACGGTTCGGCAGTGGCTGCGGTGCCGCTCCGGGTTCGCCTCCGCGGCCGACCACGCGCACGCGCTCGTTGGACACGCGTCCGGCCTGCGGCGCGGTCGCGCCACGGTTGCCGAGCTGGCGCATCTCGCTCACCGCGAGCGGCTGGTTGCCGTTGCGCTCGATCGCACCGAGGCGGGTCTGCACCGGGGCGACACGCGGCGGCGGTGCCGTGCGCGCGATGACCTGGCGCTGCGCGAGCGCCGAGGGCGGGCGCACGGCGGCACGGCCACCTTCGGCGCGACCGACGAAACTCGCACGCACCGGCGCCACGTCGACGCGGCTGATCACGTCGCCGCGCGCGAACATCTGGCGGTCGACCTGCATGCGCGACGCATTGACGGCACGCGACTGCACGAACGCGTCACGCGGGATCGCCGTGTAGGCACGGTCGTTGTCGCGATACGTGTAGCGGAAGTTGTTGATCGGACGTCCTGCGGAGTAGTCGCCGTAGACGTTGGTGATGTAGGTGTTGTTGATGATCGTCGTGTTGCGGACGTTGATGTTGGTGAAGTAGTCGCGCGAACCGCGGTACCACGGCACGTACACGTCGCGCGGGCCGAGCGGGAACCAGCCCACCGGGCCGCCGCCGCCGATCGACACGCCGACACTGAAGTTGCGGCCACCGACGAACGCGACGAGTGCGGGCGCATAGACCGGGCGTACGTGGCGCGGGCCCGGTACCCAGCCCCAGCGGTTGCTCACGTAGGTCCAGCGGCCGTAGTGGTACGGCGCGAAGCCCCACGGTGCGGTGTCGACCCAGGTCCAGCCCCAGGGATCGATCCAGCTCCAGCGGCCCGAGCGGTACGGCGCCCAGTCGGACGCGACGCTCGACGGGAACCACACGCTGCCGTAGGTATCGACGGTGCTCCAGCTGCCGTGGCGGTCGAGGTCGGAGTAGCCGATGATCTCCTCGGACACGTAGCGGCGCGATTCCGAGCGCTCGTAGCGCTCGTCCCGCTCGTAGCACCAACGGTCGAAGTCGTCTTCGCGCGGGAGGTCGAAGACCTCGTAGTCGCGCAGCGAGGAGTCGTTGAAGCGGTACGACTGTCCACCGCGAACGGCGTAGCTCGCGTTGTTCTCGCCGTAGACGTCGCCGCGACCTTCGAACACGGAGACCATCGTCGAGCTGCCGTCCGGCGCGATGTCGACGCGGTACTGGCCCGGCTCGTCGATCACGAACGCGAGCGTCGGTGTGTCGATCTCGTAGGTCTGGCCCTGGAAGATGCGGTGCACGCGCAGGTTGAGCACGCCCTCGGTCAATTCGACCTGCATGAAGTCGTCGTCGAGGTTGAGCACGTTGAACGCGCTGCGCTCGTCGAGGCGCAGCGTCGCCGCGCCGACCTCGAGCTCGACGCGGCTGTCGCGGTCGGCATAGAGGCCGTCGCCGGTCGACAGCGGGCGGTTGAGGCTCGCCTCGGTCCATTCATCGACGCCGGCCGGCTGGAAGCTCACGTTGCCGCCGAGGTAACTGAGTCGCGCGACCCTTCCCGGCGGATCCGCGGCGGCCGTGCCCGCGCACAGCGCGAGCGCAAGTCCGGCCACCCAACCGATTGAGAGAGCTCGTGGACGAAAAGCCATGATCGTTCTCCATAGACGCGTTGCACGACACGGCCGGTGACGCTACCCGAAGCGATGGATCCCGGACGGTTGAACGCAGGCGTATATCAGCGTACGACGGCTGAATGCATGCCTTCCGCGAACCCGTCCAAACAAGGGTTTACACGCACTTACGAAGGTTCGGAACGCGTTAGTGGCAAGCCGTGTGCATGCGCGCTTGCCGCGCCGCGCGGCGCCGCTTACTCTTGCCGCGCCTGCAGGCCGCGCGGGTGTAGCTCAATGGTAGAGCTGTAGCTTCCCAAGCTACTGACGAGGGTTCGATTCCCTTCACCCGCTCCACCCGGCCTGCCACCTTTTCGGCCACGTGTTCCAGCGGCCACGCCGCCACGCTGTTCCGCGCGACGGCGACCACGGACCCCCTCACGATGAAGATCGCGATCCTCTCCCGCAACGCGTCGCTGTACTCGACGGGGCGGCTCGTCGAGGCCGGACGCACGCGCGGCCACACGGTGCGCGTGCTCGATCCGCTGCGCTGCTACATGCGCATCGCGCCCGGTGCGTTCGAGATGCATTACAAGGGCAAGGCGCTCGGCGGCTTCGATGCGGTGATCCCGCGCATCGGCTCGTCGATCACGTTCTACGGCACGGCCGTGCTGCGCCAGTTCGAGATGATGGGCGTGCACACGCCGAACGGATCGGACGCGGTGCTGCGCGCGCGCGACAAGCTGCGATCGATGCAGTTGATCGCGCGCGAGGGCATCGACCTGCCGCTGACCGTGTTCGGCGACTATCCCGACGACACCTCCGACCTGCTCACGATGCTCGGCGAGCCGCCCCACGTGATCAAGCTCAACGAAGGCGCGCAGGGGCAGGGCGTGCTGCTCGCCGAGAAGCGTTCGGCGTCGCAGGGCATGATCGAGGCCTTGCGCGGCCTCTACGCGAACTTCCTCGTGCAGGAGTTCATCGGCGAGGCGCGTGGCGGCGACCTGCGCTGCTTCGTCGTCGACGGTCGTGTCGTCGCGGCGATGCATCGCCAGGCCCCCGACGGCGACTTCCGCGCGAACCTGCATCGCGGCGGCAGCGCGACGGCAGCCGAGCTCACCGATGCGGAACAGGCGGTGGCGATTCGTGCCGCGGCGATCATGGGGCTCGGCGTCGCCGGGGTCGACCTGCTGCGCTCGCGACGCGGGCCGCTCGTGCTCGAAGTGAATGCCTCGCCGGGCCTCGAAGGCATCGAGAACGCGACCGGCGTGGACGTGGCGGGCGAGATCGTCGCCTCGCTCGAGCGCGCGACCGCGGCAGCGGCAACGACACGCCGGCCGTCGCGATCGGCCCGTCGCGGCGTTAACGGAACGCTGAGCGACCCTTAACGGGCATTTAAGACCCCCGCACCTATAGTCGGGCGCACTGTAAGTTCTGCACGACACTCCGAAGCGTCAGTGACTGGGCAGATTACGGTAATCGGGGCAGTAGCTTTTGGCCCAAGCGAGGTGTGTTCCCCCAATGGCACCTCCTTGGGCCATTTTCTTTTCAGGCTCTCGCGTTCAGCCCCGGGACATGTTGGCTCGCGCAGTTTCCGCATTCCCCATCCCTCCGCGGTTCGGCGTCCAACCCAGCATCCATGCGCATACTCGTCATCGAAGACAACAGCGATATCGCCGCCAACATCGGTGATTTCCTCGCCGACAAAGGCCATGTGGTCGACTTCGCGGGGGACGGCGTCACCGGCCTCCATCTCGCGGTCGTCAACGAATTCGACGCCATCATCCTCGACCTCGGCCTCCCCGGCATGGACGGCCTCGAGGTCTGCAAGAAGCTCCGCCAGGAAGCGCGCCGGCAGACGCCGGTGCTCATGCTGACGGCCCGCGACGCGCTCGAGCAGAAGCTGTCGGGCTTCGATTCCGGCGCCGACGATTACATGGTGAAACCGTTCGCGCTGCAGGAACTCGCCGCGCGCGTCGAAGTGCTCGGTCGCCGCGGCAAGGGCGTCAAGAGCCGTGTGCTCACGCTCGCCGACCTCACCTACAACCTCGACACGCTGACCGTCGTGCGCGCGGGCAAGTCGATCCAGCTCAATCCGATCGGCCTCAAGCTGCTGCAGGCGCTCATGGACAAGGCGCCTTCGGTCGCCACGCGCCAGGAGCTCGAGACGCGCGTATGGGGCGAGGAACTGCCCGACAGCGACTCGCTGCGCGTGCACATCCACGGCCTGCGCGCCGCCATCGACAAGCCGTTCGACAAGCCTCTGATCCAGACGCGTCACGGCATCGGCTACAGCATGGTCGATCCGGATGCGGCACCGGCGTAAGCTCCGCAGCCGCATCATCATCTCGTTCGCGTTGTTCGGACTCGGCCTCACGGCCTTGTTCGCCGCGGCGACGATCTATCTGCGGCTGCGCATGGAAGACCAGCTCATCAACGACACCTTGTCGCGCGAGCTGCGTCACTTCGTCGACTTCAAGCGCGAGTACCCGCAGCCCGACGCGCGCTGGAGCATGTCGCTGTTCGAGGCGCAGATCGTGCGCGCGGGTCGCACGGCGACCGTGCCGTTCGCGTGGCAGAAGTACGACGGCGGCGTCTACGATGTCGAGGACGTCGGCCGCGACAGCCGACAGCGCGCCTACAAGCTCGCCGTCTACAAGGACGACGACTTCTGGGCCTACCTGCGTTTCGACGTGAGCTCGCAGAAGCTCAGCGAGCGCCAGCTGCTCGTGATCCTCGGTACCTCGGTCGTCGTGTTCGGCCTGCTCTCGCTGGTCATCGGCGTGTGGCTGTCCTCGCGCGTCATGAGTCCGGTCGTCGATCTCTCGCGGCGCGTGCGCGCGATGAGCACGTCGGGAAGGCCGGTTGCGTTGCGTCCGCATTTCGTCGACGACGAGGTCGGCCAGGTCGCCGCGGCGCTGGACGACTATTCGACTCGCCTGACCCATCTCGTCGAGCGCGACCGCGAGTTCAATGCGGACGTCAGCCACGAGCTGCGCACGCCGCTCGCGGTGATCGCGTCGACCACCGAACTGCTGCTCGGCCAGGACCTGCCCGACAAGACGCGCGAGCGCCTGCGTCGCATCGAGCGCGCGGTACGCCAGTCCACCGAGCTCACCGATGCGCTGCTGCTGCTCTCGCGCAGCGAACGCCAGGGACCGACCGACGGCGAATCGACCGACGTGGCACGCGTGGCCGAGCAGGTCATCGACATCAGCCGACCGCATCTCGGCACCAAGCCCGTGCAGGCACGCCTCGAGGTCGAGGAGCCGGTCACGACGGCGGCACCGTCGTCGGTGGTCGCGGTGGCGCTCACCAACCTCATCAGCAACGCGTTCAAGTACACGCAGCAGGGCGAGGTCGTCGTCATCGTCGGTCACGGCCGCGTCGCGGTCGAGGACACCGGCCCCGGCATCGCCGCCGAGGACGCCGAGCGCCTGTTCGTGCGCGGCGAGCGCGGCACGACCGCGGTCAAGGGCGCCGGGCTCGGCCTCGCGATCGTGCGTCGCCTGTGCGATCTCTACGGCTGGAGCGTCTCGCTTGCGCCCCGTCCGCAGGGCGGCGCCGTCGCCGTGCTGCAGTTCGATCGCTCGCGCGAACAGATCTGATCACGCGCGTCGCACGTCGCCATATCGGTCCGGCGGCGCGTCCGCGTCGTCCGCTTCAGGGAGGACGCAGGGCTGGTGCAGCCGAATCCTTCTGCCGATGCGTCGCGACGTGACCACCGTCAATCCGCGCTCGATGACGTGGCCCGATGCCGGCGAGGCGAACGATTCGCCTCGCCGGATGGTCGCCGTTCTTCTCAGCCGACCGGGTCGAGCCAGCCCCAGCGATCCTCGGTCGTGCCCTTGAACAGGCCGAAGTAGAGGTCCTGGATGCGGCGCGTGATCGGGCCGGCCTTGCCTTCGCCGACGGGCTTGCCGTCGACCGACTTGATCGGCGTGACTTCGGCGGCGGTGCCGCACATGAGAATCTCGTCGGCGAGGTAGAGGTACTCGCGCGGCATGTCGCGCTCGATCACCTCGATGCCGTTGTCGCGTGCGAGCGTGATCAGCGTGTGGCGCGTGATGCCGTTGAGGATCGCCGCGCTCGCCGGCGTCGTGTGCATCTGGCCGTCGAACATGAGGAACAGGTTCTCGCCCGCGCCCTCGCTGAGCAGGCCCGTGGAGGCGAGCGCGATGCCCTCGCCGAAGCCGAGGCGGCGCGCCTCGCGCGCGATGAGCTGGCCCGAGAGATAGTTGCCGCCGGCCTTGGCGCCGGCCGGGATCGTGTTCGGCGCGAAGCGCTGCCAGCTCGACACGCAGGCGTCGATGCCGGTCTCGAGCACGCCCGGGCCGAGGTAGGGGCCCATCTCCCACGTCGCGACGGCGACGTCGGTCGGCGTGTCGGCCGACAGGCCGAAACCGCCGAGGCCGCGGAACGCGACCGGACGCAGGTAGGCCTTGGTCAGGCCGTTGCGGCGGATCACCTCGCGGCAGGCTTCGGCGAGCTCGTCGATCGTGTACGGGATGACGATGTCGTAGATCTTGGCCGACAGGTACAGCCGCTTGAGGTGGTCGGTGAGGCGGAAGATCGCCGGGCCGTTCGGCGTCTCGTAGCTGCGGATACCCTCGAACACCGACGAGCCGTAGTGCAGCGCGTGCGCCATGACGTGCACGGTCGCTTCGGCCCACGGCTTGATCGCGCCGTTCTGCCAGATGTACTCGGGGTAGGTCATCGCCATGTCGTCAGGATCCTCGTGGACAAGCCCGCGAGTGTAGCGGTGGCGGTCCGGCGAGGCACGCCACGCCGCAGCATCAGCCCGGAGGCAGCAGCCAGTGGCAACCGTGGCGCGGCACGATCGCGAAGCGCGTCTGCACCTCGTGCGGAACGCGGTCCATGTCGCGGCCCGTACGCACGACGAGGCTGTCGCCGGTCGCACCGGGCGCGCGTTCGGGATCCACGGCAGCACCGACGTCGATGCCGATGAGCGGTTCGGCGACGAGCCGCGCGAGGTCCTTGAGCGCGGTCGTGGAAGCGTAGCCGTCCCACAGCACGAGTCCGGACAGCGTGACCGCGTTGCGTGCGGCGAAGGCTTCGGTAACCCGCGTGCGCAAGGCTTCGTTCGTGGTCGGGCAGGTCTGCGGCGTCGCGCGCATCGTCGCGGCATGCGCACCGGGCGTGACCTCGGCCGGCGACGTCGCTGGGGCGTCCGTCGCCGCGGCCTCCTGCGTGGGCGCGACCTGCGCGCACGGCCGGTCGGTGAACACGGGCTCGCCGCCGGG
This sequence comes from Lysobacteraceae bacterium PS02065, assembly GCA_029959555.1. GTDB lineage: Bacteria > Pseudomonadota > Gammaproteobacteria > Xanthomonadales > Rhodanobacteraceae > Dokdonella. Next base: position 37,080 of record JASCPI010000023.1, on the reverse strand, counting down.
GCCGATGCAGCGGCGGATCGTGGTCGACTGGGCAGCCGCGGCGGCACTCCAGACGAGCATCGACACGACGATCAGTTTCACGCGCAAGCATTTGAATGCAAAGCAATGCTTGCCTTGCCCGCGGCGATCTGGTCTAGTCCGATCCATGTGCATCTCCGCTCCCGCCGCTGCTTCCGCGAACGTCGCCCGTCGAGGCGGCAATAATAATAATGCGCGGAACACAACGGGGGCCGGCGTGCGGTAGGGGATCCATCACATCACACGCGAAGAAGGCCCGCCGAACAGCGGGCCTTCTTCGTTTTCGGGCTACGAAACATCCCTCAGGAGACGGCAACCATGTGTTCGATCCTCGGCATCTTCGGCCTGCAGGCCGGCGACGACGTCCCGGCCCTGCGCCGCCTCGCGCTCGAACTGTCGCAGCGGCAACGCCATCGCGGCCCCGACTGGAGCGGCGTCTACGCCGACGACGGCGCGATCCTCGTGCACGAGCGCCTCGCGATCGTCGATCCGGCCGGCGGCTCGCAGCCGTTGCGTTCGGAGGACGGCCAGCTCGCGCTCGCGGTCAACGGCGAGATCTACAATCATCGCGAGCTCGAGCGCGGACTCGCGCAGCCGTATGCGTTCCAGACCGGTTCGGACTGCGAGGTCATCAACGCGCTGTACCGCGAGCATGGGCCGGAAGGCGTCGCGAAACTCAACGGCATCTTTGCGTTCGCGCTGTGGGACGCGGCCGAGCGTCGCTGCGTGATCGCGCGTGATCCGATCGGCGTGTGTCCGCTCTACTGGGGGCACGACCGCGAAGGCCGCCTCTGCGTCGCCTCGGAGATGAAGGCGCTCGTCGGGGTCTGCGCCGACGTCGCGACGTTCCCGCCCGGCCATGTCTACGACAGCCGCAGCGGTGAACTCGTGCGCTATTACGACAAGCCCTGGCGCGACTACGCCGCGACCGAAGGCGTCGAGGTCGATGCAGCCGCGCTGCGTGGCGCGTTCGAGGCCGCCGTGCACCGCCAGCTCATGACCGACGTGCCGTATGGCGTGCTGCTTTCGGGTGGCCTGGATTCCTCGCTCGTCGCCGCGTGTGCCGCGCGCTTCGCGCGCCATCGCATCGAGGAGGACGACAAGGCCGAGGCCTGGTGGCCGCGCCTGCATTCGTTCGCGATCGGCCTGCACGGCTCGCCCGACCTCGCCGCGGCCGAGATCGCCGCCAAGGCGCTCGGCACCGTGCACCACGGTTTCGAGTACACGTTCGACGAAGGCCTCGATGCGCTGCCCGAGGTGATCCGCCACATCGAGAGCTACGACGTCACCTCGATCCGCGCGTCCACGCCGATGTACCTGCTCGCGCGCCGCATCAAGGCGATGGGCGTCAAGATGGTGCTGTCGGGCGAGGGTTCCGACGAGATCTTCGGCGGCTACCTGTACTTCCACAAGGCACCGAACGCGCGCGAGTTCCACGAGGAGACCGTTCGCAAGCTCGACGCGCTGCACCTCTACGACTGCCTGCGCGCGAACAAGTCGATGATGGCCTGGGGCGTCGAGGCGCGCGTGCCGTTCCTCGACCTCGAGTTCCTCGACGTCGCGATGTCGCTCGACGCGAAGGCCAAGATGGCCGGCGGCGGCCGCATCGAGAAGGCGATCCTGCGCGAGGCGTTCGACGGCGCGCTGCCACCCGAGATCCTGTGGCGCCAGAAGGAGCAGTTCAGCGACGGCGTCGGCTACGGCTGGATCGACGGACTCAAGGCGCATGCCGAGGCGCAGGTCACCGACCGCGAATTCGCCGCGGCCGCGGCGCGTTTCCCGATCAACCCGCCACAGACGAAGGAAGCGTACTTCTACCGCCGCATCTTCGAGGAGCATTTCCCCGGTGCGGCGTGCGCCGAGACGATCCCGGGCGGCAAGTCGATCGCATGCTCGTCACCGGCCGCGATCGCCTGGGATCCCGCATTCGCGGGCGCGGCCGATCCGTCGGGTCGTGCGGTCGCGGGTGTGCACCTGTCGGCGAACGCGCCCGTCGCGGCGTGATGGCATGCGAGGGCCGCGCCTCGCGCGTGGCCCTCGCGAGGCGAGCTCAGCCGTCGAGGCGCTCGAGCACCGCGAGCGTGGGTTTCGCGCGGTTGAGCGTGTAGAAGTGCAGGCCCGGTGCACCGCCGTCGACGAGGCGGCGGCAGAGTTCCGCGACGACATCGGCCGCGAACGTGCGGATCGATTCGGCATCGTCGCCGAGCGCGGTGATGCGGCGTGACAGCCAGCGCGGGATCTCGGCGCCGCACATCTCCGAGAAGCGTCGCAGCTGGCTGAAGTTGGAGATCGGCATGATGCCCGGCACGATCGGCACGTCCACGCCGACGCGGCGCGCCGCGTCGACGAAACGGAAGTAGCCGTCCGCGTTGTAGAAGTACTGCGTGATCGCGCCGTTCGCGCCGGCCTCGACCTTGCGCTTGAAATGGGCCAGGTCGGTGTGCGCGTCGTCGGCCTGCGGATGCACCTCGGGATAGCAGGCGACCTCGAGGTGGAAATGGTCGCCGGTCTCGCGGCGGATGAACGCGACGAGGTCGGCCGCGTAGCGGAAGTCGCCGAAGCTCGCCATGCCCGAGGGCAGGTCGCCGCGCAGCGCGACGATGCGGCGCACACCGAGTTCGCGGTAGGTGTCGAGCAGGGCGCGGATCTCGTCGCGCGAGCCGCCCATGCACGACAGGTGCGGCGCCGCATCGAGCGCGTGCGCCGTGCGCAGGCCGCGTACGGCGTCGACCGTGTAGCTCAGCGTCGAACCTCCCGCGCCGAACGTCATCGAGACGTAGTCGGGCGCGCGTGCCTTGAGCTGGCGCACGGCCTTGTCGAGACCGTCGCGTTGCTCGTCGGTCTTGGGCGGGAAGAACTCGTAGCTGATCGGCATCGACATGGTGCGTTCGTTTCGCGTGAGGCGTTCATTGTATCTCTGCATCAAGATGGAAGCATATAGGTCCGCACGGCGGCCCGGGGTGTGGCGCGCGCGAGCCCCTCGCCAGCCGGGCGTGAACGTGGCTTACTGCGCGCATGCCGCCCAGCGAACCTGCGCGTAACCGCGCCGCCTCCCGAGACGACGACCTGCTGCTCCAGGAGCTGCGCGAGACGCGCGAGCGCGCGCGCCTGGGCGGATTCTTCTACCCGATCGCCTGTGCGTTGACGTTCGTCGTCACGACCGACGCGTTCTCGTGGCAGGCGTTCGCGATGACGAGCGTGTTCGCGTTGCTCGCTGCCGCCCGCGTCGCGGTCAAGGTGCCGCCGGCGCCGACGCCGCGCGAGGTCCGTACCGTACTCCGGCGGATCTGGGGCATCGTGCTCGTGACGACCCTCGCCTGGGGTGTGTTCAGCGCGTGGACGTACGTGGCGCTCCCGGAGCCTGCACCGCTCATCGCGATCCTGTTCTCCGGCGCGTTCGGCATGGCCTTGTGCCACACCCTGTGCATGCGCCGGCTCCCGTCGGCGGTGACGATCGGCTTCGTCATGCTGCCGAGCATGGCGCTGCTGTGGCACGGCGACGGCGCCGGCATCGCGATCATGTGGGGCATCTACATGGTCTACATGCTGCTCGTGCTCAAGCGCAGCTATGCCGAGTACCGCACCCGTCTCGAGCTCGAACAGAGCCTGCGCGAGCAGCGCGACATGTTCGAGCGCCAGAGCCGCGTCGATGGCCTCACCGGCATCACCAATCGTCGTGGCTTCAACGATGCGCTCGCCGCGGCGATCGAACGCGTGCGCCGCGGTGCCGGCGTGGCATCGCTGCTGATCCTCGACATCGACCATTTCAAGCGCATCAACGACAGCCTCGGCCACCTCGCCGGCGACGCCTGCCTGGTCGCGCTCGCGCAGAGGCTCCGCGAGCACTTCGAGGCGACCGGTGACGTCGTCGCACGCCTCGGCGGCGAGGAGTTCGGCGTCGTGCTCGCGGCCGACGAGGACATCGCCTGCAAGCGTGCCGAGCATTTCCGGCGCGATCTCGAGCACGAGCCGCTGGCGTTCGAAGGCCGCACCGATCCCGTGACCGTCAGCATCGGCTGCGGTGCGTTCGATGCGTCCAGGCACGTCGACGACGACGCGCTGTACCACGACGTCGACGCGGCGCTGTACCGCGCCAAGCTCGGCGGACGCAACCGCACGGGGCGCGTCGCCGCGGGTCCTTCGCACCCTCGGAAAGTGCTCGAGGACGAGGCAGGCGTTACGCTGTAAGGCCTTTTCGACGCGCCCGCAGCATGTCCATCGTCCTGACGCCGTTCGCCCGTACCCGCCTTTTCCCGCGCGAGCCACGCGCCAACACGATCCGGGACTGCACGCCCGAAGCGTTCGAGCAACACCTCAACGACGAAGCGCCGCTGCGCGTGCTCGACGGCTACGCGCCGTTCTGCAAGCTGCACGTGCACCGCAACTGGACCTCGACACGCTGCCTGACCGTGCCGGTCACGGACGCCAACCGCCACCTGTTGCGATCCGCCTACGAGGCGCGCTCATCGAGCGAGCTCCCCGTGCTCGTACGCTGGTTCGAGGGTGTCGACGTGCCGGTCGCGGGTTATCTCGTCGTGATCCTCTACAGCCGCGAGCAGCTCGCGAAGGAGGATGCGCCGATCGACGCCGAATGGGGCGTCGTCGGCTGCCTCTACACCGCGGAACCCGAGGAGATCCCGATGGCCCCGATCACGATGATGCGCAATGCGCTCGGCGTGGAGGAGGGTGGATCGGGCGTGCCGATCGACCGCGCGGCCTACCGCCGCAGCGTCGCGTTCTGGGAGCGCAACGCGAACTGGCGTTAGGCCGGCAACGCCCGGGCCATACGCCGCGGCACGTCGCGTGGCATGGCGATGGGCATCACCCGGATCATGCGATGCGCTCGATCCGGCTCTTCTGGCACAGCGGATACTCGGCGACGAAGCCTGCGATGCGTTCGTGCATCGCGTCGAAGCTGCTGCCGTACATGTAGAGCGCGGTTTCGGTCGGTCCGCGCCAGTGGCTGTTGACCATGCCGACGCCCTCGAGCAGCGTCGCGCAGGTATCGAACACGTGGTTGACGTCGCTGGTCGCGTAGACCTCGTCGTCGAGTTCGGTGCCGTTGAGATAGAGCGCGAGGCCTTCGTGGTCCCCGAACGCGATGCGCTCGCCGCCCGGATGCACGGTCACGTGCGAGCCCTTCGGCGCGAGCATGGCCGCGAGCACCTGCATGACCTGCTCGATGCGCTTGGGGCTCGCGTCCTCGAGCGCGATCTCGATGTCGCAGTTCTCGACCTCGCCGTTCGGCGCCAGCATCGTGCCGCCGCCCTCGACCGTCGCGCCGTACTTCTCGCGATCGCAGACGCTCGAGAACGCATCCTCGAGCTCGGCGCGATCCATCGGCTGCAGGCGCGCGTTGAGCATGGCGGTGATGCGCCCGGGGCGCTTCTTCCTGAAGAGATCGAACATCGTGTCGTCCGGTGCTTGCGTGATCGCGGCGCCGGAGCATAGGTCAGGTGATCCGGCGTGCCGCGTGCACGCTTCGCGTTTCGAACGTGACGCGATGCACATGCACGTCGCTTGCGCGAGCGTGCACGCGCATGCCTCGCGGCGGCGTCAGGCGAAGCCGTACCGCACGACGTGGAAGAACACGGGTGCCGCGAACGTCACCGAATCGAGGCGGTCGAGCATGCCACCGTGGCCTTCGATCATCTGCCCCCAGTCCTTCGCGCCGAGGCTGCGCTTGACCGCCGACAGCGCGAGGCCGCCGAGGAAACCGCACAGCACGATCAGCAGCGCGAGAAGGCCCGACTGCCACGGCGTGAACGGCGTGATCCACCACAGCGCTGCGCCGATCGCCGCGGCCGAGAGCCCACCGCCGACGAGGCCTTCGACCGTCTTCGACGGGCTCACCGACGGCGCCAGCTTGTGGCGCCCGAACAGCTTGCCGAACACGTACTGCAGCACGTCGCTGATCTGCACCACGAGCAGCAGGTAGAGCAGCAGCAACAGGTTCTGCCCTTCGTAGCCGGGAATATCGAGCAGCAGCAGGGCGGGCGCGTAGCTGATGCAGTACACCGTCAGCATCAGGCCCCACTGGATCTTCGTGGTGCGCTCGAGGAAGTGCTCGGTATCGCCCGCCAGCGCGGAGACGGCGGGCAGCAGCAGGAAGCCGTAGACGGGGATCAGGATCACGAACAGGCCATACCAGCCGCTGCCGATCAGCCAGTACTGCAGCGGGATCGCCACGTAGAAGCACAGGCACAGCGGGAGATGGTCGCCGCGTCGCGTCGGCGTCAGCGTGATGAACTCGCGCAGCGCGAGGAACGAGGCGAGCGCGAACAGCACGAGCGTGGCGATGCGGCCGAGCAGGAAGCACGCGCAGAGCACCGCCACCATCACCCACCACGCGTTGATGCGCGCGACGAGGTTGTCGACCGTGGCGCCGGGTCGCGAGCGCGCGAGCACGGCACCGATCGAGCTCGCGACGACGAGCAGCGCGATCACGCCGCCCATGACCCACCAGAACGGTTCGGGGGTGGTGGCGACGAGGTGGTCGAACCATTCCTGCGGTGTCATGCGAGTTCCATCACGGCGTTGCGGGCGCGTTCGAGGAACGCGGCTTTGGTCTCGCCTGCGGCGAGCACCACGGGCGCGCCGAAGCGCACCGTGCAGATCAGCGGCACCGGCAGCAGGCTGCCCTTCGGAAGACTGCGGCGCGCGTTGTCGAGGTACACGGCGACGAACTCGACGTCCGGGTGCCGCTCGGCGAGGTGGTAGAGCCCCGACTTGAACGGCAGCAGCGTGGCCTCGGCATTGCGCGTGCCCTCGGGGAACAGGATCAGCGAGTCGCCGGCCTCGAGTGCGGCGTGCAGTGGCTCGAGCGGATCGCCTTCGCTGGTGCCCCGTTGGCGATCGATGAGCACCGCGTTGAGGCCGCGTTTCGCGATCAGCGCGCGCACGCCACGGCTCCAGTAATCCTTCGCCGCGACCGGGCGAGTGTTCCGGCGCAGCACGGGAGGCAGGGCAGCCCACAGCGCCATGGTGTCGAGATGGCTCGCATGGTTGGCGAAATACACGCGTCGCGTCGCAATGGGCTGGCTGCCGATCCATTGCGGATAGGCACCGACGAGCAGGCGGACGATGCCGACGAGCAGGCGTGCGAGCATCGCGGTCAGCCTGCCGCGCGCAGCTGTGCGGCGATCGCGCGCGTGCGGGTGACGCAGGTGAGCGCCGAGCCCGCGGCGATGATCACGGCGGCGGCGAGCAGTGCATGGTGCGAGCCGACGGTCGCGACTTCGACGGCACCGGCGAGGCAGCCGAGCGTCAGCACGGCCATGCGGTGCGGCTTGGCCATCGGTCCGCGGAAATCCTGCACGAAGCCGAGCGCGCCACCGGTCGCGCGCACGTAGGCGGTCAGCGCGGCGAGCAAGGCGCCGAGCCAACCCAGCCACGGCAGGCCGATCGCGTAGCCGAGCGCGACGATGAACAGCGAGTCGGCGGTGCGATCGGGCAGTTCGTTGTAGAGCGCACCGGTCGGTGAGCGCTTGCCGCCTTCGATCGCGACCATGCCGTCGAACAGGTTGCAGGCGAGGCGCAGCTGCACGCACACGGCCGCGAGGACCAGCCCTGCCGGTGTCGGCCATGCCACGAGCAGCCATGCGCCTACGGCGGAGAACACGATGCTGATCATCGAGATCTGGTTCGGCGTGATGCGTGTCGCCACCAGGCCCGAGGCGATCGCGCCTGCCCATCGGGTCCCGCGTGATGCCAGCGGGCGGCGCGCATCGGTCGTCGGCATCGTTCGCGGCTCCTGGCGTGGGATGCCGCCATCATACGTGCAGTCGCGCCCCGCACGACGTCGCGTACATCACGCAGGCGCATCGTGATCGTGCTTCCCGATCCGCCCGGGACCGGGAAGCACGTGATCCGCGTGCCTGCTCAGCGCAGGTCGTACCGATCGAGGTTCATGACCTTGGCCCACGCGGCGACGAAATCGTCGACGAAGACCTTCTTCGCGTCGTCGGCGGCGTACACCTCGGCCAGGGCACGCAGCTGTGCGTTCGAGCCGAACACGAGGTCGGACACCGTACCGGTCCAGCGCACGGCGCCGCTGGTACGGTCGCGGCCTTCGAGCGTGTCGCGGTCGGTCTGCGAGCGCGTCCACTTCGTGCGCATGTCGAGCAGGTTGACGAAGAAGTCGTTGCTGAGCGTGCCGGGACGATCGGTGAACACGCCGTGCTTCGAACCGCCGACGTTCGCATCGAGCGCGCGCAGGCCGCCGACGAGCACCGTCATCTCGGGCGCGCTCAGCGTGAGCAGGTTGGCCTTGTCGACGAGCATCTCGGCTTCGGAGCCTTCGAAGCCCTTGGCGACGTAATTGCGGAAACCGTCGACCCTCGGCTCGAGCGGCGCGAACGAGTCGGCGTCGGTCTGCGCATCGGTCGCGTCGGTGCGACCCGGTGCGAACGGCACGGTGACCTCGTGGCCACCCTTCTTCGCGGCGGCTTCGACTGCGGCGTTGCCGGCGATCACGATGAGGTCGGCGAGCGAGATCTTCTTGCCACCCGTGGCGCCGGCGTCGAAGTCCTTCCTGATCGCTTCGAGTGACGCGAGCACCTTGGCGAGCTGCGCGGGCTGGTTCGCTTCCCAGTCCTTCTGCGGGGCGAGGCGGATGCGCGCGCCGTTGGCGCCGCCGCGCTTGTCGCTGCCGCGGAACGTCGAGGCCGAAGCCCATGCGGTCGCGACGAGCTGCGGGATCGTCAGGCCCGAGGCGAGCACCTTCTGCTTGAGCGCTTCGACGTCGCGCGGCTCGACCAGCGCGTGGTCGACGGCGGGTACGGGATCCTGCCAAATCAGTTCTTCCTGCGGCACGAGTTTGCCGAGGTAGCGAACACGCGGGCCCATGTCGCGATGCGTGAGCTTGAACCAGGCCCGTGCGAACGCGTCGGCGAACTCGGCCGGATTCGCCATGTAGCGGCGCGAGATCTTCTCGTAGGCCGGATCGACGCGCATGGCCATGTCGGCCGTCGTCATCATCGGCTGGTGCAGCTTGCCGGGCGTGTGCGCATCGGGCACGTTGCGGCCGGCGTCGCCGACCGGCTTCCACTGGTGCGCGCCGGCCGGGCTCTTGGTGAGTTCCCATTCGAAGCCGAACAGCGTCTCGAAGTAGCTGTTGTCCCAGCGGATCGGCGTCGGCGTCCACGCGCCTTCGATGCCGCTCGTGATCGTGTGGCCGGCCATGCCGCTCTCGTAGCCGTTGGCCCAGCCGAAGCCCTGGTGCTCGATGTCCGCACCCTCGGGCTCGACCTGCACGAGCGAGGCATCGCCGGCGCCGTGCGCCTTGCCGAACGTGTGGCCACCCGCGGTCAGCGCGACGGTCTCCTCGTCGTTCATCGCCATGCGCGCGAACGTGTCGCGGATGTCGCGGCCCGAGGCGAGCGGATCGGGCTTGCCGTCGGGGCCTTCGGGATTGACGTAGATCAGGCCCATCTGCACGGCGGCGAGCGGGTCGGCGAGATCGCGCTCGCCCGAGTAGCGGCTGCCGGGCTTGTCGCTCGTCGCGAGCCACGCGTTCTCGGGGCCCCAGTAGATGTCCACGTTCGGCTCCCAGATGTCGGCGCGACCGCCGGCGAAACCGAACGTCTTGAAGCCCATCGATTCGAGCGCGACGTTGCCGGTCAGGATGAACAGGTCGGCCCACGACAGGTTGCGTCCGTACTTCTGCTTGATCGGCCACAGCAGGCGGCGCGCCTTGTCGAGGTTGCCGTTGTCGGGCCAGCTGTTGAGCGGTGCGAAGCGCTGGTCGCCGGTGCCGCCACCGCCGCGGCCGTCGTGGATGCGGTAGGTGCCCGCGGCGTGCCAGGCCATGCGGATGAAGAACGGGCCGTAATGGCCGTAGTCGGCCGGCCACCAGTCCTGCGAATCGGTCATGAGCGCGTGCAGGTCGGCGACGACGGCGTCGAGGTCGAGCTGCTCGAACGCCTCGCGGTAGTCGAACGCCTCACCCATCGGGTTCGCGCGCGGGGAGTGCTGGTGCAGCAGGCCGAGGTTGAGCTGGTTCGGCCACCAGTCAGCGTTGCCCCAGCTGCCCGTGAGGGCCTGGCTGCGGGATCCGCCCGAGAACGGGCAATTCGGTTCGGTCGTCATGTCGGGTTTCCTCGGTGGCGGCTGCGGCCTGGGTGCAGGCACCTTACGCCCCTCGCATGACGAAAGAAAAGTTTGCGGTTTGGATGTTGTCGATAGATCTTGTCTATGGATGGCGGTGAGTGGGGGTGTGGCGCGACGTCATTCGCGCGTGTCCGCAGGCAGGCGCGACGCGAGCGCGAGCGCGGCCTCGCGGTTGCCGGCGATCAGCGTGCGCGACACCTCGAGGTTGGTGATCCAGAAGCGCAGTTCGGCGAGCAGGCGCGGCTCGGCACGGTAAGCCTCGAGGATGGCCTTGGCCGCGTCCTCGCCGATCGGCGCATCGCATTCGATCAGGCGCTGGCGCGTCTGCTCGAAGCTCTCGTGGCAGTGCGCCCACACGTGCGTGGAAACAGCCTGCGGCGTGAGTCCGCGCACGATCCTGCGGTACTCGGGTTCGAGCCGCAGCAGGTAGCCGGCCTGCACGCTGAGGCCGTTGACGTAGTAGTTCGCGAGCGCGGTGCGTAGCGCGGCATCGCGGATCAGGCCGAGGTCGCCTGCGTTGCGCATTTCCTGATAGGTCGTGTCGCGCGGGATGTACGGGTAGAGCTGGCTGGCCTGGAAGAACGCGAGCACGGTCGGCCACGCCGCCCCGCGCACGTTCTCGCCGGTCTCGGCGTGGCGTATCGCGGCATGCCCGTACGCGACCACTGCACCCCAGAACACGAGGCGATCGTCCATCTCCTTCACGTCCACGGCGAGATCGCCGTGGATGCGCTGCAGGTAGTCGTCGCCCCGCTGTGCCTCGCGGCGCGCGTCGTTCCAGTTGTCGACCTGCAGGCCGATGAACACGCCGAGGATCACGATGACGAGTTCGACGGCGAGCGCGGTGCCGTCGAGGCGGGCGAGGCGTTCGGTGATGCGTGTCAGGCGCATGGTGACTCGATGTCCCGGTGGTGAAGGCGTCGCGGCGTTCGTCGCGCAACATGCGGCGTGAACGCCTGCAAGCGCCGAGGTTCGCCGATCACGTCGCGGCGACCGGCTCGGCGAAGGTCTGAGTCCAGCGACCGCTGCGGGCTGCCCGCTGGAATGATGGGTTAGGCCTCATGCCGCCCGGCCTTGGCACGTGATCGGACGACGTGGACCCACGTGTCCTGACTTGGCTCCAGCACGGGAAAAGCTCTTGCCGCCGGGTTGAATTGGCTTTTCGCCGATCTCGCCCATCACTTGGCCGAAGGCGAGTTCGTGCTGTTCCTGCGGTGTCAGTCCGGCGAGTGCGTCTCGCAGCGCGTCATTCAAGGCTGCCATCGCATCGATTCCGCCGTCTCGCATATGCCGTGCACACGCGATACCGGGTGATTCCATCAGCTCATCTCGAAGTAATGACGGGCTTGACGTGATCATGGCTTCTCCGGCCTGCCGCAGGTGAAGTCGGTGTCGCCCACGGCGCGGCAATGCGGCGGGAAGCCGTGCCTGCGCCAGTGCTCGACGAAGCCGAGTTTCACCACGAATCGTTTCCATTGCGGTGAGCCGAACCAGCCCTGCGGATGGCGTTGCCACGCGACGTGGCTGTTCGGGAGGTTGGGCGCGGCGGCGTCCGCCAGCCGGTCGAATGCGCCGAACCACAGCAGCAACTGCACATTGCCGTAGGCGCCGCTGTCGATATCGGCAAGCAGGTCGCCCGGAGCAAGCCGGGCGAGCAGTGCGTCCATGTCGTCGGGTTGCCACCCGGGATGGTCGAAGCTGGCGACAATGGCATTGGCCAGCACCGGATCGACGTCGTAGCGATCCAGGATCAGGCGGATGCCGATGCGGTCACCTTGCGAGTGCAGGGCGGGCAGGAAATCCAGCGCCCGGTTGAGGAAGAAGCCCTCGGCCATGCCCTGCTCGAACAGCGTCAACGCACGCGTTTCGTTCCCTTCCAGCAGGGCGAGCGACGCTTGCCACCGCACGCAGTTCTGGTACGCAGGATCGACCTGCAGGCAGCGTTGGAGGTCCGATTCCGCTTCGGCGAAGTAGCCCAGCTGCATGTGCGGCATGCTGCGCCACAACCAGGCGGTGGCGTTGTGCGGGTCCGCGGCGACGGCCTTGTCCATGTGCGACAGGACTTGTGGCCAGTCGAAGGGTGGGCGGCTGGAACCGACCATCCCCAGGACCGCATGCGGCATCGAAAGCGATGGATCCAGCTGCAGCGCTTGCCTGGCTGCTTTTCCTGCGAGCGCGGTGTAGTCGCGATCGGCGATGCCCCAGCTTTCGAGGATGCTGTAGAGGGCGCCAAGCCCCTCCCAGCCGCGTGCGAATCCGGGGTCGAGTTCCACCACGCGCTCGAACAGGCGCGTGGCGTCGGGGAGATCGGTGCGTGCGATGAACAGCTCGCGCGCCTTGAGGTAGGTGTCGTAGGCGGTGAGATTGTCGGTGTCGGCCTGCACATTCACCGCGGCCAGCGGCTTGCCCTCGCTGGCCAGTTCGGAACGCAGGGCGGACACGATAGCGTTGGCGATCTCGTCCTGGATCGCGAAAATGTCGGTGAGGTCGCGGTCGTAGGTGGCCGACCACAGGTGGCGGTCCTGCACGGCGTCGATCAGCTGCGCGGTGATGCGCACCGTGTTGGCCGACTTGCGCACGCTGCCCTCGAGCACGTAGCTCACGCCGAGTTCGCCGGCGATCCTGCGCGTGCCGAGCTCGCTGCCCTTGTACGCGAACGACGAAGTTCGCGAGGCGACCTGCAGGCCATCCACGCGCACGAGCACGTTGAGAAGCTCCTCGGAGATGCCGTCGGAGAAGTAGGCGTTGTCCTCGTCCGCGCTCATGTTGACGAACGGCAGTACTGCGATCCCGTTGGCGGCTGCTTTCGCCCTGTCGGCTTCCACGCGCGCGACGACCTGCTCGGTGGTGCGGGTGACGATCTCGGCTTCGCGTTGCGGCGACAGCACGAACTAAAGGCGTGGTTCATGCGCTTGCCGGTCTGTGGCGCGATCGATTCCCCGCGCGGCACGTCGTGGTCGCGCCTGAGTCCGGTCGGAGTCCATTCGAACACCCACGCAAACACCATCGCGGGCACGAAGCCGATCGCGAGCGCGACGATGACCGCACGCAGTGCCCATGCCGGGGCCTCGAACGCGGGCAGCATCGTGCTCGCGACCTGCACGACCAGCCACGCGCCGACGAGGTACAGGCCCGCCATGCGGATCACGTTGCGGCGCTCGAGCTCGGCGAGGAGGCTCATGGCGTGCGATCGGCGAACGTGCGAAGGCTGGCCCAGATGTCCGCGTAGAACACATCGAGGTTGGCGACGCTGGTACCGATGTCCGCGATGCGCTGGCGCAGCGTGGCGAGGGCCTCGGGATCCTCGCGCAGGATCGCCGCGGCCGAAGCGATGTCCGGCGCCGGCAGGTCGACGCGGCACGGATAGTCCAGCTGGGTCGCGATGCCGGAGTAGTCACCCGTCTCGACGATGTGATCGCCGCATCCTGCGGCGAGCGCCGCCTGCACATGGTGCGGCACGTGCCGTCGGAACCACTGACGGTAGGCGGAGTTGCGCCCCTCGTCGGTGAACCACTGGAAGACCGGTGCCGTGTACAGGTACATCGCCAGTTCGCGCAGCTTCCGGTCGGCGATGAGGCTCAGCTCCCCGGTCGAGGTCAGTTCGTCGTAGGTCGAGCGCTGCCGCGTGTTGTCGCTGTACTGGGTTGCACGATAGGCAGCGACCAGCAGCGCTTCGTCGGAGAGCTCGGTACGTCCCGCAAGCGCGTCGGCCGCGCGCACGGCGTTGGTGCGTACCTGCCGGTGGTAGCCGATCATGTTCTCGTGGTTCCACGCCTCGACGCGCAGGTCGGCCTTGAGGCGCTCGGTGAACTCGTCGCCGCGTTTCGCCGTCAGTCGATCCTCGTTCCAGTTCGCAGCCTGCAGGCCGATGAACACGCCGAGGATCACCACGACGAGTTCGATCGTGACGGCGAGCCAGTCGTGGTGCCGGAAGCGGTCGGCGAGGCGGCGCAGGATCACGGCGGGGCCTCCACGTCGAGCCTGGCCTGCAGGTCGCGCACGCTGCGGTCGACCATGTCCAGCTGCGCGACATGGACCATCGCCCGGCCGATCCGCGATCCGATCCACGCCGCCGCCCTGCGCGGAAGGTCGCGATGCTCGAGTCCGCCATGACCGGTCATCCCCATCATCCCCTGAGGCATCCCCGGGCCGATCATGGCACGGCGCTCACATCGCCGCGACGATTTCCGTGGCGGGGTTCGCGAAACCTGTGCCCAGTGGACGCCGATCGCCGGTCCGCGTGCATCACGCATGCGTGAGCCGTTCTGCCATCATCCTGCGCCATCGTGGGGAGCGGTGCCCGCATCGTGCAGGGATCGCCGTGCATTCCAAGGGAGGACAAGAGACGATGGGCAAGCTTTCGACCCTGCTGCTGTCGGCCATCCTGTGCGCGGGCGCCATGCCCGCATCCGCGCAATGGACCGCGACCGGTACCGAGGTGCCGTCGCTCGCCGCGTTCGACACGCAGATGCGCACGCTCATGACGAACGCCAACATCCCGTCCGGCGCGATCGCCGTGGCGTGGGACGGGCGGCTCGTGCTCGCACGCGGCTACTCGTGGAACCCGGGGCCGAACGACAGCGTCACGCAGCCGACCTCGCTGTTCCGCCTCGCGAGCGTCAGCAAGCCGATCACGTCGACGCTCGTGAACCGGCTGATCCAGGAAGGCCGGCTCGCACCGAACGACACGATCGGCCAGTACGTGGACCTCACGCCGCGCCCGGGCACGACGGCCGATCCACGCCTCGCCACGGTGACCGTGCGCAACCTGCTCGAGATGCTCGGCGGCTTCGGCGACCCGGCGACGCTCGGCTACGATCCGGTGTTCCGTGACCGCATCGTCTCGCAAGGCCTCGGCATCCCGCTGCCGGTGACGCACGCGGATGTCATCCGCTACCAGAGCGGCGTCGCGCTCTCCACGAACCCCGGATCGACTTACCAGTACAGCAACTACGGCTACAAGCTGCTCGGCCGCATCATCGAATCCGCGAGCGGCATGCCGTACGAGCGCTATGCGCGCCGCGTGCTCAATCCCGCCGGCGTGTGGAACCTGCGCCTCGCGAAGGCCCGCGTCGAAGAGCGCGCAGCGGGCGAGGTGGCATATGCCTCGGGCGGGCAGGGCACCAGCGTCATCGACAACACCTCCGCGTTGCGGCCGTGGGAGTACGGCGCCCTCAACCAGAACACGATGGACGCCTACGGCGGCTGGGTCGCCTCGGCGCCCGAGCTGCTGCGCTGGATGGTGAACCTCGACAATCCCTCGTCACCGCGCGCGATCCTCGATCAGGCCTCACTCGACCGCATGTTCGCGCTGCCGCAGAACCAGGGTTCCTACACGCCTGGCGACTACTACTACGCGAGCGGCTGGTCCGTGCGCGACTACGGTGCGACGGGCCGCACGACGTGGCACGCCGGAAGCCTGCCGTCGACATCGACCTACATCGTGCGCAACCGCAATGGCTTCGAGATCGTGATCCTGCTCAACCGCCGCAACGAGTCCAACCCCAACGCGACCACGAACGCGATGGATGCCGTGGTCTGGGCCGCCTACAACCAGGTGACGAGCTGGCCGGCGCACAACCTCTTCGACGAGGTGCTGCCGACGCTGATGCGGGACGGGTTCGATTGATGGCCTCGTCGTCGCGTCAGGACTCGTTGTCGCGCTGATCGTGGCGTGACGCCACGCGACGGCACGGCGTGCAGCGTCAGGCCTTCCTCGGCTCGAGCGCGTCTGCTCCCGCACTGTTATCGTGCGTGAAATCGGATCATTCTCGCGGCCGGTACGGCGACGAGGGTGCTCTGGCACGACACGAGGCGTGCGTTGGAAGGGGCAGGGCAGCGAGCTTGGGAACGAATCCGCATGTGATCGACGGCATGGCAAAGCCTGCGGTTCTCGTGGCGCTTTATCTCGTCGGCCACGCACTGCTCATCACGCTGCTGCGCGACCACGCCCAGGTCGTCTCGATCGCCTGTGTCACCGTCGCTGCCGCGTGGGCCGCCTTGGCCTGTGCACGACGTGCGCGGCGCGCCGGCGAAACGTGGGGCTGGTGGGTCCTCGCGCTCGCGATGGCGTTGTGGAGCGCAGGCATGGCGGCCAACCTTCCGTTCGCGGCGGCGAGTCAGGGCGCCGTCAATCCCGGCGTGAGCATGCTGCTGTTCGTGCTCTACATGGCGCCGCTGCTGTTCGTGCTGGCGTGGCGGCCCGAGGATCCGGCGCCGGTGCGGCGCATCGACGGCGGGCTCGCATTGGTACTGGCCGGGCTGTTCTGCGCGATCGTCGCCGCTCATGCCGCCGTGGCGGGCACGCCGCTCGAGAACGTGCCGGCGCTGAGGAGCGTCTACGACGTCGGCAACGCGTTCATCCTCGGCCTCGCCTTCATCCGCTGGCTCGCCGGTGCAGGATCGCCGCAGCGTGTGCTGTTCGGTGCGCTCGCGGTCTACGCGGCGATCTACTTCCTCGTCGCGTTCTACATCAACCATGTCGAGCCGGACGACACCGGCTACGGGGTCTTCACCGACATCCTGATCGACGTGCCGTTCCTCGTGCTCGCGTCGATCGCGGGCCTGCATGGAAAACCCGTCGCGGAGATCACGCTCCGGCGCATCGACAAGGTGGTCCAGATCGCCAGTCCACTGGTCCTGCCGGTCGCCCTGCTGCTGGCCTCGGCGCACCTCATGCCGTCGCAGCCGTGGCTGGCCGGCCTCGGCATCGCCGCGGCGGTACTCGGCTACGGCGTGCGTACCGTGCTCGCCCAGTTGCGCGCGCAGGAACAGCTCGAGCAGCTCGCGGCCGTGGCCACGATCGATGCATTGACGGGCATCGCCAACCGGCGTCGCTTCGACGAGCGTCTCCTCCGCGAATGGCGGTCGGCGTCGCCGCCGGCGATCGCGTTGCTGCTCGTCGACGTCGACCATTTCAAGGCGATCAACGACCGCATGGGTCATCCCGGCGGCGATGCCTGCCTGCGAGCGGTCGCGCAGGTGCTCGACACGCAGGCTTCGCGCACGGGCGCGTTCGCGGCACGCTACGGTGGCGAGGAGTTCGTCGTGCTCGTGCCGACGCGCGAAGAGGGTGTCGCACTCGCGCTCGCCGAGACCATGCGCGAGGCCGTGTCCGGATCCGATGCGTGCAGGAGCGCGGCGGGAGGTACCGTGACCGTCAGCATCGGCGTCGCCGTGGCGAAGGCAGGCGGCACGCCACAGGATCTCGTCGATGCGGCCGATGCCGCGCTGTACCGCGCCAAGGGCGCGGGGCGCGATCGCGTGGTGCTGCATGCATGCGAAGCATCGTCCACGGCCGTCGCGGGCTGAACGCGCGTCGCCTCGCGCGCAGTGTCGGCATCGGCATCGATCCCGAAACGAAACGGGCGCCCGAAGGCGCCCGTCGCGTGGATCGTTGGAGCGTGGATCAGTAGCGGTAGTGGTCCGGCTTGTACGGGCCGTCCACGGCCACGCCGAGGTAGTCGGCCTGTTCCTTGGTCAGCGTCGTGAGCTTGACGCCGATCTTCTCGAGGTGGAGGCGCGCGACTTCCTCGTCGAGCTTCTTCGGCAGGATGTAGACCTTCGCCTCGTACGTGGCCTTGTTCGCCCACAGGTCGATCTGCGCGAGCGTCTGGTTCGAGAACGAGTTGGACATCACGAAGCTCGGGTGGCCCGTCGCGCAACCGAGGTTGACGAGGCGGCCCTCGGCGAGCAGGAAGATCGCACGGCCGTCGGCGAACGTGTACTTGTCGACCTGCGGCTTGATGTTGAGCTTGGTGACGCCCTTGAACGCGTTGAGTGCGTCGACCTGGATCTCGTTGTCGAAGTGGCCGATGTTGCAGACGATGGCCTGGTCCTTCATGTTGCTCAGGTGCTCGATCGTCAGCACGTCCTTGTTGCCGGTCGTAGTGACGTAGATGTCGCCGCGGCCGAGCGTGGACTCGACCGTGTTGACCTCGAAGCCTTCCATCGCGGCCTGCAGGGCGTTGATCGGATCGATCTCGGTGACCACCACGCGCGCGCCGTAGGCACGCAGGCTGTGCGCCGAACCCTTGCCGACGTCGCCGTAGCCGCACACGACCGCGACCTTGCCCGCGAGCATCACGTCCATCGCGCGCTTGAGGCCGTCGGCGAGCGACTCACGGCAGCCGTAGAGGTTGTCGAACTTCGACTTCGTGACCGAGTCGTTGACGTTGATCGCCGGGACCAGCAGCTTGCCGGCCTCGAGCATCTGGTAGAGGCGGTGCACGCCGGTGGTGGTCTCCTCGGAGACGCCCTTCCAGTCCTTGACCACGCGCGTCCAGTAGCCCGGGCGCTCCTTGGCGACGCGCTTGAGCAGGTTCTTGATGACCTGCTCCTCGTGGCTGCCCGAGGCCGAGTTGACCCAGCTTTCGTCACCCTTCTCGAGTTCGTAGCCCTTGTGGATCAGCAGGGTCACGTCGCCGCCGTCGTCGACGACGAGTTCCGGGCCGGTCAGCGTGCCGTCCGCGAGCTTGAAGGTCAGCGCGTCGAGCGTGCAGTCCCAGTATTCTTCGAGCGTCTCGCCCTTCCACGCGAACACGGGCGTGCCGGTCGCGGCGATCGCCGCGGCGGCGTGGTCCTGCGTCGAGAAGATGTTGCACGAGGCCCAGCGCACGTCGGCGCCGATGTCCTTGAGCGTCTCGATGAGGACGGCCGTCTGGATCGTCATGTGCAGCGAGCCGGTCACGCGCACGCCCTTGAGCGGCGTCGTCGCGGCGTACTTCTTGCGGATCGACATGAGGCCCGGCATCTCGTGCTCGGCGATGTCGAGTTCCTTGCGGCCCCAGTCGGCCAGCGTGATGTCGGCGACCTTGTAGTCGCCTTCGGTCGAGAAGGTCTTCAGCTGTGCGTTCATTCGGTGATGCTCCGGTTCGGGATCGTCTCCCGCCTTGGCGGGGGTTTCGATCGGGGTCCGGGCGCCGTTGCTGCGTGATCGCCTGTCGAGCCTGGGTAGGGCCGCTCGATCGCGGGCCCACGTGCAGCGCCCCTCGACAGGTGGACTCCCATTATATCCCGTGTTCGCGATGGAGCGATGAATCGGCCACTGCGCGGAAGCCGGTTGGGGGATTGCCCGCCGTGACGCGTAAGAGGAGCTCATCTCCCCTGGACGAGTCCCCATGAACCTCGCAACTTCCCGCATGCTCGCTTCCGCGCTGGCCGCCGCTGGCCTTTCCGCATTCGCCGGCCACGCGCATGCCGAGTTCATCTACGCGCGCCTCGTCCCGGGCGTAGGCCTGCAGGCCAATGGCGCTTCGGATGCGGTCGACCTGTCGTCCTCGGGGCTGACGGCAGTATTCGCGAGCACGGCGAACAACTGGGTCGCGGGCGATGCGCTCAACGGCACACGCGCCGTCGCGGTGGATCTCGCCACGGGCGTCATCGAGGTGGTGTCCCGGCGCACACCGCAGGGTGGCCAGCCGGGCGAGATCATCCGTGGCGAGCAGCCCGTGGTATCGGCGAACGGCCGCCACGTCGCGTTCCTGAGCTACGGCACGCTCGGCACCAACTGGCAGGTCGGCTACAAGGACCGCTCGACCGGTGCACTCGCTGTCGCCAGTTCCGACGCGACGGGCGTTGTCGCGGCGTCCGGAACCGAAACCCAGCCGCTGTCGATCTCGGGTGACGGCCGTTACGTCGCGTTCGCGTCCTCGTCGACGAACCTCGGCCAGACGGGTGGCGTGAAGCAGATCTTCGTCAAGGACATGCAGACCGGCGCCGTCACGATGGCGTCGAGGACGTCCGGCGGTGCCGCGTCGAACGGCACCTGCTTCCTCGATCCTCATGCCCTGTCGGAGAACGGCCGCTTCCTCACGTTCACGTGCACCGCCGACCTCACCGGCGGTTCTGCATACGGGCAGCTGTTCCTGCGCGACCTGCAGGCCGGCACGACCGAGCTCGTCAGCCGTGTCGGTACGAGCAACACGTCGTCGTCGGCGATCGTGTATCGCCCGGCGATCTCGCCCGACGGCCGCTTCATCAGCTTCCAGAATCGCGGTTACGGTGGCCTCGGCTACGCGGCCGGTACGGTCGAGAGCAACAGCGGCGTCTACATCCGCGACCGCCAGACCCAGGTGACGATCCCGATCCCGCGCCCTGCGGAGATCCCCTCGAACACGTACGACACCTGCACCGTCTCCTCGATCTCGAACGCCGCGACCGTTCTGCTCTCGTGCGGATTGACCGTCGGCCCCAACGTGATCCCGCAGGTGTACCTGTACATCCCCGGCGAGGCATCGCCGGAGCGCCTCACCGGCGGCGCGGGAGGGGCGCCGGGTAACGGTCCGTCGGGCTACTCGCTCGACGTCAACACCTCGGGCCTCTCGATGGCCTTCGCGTCGCAGGCCAGCAATATCGATCCCGCCGACACCAACGGAGCCTCGGACATCTTCGTGCTCATCGAGGAGTCGCTCCTCAACGACGTCATCTTCAGGACCGGCTTCGAGAACTGACCACGCCTATCACGCCGCAGCGTCGTCCGGAGGCCCGCCGATGCGCGGGCCTCCGCTTTTCCGGCGCGGCGGCGTGTCGTGGGCACGGCGCAGCGCAAGGGCTGCCGCATCCCGCTGCGATTGCGCCATCCCGCGCGGCACGGCACCATCGCGCCCTGCCGGATCCGTCGTGCCTGCGGGCACCCTCCTGGAGGGATCACCGGCTTCCGCCATCGCGCCAGGCCGGGTCGCTCGCGCCCTCGACCGTGATGACCGTGCGCCTTGTTGCAACCCCGGGGAGCGCCGCTCGCCCGACCGAGGATTCCGCGATGTCACCGACCCGTCTCATCTGGGCCGTCTTCAACACGCTGCAACTCGCCTTCACGATCGCGTGGACGGGCGTGCTGATCGTGATCGCGTACATCGTCCGCGTCGTAACGCGCGGCACGCACTGGCCGTTGCGCATGGCGTCCCGTTGCTGGTCGCCGGGTCTGCTGACGGGCGCCGGGGTGCGCTTCGAGGTTCGCGGGGCGGAGGGCATCGACTGGTCGCGCCCGCACGTGTTCGTGGCCAACCACCAGTCGATGATCGACATCTGCGCGATGTTCCGCGCCGTGCCGGTGCCGTTGAGGTTCGTGCTCAAGCAGGAGCTGTCGCGCGCACCGCTGGTCGGTCGTTACGCGAAGGCGATGGGCATGGTGTTCATGGATCGCGGCAGCACGCGCGCGGCGGCACGGAGCACGCGCGAGGCCGCGGAGATCGTGCGCGGCGGCGCGTCGCTGTGCGTGTTTCCGGAAGGCTCGCGCAGCCGTGACAGGCGTGTCGCGTCGTTCAAGGGCGGTGCGTTCCAGATGGCGATCGATGCCGGGGCTGATGTCGTGCCCGTGGCGATCGACGGCTCGGGTGCGGTCCTGGGCCTCGACGGCCTCTTCCGCGTGCGTCCCGGGCGCATCACGGTGACGTTTGGCACGCCGTTGCGCACACAGGGTGCCGAGCGCGGCGAACTCGCGCGGCGCGCGCGCGCCGAGGTCGTGGCCATGCTCGGCCATGTCGAGGAAGCTCCCGACGGAGCGCTCGGTGCGGTGGCACGCGGCAGCTGCGAGTCCTGAGCGGGGAGGGGCCGATTGCTCGGCTGCACGTGTAGCGTGACGAAGGTGCACGCAAGAAAAAGGGCCGCGTAAGCGGCCCTTTCTCGTACCCGGTCGGCGCCTCGACGGCGCCGGCGGATCACTTCAGCTTGGCATCGGCGCGCAGCGCCTCGGCCTTGTCGGTCTTCTCCCACGAGAACGCCGTGAACGTCTCGCCGTTGGCGAGCTTCACGAGTTCCGGCGTGCGGCCGAAGTGGCCGTAGCTGGCCGTGCGCTGGTACATCGGGTGCACCAGGTCGAGCATCTTGATGATGCCGTACGGGCGCAGGTCGAAGTGCTTGCGGATCAGCTTCTCGATCTTGTCGTCGCTGATCTTGCCGGTGCCGAACGTCGTCACCGAGATCGAGGTCGGCTCGGCGACGCCGATCGCGTACGACACCTGCACCTCGCAACGGTCGGCGATGCCGGCCGCGACGATGTTCTTGGCGACGTAGCGCGCGGCGTACGCGGCCGAGCGGTCGACCTTCGACGGATCCTTGCCCGAGAACGCGCCGCCACCGTGGCGTGCCCAGCCGCCGTAGGTGTCGACGATGATCTTGCGGCCGGTCAGGCCGCAGTCGCCGACCGGACCGCCGATCACGAACTTGCCGGTCGGGTTGATGTGGTACTTGGTGCCCTTGTGCAGCCACTTGGCGGGCAACACCGGCTTGAGGATGTGCTCGCGCACGGCCTCGACGAGGTCCTTCTGCTTGACCGACGGGTCGTGCTGCGTCGACAGCACCACGGCGTCGATCGCGACGGCCTTGCCGTCCTCGTAGCGCAGCGTGACCTGCGACTTCGCGTCCGGGCGCAGCCACGGCAGCGGGGAATTCTTCTTCTTGCGGACCTTGGCCTGCTGCTCGACGAGGCGGTGCGAGTAGTAGATCGCCGCCGGCATGAAGTCCTTCGTCTCGTTCGTCGCGTAGCCGAACATGAGGCCCTGGTCGCCCGCACCCTGTTCTTCCGGCTTCTTGCGGTCGACGCCCTGGTTGATGTCGGGCGACTGCTTGCCGATCAGGTTCAGCACGCCGCAGGTCTCGCCGTCGAAACCGACCTGCGAGCTGTCGTAGCCGATGTCGAGGATGACCTTGCGCGTGAGCGCCTCGAGGTCGATCCATGCACTCGTCGTCACCTCGCCGGCCACGATCGCCACACCGGTCTTGACCAGCGTTTCGCAGGCGACACGCGCGCGCTTGTCCTGCACGAGGATGGCGTCGAGGACGGCGTCGGAGATCTGGTCGGCGACCTTGTCCGGATGGCCTTCGGAGACCGATTCGGAGGTGAACAGATAGCTGCTCATGTCAGCAAATATCCTTCAATGCGGATGGATGGATAAAACGGCCGCGCATGATACACGCTGTCGCGCGGGTTTGCAGGGTAGCGGATCTTGCCGTGAATGCGTGTTGCAGCCGGTCGGCGTAACGAATCCTTTGCGAATCCCTCGTGCGTGCAGGTCTACGATCCGCGCCGCAGGGGTGCC
Organism: Lysobacteraceae bacterium PS02065; assembly: GCA_029959555.1. Lineage (GTDB taxonomy): Bacteria > Pseudomonadota > Gammaproteobacteria > Xanthomonadales > Rhodanobacteraceae > Dokdonella. Next base: position 13,915 of record JASCPI010000023.1, on the reverse strand, counting down.
GTTCGTCCACCGTCCGCGTTTGCGGGCGGCCATCCGAAAGCCCAGGGAGTCGATCGATGAAGCCTCACCTTCCCCTCGTTGCACTCGCCGCCGCGCTGTCGGCCCTGCTGGGTGGCGCGAGCCACGCGGCGGAGTCTGCGCCACGTGCATGGTCCGAGCGGCTCGACGTCGCCGATGGCGATGTGGCCACGCTCGTGGTGCCGCGCGTCGACCGCAGCGCGCTGCTCGCCGAGGACGATGCGGTGCTGGCCGCGAAGGCCGGACAGCCCGCGACCAAGCGCATGCGCATCGCGCGCGGCGACACCGTCTCCGCACGCCCCGACCGCGACGGAACCTGGCAGGACACCGCCGATGGTGGGCGTCTGTGGCGCCTGCGCGTCGACGCACCGGATGCGACGGACCTGCAGGTCGGCTTCACGCGCGTTCAGTTGCCCGAGGGCGCGACGTTCGCGGTCTACAGCACGTCCGAGCGCTATGCGGCAGGCCCGTACCTCGCCGCGGACGTCAATCCGCACGGCCAGCTGTGGTCGGCGATGGTCCCCGGTGACGAAGCCATCGTCGAGCTGTACCTCCCGCCGGGTTCCGGCGAACCCGTCTTCGAGGTCGGCTACGTCGGCGCCGGCTACCGCGACTTCACCGGCCGCGATGGCGGCCTCGTGCCGATGGGCGGATCGGGCGCCTGCAACATCAACGTCGCCTGTCCGCTCGGCGATGCATACCGCGACCAGATCCGCAGCGTCGCGCACTACTCGTTCGTCGACGGTGGCACGTGGATCTGCACCGGCTCGCTCGTCGCCAACACCGCGGGCAACACGACACCGTTGTTCCTGACCGCGGCGCACTGCCTCGACACCAACGCAGCTGCTGCGACGATGACGTTCTACTGGAACTACCAGTCGAGCACCTGCAGCGGCAACACGGGCGTCTCGATGGGCCAGAACCAGTCCGGTGCCCAGTTGCGCATGTCGCGCGCCAATGTCGACACCACGCTCGTGCAGCTCAACGCCGTGCCGCAGGCCTCGTTCAACGTCTACTACAGCGGCTGGGATGCGACGGGTTCCACCCCGGGCGGGATCATCGGCATCCACCATCCGAGCGGTGACGCCAAGAAGATCACCGAGGATGCCAACGGCATCTCGACGATGAACAACTGCATCGGCACGGGCGGCGGCACGACCGGGACGCACTGGCGTACCGGCGAACCGTATTCGCAGGGCACGACCGAAGGCGGCTCGTCGGGTTCGGGGATCTGGATTCCGTCCAACGATGGCGGTGGCGGCGCGAAACTGCTCATCGGCGTGCTGTCCGGTGGTAGTGCGGCCTGTTCCGGCAGCGTGCCGAACGCGGGCTACGACTGCTACGGCAAGCTCTCCGTCGCTTTCGACGGCACGGCGGCGAACCAGCGCCTCAAGGACTGGCTCGACCCGGGCAACACGGGCTCGCTGCGCCAGCAGGGACGCGACAGCCAGTCGACGGACATCGTTTTCCGGAACGGCTTCGAATGACGAGGCGCGATTGATCGCCCAGGGCAGACGTCGTGACGTATGCGACGTCTGCCCTCGTCTCACCATGGCCTGTCGAAACTGCGGACGAGATCCTCGCAGCATCCCGCGTGATAGTCTGGAATCGTCGAGCCTGCATTCTTCGAATGCTCCCCGTGGTACAGGCCGAGATTACGTGACGATAGATCGGCTGATCTATATGTGGCCGTATCCAACACCGTCGCCCAGGCTGTTTCATGGGTAAGCCATGGATTTTTGCTGACGATCCACGCCATGCGGAAGTAGCTGAGGCTGTCCGTGAACCAGGGGATATGAGAACTGACATGAAAACTCCGTACGGGTCGCTTCTTCTTATGGCCTTAGTGTTCAGCTCATCGTCTTACGCATCCGACACAGACTCTCGCGAGTCTCAGTTGGGTATGTACTGCGAGAAGGCCTTGCGGTTCGTCAGGATTGATATGGATAAAAATAAACATCTTAATCTCGAGGAGCTTGTTTTCAGATCCTGCGAATGGGAAGATTTGAGTAATGTAAGAGTAGAGTATTCTCCAGAAAGTCCGCTTATTAGGCATGGTGATGCGTACTATATATACAATGCGGACTCTGATGCCTTAGTCAGTAGAAAGGTGCGCATGGGCAGGGTCAAGCACAAATCTGCGACTGGCGACTGGGAGTAGGTGAGTCGAGTGAGGATCTGGCATGGATGATCCGGGACGCCGGCTTCTGGGGGCGACTTCTGGGATATCACTCTTCGTAAACTGCTTTTTTGGCGAGATCTGGGATGGCAAGATTTGGCATACCCACTTCCTCGCGGAAAATACCGAGATCATGGGTGGCCCGAATGTATCTTTAAGCCTCTATCGCAATCCAACGGTTGAGCTGAGCGGCGTGCACGCCGGCGTGTGAGCTTGGGACGGCTTCTGGGGGAGGCTTCTGGGACACCCACTCTTCGTAAGCTGGTTTTTGGCTAGATCTGGGATGGCGAGATCTGGCACACCCACTTCCTGGCGGACAGTACCGAGATCACGGGCGGGCCGAATGTGTCACTGAGCAGCACGGCAACTTTATAGACGGCAAGCATAAGGGCAATGTGGGAAAATTCATTCCATGGAATAATCTGAATGGGGGCCAGGACTTGGGAGGGCCAGGACTTGGGACACCCACTTGTTGTCCGGACGGAGGGGCGAGGACTGGGTACACCCACTTATTGTCCGGACAGAGGGGAGCTCTGCGGATTTAGCGGAGAGGCTTTTTCACGAGAGGCGAAGCCGCATACGCTCGTCTAGTAAAGAGAGAAGCTGTTCTCAGGTCGCGAGCTTGATCAGCTGCCGGGCGGCGACGATGCCCTTGAGCCATCGTTGCCCCATCGCGGCTGCCTTGTCCGCGAGGCTTCGCGCCGAGCCGATCGCGCGCGCGTATTGCTTCTCGATGCCTAGCACCTGAGATTGCCAAGCCGCATCGCCCAAGCCGAGTGTCCTCAGGATGCGCGGGGTATCGATCGCAATGCTTCCGCGCTTGTCGTGACGGGTCTGGCGTCCTGTCCAGTCGACCAGTTCAATGTAGGCGGTCGTAGTGATCGCGAGCACCGCGAAGCCGGGCGTGATGCCTGCGACCGGTGGGATCGGAGCCTCCGGTGGTGCGCTCGAGAGGTGGTCGATGCGCCGCTTGATGCCGGTGTGTTCCGAACGGCCTAGATCGTCTGTGATGCCCGCGCGTATCGGGTTGAGGTCGACATAGTTCATGCACGCGAGGACGGCGGCTTCATCGAGCAGCGCCTGGCAGGTGTAGCGACCTTCCCAGAATCGCCCGGTGCAGCCGTCCTCCCGGTTCGCACGTCGAGCGATCGGCTCGTTGAGGCAGCGCATGAACCACGAAAGGTCCCCAAGGCGCTGGCGGCAGACGGCCAGACGTTCGTGATTGCCGAGCAGGGCTGCTTCCTTCTCGCGGCAACGTACCAAATCGATGACGCCATCGGTCGTCGCCGGGAACAACCTGACCCATCGGACCGCTACATCCTCGTCGGACCACATGCGCGCGGCGCCCGGATCGACCCGCAGCACGACATGCGTGTGGTTGCTCATCACGGCATAGGCGTAGAGACCGACCGCGAAGATGTCCGCCAGTTCGAGCAGCCGTCGCTCGACCCAGTCACTCCGGTGCTCGAACGACCGGCCACTGAGTGCGTCGGTGCCACACAACCATGCCCTACGTACGCAGCGCGAGATGCAGTGGTAGAAGCCGGGTTCGTCCGGGGCGACGAGTCGATGGCGAGCCGTGGTCATGCCCCGAATGGTCGGCTACCAAGAGGCTGGCGTCTGTAGGAAGAAGCCGATTGCGACGGTCGGAAGATGCCGAGATGATGGGTGTCCCGGATGCCGTGGGTGCAGCCGTCCTCCCGGTTCGCACGTCGAGCGATCGGCTCGTTGAGGCAGCGCATGAACCACGAAAGGTCCCCAAGGCGCTGGCGGCAGACGGCCAGACGTTCGTGATTGCCGAGCAGGGCTGCTTCCTTCTCGCGGCAACGTACCAAATCGATGACGCCATCGGTCGTCGCCGGGAACAACCTGACCCATCGGACCGCTACATCCTCATCGGACCACATGCGCGCGGCGCCCGGATCGACCCGCAGCACGACATGCGTGTGGTTGCTCATCACGGCATAGGCGTAGAGACCGACCGCGAAGATGTCCGCCAGTTCGAGCAACCGCTGCTCGACCCAGTCACGGCGGTGTTCGAACGATCTTCCGCTCAGTGCGTCGATGCCGCACAGCCACGCACGGCGAACGCAGCGAGATATGCAGTGGTAGAAACCGGACTCGTCCGGGGCGACGAGTCGATGGCGAGCTGTGGTCATGCCCCGAATGGTCGGCTACCAAGAGACTGGCGTCTGTAGGAAGAGGCCGATTGCGACGGTCGGAAGATGCCGAGATGATGGGTGTCCCGGATGCCGTCGTCCCGGATGCCGTCGGGGTGTCCACCAAACCGAAGGAATTACCGCGTCGGCTAGAATCAGTTGTCAGCCACCTACGGTATACGCTTGAAGTACTCGCGGATATGCAGGTCAGGGACTTTTGGACTGTTTGTTCCGACGTAGACCCACATCGCATCGGTGCCGACAAGAAAGTAAGTTATAGCGCTACGCTCGCCTGTTACAGCCTCGGCAGTCTCTACAACGACCATTCGCTCATTACAGAACAGTACTTTGTAAGGATTTCGCTCTTCGAAGCCTGCAAAGGGTGTGAGTTTTCCTTTCACATCCACTTGATTATCTGGCATGCGTAAATGAATCTGCTTGTCAGTGAACTCCACCGTCATCTTGCCCATCAGGCTGGCTAAGAAGCCGTCTTGGCGTTCCTCAAGCTTGGCGTAATTACGATTGAACGACATCGTTGCGGTTGCGTCAGACTGCCAAGTACCAATAAGTGAGGTATCACAAGCCATGAGCGTCGGAGAGAGGCTTAGTGCAATCAAAGGCAGCGCGATCTTTCTCATGGGGGCTGACGCCTGAATTAAGCCGCCGCGAAGCGGCGTCGGCTTGAATGAATTGTTAGGTGGCTGGCGGTTTATAAGCTTCAAGAGCAGGCGTTCCGCAGTTTGCGCAGGCAAGACCATCAACAAGCATGGCTGCTGGATGCTGGGCAGGAAATGGAGTGCGACACCTGACACAGCTGAATCCCCTACTACCTGAATCGGATAAATGCGGAACGTAGCGGATGCCAACCTCATCAAACTCTACGATCCATCGCTTTCTGTGGTGGTCGTACTGAGCGAGACCGTGACCCTCCAAATCTTCTTTATTGTCGGATTGATCAACGGCGATCAGCGGGAGTCCAGGGATTAGCACGACGCCGGCGTTTGACAAGTCGCGAAGTGAGCCAAAAGTGTCCAGAACAACGGCCGTCCTATCGGGATTTATCACGCCGCGAACCAAGCCGTTGAAGTCCGCATAGATTCGGGTCGCCATGAAGTCTCCCCAGCCGCCCAACTACATTCATCCCGCTGACGAGCGGACTGGCATCATCAGTCCGCTGTTGCCCCGGGTCAAGCCATTCAACCCTTGTGGATCATGATCTTGCGCACGCTCCACGCGAGCATCCCGTGGGTGCTTCCCGCAGATATCTCACGGAACGCGGTGGTATCCGGATATCACCGCATCCGAGCGGTCTATCCCGTTGTGGTGGCAAGGATGGGGCACCCGTTTTTCCTCGGATGGATGTCCTGACGGCCCTCGGGTGGCCGCGATGCCTGCTCGGAGGAACGGGCTCGACCCAGGCAACCGGCACGCCACACCCGCAGGGCCGTGACAGTTGGTCGACCGATCTCGTCTTCAGGAACGGATTCGAGTGACGACCTCATGCGACACGACCATCGCGGTCGAGCCGCATGCTCGCAATCCCCGGTTCCCCTCGGCGGCGTAGGCCGCTACGCTCGGGGGTCCGGCAAGGATGCAGGCAGCACGGTCATGCCGTGGGTGCGTCGCGTTGCCGACGTTGCTTCGCCTGCATCGTGCTCCGGATGTCGTGCAACTTCTGGAGAATCGTTTTGACCGATGTCGTAACCCTTGCGCGCGTGATCACGCGCCCGCTCGTCGCCGCTGTCGCGGTGGCGTTGCTGATGTCCGCCAACGCTCATGCAGCAACCGCCCGTGCGGACCTGCCGAGCACCGATGCCGGCATGGCCTGGCAGGCCGCCGAGCGCGTCACGGCTCCCGCCGTCGACTCGGCTGCGCTGCGTGCCTACGAAGAACAACCCAAGCTCGGCACGCCGCTGCGTTACGGCGTGGTGCAGGCGATCGGCAGCCAGCTCGTCGATGCCGGCGTGCCGCGCAGCGGCCAGTGGCAGGCGCTGCCGGATGGACGTCTCGCGTGGCGTGTCGAGTTCGCGTCCAACGATGCGGTCAGTCTCGACGCCACGCTGAGCGGCGATCTGCCGGCGTCGGCAGAGATCTACCTGTCGAACGAAGCGGGTGATTACGTGCTCGGCCCGATCCGCGCGGGCAACCGCAGCGCCGACGGCCGCATCTACACCCCGATCGTGCCGGGCGCCGTGACCCGTCTTGAAGTCGTCGTCGCCGCCGCCGAGCGTGATGCGCTGCGCCTGCGGCTGGACAGCGTGACGCACGCGTACCGTGGCCTGTTCGGCCTCGAGGACCAGCCCGGCGTGCTGTCGGGTTCGTGCAACGTCGACGTCACCTGTCCCGAGGGCGACGGCTGGCAGGACCAGATCGACTCGGTCGGCCAGTACATCTTCCAGCAGGGTTCGAGCTCGTACGTCTGCACGGGTTCGCTGGTCGCCACGACGGCGGGCACGCAGGTGCCGTACTTCCTGACCGCAAACCACTGCATCAGCACGGCCACGGTCGCGAACACGATCCGCGTCTACTGGAACTACCAGTCGGCGACATGCCGTGCACCGGGTTCGTCGGCGAGCGGCCAGTCCCTGCCGCGTCCGGCGACCTTCTTTTCGGGCAGCACGCTCAAGGCGAACTACGCCGCCAGCGACTTCAGCCTGCTCGAGCTCAACGCAGCCGTCCCGGACGTCGAGCATCCGTACTACGCCGGCTGGGATCGTCGCGACCAGGGCGCCGCTTCGGCCGAGGGCATCCATCACCCGGCAGGTCACGAGAAGCGCATCTCGCACACGGCGCAGGCGCTTCCGATCACCGGCTACCTCAGCAACACGGTGACGCCGACCGGCACGCACCTGCGCGTGATCCAGTGGGCCAGCGGCACGACGGAAGGCGGCTCGTCGGGCTCGGCGTTGTTCAGCCCCGAGAAGCGCATCATCGGCCAGCTGCACGGTGGCTACGCCTCGTGCTCGAGCAACACCTCGGACTGGTACGGCCGCATCGCGACGTCCTGGAACGGTGGCGGCACCGACGCGACGCGCCTGAGCAACTGGCTCGATCCGGCCGGTTCGGGTGCGGAAACCCATGACGGCTATCGTGGCGGCGCGACCGTCGACGCGATCTTCGCTGACGGTTTCGACGAGTAAGACCAACCCGGGAGGTGGCGTCGTGCCGCCTCCCGGTTCCCGAGCAGGGCTTCGATGGACCCTTCCGGGTGTCGATGCACCCGTTCGGGCGTCGATCGCCGTGCTCCGGTAGAATGCGCGCCCCGCGTCGCTTCCGGCCGGTCCCGGCCGATACCCCATGAACACAGTCGAAGGCACCTTGCGCGCCGCGCCCGATGCGCGTTTCGCGATCGTCGCGAGCCGCTGGAATCCCGGCATCGTCGATGCCCTCGTCGCCGGCGCAGAACGCGCGCTGGCCGAGCACGGCATCACGGCCGAGGCGATCGACCTCGTGCGCGTGCCCGGCGCCTGGGAAATCCCGGTGGTCGCGGCGACGCTGGCCGCACGTGGCGGCCATGCGGCGATCCTCGCGCTCGGCTGCGTCGTGCGCGGCGACACGCGCCACTACGAGCACGTCGCCGACGGCTGTGCGCAAGGCCTCATGCGCGTGGCCGTGCAGCATCGCGTGCCCGTGCTCAACGGCGTGCTCGCCGTTGAGGATCACGCCCACGCGCGCGAGCGTGCCGGTGGCGTGCACGGCAACAAGGGCGAGGACATCGCGCTCGCCGCGCTCGAAATGACCGATCTATGGAGAAAGCTGTGACCGCGTCGCGTCCTTCCGGAGTCGACCTCGCCGCGCGTTCGCGCGCCCGCCGCCGCGCCCTGCAGGCGATCTACGCCTGGCAGGTCGGTGGCAACAAGATGGCCGGGGTGATCGAGCAGTTCCGCCACGAGCAGGACATGGAGATCGCCGACCTCGAGTATTTCGAGGACCTGCTGCGCGGCATCGAGAAGCATGTCGACGAACTCGATGCAGGGCTCAAGGGCCATCTGGATCGTGAAGTCGCCCAGCTCGACCAGATCGAACGTGCGGCGCTGCGCATGGCCGCGTACGAGTTCCGCTACCGCCCCGACGTGCCGTACCGCGTCGTGATCAACGAGGCGGTCGAAGTGACCAAGCGCTTCGGCGCCGACCACGGCCATACCTACGTCAACGGCGTGCTCGACAAGCTCGCGGCCGACTGGCGCAGCGTCGAGTACCGCGGCGGCTCGCGCTGACGGCCGCGTGGCCGAGTTCGACCTCATCGACCTGCTCGCTGCGCGCTGCGCGGCGCCGCGTGCGGATATCGTGCTCGGCATCGGCGACGACGGCGCGATCCTCGCGCCACCGTCCGGCGAGCACCTCGTCGTGGTCACGGATACGCTCGTCGCGGGTGTGCATTTCCCGTTGTCGACGGCGCCGTTCGACCTCGGCTGGAAATCCCTCGCGGTCAACCTCAGCGACCTCGCCGCGATGGGTGCCACACCGCTCTGGGCAAGCCTCGCGCTGACCTTGCCCGAGCCGTCGCGCGCGTTCGTCGAAGGCTTCGCCGACGGTTTCGCGACACTCGCCGCGCGTCACGGCGTGGCCTTGATCGGCGGTGACACGACGCGCGGCCCGCTCGCGGTGACGGTGACGCTGCACGGTGCGGTGCCGCCGGGGCAGGCCTTGCGTCGCGACGGTGCGCGTGCCGGCGATGCGGTCTACGTGACCGGTTCGCTCGGCGATGCGGCGGCGGCGCTGCAGGCGCTGCTCGATCCCGCCGCGGGCGAAGTCGATGCGCGCCTGCGCACGCGCCTGGACCGTCCCGAGCCGCGCGTCGAGGCCGGCCTCGCACTGCGCGGCGCCGCGAGCGCCTGCATCGATATTTCCGACGGACTCGTCGCCGACCTCGGCCACGTCGCACGCCGCAGCGGCGTCGCGATCGAGCTCGACGTCGACGCGCTGCCGGCCTCGCCGGCGCTGTTCGAGACGCTGCCGGACCGCGTGCCGCGGCGTGCCGCACAGGCCGCGGGCGGCGACGACTACGAACTCGCGTTCACGCTCGATCCTGCACGCGAAGCGGCGATGCGAGCGCGCGATGGCGGCCTCGGTGTCACCTGGACGCGCATCGGTCGCGTCGTCGAGGGCGAGGGCGTGCGCCTGCTCGATCGCCACGGACACGACATCGTCCTGCCGCGCGCAGGCTGGGAGCATTTCGCATGAGACTCGATCGCGAGCAGCGCCGCGCCGTGCTCGGTCATCCCGCAGGCTGGATCGCGAGCGGTTTCGGTTCGGGACTGAGTCCGTTCGCGCCCGGCACGGCCGGTTCGCTCGCCGCTCTGCTGCCGTGGCTCGCGCTGCGCGAGCTGCCGCCGATCGCACTCGCGGTCGTCATCGTCGCGGCCTTCGCGCTCGGCGTGTGGGCGTCCGAGGTGGTCGTGCGCCGGCTCGGCCTGCAGGACCCCGGCGTGATCGTGTGGGACGAGTTCGTCGGCCAGTGGATCACGCTGCTGCCGCTGCTCGCGTGGCCGCAGGCACCGTGGTGGTGGATCGTGGTCGGCTTTCTCGTGTTCCGCGTCGCCGACATCGCCAAGCCGTGGCCGGCCTCGTGGGCCGACCGCTCGGTCAAGGGCGGTTTCGGCGTCATGCTCGACGACGCCTTCGCGGGCGTGTGGGCTGCACTCGCGCTGGCCGGCTTGCTCGCGCTCGCGGCCTGATCAACAGTTTCGGGACGACGCCTCAGCGCTTCGCCGGCGCGTCCGTGTACTCGAAGATCTTGACCACGCGCTCGACGCCGTTGACGTTGCGCGCGATCGTCGTCGCGATCTCGTCCTCTTCCGCGCTGACGATGCCGAGCAGGTAGACCGTGCGGTGCGCGGTGCTGACCTTGATGCGGGTCGGATCGAAGCCCGGCGTGCTCACCGCGTCGGTCAGCGCGAGCTTGACGCGCGCGGTGAGGCGGTTGTCGTTGCGGCGCGTCCAGAAGCCTTCCGGCTCCATGACGTCGATCTCGTTGACGATGCGGCGCACGCCTTCGAAGCCGGTGACCGTGGCCTCGGCGCGCTGCTTGAGCTCGGGTGTGCGCACTTCGCCCATGAGCAGCATGACGCCGTTGTAGACCGCGATCATGACGCGGTTCTGCAACACGAGCTCCTTGTCGCGGTTGATCGTGTCGTAGGCGCCGAGCTGGATGCGCTTGTCGTCGACGACCGTGCCGAAGCCGCGGCGGTCGTGCACCGACGAACCCGTCGCGACCGCACCGCCGGCGACGACCGCGATGCAGCCGCCGAGCAGCGGCAGGATGACGAGGACGGGCAGCAGCAGGCGGGGCAGGGTGGAAGGCATCGTGGATCCTCTCAGGCGTCGAAGGCGTTGCGGTGCCAGTCGATCTCGGGCGCTTGCGCGCTGCCGGTGATCGCGAGCACGTCGAAGCGGCAGGCATGCCGCGCGAGGTCGGGACGGGATTGCAGGAACAGCCCTGCCGCGGCGACGAGGCGTGCGCGCTTGCTCGCGGTCACCGAATCGAGCGCGCCGCCGAAACCGCCGGAGCGGCGGTAGCGCACCTCGATGAAGACGACGGTCGTGCCGTCGCGCATGACGAGATCGAGCTCGCCGTGGCGGTAGTTCACGTTGCGCGCGACGAGCGCGAGGCCGTGCCGCTGCGCATGCGCGAGGGCGAGGTCCTCGAACGTGGCGCCGGCCGCGCGCACGCGCGTCAGGGCACCATGGTCGGCGCGAGGGCACCTTGCGCAGGCCGCGCGACGCCGCCCGAGAAACGCGCCCACGACAGCACGCGATGGATGCGTCCGAAACTGTCGGCGGCGAGCTGGCCGGTCGCGCCGTCGAGGTAGGCGTCGGGATTGGCGAGCAGCCAGTCCATGTACGGCAGCAGCGCGTACGCATCCATGCCGAACGCGAACAGGCGCGCGCCGACGCCGCCCGCGCTGGGCAGGTCGTGCGAGACGATGTTGCGGTCGGGGCGGCCGGTCACGGGCGTGAACAGCCACGTCGCGTCGCAGAACTCGACGCCGTCGAGGTCGCGGTCCATGCCGGGGCTGACCTCGCCCGAATGCACGTGCGAACTCGCGTAGACCGGCACGTTGACGCCCGCGAGGCGCAGCTGCGGCAGCAGCAGGCGGGCCTGCTGCGGGCGCATGCTGATGAACACGCCGCTGTCGGCCGGCGCGACCTTGCCGGTGCCGTCGGGCGAGCTCGTGTCGCCGAGTCCCGGCGTGGCCTGCAGGATCGCGGTCTTGTAGTTGAACTCGGCGTCGCGCACGCGCGCTTCGCCAGTGATGCTGCCGCCGTGCGCCTCGAACTGCGCCCGGAACGCACGTCCGGCGCGCTCGGCCCAGTCGGCTTCGGTGACGAGGATCGCGCTGCGCGTGATGCCGAGCGCGAGCATGCGGTCGGCCGCCTGCGCGCCTTCGGCCTCGGGCAGCAGGCTGAACTCGGCGCTGCCGCGCGGCGGCGTCTCGCCCGTGTCGGGATGGTTGAGCGCCAGCACGCGCACCGGCAGCTGCTGGCGGAACAGCTGGCCCACCGCTTCGCGCTGCAGCGGGCCGACCACGAAACCCGCGCCGTCGGCGACCGCGCGCTGGTAGGCCGCGATCGCGTCCTGCGGCGTCGCGCCGGCATCGTAGACGCGCAGTTCGGGACGCTTGCCGCTGTCGTCGTTGTAGTAGGCCGCGAGGAAACCGTCGCGGATCGACTGCGCGACCGCGGCGACCTGGCCGCCGAGCGGCAGCACCAGCGCGATGCGGCCGAGCGCCGTGTAGCCTTCGCGCTGGTAACTCGCGTCGTCGCCCGCGATCAGCGTGCCGACCGGGCGCTGCGGATGCGGAAGGTCGCGCGGCAGCACCTGGCCCTTGCCACGCAGCGCCTGCTCGATCCACGGCAGCAGGGCGTCGCCGGGACGCAGTGAGGTCGCGCGTGCGCGCAGCGTGCGGTCGTCGAGTGCGGACAGCGTCGCGAGGATCTCGCCGCGGTTCATCTCGCGGTCCGCGCCGTCGAGGCGATCGTCGAGCTGGGCACGCAGGCGTGCGGCGGCGAAGCGGTCGCCATTGGCGGCCTCGGTACGTGCGCGCAGTTCGAGCACGCGCAGCTGCAGCGCAGGCGGCACGCTGCCTTCTGGGATCATGAGCAGCGCGCCTGCGCGCCGGGCGTCGTTGGCGCGCAACGCGAGTTCGGCTTCGAGGAGATCCGCACGCAGCGCCTCGTCGGACGCGAGGCGGCGACGCTGCACGCCCTCGAGTGCGCGCGCGACGCCGTCGAAGTCGCCGGCTTCGCGGCGCGTTTCGGCGGCCCGCAGGCGGTAGTGCGCCTGGGCCTCGCCACGGCTCGCGTCGGCGAGTTCGAGGAACGCCTGTGCCGCGGCATCGAGATCGCCTTCTTCGGCGAGTTGCTCGGCGCGTTGCGCGCTGGGGCCGCCCGAGCGGTCCTCCACCGGCGCACCGACCGGCGCCGAAGCGCAGCCGGCGAGGGCGAGCAGCAGGAAGGCGAGGGCGAGCACACGCGGCATGGGTCGACGGAGCATCACGGTCATCGGAACACGTTCGACGGAAAGGCCGATGATAGCCCGTAAGGCCGCCGCGCACCGGCGATGGCGTTCGCGTGCGCACGCGGATGTGCGTCGTCGTTCATGCCGGCTGCTCGCGCGGCTATGCTCGCGGCCTGCACCGGAGACGCCATGGATACCAAGAAGGGCCGCCTGTGGGTGGTCGCCACGCCGATCGGCAATCTCGACGATCTCGCCCCGCGCGCCGCCCAGGTGCTGCGTGACGTCGACCTCGTCGCTGCCGAGGACACGCGCCACAGCGCACCGCTGCTCGCGCGCGTCGGCAGCCGCGCCGCGATGCTCGCATTGCACGACCACAACGAGCGCGAGCAGGCTGCGCGCATCGTCGAGGCGCTCGCGGCGGGCAAGGATGTCGCGCTCGTCGCCGACGCGGGCACGCCGCTGGTCAGCGATCCGGGCTTCCGCCTCGTGCGCGCGGCACGCGAGGCCGGCCTCGCGGTGTCCCCCGTGCCGGGGCCGTGTGCGGCGATCGCCGCGTTGTCGGTCGCCGGCCTGCCCAGTGACCGTTTCGTGTTCGAGGGCTTCCTGCCGTCGCGTGGCGCGGCACGCCGCGAACAGCTCGGCACGCTCGTCGCCGAGGCGCGCACGCTGATCTTCTACGAGTCGAGCCATCGCATCGCCGAAACGCTCGCCGACATGGTCACCGTGTTCGGCGGGACTCGCCATGCCGTGGTCGCGCGTGAGCTCACGAAGGTCTTCGAGACCGTGCTCGACGACACGCTCGACGGCCTCGTCGAACGCGTCAACGCCGATGCGAACCAGCAACGCGGGGAATTCGTGGTACTCGTGGCCGGCGCGAGCGGCGAGGGCGCCGATGCGACGCTCGCCGAAGGCCGTCGCGTGTTCGCACTGCTGCGCGAGGAACTGCCACCGGCTCGTGCGGCCAAGCTCGCCGCCGCGATCACCGGCGCGCCACGCAAGCAGCTCTACGAGGGCTGACGGAGAAAGCTGGGGTCAGGTTCATTTTCCCGGGGAGTCCCCCGCCACACGTGAAAGCGTGGCCGGGAAAATGAACCTGAC
>JASCPI010000022.1 GCA_029959555.1 Lysobacteraceae bacterium PS02065 | reverse complement strand
CCCCGTGGGTGGGGGGGGGGGGGGGCCGGGGGGGGGCCCCCGGCCCCCCCCGGGGGCCGGCGATCAGAAGCGGTACGTCACGTTGAGGTCGACGCTGCGCGGCGCACCCCAGGTGTAGGTGCTGTACCAGCTGAAGATCGTGTAGTACTTCTTGTCGAGCAGGTTGTTGACGTTGACCGACGCCGACAGGTTGTCGTTGAAGCGGTAGCGTGCCATCGCGTCGAGCACCCAGTAGCCGTCGACCGTGTGCTTGACGCTGTCGCCGCCCGGCGTGGAGATGTCGCCCCAGGTCTCGTCCTGCCAGCGCGCGCCGCCGCCGAAGGTCAGGCCCTTGAGGGTCTGCTGCGGCGAGTAGCTCGTGTAGAACGTGAAGCTGTTGGACGGCGTCAGCGTGGTCACGCGCGCGCCCTGCTGGCGCGACAGGTGATGCGAATAGCCCGCCTGCACCTGCCAGCCCGGCAGGATGCGGCCCGAGGCCTCGATCTCGAAGCCTTCGGTCTCCACGCCCTTGGCGGCGCGGTAGGCGATGCCGCCGGTCGGCGTGAGGCCGCCGCTCTCGATGCCGAAGTTGTCCTGCTCGAGGCGGAACACCGCCGCCGACGCGTTGAAGCGGCCGTCGAGGTACTCGGCCTTGATGCCGAGTTCCATGTTGTTGCCTTCCACCGGCGCGAGCGTGCGGCCTTGCTCGTCCTGCAGCGACTGCGGGCTGAAGATGCTCGTGTAGCTCGCATAGGCCGAGTATTGCTTGCCGAGATCCTGCACGAGGCCGACGTAGGGCACGAACTCGCCCGAGGCGTCGAGGTCCTGCTCCTTGTTGCGGTAGTTGGAGAGGCGACCGCCCGTGATGAGCTTGGTGGTGTCGTGCAGGTTCCAGCGCACGGCCGTGTAGAGGCCTTCCTCGCGCGTGGTCTCGTGGTTGGTGTAGTCCGGGTTGGCGCCCCAGGCCGGACGCGGCACGTTGCCGTTCCAGTTGTAGTAGTCGGTGACGTCGAAGTCGTAGGTCGGGTCGTTCCACCAGCCTGAATTGCGCCACACGCGACGTGACGCGCCCGCACCGACGACGAGCTCGTGCTCGCGGCCGGCCAGCGAGAACGGGCCGCTCGCGTAGGCGTCGGCGGCGTTGCTGATCGTGCGGCCGATGTACTGGCCCGCCCACATGCTCACGCCGGTACCGTCGGCCGGATTCGGGAAGCCCGAGGCGGCCGCGCCGAGGTTGGCGTCGTAGCCGTTGATCTGGTGGTTGAGCTGCAGCTTGGCGGTCCAGCCGTTGTCGAACGCGTGCTCGAGCGTGGCGAAGCCGGTGCGCGTGTACTGGTCCCAGTGGCTCCAGTTGGCGCCGTTGTTGAACGAGCGCGGACGGTCGTTGAACTGGCCTTCCGAGTCGAGCAGCGGGATGCCGCCCCAGGTCGACGCGGTCGGCATGCTGTCCTGGAAATCGCCGCCGATCGTGAGCAGCGTCTGCGGGGTCAGATCGGCCTCGAGGATGCCGTAGAACACCTGCGTCTCGCGCTTGTAGCGGTCGAGATTGGTCTCGGCGTCCTCGTACGCGGCGACCGCGCGTGCACGCACGCTGCCGCTTTCGTTGAGCGCGCCGCCGATGTCGATCGAGCCGCGATAGTCGCTGTCGCTGCCGACGCCGAGCGTGGCGCTGCCCGCGAACTCGCGCGTCGGCTTCTTGCGGATCAGGTTGATCGTCGCGCCGGGTTCGCCGCTGCCCGTGAGCAGGCCGGTCGAGCCCTTGAGCACCTCGATGCGGTCGTACAGCGCCATGTCGGTCAGCGTGTTGCCGGCCGAGTAGGCCGAGTCGCGGCGCATCGGGATGCCGTCGTACTGGAAGTTCTGGATCGCGAAGCCGCGCGAGTAGTACTCGGTGCGCTCGCTGTCGTAGGTGACGATCGCGATGCCCGGCGTGAGCGCCATGACCTGGTCGATCGAGGTGAGGTTGAAGTCGTCCATGGTCTGGCGCGTGACGACGCTGATCGACTGCGGCGTCTGGCGCGGCGTGAGCACGAGGCGCGTGGCCGTGGCGATCGCGCCGGGCGTGTACGAGCCCGAATTCTCGGTGATCTCGCCGAGTGCATTCGCGGTGACCTCGACGGTTTCGAGCGTCTGCTCGTTCTCGACTTCCTTCTTCGTCGTGTCGGCATCCTGCGCGTGGGCGAGCGCGGCGCCGCCGAGCAGCGCGGCGACGACGGCGACGTGGATGGCGCGTGCGAGCGGACGGCGCGCAGGCGTGGACGGAAGGGCCGCGACCGCGGCGTGACGCATGGCATTCATGGAACGGGATCCTCGAAGGGAAGGGGAAACGGTGTCGGGGTGTCGCTTTTGTGTGTTGCTAATGCGAATCATTATCAATCAATTGGACGGCCGAAGCGAGCCGCGGCCGCGCGGCCCTGCGTCGCAGGTGGTCACATCGGGGTCAGCTCGGTGTGTGCGGAAGCGCCCACACGCTGTGCGGATCGCCGTCGCGTGCGCGACGCGACGTGGCACGTGCGAGGCCGGCGAAGGCGCCAGCGAACGCGAACGCGAGCGCGTCGATCCAGAACAAGGCCATGCGGCCTTCGGCGGCGCTGATCCAGAACCAGCGCCCCGTGCACGCGCCGTGCGCGAACGGGATCGCGAGCGTGAGCACGGCCGTCGCGGCGAGCAGGTCGCGCGCGGCGAGCGCGGGACGACGCAGCGCCGCCCACGCAATCGCGGCGAGCCAGGTCGCGAAGCACGCACTGCGCAGGATCGTGTCGACGTGCGTCGGCGCGAACGCTTCGGCGAGCGGTGCGGCGACGAACGCGGCCGAGATCGCCGCGCACAGGCCGATGCACACGCCGACGGTCGCACGCGCCATGTTCACGCTCGAGCGCGTCTGCTCGAGCTGGCGCCGCCGGCGGCGCGACTCGATCCACAGCAGGTTCCCCGAGTAGAACAGGAACGCACCGCCGATCCCGAGCACGAAGTACAGCCACGGCACCGCGTGGTTGCCGTACTCGCCGAAGTGCAGGGCATAGGCCGAGGCCAGCGTCGCGTGGTTGGCGTCGCGCGTGCCGGGCAGCTGGTCGGCGAGCAGCGCGCCGGTCGCGGCATCGAGCGCGACCGCACCGAGCGGACCGAGGGCGCGCGGCGCGGCGCCGGTGATCTCGACGACCGCATTCGCGTCGCCCGCGTTGACGAGCTTGAGGTAGGCCGGTTCGAACGAGGCGAGCCCGCGTTCGTGTGCGACCTCGCTCGCGCGCTGCGCCCACAGCGCGAGCGAGCCCGACGGTGCCGGCGTGTTCGCGGCCGCGCGCACGGGCGCGGTGTCGAGCGCGGCCTGGCTCGCCTGCATGAGGCGGCCTTCGTAGATCAGCGGATCGAGCGCGAGCATGCTGATCGGCAGCAGGCACAGCAGCGCGCCCGTGATCGCGAACATGATGTGCATCGGCAGGCTCAGCACGCCGACCACGTTGTGCGCGTCCTGCCAGAACTGCTTGAGGTTGCGTCCCGGTCGAAGCGCGAACAGGTCCTTGGCGAGCTTGGGCAGGTGGATCACGGTGCCCGAGACGAGCGCGAGCCCGTACAGCAGGCTCACGATGCCCATGAGCCAGATGCCCGCGACGGGCAGGCCGAGCGAGTAGTGCAGTTCGTTGACGAGTTCGGCGAGTCCGGCATGCGGCGGCTTGCTGTCGCCGTCGAGGTCGTCGAGCGTGGCGTACTTCCAGGTGCCGTCGGCTTCGGGCCAGTAGATGACCGACTCGGGTGATTCGTCGCCGGGAAACAGCATGCCGACCCACTGGCGCGATGCGGGGTGCCTGTCGAGCACGCCATCGAGCAGGCGCTGCGCATCGTCGAGCGTCTGCATCGGCCGCGCCGTCGCGTGCGGCGCCTGCCACAGCGGCAGGTCGTGGTGGAACACCGTGATCGCGCCCGCGTAGAACGCGACGAACAGCGCGAAGCCGGCGATCAGGCCGGTCCAGGTGTGCACGGTCGTGAACGTGCGCAGGGTGGTCGACGAGAGCTTCATGCGCGCTTCACAGCACGAGACCGGACGCGCGCAGCGCCGTGAGCAGGCCGAAGCCCATTCCGGCGATGCCGACGAGCAGCATCCACGCGCGCGCTGCCGTGCGCGGCACGAAGGCGAGCGCGGCGAAGCCGATCCACAGCGGTACGAACGCGATGATCGCGGGCACGATCGCGCCGGACCAAGGCCCCGGCGGCAGCCACGACACGAGACCGGTCATGGCGATCGCGGCGAGCAGGCCCGCGATCGCGGCGGCGAAGGCGCGACTCGCCATCAGCCCTCGTCCCGCGCGTGGCGCGTCGCCGGCACGAAGGCCCAGGCGAGGTACGGCATCGCGACGAGCATCGGCATCCAGCAGGCGAGCATCACGCACAGGCCCGCGCCGACGCCGAGCACGGCGATCCATGCGGTGAGCGACGCCAGGGCGAGCACGAGGCCCGGCCACGTGCCGAATGCGCGAAGCCGTCGCAGCGCCGGCACGCGGCCGTTCGGCGAGGCACCGTACAGCGCGATCGCCGAGGCGATCGCGAGCACGGCCGCGAGGGAGGCGGTCATCGTCATCGCGCCGTCGTCACCACTGGTAGCGCAGGCTGGCCATCACGGTGCGCGGGTAGCCGTAGTAGCACCATGCGGCGCTGTTGCAGGCCGTGAGGTAGCGCTTGTCGGTGAGGTTGCTCGCGTTGAGCTGCACGCGCCACTGTTCGATGTCGTAGTGCAGGCTCGCGTCGACGAGCGTGTACGACGGCGTGCGCCAGTCGTTGTAGATGTCGCCGTAGTGGTCGCCGACGTAGCGCACGCCCGCGCCGAAGCCGAAGCCCGACAGCGCGCCCTGCGTGAACGTGTGGTCGAAGCCGAGCGAGGCCGAATTGCGCGGCTGCAGCGCGATCTGCTTGCCGAGCGCGCCGGCGTCGTTGGTCTTGGTGACTTCGGAATCGATGTAGGCGTAGGCGCCGTACAGGCTGAAGCCGTCGCCGATGTTCCAGCGGCCTTCGAGCTCGACGCCGCGCACCTCGGTCTCGCCCTGCTGCACCGAATACAGCGTGTGGTCGGGATCGATCGTGAGCGTGTTCTCCTGCGTGATCTCGTACACCGACAGCGTCGCGAGCAGGCGGCCGCCGGCCGGCTGGTACTTGATGCCGGCCTCGACCTGGTCGCCCTTGGTCGGCTTGAACGTGCTGCCGTCGAACGCGCGGCCGACCGTCGGCTGGAACGACTGCGAGTAGCCGACGTACGGTGCGAAGCCGTTGTCGAACACGTAGTTGACGCCGGCGCGGCCCGAGAACTTCTTGTCCTTCTGGCCCGTGCTGCCGCCGGCGAGCAGGTCCTTCGTATCGGTGTCGACCCAGTCCTGACGGCCGCCGAGGCTGAAGATCCAGCGGTCGACGCGGATCTGGTCCTGCACGTAGACGCCGGTCTGCTCCTGGGTCTGGCGCGTGCTGCTGAGGTAGTCCGGCGTCACCACCGGCGCGCCGTAGACCGGATCGAAGATGTCGAGCGGCGCGACCGCGTACGAGCCGTCGGCGTTGAACATCACGAACGCCGACGCGTAGTCGGTGCGCAGGCGGCGGTAGTCGAGACCGGCGAGCACGGTGTGGCGCACCTGGTCACCGAACGTGAACTCGGCGTGGTTGTCGATCGTGAAGGTCTTCGTCGCTTCCTCGGTCGCCCACAGGTAGCGGAACAGGCTGCGCTGGTCGGCGAGCAGGCCGAACGCGCCGACCAGCGTGCTCGGATCGATCTCGGTGTCGCCGTAGCGCAGGTTCTGGCGGAACGTGGCGGCGTCGGAGAACACGTGCTCGTACTCGTAGCCGAGCGACGCGATCGTCTTGACGTAGCCGTTCGCGCCGGGCTCGCCCGTGAAGCGGTCGGTCGGGATGCGGCCGTTCGGATTCGGCAGCAGCGTGCCTTCGGCCGGCAGGAAGCCGGCACCGGCGACCGTGTCGGCCTTCTGCCAGCGGCCGAGCAGGGTCAGCGTGTTGGACTCGTCGGGCTTCCAGGTCAGCGCTGGCGCGAAGTAGTAGCGATCATCGTGGATATAGTCGACCGGATCGTCGCTGTTGCGCGCGAGGCCGGTCAGGCGGTACAGCCAGGTGCCGTCGTCGGTGAGCGGGCCGCCCATGTCGAACTGCGCCTGGCGCAGGTCGAAGCTGCCGGCCTGCAGCTCGACTTCGCCGAACGCGGTCTCGGTCGGGCGCTTGCTCACATAGTTGACGAGGCCGCCCGGTGGCATCGCACCGTAGTTGATCGAGGCCGGTCCCTTGAGCACCTCGATGCGCTCGAGGCCGTACGGCTCGATGCGCGTGATGCCGGTGCCCGAACCGTCGGCCAGCGACAGGCCGTCGAGGTAGCGTGCCGGCGTGAAGCCGCGCACGAGCAGCCAGTCGCTGCGCGAATCGGGGCCGTAGCCGCCGCCTTGCGCGCCGGCCGTGTACCACACGGCTTCCTCGACGCCGTGGATGCCGCGGTCGCGCATCTGCTGGTCGGTGATGACCGAGATCGACTGCGGGATCTCGAGGATCGGCGTGTCGGTCTTGGTCGCGGCGCCGCTGTCCTTGGCGATCGGCGCGGTCACGGTGACCGTCTCGAGCGAGGTGTCGTCGCCGGTGGTCTGTGCGGATGCCGCGACGGGCAGGGCGAAGGCGATCGCGGCGGCGAGGGCACGAAGCGGCAGGCGGGAGGTCATGGGGTTCGGGCGCATGGAGATGGATCCGAAAGGGGCGGTGGAGCGGCGGAAAGAATGCCGCTGCGAATGCGAATGATTCGGATTTTCTCACGAAAAGTGAACGTTTTGTGGCGTACGTCACATCTGCGAAATGGTTCCATGATCCGTTCAGGCGGACGTCCAGACGGCTGGCGCGGGCATTCTCGCGGCCTGCCGGCAGCGCGCAGGCTCGACGCACCCGGCGCGATCCGCTACCGTTCCGGGCCCGATCCCGCGTCCGGCTGCATCGTGTCCGACACCGGTTCCCACGACGATCCGCATCTCCAGCAGCTCGCGCAGACCGTGGCCTCGCTGCTCAACACGCGCGGCATGACCATCGTGACGGCGGAGTCGTGCACGGGTGGCTGGATCGCCAAGGCGCTGACCGACATCGCCGGCAGTTCCGGCTGGTTCGAGTGCGGCGTGGTCGCGTACAGCTACGAGGCCAAGGAAGCCCTGCTCGGCGTGCAGCCGCAGACGCTCGAGCGCACCGGTGCGGTAAGCCAGGAGACCGTCGTCGAGATGGTCTCGGGCGCGCTCGCACGCTACGGCGCGAGCGTGGCCGTGGCCGTGACCGGCATCGCCGGGCCCGGCGGCGCGACCCCGGGCAAGCCGGTCGGCACGGTATGGATCGGCTGGAAGCGGCGTGGCGGCTACGCCAAGGCCGAGCTATTCCATTTCGACGGCGACCGCGAGGCCGTGCGCCGTCAGACCGTCGCCTGCGCGCTCGAGGGCGTGCGGCGGATTCTTACGAACTGACGCGCCGAGCGGCGCTGGCCGGGCGTCGGCGCTGTGGGATAATCACGTTCCTGCCGCGACGTCTCAGCCCGTGAGAACCGCACGCGGCACGCTTGCTCCCACGACTTTCCCACGAGGTGGTACCCGATGGACGACAACAAGCGCCGCGCGCTCGCTTCCGCGCTTTCGCAGATCGAGAAGCAGTTCGGCAAGGGTGCGGTCATGCGCATGGGCGACCGCACCGATGAAGGCATCGAGACCATCTCGACCGGCTCGCTGGGCCTGGACATCGCGCTCGGCGTCGGCGGCCTGCCGCGCGGCCGCGTCGTCGAGATCTACGGTCCGGAATCCTCGGGCAAGACCACGCTGACGCTGCAGGTCATCGCGGCCTGCCAGAAGGCCGGCGGCACCGCCGCGTTCGTCGATGCCGAGCACGCGCTCGACCCGAGCTACGCCGAGAAGCTCGGCGTCAACGTAGAGGACCTGCTCGTCTCGCAGCCCGACACGGGCGAGCAGGCGCTCGAGATCTGCGACATGCTCGTGCGTTCGAATGCGGTCGACGTGGTCGTCGTCGACTCGGTCGCGGCGCTCACGCCGAAGGCCGAAATCGAGGGCGAGATGGGTGATTCGCACGTCGGCCTGCAGGCGCGCCTCATGAGCCAGGCGCTGCGCAAGCTCACCGCCAACATCAAGAAGTCGGGCTGCCTGGTCATCTTCATCAACCAGATCCGCATGAAGATCGGCGTCATGTTCGGCAGCCCCGAGACGACCACGGGCGGCAACGCGCTCAAGTTCTACGCCTCGGTGCGCCTGGACATCCGTCGCATCGGCGCGGTCAAGCGCGGCGAGGAAGTGATCGGTTCGGAGACCCGCGTCAAGGTCGTCAAGAACAAGGTCGCGCCGCCGTTCCGCCAGGCCGAGTTCGAGATCCTCTACGGCGAGGGCAGTTCGCGCGAGGGTGAGCTCATCGAGCTCGGCGTCGCCCACAACCTCGTCGACAAGTCGGGCGCCTGGTACAGCTACAAGGGCGACCGCATCGGCCAGGGCAAGGACAACGTGCGCAACTACCTCAAGGAGCACACCGCGATCGCCAACGAGATCGACGTGGCGCTGCGCGAGAAGCTGCTCGTGAAGTCCGGCAACTCGCCGCTGCCGGCGGTCGAGGTCGAAGAGGCCTGATCGAGCCATGCACGCCGGCGCGCGTCGGATGGCGCGTGGGATCGCGCGGTTCGGCGCGATCCTGCTGGCGTGTGGCCTCGCGGTCGTGACTTCGGCACGCGAAGTCGTGGACATGGAATCGAGAGCCCCGCGCGAGCTCGTGCCCGGAGTGCTGATTGCGGGGCAGGTCATGCCGGAGGATGTCAGCGCGCTGCACGGGCGAGGCGTGCGCACGATCGTCGCGATGCGGCCCGACGGCGAAGATCAGGGCCAGCCGAGCGCGGCCGACGTCGAAGCCGCAGCGCGTGCGCAAGGCGTCGCGTTCGCGAACGTACCCGTGGCGGGACGTATCGGGCCCGCCCAGGTCGATGGCCTCGCCGCCGTACTCGCCCGCACCGACGGCCCCGTGGTGCTGTACTGCCGCAGCGGTCGCCGTGCCGCGTTGACGTGGGCACTCGCCGAGGCCTCGCGTCCGGATGGACGGGATGCGGCCGCGATCCGTGCAGCGCTCGAAAGCGCCGGACAGTCCGCAGGCGGACTGGAGGCCGAGATCGCCTCGCGCATCGCCGCTCGGCCTTCGCCGTGAGCCTTGTCATGGCCTCGCACGCTCCTTTCCCTTCTCCCTCCGGGAGAAGAGGCTGCCCCGTACCCGATACGGGGTGGCCCGCAGGGCCGGATGAGGGGCCGGGATCGCGACGATGATCGGGCGTCGTGACGATTCCGCACCCTCTCCCCAACCCCTCTCCCGGAGGGAGAGGGGCTCGAGCGCAACGCCGCTCCGGGAAGGCACGTCGGACCTGTGCGGTCGTGCGACGTCGAGCGTCAGCACGCACCATTCGATGGCTTCGATGGCTTCGATGGTCGCGCGGCGCGGTGGAGGGATGTTCCCCTTGCAGCCGTGCGCATCCGCGCGCATGTCGATGCCTTCGACACGCACAGGTGTTGCGTTGCATACGTGGCACATGCAGCAGGTCTGTCGATGACGGACAAGGACGACACCCGGCTCACACGCCGCACGAAACCCGTGCCCTCCGCCCTCGGCAAGGCGGTCGACCTGCTGTCGCGGCGCGAGCAGTCGCGGCGCGAGCTCAAGGCCAAGCTTGCGCGTGGCGGCTACGCGCGCGAGGAGGTCGAGGCCGCGGTCGAGACCGTCGTCGACAAGGGTTACCAGGACGATGCGCGCTTTGCTGGCGTGCTCGCGCGTACGCGGGCCGGCGCCGGTTACGGGCCGCGCCGCATCGCCGCCGAACTCAAATCCCACGGCGTCGCCGATGCGGCGATCGCCGAAGCGCTCGCCGAGACCGACGCGGACTGGTCCGCGATCGCGCGGCGCCAGCTCGAGCGGCACTACGGCCGCGGCGGCACGAGCGACCCCAAGGAGCGCGCGAAGCGTGCGGCGTTTCTCTTGCGTCGGGGCTTCGATGCCGCCACAGTGGGCGCCCTTACCCGCGCCGAAGTCGGCGATCCGGGCGACACCTTCGATTGAGAAGGCGGCGCCGAGGACGCAGATCCGGCGTGTCCGCAGTTCCACCGGCTAGCCAGATTCCATGAAAACCAGCGCCGACATCCGTTCCGACTTCCTCGCGTTCTTCCGCTCCAAGGGACACGCGATCGTGCCGTCGAGCTCGCTCGTCCCGGCCAGCGACCCGACCCTGCTGTTCACGAACTCGGGCATGGTCCCGTTCAAGAACATGTTCCTCGGCAGCGAGAAGCCGCCGGCCGCACGCGTCGCCGACGTGCAGCGCTGCCTGCGTGCGGGCGGCAAGCACAACGACCTCGATTCGGTCGGCTACACGGCGCGCCATCACACGTTCTTCGAGATGCTCGGCAACTGGTCGTTCGGCGACTACTTCAAGCGCGACGCGATCCTGTGGGCGTGGGAACTGCTGACCGAGGTCTGGAAGCTACCGAAGGAACGCCTGCTCGTCACCGTCTACCACACCGACGACGAGGCCTACGCGATCTGGAACGAGCAGGTCGGCGTGCCGGCCGAGCGCATCGTGCGCATCGGCGACAACAAGGGTGCACCGTATGCATCCGACAACTTCTGGCAGATGGCCGACACGGGTCCGTGCGGCCCGTGCACCGAGATCTTCTACGACCACGGCGACCACATCGCCGGTGGCCCGCCGGGCTCGCCCGACGAGGACGGCGACCGCTTCATCGAAATCTGGAACCTCGTCTTCATGCAGTTCGACCGTGCCGCCGACGGCACGCTGACGCCGCTGCCGGCGCCGTGCGTCGACACGGGCATGGGCATGGAGCGCCTCGCCGCCGTGCTGCAGCACGTGCACACGAACTACGAGATCGACTTGTTCCAGCACCTGATCAAGGTCGCCTCGGCACTGACGTCCACGCCGGATCTCGAGAACAAGTCGCTGCGCGTCATCGCCGACCACATCCGTGCGTGCTCGTTCCTGATCGTCGACGGCGTGCTGCCGTCCAACGAAGGCCGCGGCTACGTGCTGCGCCGGATCATCCGTCGCGCGCTGCGGCATGGCTGGATGCTCGGCGTGCGCGGCGACTTCTTCTGGAAGATGGTGGAGCCGCTCGTCGCCGAGATGGGCGAGGCCTATCCCGAACTCGCCGAGAAGCGCGATCGCGTCGAGCGCGCGCTCAAGGCCGAGGAGGAACGCTTCGGCGAAACGCTCGAGCAGGGCATGAAGCTGTTCGCCGAGGTCGCCGCGCGCTCGGGCGACACGATACCGGGCGTCGACGCATTCCGCCTCTACGACACCTACGGTTTCCCGGTCGACCTCACGGCCGACATCGCGCGCGAGCGTGGGCTCACCGTCGACATGGCCGGTTTCGAGAAGGCCATGGACGAGCAGCGCGAGCGCGCGCGTGCGGCGAGCAGCTTCGAATCCAAGGGCCAGCTGCCGGCCGAAGTCGCCTCGCAGCTCGCGCCGACCACGTTCCTCGGCTACGAGGCGCTGACCTCGGACGGCGAAAGCATCGCCGCGATCGTGCGTGGCGGCCGCCGCCTCGAGTCGCTTGCCGACGGCGAGGAAGGCATCGTGCTGCTCGCGAACACGCCGTTCTATGCGGAGTCGGGTGGCCAGGTCGGTGATACCGGCGAACTCGTCACCGCCAACGGCCGCTTCGTCGTCACCGACACGATCAAGCTCGGCGGCGCCTTCCACGGTCACGTCGGCCGCTGGCAGGGCCGTGCACCGCTCGCCGCGGGCGCGAGCGTCGATGCGCGCGTCGACGGCGTGCGCCGTGCGGCGATCGTGCTCAACCATTCCGCGACCCACCTGCTGCACGCCGCGCTGCGCCACGTGCTCGGCGAACACGTGACCCAGAAGGGTTCGCTGGTCGCGCCGGATCGCCTGCGCTTCGACTTCGCGCATTTCCAGCCGGTCACGCGCGAGGAGCTGCGTCGCATCGAGGATCTCGTCAACGCCGAGATCCGCGCCAATGCGAGCGCCGACGTCGCCCACATGTCCTACGACGCGGCGATCGAATCGGGCGCGATGGCACTGTTCGGCGAGAAGTACGGCGACGAGGTGCGCGTGCTGCGCATGGGTGCGTTCTCGACCGAACTCTGCGGCGGCACGCACGTCGGCCGCACCGGTGACATCGGCCTGTTCAAGATCCTGTCCGAAGGCGGTGTCGCTTCGGGCGTGCGGCGCATCGAGGCGGTCAGCGGTGCGGCTGCGATGGCGCACGTCGTCGACGAGGAGACGCGCCTCGGCGCGATCGGCGAGCTGCTGTCGGCGAGCGCCGGCGATGTCGTCGACAAGCTGCGCCAGCTGCTCGATCGCCAGAAGAAGCTCGAGCGCGAGCTCGACGGCTTCAAGGCGCGCGCCGCGAGCGCGGCGACGGCCGACCTGGCCGACCATGCGCGCGAGGTCGCCGGCATCAAGGTGGTCGCCGCACGCGTCGACGGCCTCGATGCCAAGGCGCTGCGCGACGGCGTCGACACGCTCAAGCAGAAGCTCGTCGACTGCGTCGTGCTGCTCGCCGCAGGCGCGGACGGCAAGATTTCGCTGGTCGGCGGCGTCGGCGGTGCGGCGCTCGGTCGCATCAAGGCCGGCGACGTCGTCGCGCACGTCGCCTCGGCGATCGGCGGCAAGGGCGGCGGTCGACCCGACATGGCGCAGGGTGGCGGCAACGACACGCCCGAACTCGCCGGACTGCTCGCGGAGCTTCCGCAGTGGGTCGGCGGCCGTCTGGGCTGACCGGCACTTGCATTCCGGAAACGTCGGTGCATCGACGAAAAGCCCTGTGCGGTTCGTCATTTGCGCCGTTTGGACGCCTGTCTTAGTATCGAATGGTTAGGTGCTGCATCGCCTGCGGGGGCGGGTGATGCGGTGTCGGACATGCCATAGCGGTTGGTTATGGGGTATGCGTCGCGAGTCCAGCGAGGGAGGCTGGCAGCGACTACCGGAGGAGAAGGTCGCCTGCCTGCACAGGACGTGCATACAGGAGGATCCCGACTCCGGACCGACAACACATGCGTCAAGGAGAGTAGGAAATGCTGATTTTGACCCGTCGAGTCGGAGAGACTCTGATGATCGGTGACGAAGTGACCGTCACCGTCCTCGGCGTGAAGGGCAACCAGGTGCGTATCGGTATCAACGCCCCGAAGGATGTCGCCGTTCACCGTGAGGAGATCTACCAGCGCATCAAGCGCGAGCAGCACCCGGACGAGGCTGGTCCGGTCGAGCAGGTCTGAGGAAACCGGTCGCCACGCTGCGGTGGCACCAGGGTCGAATCATCGCTGCGCCGGCCGCGTCAAGCCGGCACCGATCAGGGGGTCGGCGCGATGATGGCGACGTGAAGGCATCGCATGACGATGCCGTTCCCGTCGACGAAGACACACGAGCACGAACACCAGGACGGGGCCCGCTTCGGCGGGCCTCGTGCTTTCCGCGTTTTGCCCATCGGCGGCGGGCCGCCACAAGCCGGGGTCAGGTTCATTTGCCTTGATTCGCAGCCGACCTCCAAGCGCACATCGGGCAAATGAACCTGACGCAGGCGTCCGGTCGCGACGGTTCGCGCCAGAATGGCCAGCAGCATTCTTGGTCAGGTGGAGCGCGACGACGCGCTTCACGCCTCGCCGTCGATCGCCTCGAGGCTCGCGAGCAGGCGGGGCAGTGCGGGATTGAGGTTGTCGCG
This sequence comes from Lysobacteraceae bacterium PS02065, assembly GCA_029959555.1. GTDB lineage: Bacteria > Pseudomonadota > Gammaproteobacteria > Xanthomonadales > Rhodanobacteraceae > Dokdonella. The sequence continues at coordinate 64,230 of JASCPI010000022.1, read as the reverse complement.
CCGCCAGTAGATGACCTGCTCGATCGTCGGCGCATCCTCGAGGTCGCGGTACGCGAGCCCAGGCAGCGTGATCCGCCGCATCGACGACGGCACGAGGGCGACGCCGAGCCCTTCGGCGACGAGGCTCACGATGCTCTGCTGCAGATGCGTCTCGAGGCGGATGTCGGGCGCCACGCCGGCGCGCAGCAGATGGTCGTGGATCGTGCGCCGCAAGGTCGGCGCGACGTCTTCGGCGACCGCGACGAGCGGTTCGCCTGCGAGCTGGCCGGCGCGCAGCGACGCGTGACCCGAAAGCGCGTGCGCGGAAGGCAGCGCGACGCACAAAGGCTCCTCGAGGATCACGCGGCTGCACAATCCATGTGTGTCGTCGACGCGGAAGCCGATCCCTGCATCGAGGCGGCCATCGAGGATGCGCGCGGGCAGTTCGGCCGGAAACGTCTCGTGCAGGCGCAGCGCGACGCCCGGGTGTGCGGCCGTGAAGCGCCGCGTCATCGGCGGCACCGAACTGTGCGCCGCGTGCATCATGAAGCCGACGTGCACTTCGCCGAGTTCGCCTGCGTGCGCGAGCCGCGCGTTGCGTTCGGCCTGTTCCGCAGCGGTCAGCACGGCGCGTGCGTCGTCGGCGAAGCGCAGCCCGGCGGCCGTGAGCGCGACACGCCGCGAATCGCGCTCCACCAGCCGCACGCCGAGCGCCTTTTCGATCGCCGCGATCTGCCGGCTCAACGGCGGCTGCGTCATGTGCAGGCGCTGCGCGGCACGTCCGAAGTGCAAGGTGTCGGCGAGCGCGACGAAGCAGCGCATCTGGCGGAGGTCGACCATTCCGGAACGGCATCGATCGTGGCGTGGAAAAGCATTGGAGCACATCGATGTGCGTCCGTACGCTCGGCGCCCTTCATCGCGGGATCGCCATGCCGTCCGTCGTCGCCGTCGTCCTTCCCGTGTTCGCGCTGATCGGCCTGGGCTGGCTCGTCCGGCGCCGTGGTGTCCTCGACGGGCACGCGACCAGCGGCCTCAACGGCTATGTGGTCCACCTCGCACTGCCGGCGCTGCTGTTCGACATCGTCGCGCGCGCCGATCCCGCGCAGTTGTTGCAGCCGGGTTTCGCGGCGACCTGCGCGCTGTCGGTCGGCATCGTCTTTTCCGTGACCGTACTCGTGCGCAGGCATGCTTCGCGTCCGCTAGCCGATGCCTCGATCGACGGCCTCAATGCGTCGTACGCGAACACCGGCTTCATCGGCTTCCCGCTCGTCGCCGCCGTGCTGGGGCCCGCGGCGATGCCGGCCACTCTCGTCGCGACGATCGTGACGGTCTGCGTCCTGTTCGCGGTCGCGCTGGTGCTGGTCGAAGTCGGCGTCAACGCGGGGCAGGGGGCGCGTCACGTCGCGGCGCGCGTGGGCGGTGCGCTGGTCCGCAACCCGTTGCTCGTCGCACCGGCGCTGGGCCTGCTCGTGCTGCTGTCGGGTTTCACGTTGCCGTCGCCGGTCGTGCGCGGCCTCGAGCTGCTCGGCGCCTCGGCATCGCCGTGCGCGCTCGTCGCATTGGGCCTGTTCCTGGCCGACAAGCGCACGTCAGGCGAGGTGCCGGCCGTCACGGTCGCCGCGCTCGTGTCCGCGAAACTCGTCGCCCATCCGCTGCTGGCGTGGCTGCTCGCCACGCAGGTGTTCGCGCTGCCGCCGATGCTGGTCCATTGCGCCGTGCTGCTCGCGGCGTTGCCGACCGGCACCGGCCCTTTCATGGTCGCGGCGTACCACGGCCGCGAGGCCGCGCTCACGGCAAGAGTCGTCCTCGTGTCGACCGTCGCGTCGCTCGTGACGGTCACCGCCTGGCTTGGCGCCACATCGGGGATCGTCGCGGGCTGAGGAAGGGAGGGGGACGTCGTGACGGCTTCCACGCGGCGAGCCATGCTGCTACAGTTCGCGGCCCGGCATGGGGTCAGCGACACCTGCCGGCCACATCCCGGAGAGATGCCCGAGAGGCCGAAGGGGCTCCCCTGCTAAGGGAGTATAGGGTCAAAAGCTCTATCGAGGGTTCGAATCCCTCTCTCTCCGCCAGTATCGAAAAGCCCCCGACATCGGGGGCTTTTTCGTTTCCACGGACAGCTGTTTCACTGCTGCTTCCGCGGTCTGCGTGCTCGCGTCCAAGGTGAATCTTCCTGCGTGGACGACCGCGTCGCGACCGGTCGAGCCGGTCAGATGAAACCGAAGATCTTGAGCAGCACGATGCCGCCGAGCGGCACGCCGAGCAGCCAGAGGATGATGCCCTTCTTCATGTCGATCTCCTCCTGTAGGGGAGCTCCAGTCTCGGGGTAGCGTGCTGAATGCGTCGCGAGTCTGACGGTTGCGATGATCACGCGTTAACGCGCCGATCAGTCTCGCGGTCCGCAAGGCGTGCGTGCGAGGCTCGCGTCGGCACGCGGCGGCGTGATACATCGAGGCATTCGGACGGTTCCCGGAGTTGTGCGTGTCCCACGGTTTCGACGCCTTGCGCATCCTGCGCGGCGCCCTCGACCTCGACGGCGAGGCACGCGAGGCCTTCGTCGTGGCATCGTGCGGCGGCGACGCCGTGCTGCTCGACGAGGTTCGCGGCCTGCTCGCCGAAGCCCGGCGGGTCGAGTCGGAGGACATCGACTCGCAGCCTGCCGTCGAGGATTGTGCCGATCCGCTGGTCGGCACGATGCTCGGGTCGTTCCGCATCGCCGCGCGCATCGGCCGCGGCGGCATGGGCGTGGTCTACCTCGGCGAGCGCGAAGGCGCCGACTTCACCCAGACCGTCGCGGTCAAGGTCGTGCGGCGCGGCTTCGATTTCGACGAAGTGCGCGCGCGCTTCCTGCGCGAACGACGCATCCTCGCCGCGCTGTCGCATCCGAACCTCGCCCGCTTCATCGACGGCGGCGTCGCCGTGGACGGGCGGCCGTGGTTCGCGCTCGAGTTCGTGCACGGCGAGGCGATCACGCGCTGGTGCGATGCGCACCGGCTCGACGTGCGCGCGCGCGTCACGTTGTTCATCGAGGCCTGCGCAGCGGTGCAGCACGCACACGCGCGGCTCGTCGTGCATCGCGACCTCAAGCCCGCGAACATGCTCGTGGACGAGCGCGGCTCGGTGCGCCTGCTCGATTTCGGTGTCGCCGGGCTGATCGCCGACGACGGCGACGACGCCTCGCCCGCGACGATCGGCCTCGCGCGTGCGATGACGCCCGAATACGCAGCACCCGAGCAGCTCGCGCGCGGGCAGGTCGGCATCCAGGCCGATGTCTACGCGCTCGGTGTCGTGCTGTTCGAGCTCGTCGCGGGCGTGTTGCCATACGACTTCGGCGCGCGCGACATCGACACCGCAGCGCGTGTCGTGGGTGGGACGCCGCCGCCGTCGCCGGCGGTCGCGATCACGCGTGCCGCGAAGGACGGGCAGGGCGATGCGGTCGCACAGCGGCTCGCGGCCCGCCGCACGAGCCTGCGCTCGTTCCAGCGCAGCGTGCGCGGCGACCTCGCACGCATCCTCGACAAGGCGCTCGCGCGAGAGGTCGTGCATCGCTACGCGACCGTCGCCGAGTTCGCCGACGACCTCGCGCGCTGGCTGCACGGCGAGCCCGTGCGCGCGGCAGGACGCCCTTTTGGCTACCGGCTCGGCACGTTCGTGCGGCGGCATCGCGTCGCGGTCGGCCTGGCCGTCGCGGCGGTGGTCTCCTTGGCCGCTTTCGCGGGTTATCACGCGGCACGGCTGAGCGCGCAGCTCGAAAGCACCGAGGCGCAGCGCAACCGGGCCGAGGCTTCGCTCGCCTTCCTGCAGAACCTGCTCGCGAGTCCCGATCCGGCGCTCGGCGTCGGCAGCGAGACTACGCTGGGCACGTTCCTGGGCCATGCCGCGCGCGCGGTCGCCGACAGCGACCAGCTCGCCCCCGATATCCGCGACGAGCTCGCCGTGACGGTCGCGGGAAGCCTCAAGAGCATCGACCGCTACGACGACGCGCTCGCGATCGCGCGCGAAGTCGCCTCGCGTGCCGCGGCGACGCCGGGCGAGCGCACCACGCGCTTGCGTGCGCGCACGCTGGTCGGCGAGATCCTCACCTTGACCGGCCGGTACGACGAGGCCGTCGCCGAACTCGCCACGGCGTCCGCGCAGGCCGAAGCCGAGCATGTCGCGGATCCGCTCGTGCTCGCCGAGCTCTACAGCGCGCAGTCGATCGTGCACAACCACATCGGCCAGTGGGACGCGAGCATCGGCTTCATCGACCGCGCGATCGCGGTCGCGAAACCCGTGCGCGAGGCGCTGCCGAAGTTCTACGCGAACCTGCTCGGCTTCGCGAGCATCCCGCGTGCCTATCCGAAGACCGACCTGCCGGGCGCGGAACGCTTCCTGCGCGAGTCGCTCGCGTTCCAGCGCGAGCGCGACCTGGCCGACACGGGCCTGTACGCCTCGACGCTCGGCGAGCTCGCCCAGGTGCTCATCGATCAGGGGCGTTTCGAGGACGCCGGCCCGATGCTCGAAGACGTCGTCGTCAAGATGCAGAAGCATTTCGGTGCCGAGCATCGCGAGACCTCGTTCAAGATGACCGGCCTCGCGCTGCTGTACTTCCGCTGGCATCGTTTCGACGAGGCGCGCGTCTGGCGCGATCGCGCGAATGCGGCGATGCGCACCGCACTCGGTGCCGAGCATCCGTTCGTCGCGCTCGGCCTCGTCCAGTCCGCCGATCTCGCGTTCCAGGCCGGCGACCTGCGTCGCGCGGCCGAGGATGCCGCGGCGGCGGTACCGATCGCCGACGCGCAGGACAAGGACGAGTTCTCCACGCGCGCCGCGTTGTACGGCGACGCGCGAGCCTGCGCCGGCGGCGACCGTGACGCGGTGGCGCGGCTCGTCGCACGCAACACGGCACTCGGCGACGCGTTCGGCATCCGCGCGTTCGACGTGCGACTCGCGACCGCGCGTTGCCTGCTGCACGTCGGTCGCCGCGACGAGGCGCTCGCCGTGATCGACGCGCTCGATGCGCCACGGCGTGCAGGCAAGCCGCTGTCGCGCAACGACTACGTCGTGCCCGCGATCGAGGCCGTGCGTCGCGCGGCCGGCGCGCCGTGAAGCGTCTGCCGCGCCGCACGCGCCATGAAGCCGCTGCGATCGCGGCGCTGGCCGGTTACGTCGACGCGGTCGGCTTCCTGAGCCTGGGCGGCTTCTTCGTGTCGTTCATGAGCGGCAACTCGACGCGTCTGGCCGCAGGGCTGGCTGGTGCGGCGCACGATGCACTCGTCGCGTCCGCGTTGATCGCGACCTTCGTCGCCGGCGTGACCGCGGGATTCCTCGTCGCGCGCCGGTCGGCACGTCCTGCGATCGTCGTCGCGGTCGTGGCCGCGCTGCTTGCGGTCGCGGCGCTGCTCGGCAGCGGGCGCGAGCCCTGGGCTGCGGCGTTCGTCGCGACGTTCGCGATGGGCGCGGTCAACGCCGCATTCGCGCGCGAGGGCGGCTTGCCGGTCGGCCTGACCTACATGACCGGCACGCTCGTGAAGCTCGGCCAGTCGATCGCCGAGGCCTTGTCCGGCGGCGACCGCGGTGCGTGGTGGCCGTACGCGTGGCATTGGGCTGCGCTCGTCATGGGCGCGACGCTCGGCGCGCTCGCGCACGGCTGGGCGGGCGTCGCCGCACTGTGGGGCGCGAGCCTCGCGGCCGCGCTGATCGCCGCGGCGCTGTGGCCGCGTCGCGTCGAACGTTGAGCGATCAGGCTGGGCGATCGCGGATCACGAGCAGGCGTTCCTCGGTCATGTCCTGGATCGCGTAGCGAATGCCTTCGCGGCCGAGGCCCGAATCCTTGACGCCGCCGTAGGGCATGTTGTCGACGCGGAAGCTCGACACTTCGTTGACGAGCACGCCGCCGACGTCGAGTTCGTCCCAGGCGCGCATCGCCTTGTGGAGGTCGTTCGTGAACACGCCGGCCTGCAGGCCGAAGTCGCTCGCGTTGACGGCTTCGAGGGCTTCGTCGAAACCCTTCACGCGCTGCAGCAGCGCGACCGGCCCGAACGCTTCGAGGCAGGCGACCTTCTGGTCGGGCGCGACGCCTTCGAGCACGGTCGCCTCGAGCATCGCACCGTCACGCTTGCCGCCGCAGAGCAGCGTCGCCCCCGCCGCGACCGCTTCCTGGATCCAGCCGTCGAGGCGTTTGGCTTCCTTCTCGTCGATCATCGGGCCGACGAAGGTGTTCTCGTGCTTCGGATCGCCCGCGACGAGTTTCTTCGTCGCGGTGACGAAGCGTTCGCGCAGTTCGTCGTAGACCTCGTCGTGGACGAGGATGCGCTGCACGCCGATGCAGCTCTGCCCGGACTGGTAGAACGCGCCGAAGATCAGGCGCGCGACGACGTCGTCGAGATGCGGTCGCTGGTCGGCGTCGACGATGACGGCCGCGTTGCCGCCGAGTTCGAGCACGACCTTCTTCTTGCCGGCCTTGGCCTTGAGGTCCCAGCCGACTGCGGGCGAGCCCGTGAACGACAGCAGCTTGAAGCGCTCGTCGGTCGTGAACAGGTCGGCGCCGTCGCGGTGCGCGGGCAGGATCGAGAAGGCGCCTTTCGGGAGATCGGTCTCGGCGAGCACTTCGCCGATGATCAACGCGCCGATCGGCGTGCGGCTGGCCGGCTTGAGCACGAACGGGCAGCCCGCCGCGATCGCCGGCGCGACCTTGTGCGCGGCGAGGTTGAGCGGGAAGTTGAACGGCGAGATGAACGAGCACGGCCCGATCGGCACGCGCCGCGTGAAACCGCGATAGCCCTTCGCGCGCGCCGAGATCTCGAGGTTGATCACCTCGCCGTCGATGCGCACGGCTTCCTCGGACGCGATCTTGAACGTGTCGATGAGCCGCGAGACCTCGCCTCGCGAATCCTTGATCGGCTTGCCGGCCTCGATGCACAGCGCCATCGCGAGCTCGTCGGAACGTTCGCGGAAGCGCTTCACGCAGTGCTCGAGCACGGCCTGGCGCTGGTACGGCGTGAAGCGGCGCATCGGCGCGGTCGCCTCGACCGCCGCGGCGATGCCCGCGTCGATCGCCGCCGCATCGGCGAGCGCGACGCGCGTGGCGACCTCGCCCGTGTACTTGTCGGTGACCTCGAGGTCGGTGTTCGGGCGCTTCGCCTCGTTGGCGAGGTAATAGGGATAGGTCGACGCGAGCATCACGGGCTCCGGGGGACGGGCGAGGGCGGCGAGCATGCGCCGCGCCGGCTGAGGGGAGGCCGACTCATGTGGGCGGCTGCACCGCCGCGCTGAGCGCCTGGATCTCGTGGTTGAGCACGCGGTCGTTGTCGGAGTAGTCGACCGCGAGGTCGATCAGATGCACGCCGGGCGTGTCGAGGCAGTGCGCGAGCGTCGCCGCGAACGCCTCGGGTGATTCGGGACGATGGCCGCGCGCGCCGTAGGATTCGGCGTAGGCGATGAAGTCGGGGTTGCCCATGTCCATGCCGAAGTTGGCGAAGCGCATGTGGGCCTGCTTCCACTTGATCATGCCGTAGGCATCGTCGCGGATCAGCAGCACGACGAGGTCGAGGCCGAGGCGCACCGCGGTCTCGAGTTCCTGCGAATTCATCATGAAGCCGCCGTCGCCGGCGACCGCGACGACCTTGCGTGCGGGCTTGACGATCTTCGCGGCGATCGCCGACGGCAGGCCCGCGCCCATCGTCGCGAGCGCGTTGTCGAGCAGCAGCGTGTTGGGCTGCGTGCAACGGTAGTAGCGCGCGAACCACAGCTTGTACATGCCGTTGTCGAGGCAGAGGATGCCGTCGTCGGGCATCGCCTTGCGCACCTCGGCGACGAGGCGCACCGGGTGGATCGGGAAGCGCGCGTCGTCGGCGTTGCGCGCGAGGTGTTCGCAGAGGTGTCCGCGCACCGTATCGAAGTAGTCGAACGACCACTGCGGCTGCGCCTGGATCGTCTCGGCGAAGCGCCAGATCGTGTTCGCGATGTCGCCGACCACCTCGATCTGCGGGAAGTACACCGTGTCGACCTCGGCCGCGAGGTAGTTCACGTGGATGACCGTGCGCAGGCCGCGGCGCATGAAGAACGGCGGCTTCTCGATCACGTCGTGGCCGACGTTGATGATGCAGTCGGCGTGCTCGATCGCACGGTGCACGAAGTCGCCGTCCGACAGTGCCGCGTTGCCGAGCCACAGCGGATGCGTCTCGTCGATCACGCCCTTGCCCATCTGCGTGGTGAAGAACGGGATGCCGGTGCGGTCGACGAACGTGCGCAGCATGCGGCTGCTGGTCTTTCGGTTCGCGCCCGCGCCGATCATGAGCAGCGGGCGCTTCGCACCGCGGATCGCCTCGACCGCACGGTGCACGGCCTTGTCGTCGGCGACCGGACGGCGCGAGTAGCTCTGCGGGATCACGATCGCGTCGCTGGACTCGCGCGCGATGTCCTCGGGCAGCTCGAGGTGGGTCGCGCCGGGGCGTTCCTCCTCGGCGCGGCGGAACGCCTCGCGCACGCGCGCCGGGATGTTGTCGGCCGAGACGATCTGGCGCGTGTACTTGGCCAGCGGCTGCATCATGTCGACGACGTCGACGATCTGGAAATGGCCTTGCTTGGAGACCTTGACCGGCTTCTGGCCCGTGATCATGGCCATCGGCATGCCGCCGAGCTGCGCGTACGCGGCCGCGGTGACGAGGTTGGTCGCTCCCGGTCCGAGCGTGGCGAGGCAGACGCCGGCCTTGCCGGTGAGGCGGCCGTAGGTCGCGGCCATGAAGCCGGCGGCCTGTTCGTGGCGCGTCAGCACCAGGCGAATCGACGAGGTGCGCAGCGATTCGAGGAGATCGAGGTTTTCTTCGCCCGGGATGCCGAAGACGTACTCGACGCCTTCGTTCTCGAGGGCCCGGACGAACAGGTCGGAAGCCTTCATGCACGTCGCTCCGGCGGGAGGTCCGTGCATTGTGCCGCGTATCGGCGGCGCGTGCTCAGTCGGTGTCGGTCCCGAGCATGATCTCGCCGTCGCCGAGCAGGGCGGTGACGCGGCCGGCCGCACGGACCTCGTCGACGCCGCGCATGACGCGGCGCGTCGCGGGCTCGAGCAGGATCGCGTAGCCGCGCGACAGGGTCGCGAGCGGACTCACGGCGTGCAGCGTGCGCGCGAGTTCGGCGAGATGGCGGCGGCGACGGTCCAGTCCCAGCAGCGTCGCCTGTTCGAGTGCACGCCGCGCGAGCGTGCCGCGGCGCGTGGCCTCGTCCAGGCGCTTGCGCGGATGCGCGGCACGCATGCGTGCGCCGGAGCCGTCCAGGCGCACGCGCACACGCCGCGAGGCTGCATCGATCGCACGCAGCAGGCGTGCACGGACCTCGTCGAGCTGCCGCGCACCGCGCGCGAGGCGCGCCGATGGGCGCTGCGCCTGCAGGCGCGCGTGCAGGTGGTCGAGGCGCTGGTTCGAGGCTTCGAGGCGACGCTTCATGCGCGAGCCGAGCCAGGCCAGATGGCCGGTGAGGTGGCGGGCGAGTTCGTCGCGGTCCGGCACGAGCCGTTCGGCAGCGGCCGACGGGGTCGCCGCGCGCAGGTCGGCGACGAAATCGGCGATCGTGAAGTCGGTTTCGTGACCGATCGCGGACACGACCGGGATCGCCGACGCGGCGATCGCGTGGGCGACGCCTTCGTCGTTGAAGGCCCAGAGGTCCTCGAGCGAGCCGCCGCCACGCGCGAGCACGAGCACGTCGTGGCGAGCCGCGGCCGAAGCGGCGCGCAGCATCGCGACGATCGCCGGCGGTGCCTCGCGGCCCTGCACGGGGACGGGCAGGATCTCGACCTCGACGAGCGGAAAGCGGCGTGCGAGCACGTGCAGCACGTCGCGCACCGCGGCGCCACTCGGGGAGGTGATCACGCCGATGCGCTGCGGACGCGCCGGCAACGGCCGCTTGCGCGCGGGATCGAACAGCCCGGCGGCCTCGAGTCGGGCCTTGAGCGCTTCGTATTCGCGTCGCAGTGCGCCTTCGCCGGCGAGTTCCATGTGTTCGGCGACGACCTGGAACTCGCCGCGCGCCTCGTAGACGCTCGCGCGCGCCCGCACGAGCACCTGCATGCCGTCGACGGGACGGAACGGCAGCCACGTGCTGCGCGGCCTGAACATCGCGCAGCGCACCTGCGCGGCGCTGTCCTTGAGCGTGAAGTACAGATGTCCCGACGCCGGGCGGGCGACGTTCGACAGCTCGCCCTCGATCCAGATCGAGCCCAGCGCGTCCTCGATCAGGTCGCGCGCGAGCCTGTTCAATGACGATGGCGTGAACACGTGGCGGGGTGAAGCGTCGGAAGGTGTTTCGGGCATCGCGTACAAGCCGTCGGCTTTGGTAAGGTTGGGCTTCGGGTCGACGCAGGGTGACCGCGAGCGGGGCAGGGAGTCTGCCCGGTTCCGGCGCCGCTGGCCATCGGGGGATGGCTGGTGCGTCGAAGGGTTCCGCGCAGGCGGACTCCCGGATAACATCGGTAAAGTGCTGCCATTTCCACAAGTCGCCATGGGGCGGCAGGTGCCTTGGCGGCGCGGGGGAATGGGGAAGAAGGCAATGGTGGACGGCGGATTCACGATCGCGGGCGCCACGTCGCGGCCTCTCGAGATCCTGCTGATCGAAGACAATCCCGGCGACGTGCGCCTCGTCGTCGAGGCCTTGCGGCACGGCAAGCTGCTGCACAACCTGCGCGTCGCCTCGAGCGGCAGCGAAGCGCTGGTGCTGTTGCGTCGCGAGGGCATGCACGCCCACCACGCGCGGCCCGACCTGATCCTGCTCGACCTCAACCTGCCCGGGCTGTCGGGCCACGAGCTGCTGCAGCTGCTCAAGAGCGATCCGCAGCTCGCGCGCATCCCGGTCATCGTGCTGACCGGATCGGTCGCCAACGACGACATCGTGCGCGCCTACGCGTCGCATGCGAACTGCTACATCCGCAAGCCGGTCGATCTCGACCAGCTGCTCTCGGTCATGCAGAGCGTCGGCAACTTCTGGTTGTCGGTCGTGTCGCTGCCCGAGGGGACAAGCAACGAGCGCCTCGGTGCATGGCGCGTGCTGCTGGTGGAGGACAATCCCGCCGACGTGCGCTTCGTGCGCGAGCTGCTCGCCCAGCCCGAGATCGAATTCTTCACGGCGCCGCGCCTCGCCGATGCGCTGCAGCTGGTCGGCGAAGGCAGCTTCACGATCGCGCTCGTCGACCCGGGCCTGCCGGATTCCTCGGGCATCGACACGGTCAGCGCGCTGCAGCGTGCCGCACCGCTGATGCCGATCGTGGTCATGAGTGGCCTCGACGACCAGGCGCTCGCGCTGCGCTCGATCCAGCTCGGCGCGCAGGACTACATCGTCAAGAACGCCCTCGACCGCGCCTCGCTCGCGCGCACGCTGCGCTACGCGGTCGAGCGCAAGCTCGTGCAGGAACGCCTCGACTACCTCGCCACGCACGATGGCGTGACGGGCCTGCCGAACCGGCAGATGTTCCTCGAGGAGCTGAGCCAGTCCGTCGCGGCCTGCCACCGGCGTGGCCACGACGCGGCGGTCATGATGATCGCGCCGAGCGGCATCGGCCGCATCAACCAGCTGCACGGCCACGACATCGGCGACATGGTGCTCGGCTCCGCGGTCGCGCGCATCCGCGAGGTCCTGCCGCGCGGCGTGTTCCTCGCGTGCACGGGCAGTGCCGAGTTCTCGGTGATCCTGACCGAGACCGACGCGATCATGGACACGCCGCGCATCGCCGAGGAGCTGATCGAGGCGGTCGGCAAGCCGGGGCGCATCTACGACAAGCAGTTCTACCTCGGCGCCAACGTCGGCATGAGCCTGTTCTCGATCGACGCAGAAGAACCCGCCGCGCTGCTCAAGTGCGCGGAGACGGCGCTGTACCAGTCCAAGAGCGTCGGCAGCAACACGTTCCGCTTCTACTCCGCGCAGATGAACAGCGCGGCGCTCGAGCGCGTCGCGCTCGAACACGACCTTCGCCAGGCGCTCGAGCGTGACGAGTTCGAGCTGTTCTACCAGCCCATCTTCGAAGTGGACGGCTCGCGGCTCGCCGGTGCCGAGGCGTTGCTGCGCTGGAACCATCCGACCCGTGGGCGCCTCGCGCCGGACCAGTTCCTCGAAGTCGCCGAGCAGTCGGGGCTCATCGTGCCGATCGGCGCGTGGGTGATCGAGCAGGCCAGCCGCGAGGCGGCGAGCTGGCCCGATGTCGGCGGCAAGGCGCTGCACATCGCCGTCAACGTGTCCTCGCACCAGTCCTCGAGCGAGGAGCTCGATGGCGTGGTCGCACGTGCGCTCGCGGCGAGCGGGCTGGACGCCTGGCGGCTCGTCGTGGAGCTCACCGAGCACGTCATGCAGAGTGGCGAGTCGCGCGGCACGCTCGCGGCGTTGCGCGCGCGCGGCGTGAAGGTCGCGATCGACGACTTCGGCACGGGTTTCAGTTCACTGGCCTACCTGCGCCGCTTCCCGGTCGACCTGCTCAAGATCGATCGCAGCTTCCTCGCCGGTGTCGTCGAGGACGAGCGCGACGCGGCGATCGTGCGCACGATCGTCGCGATGGCGAGCAACCTCGGTCTGGAGGTCGTCGCCGAAGGTGTCGAGACACAGGCGCAGCTCGCCTTCCTGCACGGTCTGGACTGCCGTCTCGCACAGGGTTATCTGCTCGGCAAGCCGGTCGATGCCGCACGCTTCGCCCAGGGCGTCCAGCTCGCCGGAGGCCGCGGAGTCCTGCGCTGAAAGCCGTACTCGCCACGGCGTTCCGCCACGACCCGGTGTACGTGAGCTGCATCGGCGCGCTCGTCGTGGTCTCGGTCGGTGCGTTCACGTGGCATGCGCTGACGGGCGACGAGAGCCTGCAGATCCGCCCGGCGACCGCGTTGCTGGCGTTGCTCGTGGCGCTCGCGTTCGTGTTCCGCCTGCGTCCCGGCGGGCGCCGTGGTGCCGTCGCCTGCGGTGCGGTCATCGCGCTGGCCTGCAGCGTGCAGCTGGTGACCTTCATCGTGTCGGGATCCGCATCACCATGGGACATCGTCAACACGCCGCCGATCACCCAGAACGTCGCGGCCGGGTTGTTCTGCATAGGGGCCGCCCTCGTGCTCGACGGCGTGCTCCCGCCGCAATGGGGTCGGCACCTGCTGCTCGGCCTTTCCGGCGCGATCGCCGCGGCACTCGGCCTGTTCGGTCTTTTCCTGCTGTGGGGCGATCTTCCGCAACGCCTTCCGGTGGTGATGCCGGGTGCGATGCGCGTGCCGAGCGCGCTCGTCCTCGTGATCGGCGGCCTCGGGCTGCTCGCTTCGGTACGCCTGCGCAACCAGCGCGAGGGATCGGCACGTTCGAGCGGGAGGTCGCTGGAACCGGTTCGCGACCGCACAGGTCTCGTCGTCGCGAGCGCCGTGCTCGTGCTGTCGCTCGGCACGACCGCGCTGTTGTGGCGTGTCGCGTTGGAGGATGCGGTGGAGAGCATCGAGTCGCAGGCCACGTCGGCGGTCGATCGTTTCGCCAGCGCGATCACCGTCAATGCCCAGAGTCCGATCGCGCTCATCGACGGTCTCGTCGGGTTGTTCCAGGCCTCGGATCATGTCGAACCCGATGAATGGTCGCGCTACCTCGGCAGCGTCAACCTGCGCGAACGTTTCGTCGGTGTCATCGCGGCGGGACATGCCACCAGTTCGCTGTCGGTCACGCTGGATGCCGAGGGCAGGCGCAGCGTGTCGGTCGAAGGAAAGCCCGTCGCGGTGTGGCCGGACGCGCCGACGGACGAGACGATCCCGGTCATCTACGTCAGTCCGGACGACAGCGTCGTGCGCCAGTCGATCGGCTACAACATCGCGGCCGATCCCGATCACCTCGAGACGATACGTCGCGCGCGCGCGAGCGGCCATGCGCGCGTATCGCCGCGCATCGACTTCACGCGCTTCCACGACCCGCGTCGACGTGTGGGCTTCGTCGTCATCGCGCCCGTGCAGTCGGGCTTCGGCATGGCGGCGGACCGCGGCTTCGTGTACGCATCGGTCGACATCGCGCGCGTCGTCGCGCGTTCACTGGCCGACATCGGCCAGCCGGATCTCGCCTTGCGCATCGTTGACGACGGCGCACCTTCCGGCACGCCGGCGCTGTTCGAGCATGCCGACTTCGACGTGGACGGGACGCTGTCGTCGCAGCCGGTGGAGCTGCCGGGACGTACCTGGACGGTGTACGGCGAGCTGCGGCCGGCCGCGGTCGCCGCCTTGACATCGGGGCTCGCCTCCAAGGTGCTCGCGGGTGGGCTCCTCGCGTCACTGGTGCTGTTCGCGATCACCTGGATCCTCGCCGGCCATCGCGCACGCGCGATGCACCTCGCCAATCTCATGACGGCGGAACTGCGGCGCAGCGAGCGCGCCCAGCAGGCGATCACCGAAACCGCGAACGCCGGCATCATCACCGCCGACAGCCGCGGCAGGATCCTCTACATGAATCCCGCCGCGGCGCTCATGTTCGGCGTCGACGCCACGCGCATGGCGGGCGAGTCGTTGACGCGGCTCATGCCCGAGCGCTTCCGGGACGCGCATCAGAACGGCCTCGAGCGTGTCCTCGCCGGAGGGCCTGCGCACGTCATCGGGCATGCCGTGGAGCTGTCCGGGCAGCGCGCCGACGGTGCCGAGTTCCCCGTCGAGATCCTGCTTTCGGCGTGGCGCAGCGACGACGACACGTTCTTCACCGCCTTCCTGCGCGACATCACCCAGCGCAAGTCGGCCGAGGCCGCGCTGATCCAGAAGACGCGCGAGCTCGAGCGTTCGAATGCCGATCTCGAGCAGTTCGCCTACGTCGCCTCGCACGACCTGCAGGAGCCGCTGCGCATGGTCGCGAGCTACGTGCAGCTGCTGTCGCGCCGCTACCGCGGGCGTCTCGATGCCGACGCCGACGATTTCATCGCCTACGCGGTCGACGGCGCGACGCGCATGCAGCGCCTCATCCAGGATCTTCTCGCCTACGCGCGACTGGGCCGCTCCGGTGCCTTGCCGGTGCCGACCCACGTCGGGCGCGTCGCGCGCGCGGCCACCGACGCGTTGCAGGAAGCGATCGCCGAGACCGGTGCGGTGGTCGAGATCGATGCCGACTGCGAGGCACTCGCGATTCCCGGCCAGCTCACGCAGGTCATGCAGAACCTCATCGGCAACGCACTCAAGTTCCGCGGTGAAGCGCCCCCGGTGATCCGCGTGACCGCGTCGTGCGAGGGCGGTTCGTGTCGCGTCGCGGTCGCCGACAACGGCATCGGCATCCTGCCGCAGCACCGCGAGCGCGTGTTCGCGATCTTCCAGCGCCTGCACACGCGCACGCAGTACCCGGGCACGGGCATCGGTCTGGCGATCTGCCGCAAGATCATCGAGGGCAGCGACGGCACGATCTGGGTCGAATCCGACGAAGGTGCCGGCAGCACGTTCCATTTCACTCTACCCGCCGTACAGGACCTCACATGAGCCACGACACCGTGCTGGGCGGTCGCCTGATCGAGATCCTCCTCGTGGAGGACAACGAGGGTGACGTGCGCCTCACGCGCGAGGCCTTCGCCGAAGGCCATATCCGCAACCGCCTGCACGTCGTCAACGACGGCGAGCAGGCGCTCGCCTTCCTGCGCCGCGAAGGGCCGTGGAAGGACGCGCCGCAGCCCGACCTCGTGCTGCTCGACCTCAACCTGCCGAGGCTGGACGGGCGCGAGGTGCTGTCCGCGATCAAGGTCGATCCTCGACTCAAGCACATCCCCGTCGTCGTGCTGACCAGCTCGCGCACCGAGCAGGACCTGCTGCGTGCCTACGACCTGCACGCGAACTGCTTCATCACCAAGCCGGTCGAGTTCGACCAGTTCATCGAGGTGATCCGCAGCATCGAGAACTTCTGGCTCACGATCGTGGTGCTGCCGCCGAAGGAGTGACCGCTCCGCGGAGCGGCGTGTCGCTGTGGCGGGTTGCGGGTTGCGGGCTCGTGGCCTCTCGATCACAATCCTTTCCGCAATGCCATGGGCCGGACGTCATGGTGTCGGCCTCCCTCTGCCGCTCGCATCACACAAGGACATGTCGATGAGCATCACGGTTCGCGGTTTCGGATGTCTGTTCCTGCTGGCCATGCCGGCTGCCGTATCGGCCCAGACCTACACGGCGGGCCCGGGTCTCGCCCTGGCGATTCCCGACAACGGCTACAACGGCAGTCAGGGCTCGATGCTGTGCAATGCGATCGCGGTGCCCTCGGGCGGCGGTGGTGGCGACACCGTGTCGACCGTGTCCGTCGACATCGCGATGTCGCACACGTTCGTCGGCGATCTCACGATCAAGCTCTTCAGTCCGGCGGGAGGCTCGCCGATCACGCTGGTGTCGCGCCCGGGCGTCGTCGAGACCGCGGACGACGGCAACGACACGGCCGGATTCGGCGAGAATTCCAACCTCGCGATCGCGAACCCGCTGACCTACGTGGACAGCGCGACCGATCCGTCGGAGCAGATGGGCAAGGTGCCCTCCGATCTCGCGACGGGCGATGTGATCTGCGCGTTTGCCGGTTCGCCGTGCAGCTACTCGCCTTCGCCCGGCGCGGCGGTCCCCGGCACCCTCAACTCGCTCGCGGGGCAGAGCAAGGTCGGGACGTGGCAGGTGTGCATCGGTGACAGCGCTGCTGCCGATACCGGAACGCTCGACGGATGGACGCTCACGCTCGGCACGACGCCGGTGAGCCTGCAGCACTTCTCGGTGGATTGAACGGCTTTCGCGTGCGTGCCCGGAGGCTAGGGCTTCCGGGCGCGGCGCGACTCGCGCCAGCGCGCGAGCAGGCCGAGGCTGAACCACGCGCCGAGCAGGCCGAGCGGCCACGCGAGCACGCGCGGCCATGCGAACGCGACGATCGACAGCACGAGCAGCAACAGCGCACCGACGACCAGCACGCCGTTCTCGGCCTGGCCGAGAACGCGGCGATTGGTGATCGCCGCGCCGACCGTGTTGGCCAGTCGCAGGGCGCCCGCGGCGGCGCGTCCGGAGCTCCCGCCGCCACCGCCCTGGCGCTGCGCGAGATGGGCGCGCCGGCGACGCCGGTCGCGGCGGTGCTCGCGCAGCACGATCTCGGTCGCGTTGGCGAGGTCGGCCTCGTACTGCGACTCCATGCGTTTCGCGAAGTCCTCGTCCTCGACGGCGACGTCGATTTCGCAGTTGCCGACCCAGCTGGCCATGTTGAGGTTGCTCGAACCGACACGCGCCCAGCGTCCGTCGGCGACCGCGGTCTTGGCGTGCAGCATCGAACCGTTCCACTCGTAGACGCGCACGCCGGCCTCGAGCAGCGGGCGATAGCCTGCGCGTGACAGTGCACCGACGGCCGGGATGTCGCTCGTGCCGGGCACGAGCAGGCGCACGTCGACGCCGTCGCGCGCGGCCGCCGCGAGCGCCTGCACGTACGGTGCGACCCCGACGAAGTACGCATCGGTGAGCCACAGGCGATGGCGCGCCATCGCGGCGATGAGCTGGTCTAGCCGGTACAGGCCGGCCGCGTTCGGCACCGTCGCGACCACGCGCACGTCGATGTCGCCGACGGGAGCCGGCGCTTCACCGTTCGCCGCCGACAGTATCGCATCGGAGAACGGCGCGCCGACGCGCGACCAGCTGTCGGCGAACGCGTGCACGAGTTCGCGCACCGCCGGGCCGCGCAGCGACACGCCCGTGTCGCGCCACGGCGCGATGCCGCGCGCCTCGTCGCCGAGCCACTTCGCACTGACGCAGATGCCCGAGACGAAGCCGACGTCGCCGTCGACCACGAGCAGCTTGCGGTGATCGCGCGAGAGCCAACCGAACGGGCTCGCGAGCCGCGGTGCGTTGAACGTGCGCACCTCGCCGCCCGCGGCGACGAGCGGGCGCCAGAAGCGTGCCGGCGACTGGCCGAAGCAGCCGAGCCAGTCGCGGATCACGCAGACGTGCACGCCGGCCTGCGCGCGTTCGACGAGTGCGTCGCGGAAGCGTTGCGCGAGCGCGTCGTCGCGGAAGATGTAGTTCTCCATGAGCACGCTGCGCTGCGCGGACGCGATCGCGGCGAGCCAGGCGTCGAAGTTGGCTTCGGCGTCGATGAGCAGGTCGACGGCATTGCCGCCGATCAGTGGCGCGCCGGCGGTACGGCTGAAGGCCTGCTGGGCCAGCAGGCGCAGTTGCGGATGGGCACCGGTCGCAAGCGGTGCGGCATGACGTGAGGGCATCGTGCGAGTGTAGCCTCGAAGCGTGACCGCATCGTGCAGGCCTCGTCGCGCCGAAGAGGCTGCGATTCAGGCAATCGGACCGACGGTGCGGGCATCACGAAGTCCGGCGGCATGGCCATGGGACGGCGAAGCATGTCGCGAGGTGACGTCCCGGCGACATGGAGTCCGATGTGGGGCGCGACGACATGGGGTCAGGTTCATGTGTCCCGAGGTGTCCGCCGCATGCTCGATCACCTCGCCGGACACATGAACATGACCCCATGTCTTGAACCTGACCCATTCTTCCCGTGGGCACTCACCGCATCGGCGCGGCCGGCTTCGTCGCGTGGGTCATCGGCATCGCGCGGGGTGCCGCGGTCGCCGTCGTCGCGTTCGTAGCGTTCGTCGCAGGCGCCTGCGACGCTGGAACGTCCGCGGTCGTCGCGTGTACCGACGGATCGTTGCTGACGTACCACGGCGTGCCGTCCTTGCGCAGGTACAGGCGGCGGCTTTCCTCGAGCGTGAACGGGCGCGAGCCGATGCGGCCGAAGATCGCGACCTGGTGGCCGCTCTCGTCGACGGCACGGTCGCGCTCGAGGCCGCGTGACAGCGACAGCGCGGGCTTGCCCGTCGGGTACCACGCGATCAGCTGCGGCTTGGGCTCGGGAGCGAAGCCGTAGAAGTTGGGCTGCGTCTCGGGCGAGGTCAGCTGCAGCACCTTGAGTCCTTGCGCACCGTCGGCGACGTAGGCGAACAGCGAGGCATTGGTGGTCGCGACGACGACGTCGCGCGCATCGGCGATGCGTCCGTTCGCGCTGAACATCTGGTAAAGCGACGGCCTCTCGGGATTCGTCACGTCGACGATCGCGAGGCCTTCGGCGCCGTTGGCGACGTAGGCGTAGGTGCGTGCCACGTGCAGCTTGTGCGGATCGCGCAGGGCGAGGAACGCGCCGGGCACTTCACGCGCGGCCTCGGGGCGGGTCACGTCGACGACGTGCAGGCCATCGGCCGCGGTGACGAACAGGTAGCGGAACTGCACCTGGCTCGCACGCGCGTCCCTGATCGGCACGGTCGTGACGAGCTTCGGCGCGAGCGGGTCGTCGACGTCGACGACGACCACGCCGGCATCGGCGATCACGTAGATCGTGGTGCCCGCGATCGCGAGGTGGCGAGCGCCCTTGAGCACGCCGCCGGCGTTCCAGGTCATCGCGCGGGTCAGGTCGTTGTTGCGCGCCTCGCCGTCGGCGAGCGTCTCGATGTCGGCCGCGATGAGACCTTCCTCGGCATCGGTGATGAACGCGTACTTGTAGACCGCGTGCATCGGCTGCTCGGCGTTCGGGCCGCGCATGAGCTCGCCCTGGTTGCGCGACGGCGCGACCGGCTGCGTGGTCGCCATCGCGACGCAGGTCGCGTTCTTCGAGGCGATGCGCGTGTCCTGGCCGAGCGGCGAGAACGGCGCGGTGACGATCTTCTGCGAGAAGCCCTTGTTCGCGATGCTCGCGACGTCGTAGACGCGCATGCCGTTGCGGCCTTCGGCGACGAACACGTACTCGCCGCGCAGCTGCAGGCACGATGCGGTGCCGGCCGTGTGCTGCTGCGCCTCGGGCAGGCGCAGGTCGCGCTGCTCATGCTCCTTGAACCAGTCGGGGTAGGCGTACTTGTGCAGGTAGCTGCCGACCACGGCCTGCGGTTCGTCCCATTCGGTCACGCGCACGGCGTTGATCTCGCCGTCGCCGCCGACCCAGGCGTTGTAGCCGACGAAGTCGACGAACTTGGTGCCGAGCAGCAGCAGCTGCGCCATGATCGCGTTGTTGTCGTTGGCGCGCGAGAGATGGCAGTCCTCGCAGTCCTTGGTCTCGGTCTTGCGCTCGGTGTGCGGGTAGTGCGGCGCGAACGCCTGCGAGCTGTAGCCGGCCGAGGACACCGGCGGCTGCTGGATGTAGATCTTCTCGCGGTTGATGTTGGTCGAGGACAGCACCAGCGCCGACGACGAGCGCACCGGCGCGATCTTGCCGTCCTTGATGCCGCCGTGCTTGCCGAGGAAGAACATCTCGTCGCGCGCGACCTGCGGGTTGTAGGTCGCGAAGTTGCGCGTGAAGCCGCCTTCGTACTTGTGGCGTTCGGTCTTCCAGTTCGCCTGGATCGGCAGGTGGCAGCCGCCGCAGCTCGTCGTCCACGAGGTGTGGCAGGCGTAGCAGAGCATCTTGTCCTCGGAGTGCGCGCGCTGGTCCGCCGGCACGTCGGCACCCCACTTCAGTTCGTCGGTGCCCATCGCCATCGTGTGCGCGCGCGTGGCCTTCTCGTTGTAGCTGCCCGAGAGCGGATCGGTGGTCTGCTTCACGAGGCTCATCGTCCACTCGAGGCCCGGCGTCACCGCCGAGCGCTGCACGAGCGAGTCGCCGACCCATTCGAAGCGCTTCTTGCCGTCCGGGTTGCGGATCAGCAGCAGGTTGGTACCGTAGCTCGACGCGGCCGGGCCCGAGGTCTTGAGCGTGGGCAGGGCATCGGCGGTGCCGTGGCAGTCCTGGCACTGGATCTCGACCGCGCCCATGACCTCGGCCTTGAGATACCCGTTGCCGTGGTTGTCCTGCGAGAAGTGGCAGTCCACGCACTGCATGCCCACGTCGACGTGGATCGAGGACATGTGCACGCCCTTCTTCCACTTGTCGGGATCGTTCGCGGCGATCTGGCCGCCGTCCTTGTCGAGCAGGTTGCCCTTGCGGTCGCGCTTGTAGATCGCGCGGAAGTTCCAGCCGTGGCCGTGGTAGTCGGCGAACTGCGTGTCCTTGAGCTGCGGGTTGAGCAGCGAGACGTCCTTGACGAACTCGGGATCGCCCCACTTGCCGCGGATCGCCGCTTCCTCGGGGTTGCGGTCGAGGATCTTGCGCATCTTCTCGGCGTCGGGGTACTGCTGTTCGGCCGGCCACATGAAGGGCGCATCCGATTCGTAGTCCCACATCGTGTAGCCGAGCATCGAGTTGATGAACATGTTCGGCTGGTGCATGTGGCAGATCATGCACTGGCTGGTCGGGATGGCCCGTGTGAACTCGTGCTTGAGCGGATGGCCCGAAACACCCTTCGGGATCGTCGGATCGGCGGTCTGGCTCGTGCCGGTGTTGCCGAACTTCGCGTAGATCGCCGAGTGGCGCGGATCGCGGTCGTTGGCGTAGACGACGTGGCAGGCGCTGCAGCCCGACGAGCGGTAGTCGCCCGGGTTGTCGTTGGTGCCGAGCATCCAGATGAAGGGATCGTTGAGGCGCGTCTTGTGGATGTTGAGCACCGGGATCGACACGCGCAGCGCCGTGCCCGGACCTCGGAACGACTGCTTGAGGTCGGGGCGGCCCGGTTCCTCGAGGCGCTGGATCTGGCCGAACTCGTTGGGCAGGCCGATCTCGGCGAACACGTTGTTGACGTTGCGGCCGCCGCGCTCGAACACGCGGAACACGTCGCCGGGCGGCACCGTCTCCCACGACGGCATCGGGCTGATCTTGGGCAGGATGCCGCGCTTGTCCATCGCGGCATCGTTCGGGATGCCGTTCTCGACACTGACGGCTTCGCCCTCGCGGTTGTAGGCCTCGCCGAGGATCGAATGCTTGTACGGCAGGATGCCGTTGTTGTACGCGGCCGCGCCCCAGAACATCGCGGCATTGGCCATGAGGCTCTTCTCGTTGGCCTGGATCACGGGCAGGTGGCAGGCCCCGCAGGCTTCGCGCGCGATGCGCAGGTCGCCCGGGTTCACGAAGCGCACGAACTCGGGCGACTCCTGCAGCAGCCACGTGTAGCTGCGCTCGGGATTGGCCGCCGAGGTCCAGCGCGACGGATAGCGCGGCAGCACGTGGGCACGGTCGATCGCGGCGCGGTAGTCGACGCCTTCGGTCACGCCGGCCGGAGCGCGCACGTTCGCGTCGCCGCCGTGGCAGTCGGTGCAGCCGAGCACGACGGCTGGCGTCGCGTGCATGGTCTTGCGGTCGGTCGCGGTGTGGCAGCTCGTGCAGCCGGCCGACTTCGCGTCGGCCTGTTCCCAGGTCTGGAACGCGGGAGCCGACGGCGCGGTGACGTACTCGCGCTCGACCTTCTCGGGCTTGCTGCTGTCCGCCCACGCGGGCGCGGCCAGCATGCCGGCGAGCAGGCCGAACACAGCGACGATGCGTTTCATGCCTTCGCGTCCCCCAGGTCAGGTGAAGCTCAGTACGTGAAGATCAGGTTGCCGAGCACCGTGTAATAGCGGGTGTCGTCGCCGTAGAGATCCTTGAGTCCGCGCCCCGGCAGCAGCGTCGCAGCCGACAGCCGGAACACGATGTTCTGGGTGAAGAACGGGCGCCAGATCCACGCCGCCGAGACGTCGGTACCGATGTCGCGATCCACGTTGGGCTGCGCGCGCACGGCGCGCAGGATCGCGGTGTCGTCGAACCACAGGTGGTTGACGTTCGTGGACAGGCGCGACTGCGGCGTGAGGTCGAAATCGGCGCCGAGCCCGACCAGGCGGATGCCCGGGTTGTCGAAGTTCGACTGGCCCTGCTCCTTCGACGAACGCAGGTTCGCGAGCAGGCCGTTGCGCGAGGCGAGTGCGACGCCGCCACCGCCGATGAGCGGGATGTTCTGGCGCACCCAGTAGCTCGTGTCGGCACCGGCGAAGATCGGGTTCTCGAAGATCGCGTCGAAGCCGGTCGAGCGGTCGTCGAACGGATCGTCGTCGCCCGAGGCCCACGCGACCGAGCCGCGCACGCGCGTCCAGTCGAAATCCATCGACGCCTCGGCTGCGAAGAAACCCGCGCGGATGTCGGTGCCCTGCGGCACGAACACGCCGGCCGACTGGTCACCGAGCGCGAGGTAAGCCGCCACGGTGAGGTTGAGGCGGCCGATATGGCCGTCGCCGTTGTAGCCGATGTAGCCGACGTCGTAGGTGCGCGGCGCCTCGCGGCCGATCGCGGCCGGGCGCTGGATGAAACCGTTGGAGTCGTAGAAGCTCTCGTCCTCGCGGTTGCGGTTCCACGCGACGATCGCCTGCGAGGTGAAGCCGATGAACGGAAAATCCTGGCGGTACAGGCTCGCGAGCAGGATGTCGTCGTCGCGCGGCGACTCGGTGACGTCGTTGAGCCCCGAGTTGAAATCCTTCTCGAGGCGGCGGAACCATGCGGCGTTGTATTGCCACTTGTTGTTGTCGCGGTTGCCGAAGAAACGCACGCCGAGCTGGTTGTCCTGGAACAGGAAGCCGCGGAAGTCCGACGAGAACGGCTGGATGCCGACACGCACCTCGTCGACGTCGTAGCGCGCCGACACCGTGCGAAGGTCGCGCGTGACGAACAGCTCCTGCACGCCGATGAAGCCGTCGTCGCGCACCTTGCCCAGGCGCGGGTCGAGCTGCAGCGCGCGCACTTCCTCGGTCTGCACGCGGTTGTAGTTGAACGCGAGCGCGGCCTTGAACTCGATGTCCGGTGGCTTGAACGCGGTGTCGCCCTTGTAGAGCAGAAAGCTGGTCAGGAAGGTCTGCGCGAAGATGACCTGGTCGGTGTCGCCGAGGACGTCGTTGGAGCCCGGTGAGGGACTCGACTGCGGGCCGACCGGGGTCGGAATGCCGCGCGGTTCGAGCAGCGTGTCGGAGATGCCCGTGAACGCGAAGAACCAGTCTTCGCCGAACACGGGCTTGTCGCCCTTGAGTACGTTCTGGTTGTAGGGGTCGTACCACGGCGTGTTGACGCCGAGCGATTCCATGATGCGCCAGCGGTCGGGCACGGGCACGAAGCTGCCGGCCTGGTCGACCGGTGCGGGATTGACCGCGCCGGGATTCTGCTCGACGAACATCGGCAGCGGCTCGGGCGGATGACCCGGTCGCCGGCGCGGGATCTGCGACGCGTAGGGATCGTAGGTCGGCGCGGGCAGCAGACCGATCAGCTGCAGCCAGGTCGCCGTGAACTCCTGCGCGTGCAGTGCCGGCGTGGCGAGTACGCCGGCCGCGGCCGTGGTCGCGAGCAACAGGGCTTTCGTGCGGAACGCGGCGTGGCGCATCACTTGCCCTCGCAGACGTATTGCTCGTTGGACCCGATGAACGGTGATTGCGGGCATTGCACGTACAGCAGGCGTGCGCCCTGCGGCGACAGGCGATCCGCGCGCATCGTGGTCGGCGCGTTGCCGACGCCGGTGCCGAGCGACACGCCCGCGTTGTGCAGGCCGAGGAACGCGACGAGGTCACTCTGGTCGGTGCCGTCGCCCGAGGCGCCGATCGCGCCGACCAGCGCGCCGTTGCGGTAGATCGGCACGCCGCCGCCGAACAGCGTGATGCCGTTGGGCAGGCGGTCGATGCCCGTGCAGTTGCGCGGCGCTTCGCCGAGCGCTGGCAGGTCGGTGCCGTCCACGCTCACGGCGAGACCGAGCTGCTGCAGGTAGAACGCGAGGAACAGCGCGGCCTGCGTGTAGTCGAGGTCGAGCTCGAGGCCCGTGTTGAATACGCTCCACTGCGCGATCGGCAGGCTCAGCGGTCCTGGCGGTCGGCCTTGCACGCCATCGGGATAGAACGGCCGCGACAGGTTGCCGATCGCACGCGTCGAGTAGGCCACCGCACCGTCGGCGAGCGCGTTGTTCGCGGGCACGAACGCGCGCAGCGCGGTCACGTAGGCGAACGGGTCGCGCGTGGTCGCGGTGGTCAGTGCGAGGCGGCCGCCTGCGAGGTCGAGCGCGCCGTCGAACAGCGCGACCGGCGCGACGCCGTCGAGGTCGGCTGCGGCGAAGCCGCCCGAGAAGAAGGCTGCCGTGCGCGCCTTCTGCGTGGTCACGTCGACCGCGTCGACGAGCGCATCGCGCGAGCGCACGATGCCGAGCACGACGCCATTCGAATCGACCACGACGATGGTCTCGCCGGCCGGCGAGCCGAGCGGCTTGCGCACCTGCGCGCGCGTGCGGTTGGCGACCGCGAGCGACTCGCGCATGAGCACGAGCACTTCGTTCGCGGTCAGTGCACCGGTCGCCTCGGTGCCCGCACGCGGCGGGAAGCGGTTCGTGCCGGTGCCGTCGTCGACGACGAACGCGTCGAGGCCCGGGAAGTTGACCGGATCGGGACGGATGCCCGACTCGACCTGGCCGAACGCGAGGCCACGCGAGATCGTGCCGCTGAAGAAGCCCGGGATCGCGAACACCTCGCCGACGCCGGGTCCGAGCGTCGCGAACGCCGGCGCGCTGGCCGGGTTGCGTGCGAGCTGGTTGAACTCCACGTCGGTGAAACGCAGCGACAGGCCGCCGGCCGTGATGCGGTCGGCGCGGCGGTCGGTCGGCGCGGCGAAGCCGAACGTGCCCGCGAGCGCGATGTACTCGTCGAGGTTGCGGTCGACGTCGCCCGCGAACGTGTCGACGCCGTAGATCTCGTCGGCCGACACGCCGATCGCGCCGACCGGCACGCCAGCCTTGTACAGCGGCACGCCGCCCGGATCGGCGGCGATGCCGATCGGCGAACGGTGCGGACCCGCGCTCGGGCCGACGCCGTCGAAGCGCGCGCTGATGTCCGAGCACGGCAGCTGCGAGAACTGCACGCCGAACAGTGGGCCCGAAGGCGCGGTGATGTCGCCGGGATTGAAGTGTTCCTGCGCGACCTGGCCGGCCGTGCGCGAGGTGAACGCGTTGCCTTCGGACGAGAAGTACACCGAGGTGATCGCCTTGGCGATGGCGGTGAGTTCGCTCGGGATCTCGAGGCCTTCGAGGCCGCCGTCCACGCCGCGCTGCGAGTCGACGCGCTGGGTGCGGCGCGCACCGGTCATGCGGTAGGTGGCCAGCACGTTGCCGACGCGGTCGACGATCGTGATCGTGGCCGGGGTGTTCTGCGCGGAGGCTTCGGCGACGGCCTGGGCGATGATCGTGCGCAGGTCGTCGGGGGTCAGGAACGAGTTCGCGTTGGCGCAGGAGCCCGTGCAGCCCGAATCGCCGCCCGGGCCCGGATCGGGGCCTGGCGAGGTTCCGCCATCGCCGACCGTATTGCTGCCGCCGCCGCAAGCGGCCAGCAGCGAAACGCCCAGCACGAGCGTGCCGAACCTGACGATCCCCATCGTACCTCCCGTCGCTAGCAAACAGCTGGCAAGTCGGTAACCCCTGGCGCGGCGATCATAGCTCAGCCCCGACACGGCCGCCTATCGGCGCCGGTCGAGGGTCAGCATGTCGGACTGGTGGTAGCGGTGACACGCGATGCAGGTGCTCGCGAGCTTGCCGTCGGGCGCCTCGCCGCCGGCGTGGCACTGGCGGCAGTTCTCGATGCCCGGGATCAGCAGGTCGTTGGAGGCCTTCGAGCGCTCGGCGCCGGCGTGGCAGTCGGCGCAAGCCATCGTCGTGTGGCGCGCATGCGTGAAGCCCGCGCCCGTGTACCAGGCGCCGGCGACACGTACCGGCGCGATGCGCCAGTCGCCTTCAGGTCCCGACGGCGGTGCGATGCTGTGGCAGGTCACGCAGGCCTTGCCGGTGAACAGCGTGCGCGCGGCCTCGCGGGCGCGGTCGCGCGCCCAGGCGAGCGCTTCGACCTGCTCCTGGCGTGACAGCGGCGGCGAGCCGGGGCGGCGGCGTTCGCGCACGATGGTCGGTGCGCGCGCATCCTCGTAACCGCCTTCGAGCGCGCGCCGCGCATAGAACTCGTCGAGCGTGTAGACGACCGCGCCGACGTTCGCATGCGGCACCTGACGATCCGGCGCGAGCGTGTCGAAGCCGAGCGCGTGGCACTCGCGGCACATCGTCTCGAACGCGATCGGCTTCATCGCCGCGCCGCCGGGCTCGGGCGTGTGGCAGCTCGCGCAGGTGAGCGTCTTGCGGCCCTTCGGTGTGTTGAGGCCGTCGGCCTTCAGGTGCACGGCGTGGTCGAACTTGAGGCCCGAGTTCTCCTTGAGCGTCGCGTTCCACGGCGTGACCTTCGGCGTGAACGTCCCATCGTTGCCCCAGGCGGGCAGGTTGACGTGGAACTGCGGGTGGTCGCGGCCGAAATCGCGGATGTCGGGCAGGCTGCTGGCCTTCTGCGTGCGCACGGACAGGTCGGCGTGGCAGTCGGCGCACAGGCGCTGGTCGCGGTCGATCATGCCGCGCGTGCCGTTGTGGTCCTTGTGGCAGGTCGCGCAGCGTGCGTCGCCGAGCTCGGGCACGTTGAAGCGCGCCGGATCGGCGTGCGCGGGCGTGCCGGCGTGGCAGCGCGTGCACGCGGTGTCGCGCACCATGAGGAACGCGTTCTCGTGGCAGCTGCGGCAGTCCTGGCCGAAGAAATGGTGCGCGGCATCGAGCTCGCCGCTGCTCCACGAGGCGAGGCTCGGCAGCGGTGCCGCGCGCAGGACCTTGTCGAGCGGCGCGGCGACGTGCGAGGCCATCGGCAGCAGCAGGCCGAACACGAGCACGGCGAGGAAACCGATCCACGACGGCCAGCGCTTGGCGAGCCAGGTCTGCGAAAGGCTGGTCGGCTTGGCGCGGCGCGCACTGGCCGCGGCCTGCTCGCTGCGGTCGAGCGGCGCGACCTCCACCGCGGCGTCGTAGTCCTGGCGCGCCTCGAGCAGGGTGATGCGCGTCGTGCCGATCTCGATCGTCGCGCCGGCGCCGACCGTCGTCGCGTAGGTGATCTGGCCGTCGACGCGGATGCCCGCGATGATCAGCGACTCGACGCGGTACTGGCCGCTGCCGGTCGGTGTCACGCTCGCGTGCCGCAACGCGGCGCGCAGGTCGGGCAGGAAGATCGCCTGGTCCGAGGCGCGGCCGATCGTCAGCACCTCGCCGTAGTGGATGTCCTCCTCGTAGGAGACCGAGCCCTTGCCCTTGCGCAGGACGCGGCGGATCAGCCAGCGCATCGCGTCGGCTCCACGGGGGCAGGGTGGTGGGCGGGCAGGTCGGCGTGCACGGCGCTCACCAGTAGAAGAACACGACGACGATGTGGCCGAGCAGCGCGGCCAGCAGCGAGAACGACAGCGGCACGTGCACGTAGAGCCAGATCTCCATGACGGCCTGGTACTGGATGTCGCGCGCGACGCGCGTGGCGAGTGCACGTTTGCGCGAGAGCATGTCGATGAGCTTGCGCAGCGCCTCGGTCTGGCGATCGTCGGTCTGGCCGGCGAGGAAGTCGACCATCGCGACGAGGGTCTGGCCGGCCTGCAGCGGCTTGCCCGCGCCGCCGGACTGCGTGGCGCGTTCGGCGATCGCCTGGCGCACCTTGGCGATCGCGAGGTCGGATCCGTCGCGCGCGCGCAGCTGTGTCCACACGCCGCCGCCGAGGCGCGTGTTCTGGATCGAGCGCAGCACGACGGCGTGGATCTCGGGCGCGATGCCGTCGGCCAGCGCGAGTGCGTTCTGGTCGATCTCGGCGACTTCCTCGAGCATCGCGTCGCGTGTCGCGCTGTCGCGGTTGCGCGTCATGAGTGTCGGGTAGCGCAGGTAGGCGTAGACGCCGAAGAAGCCGCTGAAGATCACCGCGAGCATGAGCACGAGCGCGAGCGTGTGCAGATTCCAGCCGAACTGGAAGCCCGAGTGCAGCAGCGCGATCAGGATCAGCGCGGTGCCGAGGTAGACGTGCGCGGACAGCCATCCGAGCGTGCTGCCGAGCGTGCTCGCGTAGCTGCGCTTGCGCACGCCGAACAGCATGAGCCAGACGATCAGCAGCGCGCCGATCGTGCCGAGGGTGTAGCCCAGCCAGGTCCCGCCGTTCGGCGCGATGCCGGGGTCGTGCCAGACGTACGCGGTGATCGACGCCACGCACAGGGCGAGCGCGATCCAGAGGTAACGCGAACGTGCGTGGGTGAGGAAGGAAGCGTGCACTCGTGGCTCCGTGGCGCGATGGCGACGTGGCGGGAGGAACGAAAAGCCGTCAGCGCGGTGGCGCGCCTCCGCGTGCGAGCCCGTGCACGGCGCGCCGACGCCGCGAGGTCGCGTCGCGCGTCACGGTGCGGTCGCTCGGCTCAGCGACGCGACTGCGCATAGGCCGGGAATTCCTCGGGGCTGATGCGGATCGCCGCACCGGTCGGGCAGGCACGCACGCAGGCGGCGCCGCCTGCCTGGTCCTTGCACATGTCGCACTTGACGGCCTTCTTGGCCTGGCCGTCCTTCTTCACGGCGGGATCGTACGGCGCCTCGCCGGGACCGGGGCCGCGGCCGAGCAGCAGCCACTGCAGCAGGCCCGGCTTCTTCGGCGGCTTGCTGGCCATGTGGATCACGCCGTACGGGCAGTTGCGCTCGCAGTTGCCGCAGCCGATGCAGTTGTCGGCGATGAACACCTCGCCGTTCGGTGCGCGGCGCAGCGCGTCGGGCGGGCAGTCCTTCATGCAGTGCGGATGTTCGCAATGCCGGCACGAGGTCGGCACGTGCACGTCGGCGTAGGTCGGCCCGGCCTCGCGGTCGAGTCGCGAGGTGCCGCCGTGGGTTTCGGCGCAGGCCTTCTCGCAGTTGTCGCAGCGCACGCACAGCGACTCGTCGATGAGCAGGATGTCGGTCGCCTCGCCGGCGCCCTGCGCCATGAGGAACGAGATGATGTCGCCGCCCCCGGGCAGCGCCTGCATGGCGAGGTTCGCGGCGGTGCGGTCCTTGTACTCCTTCTGCAGGCGCAGCTTGAGCACGGGGATCCTGTTGAGCAGGCGCTTGAACGCGTCGCCGTCGAGGCGGATCGTCTCGGTTGCGATCGCCGCGCGCGCGCTGGCCGAGCGCCGCGATTCGCCCATCAGCGCCATCTCGCCGACGTAGTTGCCCGCCGCGACGTAGGTCAGCACCACGTCGCGGCCGCCGATGTTGCGCGAGATGGTCAGCGAGCCGACCCGCACGAGGTGCAGGCAGTCGCCGACCTCGCCCTCCTGGAACACGATGTCGCCGGCCTTGTAGCGCTTGAGCGTCGCGCCTTCGGCCATTTCGGCGAGTTGCGCGACGCTGGCCTCGGGCGCGAAGCGCGACTGGATCGCGCGCACGATGAAGACGCGGTCGATCTCGCGCTTGACCGCCTCGACCGAGGCGATCAGGCGGTTCATCGAGCGCCGGGGCGTCTCGACGAGCACGCAGTTGGGGCCGGCGGTGACGGTCGCCGAACGGCGGCGTCCCGAGATCAGGCTCATCTCGCCGAAGAACTCGCCACGCCGCAGTACCACCGGCGCGGCCTGGCCCTCGATCGCGACGCGGGCCTCGCCCTCGACGATCGAGTAGAAGCTGTTCGTGTAGTCGTTGCGCGTGAAGATCACCTCGCCGTCGGCCGGCGTGCGGATGTCCGAGTCGAGCATGAACTCGCGCATCTGCAGAGGCGTGATGTGCGAGAGCACCGGCACGCTGCGCTGGATCTGGCCGAGCGCCTGCTCGAGCGAGGCGAAGCCCTGCAGGCTCGCGAACTTGGCCTTGAGCAGCGGCGCATCGGCCGGCTCGACGACGTCGCCGCAGATCGTCTCGACGACCTCGTAGCCCTGGTTCATCGCCTGCTTGATGAGCGGGTAGCCGCCGAGTGCGCCGACGATGTAGAGCTTCGGCACGTTCGATTCGTATTGCGCGCTGATCGCAGGCACCGAGGCCGGATCCTTGCTCGGGAACGTGACGCCGCAGGCCTCGACGAAGCCACGTGGCGCGGTCGCGCCGAGGCGTGCGATGACGCGGTCGACGAGGATCTGCGCGCGTCCCTTCTCGGTGGTGAGGATCATGCGCCCCGGCTTGCGCCCGGCGCTGAGCGCCTCGACGCGCTCGGGCGCGGCGTTGTAGTAGCACTCGATGAGACCGTCCTCGATCGCCTTGAGGATGCCCTGTTCGTTGCCCTTCTTGGCGCGCGCGAACTCGTCCTTGCGGTTGACGATGACGACGTTGTTCTGTTTCGCCAGCGCGATGGCGTTCTCGATCGCGGCGTCGCCCGCGCCGACCACGACGATCGTCTCGCCCTCGTAGGCGTCGGGATCGTCGAGCTGGTACTGCACGAACGGCAGGTCCTCGCCGGCGACGCCGAGCTTGCGCAGGTTGCCCTGCAGGCCGATGCCGAGCACGACCGCGTCGGCCTCGAACGTCGCACCGTTGCCGCACCTGATGTCGAAGACGCCGTCGGGGCGGCGCTGGATCGCGCTGACCTCGTGGCCATGGCGGACGTTGACCTTGAGCCTGGCGGTGGCGTCGTCCCACGCGCCGAGGATGGTCTCGCGCAGGCCCGCCGCGAACGGGATCGGCGAGCGCAGCGGCAGGATCGCCGGCTCGTCCATCACGTACTTGCCCTTCTGGTAGCGGTAGATCGTGTTGGACAGGTGCGGCTCGGCCTCGAGCAGCACGTGCGACGTGCCACGCTCGGCCGCGCGCGCGGCCGCGGACAGCCCGCCCGGCCCGGACCCGACGATCGCGATCGTGAAACGCTCGCCCATGCGCTGCCTCCGCCCCTTCGGCGGATCATGCCCCAAAGCGTGCCGGCGCGCGCGGTGGCGTTCAGGCCGGGGCGGGTAGGTTCATCGGCGGACAGGATCGGGGGACACGAGATGGGCGAACGGAGCGGCGACCTCGCCACCTGCGTCGAGCGCGTGCTCGCGCGCGGTGGGCGTGACCTCGTCCTCGCCGCGCCGCTCGGGCTCGGCAAGCCGAACCGGCTGCTCAACGCGATCACCCGGCGGGTCGCCGACGATGCCTCGAGGAGCCTGACCCTGTGCACGGCGTTGTCGCTGTCGGTGCCGCGACCGTCGGCCGGTCTCGAGAAGCGTTTTGCCGGGCCGTTCCTCGCGCGCCATTTCGGTGCCGACTATCCCGATCTCGACTACGTGGCCGCGATGCGCGCAGGCACGTTGCCGCCGAACATCCGCGTGCAGGAATTCTACTTCCAGTCCGGCGCGATGCTGCGCACCCGTCGCGCGCAGGCCGACTACGCAAGCCTCAACTACACGTTCGTCGCGCGCGATCTCGCCGGCGCGGGCATCCACGCCATCGTGCAGCTCGTCGCGCAGCGCGGCGAGGGCGACGCGGCGCGCTACAGCCTCAGCAGCAATCCCGATGTCACGCTCGATCTGCTCGATGCGATCGCGAAGGCCGGCGGCGAACGGCCGCTCGTCGTCGGTGTCGTGCACCGGGGCCTGCCGTTCCTCGGTGGCGACGCCGAAGTCGGTGGCGACCTGTTCGACCTGCTGCTCGACGAACCCGGGCACGACCAGCCGCTGTTCGCGCTGCCGCGCGAGGACGTCGACGATGCGGAATATGCGATCGGCCTGCATGCGAGCACGCTCGTGCGCGACGGCGGCACCTTGCAGATCGGCATCGGCGCGCTGTCCGACGCGCTCGTCGAAGGCCTTCGCCTGCGCCACGCGCGCAACGCCGACTACCTGCGCCTGATCGCCGGCCTCGGCGGGCCGACGCCGGCGCACATCGGCCACCACGGTGGCGTCGCGCCGTTCCAGCTCGGCCTGTACGGCTCGAGCGAGATGGTCATGGACGGCTTCATGCACCTGCGTCGCGCCGGCATCCTGCGCCGCCTCGTGTTCGACGACCTCGCGCTGCAGCGCGCGCTCGACGCGGGCGTCATCGGCACGGTGATGCGCGAAGGCGACACCCAGCGACTCGTGGAGGCCGGCGTGATGCCGCAGCGGCCCGACCGCTTGGCCATGGCGCGGCTCGATGCGCTGGGCCTGTGGCCCGAGGGGCACGACGAGCGCGTCGATCTCGGCGACGCCGCGCAGCGCGAAGCCTTCGACCGCGCGATCCGTGGGCGACGCCTGCGCGGCGGGCGCTACCTGCAAGGCGCGTTCTATCTCGGCTCGGCCGAGCTGTACGCCTGGCTCGGCGCGCTCGACGGCGAGGACCACGAGGGCCTCGCGATGGGCCGCATCTCGCACATCAACCGGCTGCGTCGCGGGCACGAGGCGCTGGCCGCCGTGCAGCGCCGCGACGCACGCTTTTTCAACACCTGCATGATGGCCAACCTGCTCGGGGCGGCCGTCTCGGACACGCTCGACGATGGTCGCGTGGTCAGCGGCGTCGGCGGGCAGTACAACTTCGTCGCGATGGCCCACGAGCTCGACGGCGCCTGCTCGGTCCTCATGCTGCGCGCGACCCGCGAGGTCGACGGCCGCACGACGTCGAACCTGCGCTGGGCGGGTGGACAGTTGACGATCCCGCGCCACCTGCGCGACGTGTTCGTCACCGAGTACGGCGTCGCCGACCTGCGCGGGCGCAGCGACCGCGACTGCATCGAGGCGATGCTCGCGATCTGCGATGCGCGTTTCATCGACGGCCTCGTCGCCGAAGCCGTCGCGGCCGGCAAGTTGCCGACGGATTTCCGTGTGCCGGAAGGCTGGCGCGCCAATACCCCGTCGTCGCTGGCCGGACGCCTGGCCGACGCACGCCGACGCGGGTTGCTACCGGCGTATCCGTTCGGCAGCGATTTCGATGCGCTCGAGCTGCGCCTGCTCGCCGCGTTGCAGTGGCTGCGCCTGCATTCGAAAGGTCCGGGAGGCTGGCTGAAGCTCGCCGGTGCGTTGTCGGCTCGCGTTCCGGATGAGCCGGCCGCGCTCGCGCGCATGGGGCTCGCGACGCCACGTGGCTGGCGTGAACGCCTCGAGGCACGGCTCGTCGCCGCAGCCCTGGGCAGGACCGCATGAGACGACCATACGCCGTCCTGCGCCATGATCGATCGTGTCCTGGTGTTTTGCTGGCGCGTCGCGACCGGTTGGCGCGGATCGTGCTGCGACAACGGGCATCGGACTGGCCTAGACTGGACCGCATGAAAGGAACGCCACCATGAGCGACCTGCATCGTCGGCTGCTGCACGACCTGCCCGAGCGCCATGCCCCGCGTGGCAATGCGTTCGCGACCGAGACGCGTGCCGTGCGCGCCTGGGTCGCGGCCCTGCCGCTCGCCAACTTCGCCGCGACGGCGCGCCTTCTCGTCGACGCGCTGCGTTCGATGAACGGCCAGCGTGTCGGCGCCTCGGAGCGACTCGACGCGCTCGAGATCCTGCGTGCGCCGGTCAACCAGCTCGCCGGCCTCGTCGACAAGCAGATCGTCGGCACGAGTTTCCCGCTGCCGCCGCAGCGCGCCGAACTCGGCATCCTCGCCCAGGAGTTCCAGTCCGAGCTCGCCACCGGCTACCGCATGGCGCTGTACGACTTCTGCGCGCCGAACGGCACCGTGCCGCTGCTCAAGGGCAAGGCCGTCGCCTTGTGTGCCGCGCGTGCGCTGCACCATGCCGGCGCGCGCCTGCACAAGGCCTACCTGCTGTACCGCACGCCGCCGGTCGGCGCGTGGAAGGCGCTGCACGACGTCTACCGTTTCGCCGCGTCGCTCGGCCTCGACGACCGCACGATCGACGACCAGGCCAACGGCCCGGCCAGTGCACGCGAGATCTACGCGCACGCGATGCTGCTCGCGCTTGCCAACCCCTACCGGTTCACCCAGCGCGAGCTGCTCGAACTCATCGCGCTGACACGCGCGTTCGCGCCGCATGCGGTGATCCGCAAGGGCGGCAGCGATGCGATCGGCCAGCACCCGGTCGACTGCGAGGCCGATCGCGGCCCCGGCTACCTGCCCGAGGAGCGCACGGCCGCGAACGACGGCGTGCTGACGATCGATCTCGGTGCGCTGCTGCGCATCATCGACGAACAGCTCGCGCACCTGCCGTCGAGCGTACGCGTGGTGTCGTTCCGCGTGCGTGGCGGCTCGGCGGTGCAGGGCGATGCCGACCTCGTGCGCCGCCTCGTCGACGGCTGGACCTCGGACGGCCAGCGCGAGCACGCACGCCTGCCGGGCGGTTATGCCCTGCAGAGCGTGCTGGGCCTGCAGGACCTGCACTTCGTGCTCGCCGGCAACGAGGATTTCGACAGTTTCATGCGCCAGGTGCGCGGTACCGCGATCAGCGTGTCGGATCGCGACGGTACCGCGACCTGGGCCGCATCGGCCGAACAGACGCGCGCCCAGCGCATGCAGGCCAGGGTCATCGACCAGGGGCTCGGCGGGTATCGGGTGTTGTGGGAACGTGGCGGGCCCGGCGAGACGGTGCGCGCCAAGGTCGGCGAACTCGTCGGCCTCGCGGTCGCCGACGCGCAGGGCGTCATCTCGGACTGGATGGTGGGCGTGATCCGCTGGATGCGCATCGACGACGAGAGTCGCGTCGATGCCGGCATCGGACTGCTCGCGCGCCGATCGCTGCCGGTCGGCGCCTGTGCGGTCGACGACGGCGGCAACCTGCGTGGCGGCGAGTCGCGAGGCCTGTTGCTCGTGCCGATGCGCGCCGACGAGGATGCGCCGTACACGTCGCTGCTGGTACCGGGCCTGTTCGAGCGCGAGCCGGCGTCGATCGAGCTGACGCTGCCGGCCGATCCGAACCGCTGGCTGTCCTCGGCCTGCGTCGTCGAGGCCGAGGAGGTGAGCCTGCAGGAATCGGCCGGTGCCTACCTGCAGTTCGCGCTGGCCGGAATCGACCTCGCCGACGAATCGCCGGCCTCCGACGACGGCGAATCGCTGCACGCGCGCGCCGCGGCGTCCTGAGGGCGGTGGGCAGTCGCGGCTGCGCCGGGTATCCTTGGCGGGTCCGGCGCCGGCACGGCGCCATGTCCGATCACGATCCTTCCTGCGGGCGCCGCGTGCGCCGTCCCCGAGCATGACGTCTCCCATTCCTGGCATCGTCCCGCGTCGCGGCAGCGTCGGCGTCCGCATCGGCCCGACCCTCGTCGGCGGCGCGGCCCCGGTCGTCGTGCAGTCGATGACCAACACCGACACCGCCGACATCGTCGCGACGACCAAGCAGGTCGCCGAACTCGCGCGCGCCGGCTCCGAACTCGTGCGCCTCACGGTCAACACGCCCGAGGCCGCCGCCGCGGTGCCGCGCATCCGCGACCGCCTCGCGATGATGGGTTCGAGCGTGCCGCTGATCGGCGACTTCCACTACAACGGCCACCAGCTGCTGGCCGACGAGCCCGCTGCCGCCGAGGCGCTGGCCAAGTACCGCATCAACCCCGGCAATGTCGGCTTCGGCAAGAAGAAGGACATCCAGTTCTCGACGATCATCGAGACCGCGTTGCGCCACGACAAGCCCGTGCGCATCGGCGTCAACTGGGGATCGCTCGATCCGTCGATGATCGCGGCGATGATGGACGAGAACAACGCACGCGCAGAACCCTGGGACGCCGCGCGCGTCGCCCAGGAGGCGCTGATCCGTTCCGCGCTCGATTCGGCGCAGCGTGCCGAGGAACTCGGCATGGACCGCTCGCGCATCGTGCTCTCGTGCAAGGTGTCGGGCGTGCAAGGCCTCATATCGGTCTACCGCGACCTCGCCGCGCGCTGCGACTACGCGCTGCATCTCGGCCTCACCGAGGCCGGCATGGGCTCGAAGGGCATCGTCGCCTCGAGCGCCGCGCTCGCCGTGCTGCTGCAAGAAGGCATCGGCGACACGATCCGCATCTCGCTGACACCCGAGCCCGGCGAATCGCGTACGCGCGAGGTCGTCGTCGCCCAGGAGCTGCTGCAGACCATGGGGCTGCGCGCGTTCACGCCGATGGTCACGGCGTGCCCGGGGTGCGGCCGCACGACGAGCACGCTGTTCCAGGAACTCGCGCGTACCGTGCAGGACCACGTGCGCGCGAAGATGCCCGAGTGGCGCCTCAAGTACGACGGCGTCGAGAACATGACCCTCGCGGTCATGGGGTGCATCGTCAACGGTCCCGGCGAGTCCAAGCACGCCGACATCGGCATCTCGCTGCCGGGTACGGGCGAGAGTCCCGCGGCCCCGGTGTTCATCGACGGCCAGAAGGCGATGACCTTGCGTGGCGACACGATCGCGCAGGATTTCGTCGGTGTCGTCGAGGACTACGTCGCGCGCCGCTACGTGCAGCGCGCCTGAGGTTTCCGGAACGCATGGCGAAGCAGGGCGAGATCGACTACGTCGCACGCATCGGCGAGATCGGCGCGGCGCACGCGCAGGGCAAGCCGTTCTCGGATCCCGATTGCGGACGCATGCTGGCCGACCTCGGCGGCGTGTTCATGGCGCTGCCGCCGGCACCGGCACGCCTGCTCGACCTCGGTTGCGGCAGCGGCTGGACCAGCGTGTTCTTCGCACGGCGAGGCTACGACGTGACCGGCCAGGACATCGCGCCGGACATGATCGCGCTGGCCGAAGCCAACCGTGCCGCAGCCGGCGTGGACAACCTCGCGTTCACGGTTTGCGACTACGAGTCGCTCGGTTTCGCCGACACGTTCGACGCCGCCGTGTTCTACGACGCGTTGCATCACGCCGAGGATCCGCACGCCGCGCTGGCCAGTGTCTACAAGGCGCTCAAGCCCGGCGGCGTGCTCGTGACGATCGAACCCGGCGTCGGCCATGCCGAGGCGGAGCATTCGAAGGCCGCGGTCGATGCGTTCGGCGTCACCGAGCGCGACATGCCGCCCCGCGACATCGTGCGCATGGCCCGTGCGATCGGCTTCCGTGGCGCGCGCGTCTACCCGACGCCCAAGATGCTCGCGATGATCCAGTACGAGATGCCGATGCTCGCGCGCCTGCCGGACTGGCTGTCCGACCTCGTGCGCTGGGGCGGCATGGGCTGGCTCATGCTCGTCGCCAAGCGCTGGCGGGGTGGCATGGTGGTGTTGCGCAAGTAAGGGCGGCTGCGAGCGCAGGCGGGCCGTTCGGTGGGCGGGTTGGAGCGGTGGTGATTCGGTTCTCCGCCTCGTCCAGGTAGCCTTCGCCAGCGTCGTCCCGAGCCACGTAGCTGCATGAGATTTAAGGCGCAATTGTCTGATAGTGAAGAGTTTTAACTGCACTTCTCAGGCTCTTTCGAGCTGGGGAGGCCGCGTGGTGACGGCTGCAAAAAGATCCGTTCCGTCTCTCAGGCGTGGTTCGGGTAACGCGGGTAGGGCATCTGGAATGGATATCGGCGACGGGTAGAGACCGTCTCGCCTGCGCCCCAAGCCCTACGCAAGCGCACGTCTCGGGGCGATGGGTGTGCCGTTCGAGATCCACCAACCTGCGGCGGTGCCGATCCATGGGACGCGTCGCCCCGGCGCAGGCCGGGGCCCGGCGCCTGTCTGAGGAGCAGATCGGATGGTCCCCGTCCCGCGATGCAGCGAGGCTCACATTCGAGTTTCGCATTCACGCCCAGGTGGCATCGAAAGGCACTGGGCCCCGGCCTGCGCCGGGGCGACGGGGTTCTTGCTTGCAAGGGCGATGTGAGTGGAACGACATCCGCAGCGCGGTTTCGGTCCTGCACGAGCGCGTGATCACACTCGCGGCGTTGCAGCGCTCCGCGCGTAGAGTGGAACCGCAGGCGATTCCACCGTGATCGGAGTGCTTCGTGAATGGCGCGGGATGCCGCAGCGTGTCGGTGTCATGGCTCAGGCGCGCAGTGCGATGGGCTCGCGGCGCGTCGTGCCGAAATCGCCACGGCACTTGAGGATATCGACGCAAGTGCCTGAAGAGGAAGATGAAACGCGCAGGCGAAGTGCGGCCGGGCTGGACTGTTCCTGGGCGTGCAGCGGGCGGAACAGGATGGCGAGCGCGTCACTGCTTTCGGCGGCGAGCTGCAGGCGGCGCAGCTGGCGATAGTCGACCTGGGGCAGCCAGTGCAGCACTGCGGCGCAGCAGCCCGCGCGCAGGCATTGCTCGGCGCTCCAGTGCGAATCGGCCGTGCCGGCATCGATGCGCACCACGTGGTCGAGGTCGACGCCGGCTGCGGCGAGAGCCGGCGCGTAGGGAATGTACGGCGGCGCGATCATCGCGACGCGGCGGCGTGCGCGCGTCATCGCGGCGAGCGCGGGCATGACGAGCTCGAGCTCACCGATCCCGTCGTGGTCGACGAGGATCTCGGTCAGCGCGCCGAGAGGGAGTCCGCCACCGGGCAGGCGCGCGTCGAGCGCGATGTTGCCGGTCGGCTGCGTGCGCAGGTCGGCCCGCGAGGCGCTGCCGGCGCGCCAGACGCCCGGATGACGCAGGACGTCGCCGAGTCCCGAGGGACGTGCAGGGGACGCCATGAACGGTGAAGTCAGGACGGCGGCCATGCTCAGGTTCTCCGGATCATGCCGACGTAGAGGCCTTCGATCGCGAACGGAGTGCGCTCGGGATCGACGTCGATCGGGGCGAAATCAGGATTCGCCGGCAGCAGGCGGATGCGGCCCTGGCGGCGTTCGAGGGTCTTGACGGTGACGTCCTCGTCGATGCGCGCGACGACGATGCGGCCGTCGTCGGCGGTGTTCGTGCGGTGCACGGCGATGAAGTCGCCGTCGAGGATGCCGGCATCGCGCATGCTGAGGCCGACGACGCGCAGGAAGTAATCCGGCTTCGGGCGGAACAGGCTCGCATCGATGCCGAACTCGCCTTCGATGTTCTCGGTGGCGAGGATCGGGGAGCCGGCGGCGACGCGCCCGACGAGGGGAAGCATGGTCACCGCCGGCCCCCGCGAGCGGGAAGGCAGGCGCAGGCCGCGATGCGGCGAGCGTTCGAGTGCGCCCTTGCGCACGAGCGCCTCGACGTAGTCCTGTGCGGAGCTGTGCCGTGCGAAGCCGAGCGCCTCGGCGATTTCGCGCAGCGTCGGCGGGCGGCCGTGCTCGGCGGCATAATCGCGGATATGCTCCAGCACGCGGCGTTGGTTGGCAGTCAGGTCGTCGAGGCTCATGGCGTACGAATGTACGTACGTACGCCCGGCGATGCAAGTCTTTTTCGCAGGGAGTCCGCGATGCGGTTTGCCGGGGTGTCGGGGCTGGTCATTCTGGGACTCGCCGGTGCGGCCTTCGGCAGGGAGGAAACGTCTCCCGCGACACGAGCCGAATCCTTCTACCGTGCCTACGCCGCTTCGCGTGCGAGCGGACTGCCCGAGCCTGCGCAGCAGCAACGCCTCGCGCCATGGTTGAGTCCGAAGCTGCTCGCGCGATTCGATGCCGCGCGCGCGATCCAGGCCGAGTGCATCCGCCTGCATCCGACCGACAAGCCGCCCCTGATCGAGGGCGACCTGTTCTCGAGCCTGTTCGAGGGCGCGCAGGCGTACGACGCCAGCGGTGCGACGGTCGAAGGGAATACGGCCCGTGTCACGATGCGCTTCCGGTACGGCGACGAGGGCTCGACCGACGTCGTGCGCTGGAGCGACACCTACGAACTCGTGCGCATGTCCGCCGATGCGGCATGGACGCTCGACGACATCGTCTACGGTGGCGAATGGGCGTTCGGTCCCGGTCGCGGCTCACGCCTCGCCACGTTGCTCGACGGGCTCGAACGCTGCGAGTGAGGTGGATGCGCGCGCGCTTGCATGCGCGTTGCGAATGCTCTTCGGGGCCACGAGCAGGGCGGAACCGCCGCAGGCGATTCCGCCGTGACCCGCGTTGCCGCATCACCACGGTATCGCCTCGATCGCACGTCGGTATGCGTGGCGGAATCCTTTGCACGCATTCGGCCGTGAGGTCGTCACGTCTGCGGCGTGTGGTGGGGCGATGCGTGCATCGTGCACCCCGATGGACGAAACCGGAGGCGTGGCCGATCATGCGGGTTCTTCGGATTGCACGGATTCCCGCATGAGCGAGCGCATCGCCCTCGTCGTCCACGGTGCCGGCGGACGCATGGGCCAGGCCATCCTGCGTCTCGCCGCGGGCATGCCCGATGTGCAGGTCACGTCGGCGCTCGTGCGGGGAGGCTCGCCGCTCGAAGGCCACCCGCTCGCCGGGACGCTCGGCGCTGCCGCACCGGACCTCGCCTACCGCGCCACGCTCGATGAGCGTGACGACGCCGGCGTGATCCTCGATGTCACCGGACCCGATGCGTTCGATGCCGCACTCGCGCTGGCGCGCTCGCGTGGCTGCGCCTTCGTGAGTGGTTCCACGGGGCTCGGCGAAGCTTCGCGCGCCGCACTCGACGAGGCCGCGGCCTCGATCCCGGTCCTGCTCGCCGCGAACTTCAGTCTCGGTGTCGCCGTGCTCGCGCACCTGTCCGCGCAGGCCGCGAAGCTGCTCGGCGCATGGGACTGCGAGATCCTCGAGGCGCACCACCGGAACAAGCGCGACGCGCCCTCGGGCACGGCGTTGCTGCTCGGCGGACGCGTGTCGCGTGCGCGTGAGGGGGCCGAGGCGGCACCGATCGACCGCAATGGCGTGCGTGTCGACGGCCAGATCGGTTACGCGGCATTGCGTGGCGGCGATGTCGTCGGCGAGCACGCGGTGTGGTTCGTCGGCGATTCCGAACGCATCGAACTCGTGCACCGCGCGACCAACCGTGACGTCTTCGCGCATGGTGCGCTCGCCGCTGCGCGCTGGCTCGCGGGCAAGACGGCGGGGCGTTACACGATGGACGACGTGCTCGGCCTGGCGCGCGACTGAGGCGCGTGCGGCCCGCCCGACGCGCACGCGACCTGCGTATCGAGGAGCGGCGTGCGCCGGTGTGTCAGGGGCGCGTGCGTGGATCGAACGGGCGCGGCGGCGAGACGCGCGGTGCTCCCGAGGCGCGCGCCGAAGCGGCTTGCCGTTCGGCGGCGTCACGCGGCACGAGGCCGGTCGGCAAGGTCACCGGCACTGCCGTGGCGAGTCCCGCAACCGTGCGCGTGTTCGTGCCCGCGGGATCGAGCCAGTCGCGCAGGCGCGCGGCGGATGACGTGCCGTCCCACGCGGCCGACAGCTTGCCGTAGCAGTCCACGCCGTTATCCGGCTGCGTCGGCGCGGACACGCTGCATGCCGCCGTGCCGCCCGACAGCATGCCGATGAGGCGCTTGCCGCGCCCGCTGCCGTCGCCGGCCGGGATCCACAGGCCCGAACCCGACGAACCGCCTTCGGTGGTGCCTTGCGCGTACGGGCCGGCCAGCCAGTGCGTGTTCGTGCTCGTGCCCCCGGTGCCGATGCAGTTGTTCATCGTGGTGGGTGCGTTCGCCGAGCGCGTGATCTTGGCGACATCGCCTCGCGGATGATGCAGGCCGATGCTCGACGACGGCGCCACGCCGCCCGCGTCCCAGCCCGCGTAATGGACGTTCCATGCGGGGTCGGGTGCCTGATCGAGTTCGACCAGCGTGAAGTCGACGTCGTTGCGCGTCGCGCGCAGGGTCGCGCCGGTCTGGTTCTGGGCGAGCGACCAGCCCGTGGTCGGTGAGCACTGCGTCGAGCGGTA
The DNA here is from genome assembly GCA_029959555.1 of Lysobacteraceae bacterium PS02065. Lineage (GTDB taxonomy): Bacteria > Pseudomonadota > Gammaproteobacteria > Xanthomonadales > Rhodanobacteraceae > Dokdonella. The sequence goes on along the minus strand of JASCPI010000022.1, from coordinate 22,135 downwards.
GTTCCAGTACACGCGCATCGACGCGACCTCGGCCGCCGTGGACATGCAATGCGCGGCGGTCAGCACGAGGTTGCGGCGATTGCCCGGCACGGTGTTGAGCAGCGTTCCGGTACAGATGTAGCCGAGGCCGTCGCCGGCGCGGAACTCGTAATAGGCGAGCGCGCGCTTCTCGTCCGGATACGCATCGCCGAGCGGGCAGGCGACGTTGATGTTGCAGGCGCCCGAGCCGTTCGGATTCGCCTTCGCCACCTTGAACATGTCGCGGAATCCGGCGTCGACGTGGGTCAGCACGAGGTCGGGCGCTTCGCCTTCCGATGCCGGCACGCGCAGTTCGACGGTCGCGAGGTCGCCCGGGACCATCGGGATCCACAACGGTGCGCCGTCGTCGGCCGTGTAAGGGCCTTCATAGTGGCCGCCGCTGCCGGTCACCCACAGCGCCGCACCGGGCGGCAAGGCGTAGCGCGCGAAACCGAGGTGCAGGTCGGTCGCGCCGGGCACCTGCACGTCGACGCGCCACAGCCGCGAGCCGTCGTCGAGCACCTGCCATGCGCCGTCGACGCGCGCGTCGATCATCACGTCGTGGCCGAGTGCGATCGCGAGGCGCTTGTCGGGCATGCCGCCGCGCGCGGCTTTCGCGTCCGCCTCGCCGCGCAGCGCGGCGGCGTCGATCGCGGGCAGCGTGATGCGCGTCGGTGAGGTGATCGACTTGGCCGCTCCCTCGAGCGAAGGCGGGCGCTCGCCCTGGCGCGCATGTGCGGGCAGCGCACACAGCGCGAGCGTGAGCAGGGGGACGGCGAAACGCAGGTCCATCGCGTGATCTCCTCGATTCAGTCCAGATGGGCCGCGTCGTCGCGACGCTTCGCGCCGATGCGGCGGTCGATCGCACCGAACAGCTTCTTGAACAGGCGCGAGAACTTGCCGCGCTTGGTCTTGCGCAGCTTTTCGTCCTCGCTGGTGAGCCAGGCGACCTGGATCACGCGGCGCTCGCCTTCGAACGGCAGATGGCCGTGGAACGAATTGTCCGCGCGACCGAACGCGACGAAGGTGCCGTAGACCGGCCGCACCTCGGGTGACACGAGGTCGTCGATGCTGTCCTGGCGGGCGAGGAAGCGCAGGCAACCCGCACTCGTGTCGGGCCAGTCCTCGTTGAGGTAGAGCAGGGCCGTGGCGATCTTCGAGCGGCTGTCGGTGTGGATCGTGCCGTGGCGGCGGTTGAGCGACTGGCAGATCGTGACCAGCGACGGGCGCGCACCGAGGCCGGCGATGCCGAGGCGTTCGCCGACGGCGTCGGCGAACGCGGGCGACACGAGTTCGTCGATGAGCGCATTGATCGCGGGGCCACAGTCGCCGGCTTCGTGCGGGAAGAATCCGGCATTGCCGTAGCGCGGGAAGTCGCGCGCGAGCGCCGTGCGTTCGGTGTCGGGCAGCTGCTGCGTGGCGACGAGGAAAGCGAAAGGTTCGCGCCGCAGGACGATGTCCCCGCGGGCGAGGCCGTCGATGCTGAGGATGCCCAAGGCGGCGTTCCGGGTCGGAGGGGTGAAAGGCGCGATTCTAGCGGTTCGGACGGCCGCACGTGCGGCATCTTGCGCAGGCGTCCGGACGGCCGTGCGGGTGGACAGTGCCCGCTCATCCGCCTATCATTCCGTCTCGCCTTGACCCCATTTCTACGCCCGAATCCACGGACCGGCCTCGCACGGACCGCGGGTTTCGTCGCATCCGCGCCAGCCCGGTGCCGATCGACCAGGGCCTCCACGCAGGCGAACGCATGACCCATCCAGCCATCCTCGCGCTCGCCGACGGCAGCCTCTTCCACGGGCAGTCGATCGGCGCCGACGGCAGCAGCACCGGCGAAGTCGTCTTCAACACGGCGATGACCGGTTACCAGGAAATCCTCACCGATCCGTCGTACTCGCGACAGATCGTCACGCTGACGTACCCGCACATCGGCAACACCGGCTGCAACGCGGCGGATGCCGAGTCGACCGCCGTGCACGCGGCCGGCCTCGTGATCCGCGACCTTCCGCTGCTCGCGAGCAACTGGCGCAGCGAGGAAGCGCTCGACGCCTACCTGCGCCGCAACGGCGTCGTCGCGATCGCCGACATCGACACGCGTCGCCTCACGCGCATCCTGCGCGACACGGGCGCACAGTCCGGCTGCATCGTCGCGGGTCCCGATGCGAACGCCGAGGCCGCGCTCGCCGCGGCGCGCGCGTTCCCGGGCCTGGCCGGCATGGATCTGGCCAAGGTCGTGTCGATCACGGCACGCGAGGCGTGGAACGAAGGCTCGTACGATCTCGACGCCGCGACGTTCACGACGCCGGCGTCGCGCTTCCACGTCGTCGCCTACGACTTCGGCGTCAAGCGCAACATCCTGCGCATGCTCGTCGACCGCGGCTGCAAGGTCACGCTCGTTCCGGCGCAGACGCCGGCCGCGGACGTGCTCGCGCTGTCGCCCGACGGCGTGTTCCTGTCCAACGGCCCGGGTGATCCGCAGCCCTGCGACTATGCGATCGCCGCGATCCGTGCCTTCCTCGCCGTGCGCGTGCCGGTGTTCGGCATCTGCCTCGGCCACCAGCTGCTCGGCCTCGCCGCCGGTGCGACCACGATCAAGATGAAGTTCGGCCACCACGGCGCGAACCATCCGGTCATCGACATCGCCACGGGCCGCGTCATGATCTCGAGCCAGAACCACGGCTTCGCGGTCGACGAGGCCACGCTGCCCGCGAACGTGCGCGCGACGCACCGTTCGCTGTTCGACGGCTCGCTGCAGGGCATCGAGCTGACCGACGTTCCCGCGTTCGGCTTCCAGGGTCATCCGGAAGCGAGCCCCGGCCCGCACGACGTGGCCGGCCTGTTCGACCGCTTCATCCACCTCATGGAGGCGCACGCGGTCGCCGCGGCGTAAGGCAGATGATTCCGTACCGGACCCCGTCGTCGATCCTCTCCGCCGTGTTCGCCGTCGCGTTCGCCGCGTCGGCCTCCGCGGCACCGCCGGCCAAGGAAGCCGCGCCGCAGCCCCAGCAACGCGAGACGCCGTACGAGGCGCTCGAGAAGCAGGTCGGCTCGCGTGTCGTGATCCACACCGTCAACAACACCACGCGCACGGGCACGCTCGTGCGCTACACCAACGTCGGCCTCGCCCTGCGCGTGGAGAACGGCGGCTACGAGCTGTCGATGCCGCGCAAGAACGTGCGCGCCGTGTTCGTCGTCGTGCCCGCCGCCGATCCGCTGTTCCCGACCGACAAGAACTCGCTGGAAGCCAAGCCCGGTGCCAAGAAGAACTGACCTCAAGACCGTCCTGATCCTCGGCGCCGGCCCGATCGTCATCGGCCAGGCCTGCGAGTTCGACTACTCCGGCGCGCAAGCCTGCAAGGCGCTCAAGCAGGAGGGTTACCGCGTCGTCCTGGTGAACTCGAATCCGGCGACGATCATGACCGACCCGGAGACCGCCGACGCGGTCTACATCGAGCCGATCACCTGGCAGACGGTCGAGAAGATCATCGCCAAGGAGAAGCCCGACGCGCTGCTGCCCACGATGGGCGGCCAGACCGCGCTCAACTGCGCGCTCGACCTCGCCGACCACGGCGTGCTCGAGAAGTACGGCGTCGAGCTGATCGGCGCCAAGCGCGAGGCCATCCGCATGGCCGAGGACCGCGAGCTGTTCCGCGTCGCGATGGCCGAGATCGGCCTCGAGTGCCCGAAGGCCGAGGTCGTGCGCACGTTCGAGCAGGCCATCGAGGCGCAGGCCAAGGTCGGCTACCCGACGATCATCCGTCCGAGCTTCACGCTCGGCGGTTCGGGCGGCGGCATCGCCTACAACCGCGAGGAGTTCGAGGAGATCGTCAAGCGCGGCCTCGAGCTCTCGCCCGTGCACGAGGTCCTCGTCGAGGAATCCGTACTCGGCTGGAAGGAGTTCGAGATGGAAGTGGTCCGCGACACCGCGGACAACTGCATCATCGTCTGCTCGATCGAGAACTTCGATCCGATGGGCGTGCACACCGGCGACAGCATCACGGTCGCGCCGGCGCAGACGCTCACCGACAAGGAATACCAGCGCCTGCGCGATGCCTCGATCGCGGTGTTGCGCAAGATCGGCGTCGACACCGGCGGTTCCAACGTGCAGTTCGGCATCAACGCCGAGGACGGTCGTGTCGTCGTCATCGAGATGAACCCGCGCGTGTCGCGCTCGTCGGCGCTCGCCTCGAAGGCGACCGGCTTCCCGATCGCCAAGGTCGCGGCCAAGCTCGCGGTCGGCTACACGCTCGACGAGTTGCGCAACGAGATCACGGGCGGCCTCACGCCGGCCTCGTTCGAGCCGGCGATCGACTACGTCGTCACCAAGATCCCGCGCTTCGCATTCGAGAAGTTCCCTGCCGCCGACGCCCGCCTGACCACGCAGATGAAGTCGGTCGGCGAAGTCATGGCGATCGGCCGCACCTTCCAGGAATCGCTGCAGAAGGCCCTGCGTGGCCTCGAGACCGGCAAGACCGGCCTCAGCCCGCTCGGCGACGCGACCACCGACGAGGCGCTCGCGACGCTGCGCCGCGAACTGCGTGAGCCCGGTCCGGAGCGCATCTTCCACATCGGCGACGCGTTCCGCGCGGGCCTCTCGCGTGACCACGTGTTCGCGCTGACCCGAGTCGATCCGTGGTTCCTCGTGCAGATCGAGGACCTGATCGCGACCGAGGGCGTCGTGCGCTCGCAGGGCCTGCCGGCGATCGACGCGGCGCGCATGCGCACGCTCAAGCGCAAGGGCTTCTCCGATTCACGCCTCGCCGAACTGCTCGGCACCGACGAGAACGCCGTGCGCGCGCTGCGCCGCGCGTTCAACGTGCGCCCGGTCTACAAGCGCGTCGACTCGTGTGCGGCCGAGTTCGCCACGACGACGGCGTACCTGTACTCGACGTACGAGGAGACCTGCGAGGCCGAGCCGACCGACCGCGACAAGATCATCGTGCTCGGCGGCGGGCCGAACCGCATCGGCCAGGGCATCGAGTTCGACTACTGCTGCGTGCACGCGGCACTCGCGCTGCGCGAGGACGGGTTCGAGACCATCATGGTCAACTGCAACCCGGAGACGGTCTCGACCGACTACGACACCTCCGATCGCCTGTACTTCGAGCCGCTCACGCTCGAGGACGTGCTCGAGATCATCGACAAGGAAAAGCCGAAGGGCGTCATCGTGCAGTACGGCGGGCAGACGCCGCTCAAGCTCGCGCGTGCGCTCGAAGCGGCCGGCGCGCCGATCATCGGCACCTCGCCCGACTCGATCGACCTCGCCGAGGATCGCGAGCGCTTCCAGAAGATGATCCAGAAGCTCGGCCTCGAGCAGCCGCCGAACCGCACCGCGCGCAACGCCGACGAGGCGCTCGCGCTGGCGCGCGAGATCGGCTATCCGCTCGTCGTGCGCCCGAGCTACGTGCTCGGCGGCCGCGCGATGGAAGTCGTGCACGACGACGCCGACCTGTCGCGCTACATCCGCGACGCGGTGCGCGTGTCCAACGATTCGCCGGTGCTGCTCGACCGCTTCCTCGACCACGCGATCGAAGTCGATGTCGACATCGTCGCCGATGCCGACGGCGGCGTGCTGATCGGCGGCGTCATGGAGCACATCGAGGAAGCCGGCGTGCACTCGGGCGACTCGTCGTGCTCGCTGCCGCCGTTCTCGCTTAGTGCCGATCTTCAGGACCGCCTGCGCGACCAGGTCGCGCGCATGGCGCGCGAGCTCAAGGTGGTCGGCCTCATGAACACGCAGTTCGCGATCCAGGGCGATTCAATCTTCGTGCTCGAGGTCAATCCGCGCGCGTCGCGCACGGTGCCATTCGTGTCCAAGGCCACCGGCGTGCCGCTGGCCAAGATCGCTGCGCGCTGCATGGTCGGGCGCTCGCTCGCCGCGCAGGACGCGACGCGCGAACTCGTGCCGGACTACTACTCGGTCAAGGAGGCGATCTTCCCGTTCCTGAAATTCCAGAACGTCGATCCGATCCTCGGTCCCGAGATGCGCTCGACCGGCGAGGTCATGGGCGTGGGCCGCAATTTCGGCGCCGCGTTCGCGCGTGCGCACGAAGCCGCCGGCATCGCCGCGCCTGCGGTCGGCAAGGCGTTCCTGTCGGTGCGTGATTCCGACAAGCAGCGCCTGCTGCCGATCGCGCAGGACCTCCTGCGCCGCGGTTTCAGCCTCGTCGCCTCGAGCGGCACGGCGACGTTCCTCGGCGAGCACGGCGTCACCTGCGAACGCATCAACAAGGTGCTCGAAGGCCGTCCGCACGTCGTCGACCTGATCAAGAACCGCGAGATCGTCTTCATCGTCAACACGACCGAAGGCAAGCAGGCGATTTCCGATTCGTTCTCGATCCGCCGCGAGGCGCTGCAGCAGCGCGTGACCTATTCGACTACCATCTCCGGTGCCAGGGCTTTGCTGCACTCGCTCGATTTCCGCGACAACGGCGAGGTGCACAGCCTGCAGGAACTGCACAGGGAACTGAACGCATGAACCGAGCTCCCATGACCCAGAAGGGCGCTGATCGCCTGCGTGCCGAACTGGATCGCCTGAAGTCCGTCGAGCGCCCGCGCATCATCCAGGCGATCGCCGAGGCGCGCGCACACGGCGATCTCAAGGAGAACGCCGAATACCACGCCGCGCGCGAGATGCAGGGCTTCACCGAAGGCCGCATCAACGAGCTCGAGGGTGCGCTGAGCTACGCCGACGTGATCGACATCAGCAAGCTGTCGGCCGGCAAGCGCATCGTGTTCGGCGCGACGGTCGATCTCGCCGACGAGGACAGCGGCGAGGAAGTGACCTACCAGATCGTCGGCGACCTCGAAGCCGACATCAAGCAGCGCCTGATCTCGGTGTCGTCGCCGTTCGCGCGCGCGCTCATCGGCAAGAACGAAGGCGACTCGTTCGAGTTCCAGGCGCCGAACGGCACGCGGAACTACGAGATCACCGGCGTCCGCTACGTCGACTGATCCGGCGCCGCGCGCGATGCGCAACGCCACGATCCTGCTTCCCGCACTGCCGCGATGCGTGGCCTCCGACGAGGTCGCGCAGGGCGTGATCGCGCGTGCGTTCGCGCGCGGTGACGTCGCCGCGCCGGCGAGCTCGGGTCGCGAAGCCGCCGTGCGCGGCACGTTCGCGTGGATCGGCCGCGGCCTGCCGACCGCCGCGTTGACCCGCGAGGCCGATGTCGGTGATGCGGCAGGTGCCGCGTGGCTGCGCGCCGATCCTGCCCACGTGCGCGCCGACATGACGACGGCACGCATGCTCGCCTGCGGTGCACTCGGCCTCACCAACGAGGAAACCGACGCGATCGCGCGCGAGCTCAAGCCCTTGTTCGGCGACAGCGGCCTGCTGTTCGATACGCCGCGAGCCGATCGCTGGTACCTGCGCGCGCTGCCGGGCAGCGAACTCGTTGATGCCGCCGATCCGGACGAGGCGATCGGCGACGATCTCAAGCTGCATCTTCCCGCCGGCGCGGCCGGCAAGCGCTGGCGCGTGCTGTTCAACGAGGTGCAGGTCGTGCTGCACAACCACCCGGCCAACGCGGCACGCGCGCGGCGTGGCGCGGTTGCTGTCAATGCGCTGTGGTTCTGGGGTGCGGGCAGCCTGCCCGAAGGCGTGCGCGGCGATGTCGAGCGTGTCGTGACGCCCGATGCTGCGCTCGCGACGCTCGCGCGGCTCGTCGGTGCGGGCGTCGTCGACGGCGATCCCGCGCAAGCGTTCGAAGATGTAGGCGAGGGCCGCGTGCTCGTCGATCTCGCCACCTCGCGCGGCGCGGCGCTCGAACGAGTCCTGCAGGACCTCGCGCAGAGGCTCGACGCGGGGCGTCTCGATACGCTCGACCTCGTGTTCGAATCCGGCGAACGCGTGCAGCTGCGGCGCGCGCATCGCTGGCGCCTCTGGCGCCGCGTGACACCGTTGCGCGCATGACGCGCGTCGCGATCCGGCGTCGCGAGGTTCCCGTCGACGTCGGCGGAGAGTGGCCCGACGACGTGCATCCGGTCCTGCGCCGTGTCTACGCGGCACGCGGTGTCTGCGACGCACGCGAGGTGCACCATGCGCTCGCAGGCATGGCCGCGCCGCACCTGCTCGGTGGCCTCGATGCCGCGTGCACGCTGCTCGCCGATGCGATCGCACGTGACGCACGCATCGTCGTCGTCGGCGATTTCGACTGCGACGGCGCGACCGGCACGGCCGTCGCCGTGCGCGGCCTGCGCATGCTCGGCGCGCGTCACGTCGACTACCGCGTGCCGAACCGCTTCCTGCACGGCTACGGCCTGACGCCGGCACTGGTCGGCACGCTCGTCGATCCGTCGCCGGACCTCATCGTCACGGTCGACAATGGCGTCGCGAGCCTTGCCGGTGTTGCCGCGGCGCGCGCGCGCGGCATCGCCGTGCTCGTGACCGATCACCATCTGCCGGGTCCGGCGCTTCCCGACGCTGACGCGATCGTCAATCCGAACCTCGAGGGCGACGCGTTCCCGAGCAAGGCGCTGGCCGGCGTCGGCGTCGTGTTCTACCTGCTGCTCGCGCTGCGCGCAAAGCTGCGCGGCGACGGTGCATTTGCTCAGCGTGCGGAACCCGACCTGTCGATGCTGCTCGACCTCGTTGCGCTCGGTACGGTCGCCGACCTCGTGCCGCTCGATTTCAACAACCGCGTGCTCGTCGACGCCGGCCTGCGCCGCATGCGCGCGCGGCGTGCCTGCGCAGGGGTGCTCGCGCTCGTCGAGGCATCCGGGCGCGACGTCGCGCGGCTCGTACCGTCCGATCTCGGCTACGCGCTCGGCCCGCGCATCAACGCGGCCGGCCGCCTCGAGGACATGGCGCTCGGCATCGAATGCCTGCTCGCCGACGATGCGCGCGTCGCACGCGAGCTCGCGCAGCGCCTGTCGTCGATCAACGACGAGCGCCGCGAGCTTCAGACCAGCATGGTCGAGGACGGCGAGGCGCTCGTCGCACGCTGGCTCGTCGAACGCGGCGATGCCGCGTTGCCACTCGGCCTCACGCTGTTCGACGACGGCTGGCACGCCGGCGTCGTCGGCCTCGTCGCGTCGAAGCTCAAGGAACGCCTGCACCGTCCCGTCGTCGCGTGCGCACCGGCCGGAGACGGCAGCGACGAGGTGCGTGCCTCCGCGCGTTCGATCCGCGGTGTGCATGTGCGCGACGTGATCGCCGAGATCGATGCCCGCCATCCCGGCCTCGTCACGCGTTTCGGCGGCCACGCGATGGCGGCGGGACTGAGCATGCCGCGCGCCTCGGTCGACGCGTTCGCGGACGCGTTCGATGCCGTCGTGCGCGAACGCTCGGCGCGCGAACTGTTCGAACCCGTCGTGCTCAGCGACGGCGAACTCGGCCCCGGCGATCTCGATCTCGCCCTCGCTCAGGCACTGCGCTACGCAGGGCCGTGGGGTCAGGGCTTCGCCGAGCCGCAGTTCGACAACCACTTCGAACTCGACGGCTGGCGCCTCGTCGGCGAACGCCACTGGCGCCTTCGCCTGCGCATGGAAGGCCGCGCCGACCCGGTCGAGGCGATGCTGTTCAACGCCGAACCCGGGGCGACGCCCCCGTCACGCCTGCGCGCGGTCTACGCACTCGACGTCAACGCCTGGAACGGCCGCGAATCGTTGCAGCTCGTGGTGAGGCATTTCGAGGCGGAGTAGTTCGGTTGCTTCGCCGCCCGTGCCGTCATGGTTCCTACGCAGAGATCCCATGAGGCATCTGCCGGGACACCGTGCAGGTCACGGCCGCGTGGTCCGAGAGCGCGGTGTGTGAGCCGGCGAGGTCGAACGGGCTGGCGCGCGTGATGGCTCGCGCACCCGTCAGCCGAAGATCCGGCGTTGCGATGATGTGATCGATCGTCGATGTTGTTCCGCGATGTCCGAAGAATGTCGCGTCGCGAATGTCGGCGGCCGTCCATCCGGCGTCGAGGATCTTGCGCATTGAGAGGGATTCACGCGACACATTGAAATCCCCGATGAAGATCGACGATGTCGACGCGAGCTCGTGTACCTTCGCCTCGATCCAGTTCCAGGCTTTTGCGCGCGAAGCAGCATCGCGGTAACACGGCACGCGCAGGCCGATCAGAAAAAGATCGGCGGCTGGAATCCTCGCCGCGATCACGTTGGACGGGAGATGCTCGTCAATCGCCGGAACACCTGGATCTACGGCTTCGAGCGGGACACGGGACGCGACGAGTACGCGGTTGGCGCGGCCGTCCGGATGACCCGATGCGAGTTGATGGCACCAGCCTGCGGTCGCGAGGACGTCGCGGAACGCTGCTTCCGCACCGCGCGGGAAGTACTCCGTGATCACGAGGATGTCTGCGCCGATGGCCACCGCCGCGTCCGCGGCTTCTGGACGGAAGCGTGTCTTGCCGACGCGATGGTTGACGTTCCAGGTCCCGACGATCATGCGCAGGTGGTGGAGGCTTCGCAGTGACGATCATCGCATGGTCGTTGCGTCGAGGTCGGACGATCCGCAGGTCATGCCGCACATGCGATATCCCGGTTGCGCATCAATCCTGCGTGACGGTGACGGCTTTCGGATCCGACCGCCCGACACGCCGCTTCAACCCGAACAACGGCCGCAGTATGCCGACGCGGCGAATGACCTCGTACGCCGCGAAGCATGCCGCGAACGTTGTGACGACCAGCAGCGGGCCTTCGATGACGGGCGCGATGCCGAGCGGCTTGAGGTGCCAGGCGAACACGATGATGAGGGTCTGGTGGAGGATGTAGACCGGGAACACGGCCTCGGCGAGGTAGCGCAGGGCAGGGTTGTCGGGCGGGTCGATCTGGCGCGCGAAGCCCAGGATCGCCGCGATCGCGCTCCACTGGGCGATGCCCCACAGCAGGCGCTGCGCGTTGCGCAGCACTTCGGGAGGCGTGATGTCCCCGCTGTAGACCGAGAAATAGACGGCGATGCCGAGATGCGCGGCGAGCGCGACCGCGAGCGCCGGCCAGCGCGCCGCGCGCAGGCGCTCCCACACGCCGTCGGTGCGGGCGACGAGGTAGCCGAGCACGAACACGGGGAAATACTGCGCGTGGTTGTACCAGTCGCCAAACAGCGCGTGCGTGGACGGGAACACGCCGACCAGTCCGAGGCGCACGAGGGCGAGGTAGAGCGCCGGCACGACGAGGATCGCGAGGCCGGCGAGGCGTCGGCCCGCCGCATCCGAGAGCGCTGCCATGAGGCGCGGGGCGAGGCGCACGGCGATCCACAGCACGAGCGTGTAGACCCACAGGTAGGCGACGAACCACAGGTGGTTCCAGGTCGGCACGGTCAGGCAGCCGTCGTCGTCGCAGAAGCTGCCGTCGCCCTTCAGGTAGCGCCACCAGAACGCGAGGTAGCCGTCGTGGTAGCCGCCCGGATAGCGTGAATCGAGCAGCTCGTAATAGGCCTGCGGCACCACGATCACGAGCATGCCGAACACGAGCGGTACGAGCAGGCGCCACGAGCGCGGCCCGATGAAGCCCTTCGAGCCCTTGCCGAGCATGAACGCGGTGGCCACGCCCGAGACCAGGAACAGCAGCGACAGCCGCCACGGCGCGCTGAACATCATGAGCGGCTCGAGGGTCGGGCCGGCGGCTGCGCTTTTGACGTGCCAGTCCCAACTCACGTAGTACATGCCCACGTGGTAGAGGACGAGCAGGCCGAACGCGCAGACGCGTACCCAGTCGAGGTCGTGGCGGCGGGACATGCGGATCTCCTTGAAGGACAGGCGTCCAGCGTGGCGAGGAAGCCGCGCCGTCGCGAACGTCGGGGGACGATGTGGCGCCGCGGTGGGACGAACGGTGGCCCCGAGGGACGGCCGCGACTCACGTCACCAGCCTGTTCGGGGAAAGTTCGAAGCGAAGGCTGGGGCGCATTGCCGCGTCAGCCATCCGGCGATGAATGCCGGGATGCCGACTCCTTCTGCGGCAACACGGCATCGCGCGCGTTCTTTCCCTTCTCCCTCCGGGACAAGGTGGCCCGCAGGGCCGGATGAGGGTCCGGGATCGTGTCGATGATCGGGCGTGGTCACGACCCCGCACCCTCACCCCAACCCCTCTCCCGGAGGGCGAGGGGCTCAAGCGCAACGCCACTGCGGTAGAACGCGTCTAGCTTGTGAAGTCGCGCGGGGCCGAGCGCCGGGAAGCACCATGCGACAACCCCACCGGCGTCGCGACACGGTGTGCGGATTTTCCCCCGGACAGCAGTGCGACGCACGTAGAATCCGCGCCCATGACTGCCCCAGCCGGCGCTTACGAGCGCTACCAGCCGTGGCGGCGATGGGTCGAGGTCGGTTTCTGGCTCGGCGTCATGCTGCTCAACACGGTGTCCAACACGATCATCGCGCAGACCGATGTGGCGCGCGGCCGCAACGGCATCGCGCCGTGGGAACCGGCGGTCTGGGAGATCACGAGCAGCATCCTGTGGCTCGTCGTGGTGCCGTGCGTGGTCGTGTTCTCGCGGCGCTTCCCGTTGTACTGGGACACCTGGCGGCGCAACCTCAAATGGCACGTCCTCGCCACGGTCGTGGTCTGCCTGATCCACGTCGGCGGCATGATGGCGCTGCGCCAGCTCGCCTACGCCACCCAGGGCCTGACCTACGACTACGGTCCCTGGGGCGAGGTGTTCGTCTACGAATACCTCAAGGACTTCCGCTCCTACGCCTCGATCCTGCTCACGATCGAGGCCTACCGCCTCGTGCTGCGCCGCCTGCAGGGCGAGGTCAGCCTGCTCACCGCGCCCGACGAGGGGCCGGCCGTCGAGCCGATCGACCGTCCCGAACGCTTCCTCGTGCGCAAGCTCGGGCGCGAGTTCCTCGTCGCAGCGGCCGACATCGAATGGCTGCAGGCCTCGGGCAACTACGTCAACCTGAACGTCAAGGGCCGGGCCTACCCGCTGCGCAGCACGATCGCGGGCATCGAGGCGCGCCTGGACCCGAAGCGCTTCGCGCGCGTGCACCGCAGCTACCTCGTCAATCTCGCGTGCATCGCCTCGATCGAGCCGCTCGAATCGGGCGACGCCCGGCTGCATCTCGTCGACGGTACCGTGGTGCCGTGCAGCCGGCGTTTCCGCGCCGACCTTCGCGACCGCGCCGGTGCGGCCGAGCAGCCGACCCTGCGCGAAAGTGCCTGAGGTGAACAGGCGCGCGGATTTGCTATCCTTCGCGCCCTTTTTGTTGCATTGCAGTGACGACCATGGAAACCAATCCGATCCATGCGCGCATCGCGGACCTGACCGGTCGCGTGGCGTCGCTCCGGGGGTATCTTTGACTTCGATACCAAGGCCGAACGCCTGGAGGAAGTCACCCGTGAACTCGAGAGTCCGACCGTCTGGGACAACGCCCAGCGCGCCCAGGACCTCGGCAAGGAACGCGCCCAGCTCGAGCGCGTCGTCAATGGCATCCGCGAGCTGACCACCGCGCTCGCGGAAGCCTCCGAACTGCTCGAACTCGGCGAGGCCGAGGATGACCAGGCCACCGTCGACGGCGTCGCCGCCGACGTCGAGGCACTGGCCGGGCGCGTCGACAAGCTCGAATTCCAGCGCATGTTCTCGGGCCAGATGGACGGCGCGAGCGCGTTCGTCGACATCCAGGCCGGCGCCGGCGGCACCGAGGCGCAGGACTGGGCCGAGATGTTGCTGCGCATGTACCTGCGCTGGGCCGAATCGCGCGGCTGGAAGACCGAGCTGCTCGAGGTCTCGGGCGGCGACGTGGCCGGCATCAAGTCGGCCACGTTCCGCGTCGAGGGCGATTACGCCTACGGCTGGCTCAAGACCGAGATCGGCGTGCACCGCCTCGTGCGCAAGTCGCCGTTCGATTCGGACAACCGCCGCCACACGAGCTTCACCTCGGTGTTCGTCTCGCCCGAGGTCGACGACAAGATCGACATCGACATCAACCCGGCCGACCTCAAGACCGACGTCTACCGTTCGTCCGGCGCCGGTGGCCAGCACGTCAACAAGACCGAGTCGGCGGTGCGCATCACGCACGTGCCGAGCGGTGTCGTCGTGGCCTGCCAGACCGAGCGCTCGCAGCATGCCAACCGCGATCGTGCGATGAAGATGCTCGCGGCCAAGCTGTACGAGATCGAGATCCAGAAGCGCAATGCCGAGAAGGACGCGCTCGAGGCGACCAAGTCCGACATCGGTTGGGGCAGCCAGATCCGCAACTACGTGCTCGATCAGTCGCGCATCAAGGATCTGCGCACCGGCATCGAGCGCAGCGACACGCAGAAGGTGCTCGACGGCGACCTCGACGAGTTCATCGAGGGCAGCCTCAAGGCCGGCCTCGAGGCGGGCGCGAAACGCCTCGACGCCTGAGGGGAGTGTCCGGCATGCGGCCGGGCCTGGCCTCTCTTTCCACGGTCGCGGCGGCTGTCGCGATCCTGCAGTGAACGGTGCACCCGCGCGGGCGCACCCATGACGGTACGAACGATGACGACGAGCGGCGAGACGAACGGGAACCCGGCGGAAGACCTGCAGGCCACGGCCCAGGACGAGAACAAGCTCATCGCCGAGCGCCGCGAGAAACTGCGCGCGCTGCGCGGGCAGGGCATCGCGTTCCCGAACGACTTCCGCGTCGACGCGTTCACGGGCGACCTGCAGTCGGAGTTCGCCGACCTCGAGAGCTGGACCGCCGAGAAGATCGACGGCCTCGCGCGCCAGGTGCGCGTCGCGGGACGCATCGTGCTCAAGCGCGTGCAGGGCAAGGTCAGCTTCGTGCAGCTGCAGGACATGACCGGCCGCATCCAGCTGTTCGTGCACCAGGGCACCGTCGGCGACACCTACGAAGCCTTCAAGGGCTGGGACGTCGGCGACATCGTCGGCGCCGAAGGCCTGCTCATGCGCACCAAGACCGGCGAGCTGTCGGTCAAGGCCTCGACGCTGCGCCTGCTCACCAAGTCGCTGCGTCCGCTGCCCGACAAGTGGCACGGCCTCGCCGATGTCGAGCAGCGCTATCGCCAGCGTTACGTCGACCTCATCGTGACCCAGGCCTCGCGCGAGGCCTTCGTGCTGCGCTCGCGCGCGATCGGCTTCATGCGCCAGTGGCTGGAAGCGTCGCCGCGCCGCTTCATGGAAGTCGAGACGCCGATGATGCACGTGATCCCGGGCGGCGCCACGGCGCGCCCGTTCACGACGCACCACAACGCGCTCGACATGACGCTGTACCTGCGCGTCGCGCCCGAGCTCTACCTCAAGCGCCTCGTCGTCGGCGGCTTCGACCGCGTGTACGAGATCAACCGCAATTTCCGCAACGAGGGCGTGTCGACGCGGCACAACCCCGAGTTCACGATGCTCGAGCTGTACCAGGCCTACGCCGACTACAACGACGTCATGGACCTCACCGAGGCGATGCTGCGCGAGACCGCGCAGGCCGTGCTCGGCCGTACCGCGCTGACCTGGGAAGGCCGCGCGATCGACCTCGGCCCGGCGTTCCGGCGCTGGCGCATGGAAGACGCCGTGCTCGAGCACAACCCCGAGATGCGCCGCGATGAACTGCGCGACCGCGAGGCGATGGCGCGCCATGCCACACGCCTCGGCGTGCACGTCAAGCCGGCCTACGGCTGGGGCAAGCTGCTGCTCGAGATCTTCGAGAAGACCGTCGAAGGCACGCTCGTGCAGCCGACCTTCATCACCGCGCACCCGGTCGAGGTCTCGCCGCTCGCGCGCGAGAGCGACACCGATCCGGGCATCACCGACCGCTTCGAGCTGTTCGTCGGCGGCAAGGAGATCGCGAACGGCTTCTCCGAGCTCAACGACCCCGAGGACCAGGCCGCGCGTTTCCAGGCCCAGGTCGACGCGATGGAGGCCGGCGACGACGAGGCCATGCACTTCGACGCCGACTACATCCGCGCGCTCGAGGTCGGCCTGCCGCCGACCGGCGGCCTCGGCGTCGGCATCGACCGCTTGGTCATGCTGCTCGCCGACGTGCCGTCGATCCGCGACGTGCTGCTGTTTCCCTACATGCGACCCGAGGCCTGAGAACCGCTGCACGGAAGGGTTTCAACCCACCTGCCACGATTCTTGCATTCGTTTACACTCCCAATACGCGGTGTGCTAGCCTCGCGGCCCGTGTCTGGCGGACGAGGCGGACACTCCAGGCAGGTTTGGCGCTGTGGCTCCGGACTGCGAACCGTGTGTGGCGAGATGCCTGCGTGGTGTGCATGAAGAGTCCAGTGGAGTGAACCGATGTGAATGTCCTGATCGTCGACGACCAGCCGTCCGCCCGCACCATGCTTCGACACGTGATCGAAGGCATCGGGCCGGCCGTGCAGGTGTCGGATTTCGGCAACCCGGTTGAAGCCCTTCGCTGGTCCGAGACGCATACGCCGGACCTGCTCCTGCTCGATTACCGCATGCCCGAGATGGACGGGCTCGAGTTCGCACGCCGTTTCCGACGTCCGTTGTCACGTCGTGACGTGCCCATCGTGCTGATCAGCGTGGTCGGCGACGAACCCGTGCGCCAGGCCGCGCTCGACGCCGGCGTCATCGATTTCCTCGTCAAGCCCGTGCGTCCGCGCGAGCTTCGTTCGCGCTGCAAGAACCTGCTGCAGATGCGCCGGCAGGGCGAGACCGTCAAGGAGCGCGCGCGTTCGCTCGAGCAGAAGGTCATCGAGGGCGTGCAGGAGGTCGAGCAGCGCGAGCGCGAGATGCTGTTCCGCCTCGCCAAGGCCATCGAGTACCGCGATTTCGGCACCGGCCTGCACCTGCTGCGCATGGCGCGCTACTCCGAGCTCATCGCCGAGGAACTCGGCATGGCCGAGGACGACGTCAGGATCCTGACGCTGGCCGCGCCGCTGCACGACATCGGCAAGATCGGCGTGCCCGATTCGATCCTGCTCAAGCGCGGCCCGCTCACCGACGACGAGATGGCGGTCATGCGCAAGCACCCGCTGATCGGTTTCGAGATCCTGCGCGACAGCCAGAGCCGCTTCGTGCAGACCGGCGCGCAGATCGCGCTGCGCCACCACGAGCGCTGGGACGGCACCGGTTATCCGGACGGCCTGCGCGGCGAGCAGATCCCGCTCAACGCGCGCATCGTCGCGATCGCCGACGTGTTCGACGCGCTGACCTCCGAGCGTCCGTACAAGCGCGCCTGGAGCAACGAGGAAGCGTTCGCCTACCTCCA
This sequence comes from Lysobacteraceae bacterium PS02065, assembly GCA_029959555.1. Classification (GTDB taxonomy): domain Bacteria; phylum Pseudomonadota; class Gammaproteobacteria; order Xanthomonadales; family Rhodanobacteraceae; genus Dokdonella. The sequence goes on along the minus strand of JASCPI010000022.1, from coordinate 5,018 downwards.
CGAGAACGCCGGTACGCTGTTCGATCCCGCCTGCGTGGAGGTGCTGCTGGCCAACCAGGCACGTGTCCTCGACATCCAGCAGGCCAAGCTGGCACCACCCGTGCTAGGACTCTGAGACACCCCTCGCGGACGGCACGGAGACGCCGGATGCATGCGCTGACCGCCAAATTCCAGTCACGCTTCCAGAAACGCCCCGACAGCGAGCACGGGCAGGCGTTCATCCGCCTGACCATCGTCGCGCTGTGGTTGGTCTACCTCATCGGCTACTCGACCGCGCACGGTTTCTCGGGCCCGGTGCTGCCTTACGCGCTCGCGATCCTGCTGGTCGAATGGGTGGTCGGTTCGGCGATCATCGCCCACATCGCGTGGAACCCCGGCGTGTCGCATCCGCGCCGCTGGGTGGGCATGGTCCTCGACTACGCCTCGATGGGCGCGATGATGATGCTCGGTCCCGAGCTCGCGCCGCTCTACGTCGTCTTCATGTGGGTCACGATCGGCAACGGCCTGCGTTACGGCCCGCGCTACCTCGCCGCCGCCGTCGCACTCGCCGCGGTGTCGTTCCTTTCGGTGATCCTGACCACGCCGTACTGGCAGGCCAACGCCGCGCTCGGCTGGGGCCTGCTCGCCGGCCTCGTCATGATCCCCGGTTATCTCACCTCGCTGCTGCGTGCGCTGACGCGCGCGACCGAGGAGGCGCGCCGCGCCAACGAAGCCAAGAGCCTGTTCATCGCGAACATGAGCCACGAGTTCCGCACGCCGCTGAACGGCATCGCGGGCATGTCGGAGCTGCTCGTGACCACGCGCCTGAGTGCCGAGCAGCGCGAGTACGCCGAGATCATCCAGGCTTCGGCGCAATCACTTCTCGCGCTCGTCGAGGACGTGCTCGACATCTCGCGCATCGAGGCCGGCAAGCTGCGTCGCCACGACGTCGATTTCGACCTCGCCGAGACGATGCGCAGCATCCAGCTCATGCTGCAGACGACCGCGCACAACAAGGGGCTTGGCTTCGACATGCGCCTCGCCGACGGCGTGCCGGTGCGTCTGCACGGCGACGTCGACCATCTGCGTCAGATCCTCGTCAATCTCGTCTCCAACGCGATCAAGTTCACCGAGCACGGCAAGGTCACCGTCGACGTGCGTACCACCGCGCGCATGGGACACGACGTGGGGCTGCGTTTCTCGGTCCGCGACACCGGCATCGGCATTCCGCTCGAGGCGCAGGGGCGCATCTTCCAGGCCTTCGAGCAGGCCGACAGCGGCCATGCGCGTCGCTTCGGCGGCACCGGCCTCGGCACCACGATCGCCAAGTCGCTGGTCGAGCTGCTCGGCGGCACGATCGCGTTCGAGAGCACGCCGGGCGTCGGCTCGCACTTCTGGGTCGAGGTGCCGTTCCGCGTCGTCACCGGCGCGCGTCCCGTGCAGACGGCCGATGCGCCGGCCGCGACCGACAACATCATCGCGTTCGACGATCCGTTCGTGCGCCATCGCGCGCGCGCGCGGCCGCTGTACCTGCTCGTCGCCGACGACCAGCCGGCCAACCTCACCGTGTTGTGCCGCCTGCTCGAGAAGGCCGGTCACCGCACGCGTGCCGTGCACAGTGGCGACGAGGTGCTCGCCTCGATGGAGCGCGAGCGCTACGACGGCGTCATCACCGACCTGCACATGCCCGGCATCAGCGGCATCGACACGATCCGCCAGGCCGCGATCATGCAGGCCGGGCGCGAGCGCACGCCGTTCATCGTGCTCAGTGCCGACGCCACCCAGGACACGATCCGCGAGGCCAAGCAGGCCGGCGCACGCGCGTTCCTGACCAAACCCATCGTCGTCGCCAAACTGCTCGACACGCTGGCCGAGATGGCGGCGGGCGCGGTCGGCGAGATGACCGCGCCAGCGCCCGTGCAGGCACCGGTGCTCGTCGCGGCCCCGGCCGATCCGTCCGCGGTGATCTCGCGCGAAGTGCTCGACGAGCTGCGCGAGCTCGAGCTCGGCGACGACTTCATGAAGCTCTTCATCGACGAGTGCCTGCGCGACGCCCTGCAGTGCATCGTCGACGTCGAGAAAACCGCCCAGGCCGAGCGCTGGGACGATTTCCGCGACCAGTGCCATGCGCTCAAGGGCGTGGCCAGCAACATGGGCGCGGTGCGCCTCGCCGAGGCTGCATCGGCTGCGATGAAGCTCGGCAACTGGGAAGTGCCGCGCGAGTGGCGCCGCCTCACGCGCGAGTTCCGCGAACACCTCGAGAAGGCGCGTCTCGCGCTCGCTTCCACGTCGACCGGTGCCAAGCGCCAGGAAGGCGAGCCGGAGCGTCGCTGATCCGGCGTCGCTCACGGTCTCCCGGACGACGGCTCGCTCCGTACGCGGCGCACGTCGGAAGGGCCGTGTGTCGCTGAACCCGGAGTGGGAGTCATTGGTCCAGGCGCGTATCTGCGCTTCGAGGCGTCGGATGAACTGGGGTCAGGTTCATTTGCCCTGACGCAAGCCGGATCCGTGAGGTGTGTGCCAAGGCGAATGAACCTGACCCGAGCTCTTGGGCTTCGGACGCATGCTCACCCTCCGCATGTTCGTCGCCGGGAAGAGGAGATGAGACACGCATCGCATCGAAGGAGCGGGGGACGACGTCGCCGTAGCGGAAGCCGGAGGCTGCGTTGCGCAGCCTCCGGTGTACAAGCAGCAGACCGGAGTATCAGCCTGCCTGCACGAGCGGAAGATCGGCGTGCTCGGCGGTCGTCGACGACATCGTCGGACGCTTCTCCTGCGCGCGCACGAGGCGCTCCATCGTGCGCAGCGACTTCTCGCCGAGCTGCAGCGCGGTGTCGACCCACACTTCGGTGATGCGCATCAGTTCGGACAGCGTGATCGGCTGCGCGATGTCGCGCACGCGGTTCATCGCGGCGCGCGCGTGCGAGATGCGCTGGTTGCGGCGGATGAAGTCGTGCACGGCCTGCACGCCTTCGCCACGCGGCACGAGGATGTCGACGATGCCCATGCGGTGCATGTCCTCGCTCGAATAGACGTTGCCGTTGAGCATCATCTCCTCGGCGAACTTCGGTGCGACGCGCTTGCACAGGAACGAGTAGGCACCCATGCCCGGGAACAGGTCGAACAGCACCTCGGGCAGACCCATGCCGACGCCTTCCTCGGCGATGATGGTCTGGCACGACAGCGCGGCCTCGAAGCCGCCGCCGAGTGCGTCGCCCTGCACGAGAGCGATCGAGTGGGCCTCGCGGTCGAGATGGGCGTGGAACGCGTACACGCCTTCGACGCAGGCGCGTGCGTAGGCGAGCAGCAGCTCGCGGTTCTGCTCGCGGATCAGGCGGCAGAACAAGTCGAGGTCGCCGCCGAGGTTGAACACGTCGGCGTCCGAGGCGAGGACGACATGGGCAAGGCGGGCATCGGGCGATGCCGTGGCGTCGATGCGCGCGGCGGTCGCCTTCTGGAACGCACGGACCTCCTTGATCAGCGCCGTGGAGAAACAGGCGCGGTAGCCACTCTCCCTCGGCGTGCGTGCGGCGTGCATGAAGCACCACGAGGTGCGAGTGGCGTCGTCATGCTGCGGGCGCAGCAGGCGGAAATCCGAGGAAGAGCGGGAGAGGAGGTCGGCGGCGTTCATGGGGGGCAGTCCTTGTTGGAGTGTTCGCCGCTCGCCGGACCGCTCGGCGTGAGCGGCTGCTCAGCACCTGTGCCCATCCCCTGTGAATGGCCACGCGATCGGGATTCAGTCTAGCGTACGGCTGCCGCATTCCGAGGCGCACGACAACCCCTTTGTGTGATTGCCGGCACACTTCCGGATCACGTGTTGCGCTGCGCTGCACAACGTGTCCGCGCTTGCCTCGCGGCGGCGTTTGTACGATGGTCGCAGGCTTGCGCCGAACGGCGCCCGCAAGGTCTTCCTCACCCAGCCCGGCCGCCCCGGCGGTGACGCCAAGGACGCGATGAACGAGCACAACGCCAGCCGCCACCAGCGCCACGCACGCATGGCGATCCAGTCCACCGTGCTGATCAGCTGCGGCCCGTCGTCGTGGACGTCGGAGATCGAGAACCTGTCCGCCACCGGGGCGCTGCTCGTGCGTCCCGAAGACTGGACCGGCCGCATCGGCGACCGCTGCGTGCTCGACATGCTCATCGACGACGACCTGCACGTGAACCTCGAGGCGACGATCGTGCGCATCACGCCCGAGCACCTCGGCTTCGCCTACTCGCACATCCCGGCCGATCGCGAGAGCGCGCTCTGGAACCTGCTCGGCCGCTACGCCGACCACGTCGACGGGCCGCGTTGAGCTCCACTTGAGCGCGGAGCGGAACCCGCGCCATCCGGAGCTGCGCTGGATGCTCGAGCGCCTAGTCAGGTACGCGTAGGGCGGAACCCGCGCAGCGGATTCCGCCGTGGGCACCATGGAGCGCGGCATGTCCTGATGCCTGGATGGTGAATTCCGCGGTGTTCGAGACGGGTTGTCGTCCGGCTCCATATCCCGGGTGATCGCGAAGATCACGGCGGAATCGCCTTCGGCGGTTCCGCCGTACGCGAGCGACTCACGTGCGGGGCAAGGGTAGGGCGGAACCCGCGCAGCGGATTCCGCCGTGGGCACCATGGAGCGCGGAATGTCCTGATGCCTGGATGGTGAGTTCCGCGGTGTTCGAGACGCGTTGTCGTCCGGCTCCATATCCCGGGTGATCGCGAAGATCACGGCGGAATCGCCTTCGGCGGTTCCGCCCTACGCGAGCGACTCACGTGCGGGGCAAGGGTAGGGCGGAACCCGCGCAGCGGATTCCGCCGTGGGCACCATGGTGCGCGGCATGTCCTGATGCCTGGATGGTGAATTCCGCGGTGTTCGAGACGGGTTGTCGTCTGGCTCCATATCCCGGGTGATCGCGAAGACCACGGCGGAATCGCCTTCGGCGGTTCCGCCCTACGCGAGCGACTCACGTGCGGGGCAAGGGTAGGGCGGAACCCGCGCAGCGGATTCCGCCGTGGGCACCATGGTGCGCGGAATGTCCTGATGGCTGGATGGTGAATTCCG
>JASCPI010000021.1 GCA_029959555.1 Lysobacteraceae bacterium PS02065 | reverse complement strand
GTGCCGGCCGGTGCGAGCGCGAACGTCCAGCCGTCGCGCAACGGCGCGCGGCGGGCGGCGGCGACGGCGCGCCCGGCGCTCACTGCGGCGCGAGCGAATCCACCGCGTCGCGGATCGCGGCGATGCTTTCGAACACGCTGCGCTTGAGCAGGTGGTCGGGGAACTCGATGTCGAACGCGCCCTCGAGCGCGAGCATGACATTGACGCTCGCGTGCGAGGTCATGCCGGCCTGATAGAGGTCGGCGTTCTCGTCGAGTGCAGACGCGTCGGCGTCGAGGCGGCCGTGCTCGGCGAGGATCGTGCGGATGCGTTGCGTCGTGCTCATGGGATCGTCGGTGATGTCGGGTGGGAGGCGGCCCAGGTCGCGAGCACGTCGCGCGCATGCTGCCATGCGTCGATCCACGTCGCGAACAAGGCCTCGGTATCGGGCGTGCGCTTCGCGTTGACCGCACGCGCGGCCTTGAGGATGAAGGCCTGCGCGCCGGTCGAGAGGATCTCGAACGCGTCGGCGGCCGTGGCGAGGTGCACGCCGGCATGCTCGTTCGCCGCGTGCCCGTGCAGCCAGCGCAGGTGCATCGCGGCGAGTTCGGCGGACGAGCCGAGCTGGCGCAGCGTCGCGAATGCCCAGGCGTGGTAGTGCTCGAGGCCGCGCGCCTGCAGGTCGGGAAGCTCGCGCGTGAAGCGCGCGGTGAAGCGCGCGACCGGATTCGTCGCCGGCATGCGCGCGACGTGGCGCACGAGCATGCCCGCGGCCTGCGTCGCGAGCGTCGCCGCATCGGCGTCGCGCAGGCGGTCGATGCGCACGAGCTCGGCGTACAGCGGCAGCGCGCCGGGTTCTTCGCGCGTGCGGAACGTGTTCTCGAAATCCTCGCCGTCGAGCTCGAAGTAGCCGGCGTTGTGGAAGTAGCCGAGGCGGCGCGCTTCGGTGTCGACGTCGGCGAGCACGATCGTCGTCTTGACGTGGTTCCTGCGGTAGTCGGTGCCCGAGGTGTCGGGCAGCCACCACGCATCGGCTTCGGTCGCGATGAGCTTGCCGGCGCCGAGGTGCTCGATCGCGTGGTCGAGCAGCGGGCGCCAGCACGTCATCTCGCCGACCTCGACGCCGTACAGGCGCTGCAGGTCGTCGTGAGAAGGCTTGTAGAACGACCACTGGTCGCCTTCGAAGTCGATCGCGATCGTGCCGCCGAGCATCGCGAGCGGCTCGCGGCCGAGCGCGTGCAGCAGCTCGATGCAGACGTCGACGTAGCAGTTCTTCTCGAGCCAGACGCTCGGCGGCGCGTGCGTCGCGTGACGCACATGGCGGGTCGCATCGATCTCGAGGGCGCGTACGCGCATCAGGGCCACAGCACGTCGCGGACCGCCGCAGGCCATTGCGCGGGGTCGAAGCCGTGGGCCTGGAACAAGGCCATCGCGATGCGCTCGAGGCCGAAGCCGAGGCAGGCCGTATTGGCGATCGCGCCGTCGGCCGCATGGATGCCGAACACGGTCGCGAACTTGTCCTGGTGCCAGTTGAAGGAGCAGATCGCGGTCGGTGCCTCTTCCGAGATCACCGGCACGAGCACCTCGAACTTGAGCTGTTGCTCGCGCTGGTTGACCGCGAGCATGCGGCCGCCCTTGCCGAAGAACGGATCGTTGGCGATGTCGGAGCGCACCGGCAGCTCGAGCGCACGCAGCAGGCCGAGCGCGCGCTCGAGCCAGTCGTTGCGCCAGGCCACGACCTGGTCGGGCGTGCCCGCGCGGATGTACTCGCGCATGCGGAACGACTGCAGGCGCGTCGGTTCGTCGGAAGGCTCGTGGCGGAACACCCAGCCGAGCGAGGTCGCGAGCCGGCCCTCGTGGGGCAGCGTGCCCGCGAACGTCGGGTACACCGGATAGCAGACCGCCGGCGTGAGCATCACGTCGGTCATGCCGAGGCGGTCGCTCCACGGCTCGCCGGCATGGATGCAGGCGCACAGCGCGCGTGCCTCGAGCTCGCTGCCGAAGAAGCTGTGCACGGCGCCGGCGAGCTGCGGAAAGCTCTCCATGTAGCCGGTGCGCTCGACCAGCGCGCGCGGCAGGGTCGGCGGGAAGTGCACCTCCTCCGCGCCATCGTCGCGCGCGAGGCGGCGCACCGCCGCGTCGAACGCGGTGACCACGCCCTCGAACACCGCGCTGCGGCCGATCACGCCGCGCACGCCGCTCGGCACGACCAGGCCGTGCCGGCGAAGGCCTTCGGCGAAGGCCGCAGCGTCGTACGCGGTTGCGGGCATGGTCAGTCGTCCTTGTAGACGAGCAGCATCGAGGCGTTCTTCGCGGCGATGCGTTCGTTGGAGATCATGAGCGAGGCCGACAGCGTGTCGCGGTAGTGGCGACCCACGCTGAAAGGCGTGTCGTTGCGGAAACCGAGGATGCCGATCACCTGCAGCGCCTCGTGGACGAGCTGCGGCGCCTTCTCCGAGCACGCCATCTTGAGCTCGTTCATGCGCAGCGCCCAGCCGATCGAGGTGAGCTGGTCGTGTTGTGCCGCCATCGGCGTCGCGGCGATCTCGTCGAATGCGCGCGCACAGCCTTCCCAGTGGTGGCGCATCGCCTGCAGCTGGGCGTGGGCACGCGCGAGGCGCGGTGCGCCGGCCGGCACCACGCCGGGCTTGCGGCGTGCCTCGCCGCGCACGAAGCGCGCGGCACGGTCGAGCGCATCGGCAGCGATGCCCCACCACAGCGCCGACCACAGGATGTGCGAGTACGGCACCATCGTCAGCGCCGAGGCGTCGCCGAACGCGCCCGGCACGATCTGCGCGGCGCTGCCGCTGCCCTTGAACTTCGCGCCCGGGCTGCAGGTTCCGCGCATGCCGAGCGTGTCCCACTGGCCGACTTCGGCGAGCGTGTACTGGCCCTTGGTAAACAGCACGAGCACCTGATCGCCCGACGCCGCATCGGCGGCGCGGCGGCAGGTCACGAGCTGGGCGTCGGCGTGCTCTCCGTAGGAGATCGTCGTCGCGTCCTTGGCGAGCGTCATCGCGTCACCGTCCACCTCGACCGCGCAGACGCTGGTGCGGGTATCGCCGAAGGTGCCGTTCTCGGACGTGATCGAGGCGACGAGCTGCTGGCGCCCGACGAGGTCGTCGCGAAGGAACGCGTCGAAGTACGGCGTACCGGCACCGTGCCGCGCGAGGCAGGCCACCTGGATGTGGTGCATCGCGAGGATCATGCCCGAGGCCGAACAGCCCCTCGCGAGGGCCGCGCACTGGCGACCGAGCTCGGTCATGCCGGCGCCGGCGCCACCGTGGCTCGACGGTACCGCCGCCGACAGCAGGCCGGCCGCGCGCAGCGCGTCGATGGATTCGATCGGAAAGCGGGCCCGTGCGTCGACGTCGGCCGCGTGCGGTGCCGCGATGTCGCGCGCGATCGCCTCGGTGGACGCGACGAGCGCGCCCGACGCCGCACCCGGATGGTCGTTCATGGGAAGCCTGCCTCGCAGTGCTCGCGGCGTCGGATCGGTGGGGGTGCGGTTGTGTTGCGAATCATCCTCGATTCGTGAACGACGATCCAGAGCCCGCGAGAGCTCAGGCGCCGGGCAGGTCGCCGGCCATGCGCACGAGTTCCTCGACGACCTGGGCGCGTTCGTCCGCGGTCATCGAACAGAGCTCGAACACCTCGCAGAAGAACAGGCCGTCCAGCGCGAGCGACACGGCCGCGGCGCGCGGAAACGCGACGCCGGCCTTGCGCAGTTCCTCGAAATGGCGGCGTTCGTAGTGGCGCGGGCGTTCGAGCAGGGCCGGGAAGTTCGCGGCCGCGGCGAGGAAGGATCGCGCCGCCGCCGGCTCGTGCGCCTCGTCCTTCGCGCACTCGATCTGCGCCTCGATGTAGGCACGCAGATAGCCCGCCGGCGTGTCGGGATGACGGGTGCGCGCCTCGGCGAGCACGGCCTCGTGCATGTCGAGATGGTGATCGACCATGCCCTTGAGCAGCGCTTCCTTGCTCGCGAAGTGGTACAGCAGCCCGCCCTTGCTGACACCTGCGGCGGCGGCGACCGCATCGAGGGCCAGATTGGCCGCGCCGACATCGCGGATGACCTGTTCGGCCGCCTCGAGGATGCGGTGGCGGGCACTGGGGCGGGCTTTGGCGGACATGGGGTCGAGGGTTGACGGGGTCGGAGCGATTATAGACTATACCGTCCGGACGGTTTACACGACGACGCCGCGATGAACGCACGTACCCGCACCACCACGCTGATTCCCCTGCCCTTGCCGCGCACGCCGGCGATCAACGCCGAAGGCGTCGCGTCGGACTTCGCCGCCGCAGCCTGGATCCAGGAGTTCGTGGACCTGAGCCAGCAGGCGATCGCCGAAGTCGACGACGAGGACATGCGCCGGCATTACGAGGACGAGCTGCTGCGCCGCGTGCCCTACCTGCGCGCGGCGGGCGTGTTCGAGGTGTTCCAGGTCGCCCATCCGGCGTTGCGCGCGATGATCGAGGACCACGCGCGCGGCTGACGCTTCGCGATCGGCGACAGCACCAGGCGTGGCTGGCCAACCGCCGCACGGCGGCACGCCTCCCCGCCAACCCGCACCTCGAGACCCGCAGCCCGCGCGTACAATGCGCGCCCCATCGCTGCCGGAGCGCCGCCCGTGCGCATCTGCGTCTATTGCGCCTCCAGCCAGGAGTGCGACCCGCTCCATCACGAGACCGCCCGACGCGTCGGCCAGCTGCTCGCCGAGGCCGGCTGCACGGTCGTCTACGGCGGCGGCTCGGCCGGATCGATGGGCGCGGTCGCGGACGGTGCGCTCGCCGCGGGCGGCGAAGTCGTCGGCATCCTGCCGCGCTTCATGGCCGACCTCGAATGGGGCCATCCGGGCCTCACGCGGCTCGAACTCGTCGAGGACATGCGCGAGCGCAAGCATCGCCTGCTGACCGGATCCGACGCGGTCATCGCGCTGCCCGGTGGCTGCGGCACGCTCGAGGAGCTGTTCGAGGCGATCACGCTCAAGCGGCTCGGGCTGTACTTCAACCCGATCCTGCTGCTCGACACGCAGGGCTTCTATCGCCCGCTGCAGACCTTCATGGAACAGGTCATCGACCAGCGTTTCATGAACACCGAGCACCTCGCGATGTGGCAGCTCGTCGAGCAGCCCGAGCAGCTGCTCCCGACGATCCGCGCGACGCCGCGCTGGCGCGAGGACGCGCGCGAAATCGCGGTGGTGAGGCGCTGATCGGCGCGAGGTGATGTGCGGGAGGTCGGCACTCAGGCAGCGTGACGAGACCGCTGCCACGTCACGCTCCACGGCGGAATCGCCTGCGGCGGTTCCGCCCTACCCGAGCTTCCGTAGGGCGGAACCCGCGAAGCGGATTCCGCCGGAGAACGCGCTCAGTCGAAGTCGCGCGAGGTGCCGGTGAGTTCGCGCACGCCGCTGTCGCCGTCGCCGAAGCCGTCGCCTTCGGACTCCGCCTCGGCGGCCGGTGCGCTGCCGTCACCGTCGTTGCGGGCGCTGCGGTCGGCGGCCTTGTCCCAGCGCGACTTGATCGGGTTGACCGCTTCGGCGGCATCGACCTCGAACAGCAGGCTCGCGCGGCGATCCTCGGGAAGGTCGGTCCAGTGGCAGTCGTCGATCGCGCCGGCCATCGCGTAGAGCAGGTTGAGGCTCGGGCGGAAGCCCGCGCGCTTGACCTTCATGAACGCCTCGACCGGGCCGACGCGCACGAGGTCCTCGTGCGTGCGAACCCCGACCTGGCGCAGCCATGCGGCCGACTTCGGGCCGACGTTGCGGATCTTCACATCACGACTCATGCGCTGGTCTCCCCATGCGGTGCCGCGGCGAGCGCGTCGAGGAACACGCGGCAGAGTGCTTCCATGCCGGCGCGATCGTCCTCGTCGAAACGCGCGGGCAGCGGGCTGTCGACATCCCATACGCCGACGAGGCGATCGCCGGCCACGAGCGGCACGACGATCTCCGAACGCGAGGCCGCGTCGCAGGCGATGTGGCCCGGGAACGCGTGCACGTCGGCCACGAGCTGCGTCTCGCGCGTCGCCGCGGCGGTGCCGCAGACGCCCTTGCCGATCGCGATGCGGACGCAGGCCGGCTTGCCTTGGAACGGGCCGACGACGAGCTCGCGGCCGTCGAAGAAGTAGAACCCGCACCAGTTGATGTCGGGCAACGCGTGCCACGCGAGCGCGGCGAAGTTGGCCGCATTGGCGATGCGGTCCGGTTCGCCATGCAACAGCCCGCGCGCCTGGTCGGCGAGCTCGGCGTAGAAGCCGGCCTTGTCGGCGGCGGTGATCGGGGCGGCGTCGAACGACATCGGCGGCACGGCACGGGACGGAAACGCGGATTCTACCCGCCAATCGCCGGGATGGACGACTGCGTCACCGTTTGGCGGCCGTGTCCGCGTCCACGATCGGGGTTCCGTGCCGCTCCACGAGGAACCCCTGATGCCGCATCCCGTCCCGTCACGCCCGCACCTGCTGCTCGCCGCGGGCATCGCGCTCGCCCTCGGACTGCCCGCCTTCCCCGTCACCTCCCACGCCGCCGGCGCCAGTGAAGTACGCGCCGCCGCACGCCACGCGCTGCGGATGGAGAACCGCCGCCAGCGCAACGCCGGCATCGCCGTCACCGCGACGCAACGCCCGGTCGGAACCCGCGCGACCCTGCCCGTGACGAGCTGCGCCGACGACGGCGGCACCGGCACGCTGCGCAGCGTGCTCTACGCCGCCAACGAGGGCGACACGGTCGACCTCACCGCACTGACCTGCGGCACGATCACGCTGACCCAGGGCGAGATCGACATCAGCGTGCTCGGCGACGAGCAGGTCAACGACATCACGATCGTCGGTCCCGGCCGCGACGCGCTGACGATCGACGCCAACAACGACCGTTTCATCTACCACGGCGATTTCCAGACCGGCCTCGCCCAGCTGCGCATCCGCGACCTCACGATCGCCAACGGCCTCTACACGCACGGCCTCGCGAGCTGCATCGACACCTCGGGCGACGCCGAACTCACGCGCGTGACGATCACCGGCTGCCGCGCGAGCGGTGGTTCGCCGCTGACCTTCGGCGGCGCCGTGAGCGTGTCGGGCGACCTCACGATGGTCGACAGCACGATCACCGGCTCGTCGAGCACGGCCGCCGGCAACGCGGTCGCGATCGGCGGCGGCGCCTACGTCTCGGGCGACCTCAGCCTCGTCGACAGCACGATCTCGGGCAACAGCGTCACCGCGGTCACGGCCGGTGACGGCGAGTACTACCTGACCGCCGGCGGCGGTGCCTACGTGCGCGGTGCGCTGACCGCGCGCAACAGCACGGTCAGCGGCAACACGATCAACGCGACGGGGACCTCGCAGGACGGCATCGGCGCAGGAATCTATGTACGCGCCGAAACCGACATCGAAGGCACCACGTTCGACGCCAACACCGCCGACGGCGCCGGCGGCGGCCTCTACAAGGACGTCTACAGCGTGTTCGGCGATCCGGGCACGCTGCTCGAGGTGCGCAACAGCACGTTCTCGGGCAATACGGCACTGCGCGGCGCCGGCCTGGTCGCGAAGCGTCCGACCACGCTCGCCAACAGCACGATCGCGTTCAACACCGGTGCCGAAGGCGCCGGCGGCGCGCTGTTCACGGGCGACATGGCGACCACGCTCGACCTGCAGAGCGTGATCGTCGCCTCGAACAGCGCCGGCAGCGGCGCGACGCTCGGCACCGATCTTTCCGCCACGGGCCCGCTCGCCGTGACCGGCGCGAACAACCTCGTCATGAACGCCGGCACGCTCGCGCTGCCGGCCGGCACGCTATCGGCCGACCCGCAGCTCGCGCCGCTCGCCGACAACGGCGGCCGCACGCGCACGCATGCGGTCGACGAGGACAGTGTCGCGTTCGATGCCGGCAACAATGCGGCCGCCCTCGCCACCGACCAGCGCGGCGGCGCGCGCGTGGTCGGCGCGGCGGCCGACATCGGCGCCTTCGAGTGGGTGAGCGACGTGATCTTCGCCGACGGCTTCGACCCGGCCGCGGCCACCGTCACCTACCGGTACGACGACGGCGACGGCGACACCAACCAGGGGCCGCCGTCGTCGTTCGATCCCGACATGCTGTGGGGCAACTACTACACGACGCAGCCGGGTGGCACGGTCATCACGCGCATCGAGGTCGCGTTCGGGCCGACGTTCCCGTCGCTCGCGAACGGCCCGGTGACGTTCTGGCTGCTGGATGATCCCGATGCCGACGGCGATCCGCGCAACGCGATCCTGCTGACCAGCGTGCAGGGCACGCCCGACGTGTTCAACGACACGTTCTTCAGCGTGACGATCCCGCCGACCGCGGTCAGCGGCGCGTTCTTCGTCGGCGCGAGTGCGAAGCTGCTGGGCGGCGAAGACAGGCCCGCGCGCGTCGACCGCGATGCACCCGGTACGAACTCGTGGTTCTTCTACGCGCCCGAGATCGCCGACGTGATCGACGATCTCAACTCGGCGCCGTTCGGCGCGCAGAACACGAGCCCGACCAACCCGCTGCCCGGTGCGTTCATGGTGCGCGCGATCGGCACGTCGCCCTGACGCACTGCTATCCGGGGAAAATGCGCACACCGCAACGGAGCTGTTGCATGGTGTAGCCGCCGTGCGGCGGCGCGCGACGTCACAGGCTCGACGCGTCCTCCCGAAGCGGCGTTGCGCTCGAGCCCCTCTCCCTCCGGGAGAGGGGTTGGGGAGAGGGTGCGGGACCGTAACCACGTCCGATCATCGTCGCGATCCCGGACCCTCATCCGGCCCTGCGGGCCACCCCGTATCGGAGTACGGGGCAGGCTCTTCTCCCGGTGGGAGAAGGGAAACGACGCGCGTCATGTCGAGCTGCCGCAAGAACGACTTGGCCTCCCGGGATTCGTCGTCGGAAGCCTGACGCGGCAACGCTCTGCAGCCTTCGCTTCGAACTTTCCCCGGACAGCAGTGCACCCTGAAGGTATTGCGCCGGCATGCCGCCTGTGTGGTGGCATGCCGGCGTGGACATGACCGCGGCCGCGCGGCGCCCGCATAATCGGCCCCTCGCCGACTCGACGCGCCCGATGCCGCACACGCCCCCCGTTCCCCTCGAAGCCCGCGTGCGCGGCGAGGACGGCTTCCGCAACCGCGGCGCCGAAGTCACGCGCATGGAGGCGTTCCTCGATGCGGCCTTCGCGTTCGCCGTGACGCTCATGGTGATCTCGATCGACGAGATCCCGAAGAGCCGCGACGAGCTCATGGCCGCGCTCAAGTCGGTGCCGGCGTTCGGCGCGAGCTTCCTGCTCATCGCGCTGTTCTGGCGCGGACATGCCGACTGGAGCCGACGCTACGGCATCAACGACCGCGCGAGCCAGCGCCACGGCCTGCTGCTCGTGTTCCTCGTGCTGGTCTTCATCTACCCGCTGCGCATGGTGTTCGGCGCGTTCTTCGACTGGGCCACCGGCGGCTGGCTGCCGGCCAACCTGCGCATGGGCTCGGCCGACGACGTGCGCTTCCTGTTCGTGGTGTTCGCGATCGCGTTCGGCTCGATGGGCGGCGTGCTGCTCATGCTGCACGTGCATGCCTGGCGCGTGCGCGGCACGCTCGCACTCGATGCACTCGAGACCGTGCTGACGCGCCTTGCGGTCGTGCGCTGGTCGATGATCCCGCTGTTCGCGCTCGTCTCGCTCGCCCTCGCGGCGTGGATGCCCGTGATCCCGGGCCATACCTGGACGCTCGCACTGCCCGGCTGCGTGTTCTTCGGCCTGCACATCACCCAGGTCGCGCTGCGCCTGCGCGAGAACCGCCTCGTCGCGCAGCTCGCACCGCAGGCCGCGCCGTGAGCTCGTTGTTCGTTACCGGCACCGACACCGGCATCGGCAAGACCCACGTGTCCTGCCGCATCGTTACGACGCTGCGCCGCGAAGGCCTCGACGCGGTCGGCATGAAACCGGTCGCGAGCGGTTGCCGTGCGACGCCGGAAGGCCTGCGCAACGAGGATGCGGAAGCGCTGATCGCGGCGTCGCACTGGACCGGTGCCTACGAGACGATCAATCCGCTCGCGTTCGCCGATCCGATCGCACCGCACATCGCCGCGGCCGATGCCGGCTTCGCGATCACGCTCGCGCCGATCGGTGCGGCCTACGCGGTGCTCGCCGCCGCGCGCGCACCGGTCGTCGTCGAAGGCGTCGGCGGCTGGCTCGCACCGTTGTCGGACACGCTCATGCAGGCGGATCTCGTTCGCGCGTTCGGGCTCGACGTGGTGCTCGTCGTCGGCTTGCGCCTGGGCTGCCTCAACCACGCGCTGCTCACCGCGCGCGCGATCGTCGAGGACGGCTGCCGACTCACAGGATGGATCGCGAACCGCGTCGATGCCGACATGCCGCGTTTCGACGAGAACCTCGCCACGCTGCGCGCGCGCCTCGCCGCGCCGCTGCTCGGCGTCGTCGCGCACGGCGCCGATGCAACGGACACGCTCGACCTCGCGCCGCTGCGACGCTGAACCCGCGCTGCGCGGGCGGCGTCTGACCGCGACCTGACCATGCATCGGCGCGCGTGGTCTCGCCATGCGTCTCGCGCACTAGACTCCGTGCACCCCGCAAGGAGACACGCATGGCCCAGCGCTTCTACATCTCGATCGACGACCTGACCCGCGCACGCGGCGAGCACGCGTCGCTGTCGTTCACGGGCGACTCGCCCGCGTCGCTCGCCGCGGCGCTGCAGGCCGCATTGCGCGAGCCTGCGCTGTGGCAGCGCTGGCGCGACCTGCAGGACGATCCGGACGAGGTCGATCCGTCGACCGGCGCGACCGATCCGTCCGCGAGCGTGACCGGCGAACTCGTCGACTCGCGTGGCGAACTCGTCGTGACGACGTCGCTGCCGCACGCGATCGTCAAGCACCGCCTCGACCTGCTCGCGGGTCGCTCGTGGACGCTGCGCGACGTCAAGGGCGCGTGATGTCCACCGCGGCGCGCGCGCCTTGGGGTGCGCGCGTCGCGAGCCACACGCCGACCGCGGCGCAGGCGAAGCCGGCCAGCTTCAAGGCCGTGAGGTGCTCGCCGAGCACGGCATGCCCCATCACGGCAGTGACCGCGGGCATCAGGAAGAACAGCGACGCGACCGCGCTCGCGGCTCCGCGCCGGATCAGCACGAACAGCAGCGCGAAGCCGCCCACCGAGTTGACGATCACGAGCCACGCGAGCGGCACGAAGAACGCGCGCGACGCCTCGAAATGGAAGTGCTCGAGCGCGAGCGCGAACGGCAGCAGCACGAGCGTCGCGGCGAGGTTCTGCGTGGCGAGGCCGACGCGCAGGTCGATCGTCGACGCATGGCGCTTCTGGTACAGCGTGCCGGCGCTGATGCCGACGAGACCCGCTAGGAGCGCGATCCAGGCCGGCCACGGCGTCGCACCGTCGATGCGGTCGGCGACCACGAGCAGCACGCCGCCGAAGCCGATCGCGAGACCGAGCCATTGCCGTGCGGCGAGGCGCTCGCTGCCCGCGGCGACCGCGATCACGGCGACGAGCAGCGGCATCGCGCCGATCACGAGCGCGGCGACGCCGGCCGTCGCGCCCCAGCGCAGGCCGAGGTACACGCCGCCGAACTGCAGCGCGAGCGTGAGCACGCCGACCACCGCGCTGTGCACGAGTGCGCGACGTGGTCCCAGGGCCACGCGCGCCCCGACGGCGAGTCCGCCGAACACGAGCGCCGACAGCGCGAAGCGCCAGACCAGCGCCGTGAACGCGCCCGCATGCGTCACCGCGAGTTTGCCGGCGAGGTAACCCGTGCACCAGACCAGCACGAACGACAGGCCCGTCACGGACAGGGCCGGATTCGGGGCGGGCACGGCATCACGGCTCACGGGGAACGATCCTGACCGGCGCACGGCGCGCCATCCTGCACCGTAGCCTGCGCCCGTGCGCCCTGCCATGCGCCGATGGTCGAGCCTCTGGGACTTCCTTCCCGGGCGGCGCGGCCCCGAGTCGCCTACGATGGCGGTTTGACCATGCTCCGGGGAGCCCCATGATCTCGATGCGTCCGTTGTCCGCCGCGCTGCTCGCGGCCCTGTTCGTGCCCTCGCTGGCGCTCGCCGCCGACAAGAAGAAGGACGAGACACCCAAGTGGGACGTCGAGACCGCCCACGGCAAGAGCGCCAAGACCGTGCGTTTCTCGGTCGACGAAGGCACCTGGATGGATCTCGACGTCAGCCCCGACGGCAAGACCATCGCCTTCAGCCTGCTCGGCGACCTCTGCGTGCTGCCGATCGAAGGCGGCACCGCCAAGCGCGTGACGCGTGGTGCGGCGTGGGACGTGCAGCCGCGCTTCTCGCCCGACGGCCGCGAGCTCGCCTTCACCTCCGACCGCGGTGGCGGCAACAACGTCTGGCGCGTGCCGGTCGGTGGCGGTACCGCGACCCAGGTCTCGAAGGAAGACTTCCGCCTGCTCAACAATCCGTCGTGGACGCCGGATGGCCAGTACCTCGTCGCGCGCAAGCACTTCACCGGGCAGCGCTCGCTCGGCGCGGGCGAGCTCTGGATGTACCACCGTAGCGGCGGCAACGGCCTGCAGCTGACCAAGCAGAAGAACGACCAGCAGGATCTCGGCGAGCCGGCCGTGAGCAAAGACGGCCGCTACGTCTACTACTCCGAGGACGTCACCGCGGGTCCGTTCTTCCAGTACAACAAGAACCCGCACGACACGATCTACGCGATCAAGCGCCTCGACCGCGAGACCGGCGAGACCGAGACCGTCGTCGGCACGCCCGGCGGCGCCGTGCGTCCGCAGCCTTCGCCGGACGGCAAGTCGCTCGCCTTCGTCAAGCGCGTGCGCGAGAAGAGCGTGCTCGAGGTGCAGGATCTCGACAGCGGCAAGGTGCGCCCGCTGTGGGACGGCCTCTCGCACGACCTCCAGGAAGCCTGGGCGATCTTCGGCCCGTACGCGAACTTCGCCTGGACGCCCGATTCGAAGCACATCGTGATCTGGGCCAAGGGCAAGCTGTGGCGTGTCGATGCCGCGACCGGCGCGCCGACCGCGATCGCGTTCAAGGCCGACGTCGAGCAGACGCTCGCGCAGCCGCTGCGTTTCGAGCAGTCGATCGAGAAGGGCACGTTCGAGCCGAAGATGATCCGTGACGTGGCCACGAGCCCGGATGGCCGCACGCTCGTGTTCCATGCTCTCGGCCACCTCTACACGAAGGCCTTGCCGAACGGTGCACCGCAGCGCCTGACCAGCGATGCCTCGCGCTTCGAATACCAGCCCTCCTTCAGCGCCGACGGCCGCAAGCTGCTCTACACGACGTGGTCGGATGCCGGCCAGGGTGCGATCGTCGAGCGCGACCTCGCCAGCGGCCAGGTGCGCACGTTGACCACGAAGCCGGGCTTCTACTACGGCCCGAAGTACTCGCGCGACGGCGCGCGCGTCGTCTACGCCAAGACCTCGGGCTCGTCGCTGACCGGCAACCTCAACGCGGGCGAGGAAGGCATCTACGTGATGCCCGCGAGCGGCGGCGATGCGCGACGCGTGGCCAAGTCGGGCGGCGAACCGCAGTTCACCGCCGACGGCAAGCGCGTCACCTTCCTGACCGGCGGCGGCCTCAAGAAGAAGCTGCAGAGCGTGTCGATCGACGGCAGCGAGCCGCGCGACGTGTTCGACCTCAAGTACGTCGATTTCGTCAGCATCAGCCCGGACGGCAAGTGGGTCGCCTTCACCGAGCTGTTCAACGCCTACGTCGCGCCGATGCCGCAAACCGGCGGCAGCATCGAGCTGTCGAAGGATTCCAAGGCGATCCCGGTCACCGCGATCAGCAAGGACGTCGGCTCGTACCTGCACTGGGCCGCCGATGCCGCCTCGGTGCACTGGATGGTCGGCCGCGAGTACCACTCGCGCGACATCAAGGACAGCTTCGCGTTCGTGCCCGGCGCGCCGAAGGAACTGCCCAAGCCCGGCAGCGACAAGGGCATCGACGTCGGCCTCACCGCGAAGGTCGATGCACCCGATGGCGTGTTCGCGTTCACCGGCGCGCGCCTCGTCACGATGCGTGATGCCGACAATACGCAGGACGTCATCGAGGACGGCGTCGTCGTCGTGCGCGGCGACACGATCCAGGCGATCGGTGCGCGCGGCAGCGTGGCGATCCCCGACGGGGCGACCGTCATCGCCGCCGCCGGCAAGACCATCGTGCCGGGCTACGTCGACGTGCATGCGCACGTGAACCACTTCAACAGCGGCGTCGTCCCGCAGCAGAACTGGGCGTACTACACCAACCTCGCGTTCGGCATCACGACCACGCACGATCCGTCGGCGACCACCGAGACCGTGTTCTCGCAGTCCGAACTCGTGAAGTCCGGTGCGATGGTCGGCCCGCGCATCTACTCCACCGGCACTATCCTCTACGGCGCCGACGGCGACTTCAAGGCCGTGGTCAACTCGATCGACGACGCGCGCGCGCACCTGCGCCGCATGAAGGCGAACGGCGCCTTCAGCGTGAAGAGCTACAACCAGCCGCGCCGCGACCAGCGCCAGCAGATCAACCAGGCCGCGCGCGAGCTCGGCATGCTGGTCGTCGAGGAAGGCGGCTCGACGTTCAACCACAACATGACGATGGTGCTCGACGGCGTCACCAGCATCGAGCACAACCTGCCGGTCGCGCCGCTCTATGCCGACGTCATCAACCTGTGGAAGGAAACCGACGTGCGCAACACGCCGACGCTCGTGGTGAGCTACGGCGGCCTCAGCGGCGAGTACTGGTGGTACGCGCGCGACAACGTGTGGGAGGACAAGAAGCTCAACCGCTTCTTCCCGCGCGAGACGCTCGATGCGCGCGCGGTGCGCCGCGAGACCGCACCGGACTGGGACTACTACCACATCGAGGTCGCCAAGGCCGCCAAGTCGCTGCGCGATGCCGGCGTGAAGATCACGGTCGGCGGCCACGGCCAGCTGCAGGGCCTGTCGGCGAACTGGGAAACCTGGTCGCTGACCCAGGGCGGCTTCAGCAACTGGGAAGCGCTGCGTGCGGCAACGATCGACGGTGCCGACCTGATCGGCCTGTCGAAGCAGATCGGCTCGCTCGAGGCCGGCAAGCGTGCCGACTTCGTCGTGCTCAACACGAACCCGCTCGACGACATCCGCGCGACGATCGATACGCGCTACGTGGCCGTCAACGGACGCGTGTTCGATGTCGACGCCGACATGGCCGAAGTCGGCGGCCTGCAGCGCAAGGCGCCCGAGTTCTACTGGCAGCTGCACCGAGACGGCCGCACCTACGGCCTCGAGTACGGTCCGACCGCGCCCTGCCATTGCCCGAAATCGGGCACGGTGCACACGCACTGAGCAAGGCGCTCGAACGTCGATCCCCCGTCCGCGCGGGCGGGGGATCGGTGTCGAAGTGATCCACACAGCGGCCGTGCAAGGCGACCGCATGCCGCGACGTCAGTCGTCGGTGGTGTGCCGCTCCGGCATCGCGTCACCCACGCTGCCCGACATGGCACGAGACGCTTCGCGGCGCGCCAGCGGCACCGCGAGCGCGTACAGCAGCGCGGTGACGCCACCGAACAGGATCGCGAAGATCCACAACGCGCCTGCCCGCGAATCCACGAGCGGATAGACCACGCAGCCCGCGGTCGCGAGCGCGCTGACTCCGACGACCAGATGGAACGCCCAGCGCGAGAGATCCGCAGCAAGCCCGCTCGCGAACCAGGCCAGCAACCACACGGCCGCGAGCGCGGCCACGGCCATGATCACAAGCGACATCGGCAGCACTCCGTCGCGGAGAAGGCGCCATCATTCTGGCGTGTCCTGCACGCCATGCAAGCGGCCTGTCCGACGATGGCACGCGGCGCGACGACGTCCGTGACGTGAGGCGTCGTCATCACGCCGACGCGTGGATCCGCATGAGCCACGCCGCGACCGCAAACGTCGCCACGAGCCACACCACGACGATCACCGCCGCAGCGGTCCGGCTCACGGGGCGCATCGCTGCATCACGTGCGCGCCGGCGTGCCCGCGCGAGCACGCGCTTGGGCATGAGCCTGATCACGAGCAGCAGGCCGAGCGGTACGAGGACGAGATCGTCGAGCAGGCCTAGGATCGGGATCGCATCGGGAATCAGGTCGATCGGACTGAACGCGTATGCGGCCACCGCGAGCGCGAGCACGCGTGGTAGCCATGGCGCCGCCGGATCGCGGGCGGCGAAGTACGCGGTCAGCGCCCACGCGCGCATCGCACGCAGCGTCGCGCGCCAGCCCGTATCCGGCTGGCGCGTGGCCGTCCGCTCGTGCGATGCCTGCGTCACGCAGCGCCCGGCGCGCCATTCGACATGTCGGTGATGAACATCTCGCAGGCACGCACCTCGACCGCGAAACCGAGCCTGCCGCCGAGGTTCGCGGCCGGATGTTTCGATGCGACCTGCACGGCCACCTCGACACTGTCGGCCTCGACGAGGAAGAACGCGCCGGGCTGATGGCGACCCTCCAGATACGCTCCCGCCCTGCGTTCGGGCGCACCGTCGGTCGGAACGAAGTGGACAGCGTCCGCCGGCATCGCCAGTGATCCCAAGGCCGTCACGCTCCCGGCCGCGCGCAGCGCGGCATCGTGCGGCGCGCACGCAGGCCCGAGCGCAGCACCCTCTTCGGTCGACATCGTCTCGAACGCTTCGACGTCGAACCAGCACAGGCACAGGAACATCATCCGCGCGTCTCCTCGTGACGGGCGCCGGAGCGCCGACGCGACAGGCGCATCGTAACGCCGGGCGCTGCGCTCGGTGCCACGGACGTGGTGTGCCGTCGTGGCTCCATGAGGCATGCCCCCGAGGCGATGGCCTGCCCCCGCTTCGCACCCGCGTTACGTCAGACGGTCCGCCTCAGTACGCCGGTGATCGCATGACCCGCCACACATGCCGCCACGGCATCACGAGACCGACCAGCACGACGCCGATCAGGCATGCGAACACGGTCTCCGAGGCGTACTCGTCGAGCGCGCCTGCGCGCGACGCCGGCCACGCGACCGCGAGCAGCCAGATCGTCTTCCACGCGAACTCGAAACCGAGCAGCGGCAGCATGCGCAACGGATGACGCACGCCGATCGCCGAACCCAGCGCGATCGCCGCGAGCAGCGCACGCACCACGCTCGACGGCCCGGCCTCGACATTCGGCGGCGACACGATCAACGGCCAGAACGTCGACGCGAGACCGACCGCGATGACGAGGTAGGTGCCGCGCAACGCGAGCAGGCGCAGGCGGCCGGGTTCGTGGGGCATGAGGCTCGCTCCGTGCGACGCGGGGTTGCGTCGGGGGCGATGCTGATGCGCTCGGCGCGTTCGCGCACGTCCGATGCGACGGGATGCGGGTGGGTGGGATGAGGTGCTTCCCGACAAGGATGGGCGAACAACGTCACGCGCGACGCCCGGGAGTAGCGCACTCGTCGAACATGCCAATGCTTCAGTGCATTGGAGCGTCGAACCTTCGCCGAACGCTCAAGGGCATCCCGGCTTTCGCCGGGATGACGGTGTCATGGTGTTGACGCTTGGTCTGCGGTGAACTCCGGCATCATCACGGTTGCTGCGCGGGAGCGATGCGATGCGAGATGGAGACCATCTCACGAGTCAATCTCTCCTACACCGTCATCCCGGCGGCTCTCAACAGCCGAACGGCTGGTCAAGCCGGGATCCCCTTGAGCGCCGGGTGGTGCGACGAACTCGCACGAATCGACAGCACGAAACGGAGACGCATCCGCGACCAATCGATCACGTCAGGCGGCTATCGATGCCCTTATCCGACACGCCCCACTCAATGCCTCACCCGTCCATACGTCACCACGCGCGCATCGTCCGCATCGCGCAGGCGCAGGCGTCCGTCGCGCAGCCCGAGCACGTCGTAGACGAACGGTTCGCCGCTGCCGTCGCGCGGCACGATGACGAGCCGGCACGCCGCGTACGTCCACGTGCCCGACGTATCAGGGCGCTCGTGCAGCCACGAGCCGAACGTGCGCTCGCCGCTTTCGATGGCGAGACGGAACGTCTCGAAGAAGCCGCCTTCACCGCGCACGCGCCACGAACCGACGAGATCGGCTTCGCCGACGCCACACGACTGCGCCACAGATTCTACCTTCGTCACGGCCACCGCCGGCGGGTATTCCGCAGGCACGCTCCCCTCGGCCCATGACATGCACGGCGCGAGCATCGCGCCGAGTACGACAGACAGAAGCGTCGCGCGGAGAATCCGCAACGATGCCCACGATGCACGAGGCGTTGCTCGCTCCTCACTCACGCGCGAACACCTCCGACAACGCATCGCCGGTCGGCGTGACGAAGTCGTCCAAGCGCCAGCAACCGTCGTGGCGACGCAGCACGAGGTGCACGACATGCGGCGTGGCCGCCCGCTCGTCGCCGAGCACGAAGCGGTAGCGCATCGACACCTCCGAGGTGTCGGCATCACGCGCCTTCGCCTCGAACGTGACGGGCTGGCCGATCTCGCCATCCTGCGCACCGAGCCAGGGGTCGTAGTCGAGATGACCGACTTCGCCGCCGGCGTACGCCGCTTCCTTCGACAGCAGCGTGCCGAACGACGGCGTGAGCTGCGCGAGCAGCGCGGGCGAAGGCGGGCCGGCGTAGAAGCGTGCATGCCGGGCGCGGAAATCGCGCGCCCAGTCGGCGGGCTCGGGGCAGGCCGCATCGGCAACATGAGGGACCGCTGCCAGCACGAGCATCACACCGACGGCGACGCGCCTCACGACGTGCGCATCCGCAGACCGCCCGGCGATCGCGGCAGGCGCCAGCTGCGCCATGCGAGTTCCGCCAGCGTCACGATCGCGATGAGCACGAGTCCGCCCTTGAAGGCCTCGTCCCCGGCAGACGTCGCGAGCGCGGGGCCATCGAGCACGGTCCAGACCATCGCCGCGCAGGTCAGCAGCGCGAGGGCGTCCTGCACGCGGCGAAGGCGCGGCGTCCAGTGGCCTTGCACGAGCACGTGCGCGAACAGCGGCAACGACGACGCGACGAGCAGGAACAGCACGAACGCCTGACGTTGCAGGAACGTGTCGGTCCAGGTCAGCGCGAGATAGGCCTCGGGCGCCGCGCGACCACCGAGCGCGAGATCGAGCACGAGACGTGGCTCGGCAAGGATCGCGAGCCCCGCGACGATGCCGATCATCGCGAGCACGAGCCCGCCGCGCGCGACACGACCGGAGCGGGCGTCGCGCGGTTTCCACGTCGACGCGCGCGGTCGACGTCGGTCCGCCAGGTTCGCCGCTGCGAACCACGCCACGAGCACGCCGGGCCACCACAGCGACGGCACGACCACGCGCAGCCACCAGGTCGCGAGCAGCGACAGCGGATCGGACGGCGCGCCGGGCGGGGGCTGCACGCTGGCCAGCAGACCGAGGCTCCAGATCACCGCGAGGCCGATCCAGGTCAGCCGCACGAAGCGGCGTGCGTCGGCCGGCGCGATGATCGTCGGCACGGTACCGTAACGTGACGCGACCTCGGCCGGCTCGCCGAACGCGCGCACGAGCGCGATCGCCATCGCCGCATCGGCGGGGCGTGCCTCCTCCTGAGCCTTGCGCTCGAGCGCTTCGCCGAGCAACGCCTGCAGTTCGAGTGCGACGTCGCCGCGCTCCCGGCGCGGCAGGTGCCTGACCACATCGGCCACGTACGCAACGATCACGTCCAGCGGATTCATCGTGTGCCCTCCTCGAGGAGTCGGTCCATGGTGTCGTTCATCGCGCGCCACGACGCGGTCAGGCGTTCGAGCAGTGCGCGGCCTTCGGCATTGAGCGCGTAGTAGCGACGGGGCGGGCCTTCGTCGACGCGCCATTCGCTGGCGAGCGCGCCCTGGGATTCGAGGCGGCGCAGCAGCGGATAGAGCGTGCCCTCCTCGACCACCATGCCCTGCTCGGCGAGGGCCTGGCGCAGCTCGTAGCCGTACCGCGGCTCACGCAGCTGCGAGAGCGCGGCGAGCACGACGACGCCGCGCCGCAGCTCGAGCTCGAGTTTTCCTGAGACGTCGGCCTCACCCATGTGGCGCACTGTACTGTGTGTCACACAGCGACGCAATTCTCCAGGCGGGGCGACCGGATCTTCCGCGGGCACCGCCCATGTCACCCGGCGTCGAGCGCCTTCCTGAAGTAGACGACGCGCTCGGTCTCCTCGAAGCCCAGCGCCTCGTGCATGCGATGGCTGTCGACGTTGTCGAGCAGCGCATCGGACGCGAACTCGCGGCACCCGTTCGCGCGCGCCCACGCCGCGACGGCCTCGACGAGGCGACGCGCGACGCCCCTGCGGCGATGCGCGGCGTCGACGTAAAGCCCCTCGAGGAACGCGACCGGCGAATGCTCGGTGCCATTGACGTAATGGTGGCGGATCGCGGCCTCGACGAAGCCCGCAGGCGTTCCGTCGATCGCATGCGCGACGAACTGCACGTAGCGTGCGGGCTCGTCGAGGAACGACTGCATCTCCTCGAGATGCCCGGCATCGTCACCCTCCGGCCACAGCGCGCGACGGAGGGCGAGCCACCCGGGCTGGTCGAGGCGGGTGCAGGCGACAACATGGATCGACATGAGTGGGCAACTCTCTTCTACGGTAGTGAGCTTCGCCTCGTGGCCTCGGACTCGGAACCCCGCCATGCAGCCGCGCGCGCATCGACCTCCGCGATGAACGCATCCTTGCCCTGCGTGTAGCTTCGCGTGTCGTGGGGATGGATCGCCGCGAGTCGATGCTTGAGCGCGTCGTACGCGCGGGCGACCTCCGGATGCGCGATCAGGTAGTCGCGGAACGCGAGATGCCGCGCGATCTGCGGCGACCCTGCCTCGAAGGCGTGGATCTGATGCGTACGCACGCTGTCCGCACCGTCCTTGCGGAAGTAGCGGCGCCCCGCGATGCCGAACTCGCCAAGCGCTTCGTAGCCGAGGGCGACGAGGCGATCCGCGCGCGCGTCGAGTCGCGCGAAATCCGCCGTCACCGCGAGCATGTCGATGACGGGCTTGGCGTGAATGCCCGGAATCGCCGTGCTGCCGATGTGGTGGAGCGTGTCGAGCGCATCGCCGAGTGCATGCGCGACGGCAGCCGCTTCACGCTCGAAGGCATCCCGCCAGCCGACGTCATGCGACGAAAGGACGATGCGCTGGACGCTCATGGCATTGCGCTGCCAGGCATTCCGGAGGCCGAACCGCCGGCTGGATCCACCACGCCAGCATCAGGGTGATGCGACATCAGTCCATTTCCTTGGCGTGGAAAACGGCAGGCTCGGGAACTAGACGAACATGGATCACATCCACGTCCGAAAAGCGGATCTCGAGACTGCGATGCTGCGGATTAGCATGAACCCTGAGCGAGAGGACCTGCACGGCTTCGAGTTCGTACACCACTCGCCCCGCCAGCGTGACGCGCAGCGAGATGTCGCGCCCCGCCGGATAGATCGTGGCCGCTACATCCCATTCGGGCTCGACGCGACGGAATGTCACGATCTGATACTGCCAGGGATCGTCGACGTCCCAGAGCTCGCCTTCGCATCCGAAAAAGGCCTCGAGGTCCTCGAGTGTGAGTTCGGGGCGGTCAGGGGGCGACGATGTCGTCACTCCTGCTTGTTCTTCGCGTCGAAGAGCTTCGGCTCCCACAGCTCGACCTTGTTGCCTTCGGGATCCATGACCCAGGCGAATTTTCCGTTCTCGTGTGCCTCGGGGCCACCGACGATCTCGACATCAGCGGCACGCAGCTGGGCGATCAGTGCCTCGAGGTCGTCGACGCGGTAGTTGATCATGAAGTTCGAGTCGCTCGGACTGAACCACTGCGTGTCCTTGTCGGCGACGTTCCAGACCGTGAGGCCCTTGTCCTCGGCGGTGTCGTCGGGCCAGCGCAGCACCGCGCCACCCCAGCTCTCGAGCGGGATGCCGAGATGCTTCTGGTACCACGCCGAGAGTGCGGCGCTGTCGCGCCTGCTCTTGAAGAAGATGCCGCCGATGCCGGTGATCCTGGCCATGTCGATTCACCTCGTGAGTGGGAAGGACGCTGTCGACACGACAACGCCCCGTCGTGGAATGTGCGCGGAGCGCATCGCCTGTGGATCGTGCGACCCGATCGTACCGCTCAGGTCGACGCCGCGGGTTGCAGGCCGTCGACCGTCCAGATGCCGGCCGGGCAATCGCAACGACCCTGCATGTCGTCGAGCACGGAAAATCCGCGCGCGACAGCCTCCTCGAGCAGCACGGGCAACACCGTCCCGCGTGCTTCCGGCGTCAGTCGCAGGATGTAGAGCGGCGTGTTGTCGGGCACCTTCTCGAGCGGCGTGCCAAGCGACGCCGCGAGCACCTCGGGGGACAGCCGCGCGCGCAGCGCGTCGCACAAGGCACCGTACTTCGCGTGATCGGTCGTGTAGCGGAAGCCATAAAGGCGGCTCTGCCGCTGCGCATCGAAGGCATCCGTGAACGCAGGGTGCTCGAACACGTAGAACGGCTGGTCGGCGTCGGACATCGGCAGGTGATCCTCGTGGCAGGGCAGTGGACGGACGGCGGCATTCTGGGTCGCCGCCGTACTGTCGGGCAAGGATCGGCTGCAGGCCCGCCTAACGTCGTGTCGCGAGAGCCTTGTCGAGTTCGATGAGGATCAGCGGAAACGTCGTGAAGCCGTCGCTGCCGAGGAAATGTCCGCCACGCTCGACCGCGACGAACCTCGCATCCAGTGACGCCACCAGGCGCTCGCTCGCTGCAAACGGCACGATCGCATCGTCGCGAGCGGCGATGACGATCCTGTGCGTCGCCATGCCGGCGAGCCTCGCGTGATCGAGGTCGGCGACGATGAAGTCGTCGAGCTGGGGCAACAGCGGAAGGCGTTCGTTGAATCCCGACACCAGGGCGTAACCGCCGATCGTGGTGTCGCGCCCTTGCGACGCAAGAAACCGCAGCACGGCGATGCTGCCGAGACTGTGGGCCACGAACCAGGTGTCCGCATCGAGCACCGGCACCTGCGTCTCGATCGCGTGCTGCCACTCGCCCGGCTTCGGCTCGGAGGGCGAAGGCAGAGAGACGATCAACACCTCCGCCCCTCTCGCCTCGAGCTCGCGCTCGAGCCACGCGAACCAGTGATCGGAGGGTGATGCTGCGTATCCATGGACGATGACCACACGAACGGGCGCTCGCGATGCGTCGTGCTGCGTCGCGCACCCCGATGCGGCGATCGATGACGCAAGAAGGAAGGGAAGTGATCGGCTCATGCCACCTACGCTACGCGATGCCATGGCCGGGCGTGATGACCGACGCTTACAGCGAACGCACGTTTGGTCATGACGCAGATCGGCGGGATGCGCTCACGCGCGATCGGCGTCGGCACGACCCTCGTCGTCCTCCTCACGACCCGCCACCACCACCTTGCGCAGCAGCACCGCGAAGACCGCGCCGATGCCGATCCAGACCGTGAGCATCACCACGAACATCGCCGGATCCTCGATCCAGAGGATGTCCGGGCGCGATCCGAACGCCGGGATGCGTGCCTCGGCGATACCCCGCACCGCGATGAGCGACGGCGCCAGCGCGAAAACTGCCAGCCCCAGATAACCGGTCCATCGACCGAGCGTCTCGCGCAGGGTTTCGCCGGGCCTAGTGCGCAGGTGCGCCACGTTGAACAGGATCGGCGCGACGACGAGCAATGCGGTCAGCACGACGCCCACCGCGACCACCGGATCGAACAGGTGGGGAAGGTCGAACGCGACGCGGAGCACCGCACCCGCGAGCAGCAGGAACACTCCGTAGACGATGACGACGCGCATGTCCTATCCCGACCGTGGCGCGCGAAGCGTAGAGCATGCGCCCCACCACGTGGGAGCCGACGAGGCCTCGGCGGTCAGGGCCGCCGGATCGGGAAGCTTCGAATGCCCGCCAGTCCGGGTACGCGCTCGACACCGCGGGCACGACGCGTCAGCGCGTATGCACGGGAATGATGCTGATCAGCAATCCAGCCGCGCAAGCGACCATCAGCACGAGCAGCACCGTGTCGGCAACAGCGAGATAGCGATGGGTCCAGCGCGCCTTTTCGTCTTCCGAAAGGTCACGCCGATACGCCGCGAGCTCCTCGCTCGGCCACCAGCTGATCAGGAATCCGAACCGCGAAGACTTCTCGACCTCGATACCCTTCTCGTGCAGGCGCGGAAGCACGACCGTGAAGAACAGCGCCCAGAATGCGAGTAACGCGACGATGAAAACCCCGAATGCCACATCGAGCATGGTGTCGCGCCTCCTGCCGACGACCGTCGTCGCCTGATCGACCATGGTCGATCGTCGCCTGCCGGGCCACCGGCATCAAGATCTCCGAACGGGATCGCATGCACCGCATCGGGCTGGCTGACGGACAGCCTCAGTCAACCACCCGCTCCGCGTTCCACGCCGCCAGAAACGTGTTCGCCTCGCTCGCCGGCATCAGCCCCTGCTTGTGAAGACGCCACACGATGTGGATACCCAGGCCCTGGAGATAGCCGAGTTCGAGTCCCTCCATGGGCGATCGCTTCGCCCGGAGCACTTGGTCGAGGTCGATGTCGACATCGGGCTTCCTGATCCAGGGCTCCACACGCACGTTGGCGGTGAACGCGACATACTGGAGCGAATCGACGGCATCGCCGCCCCGTACGCGGACATGGATCGTGACCACGTCTTCGGAAAGCTCATGAGGGGTGACGCAGACACCGGGCATGCGGTTGGCGAGACGCACGATGTCGTCGAGGGCCTCGACGGGATCCATCATGGAGCATCACGTCGCTCGAGGGCGACGGCAGGGCTATGAAGCGCCTCACGGGGCGCGCACAGAATCGTCGTGGAACACGACCACGCCGTCAATCGTACGTACCGACCTCATACAGCCGCGCCGGCACCTCTGGCGTGCACCCGCGCGAACACACGTAGATCGCCTGCACGAGCGCGTCTCCGCGCTGTGTACCCGAGCCGAGCTTCGCCATGCGGGTAAGCTCGCGGTACTCGTCCGCGTAGGGCGCGCCCTGCGGCGGATGCATGCCCTGCGCGGGTACCGGGAGCGCGTCGTAGACGATCGCGGGATCACCGTCGGGCACCGAAGCGCAGGCGAGTCGCACCGGAACCTCGTCCACCTTCGTTGCCCGGCAGAACGTGAGGCTTGCCGGACCCGTCGCGCCGTAGACGGCACCGCCCGGCGATCCGGCGGGCGCATCGTCCTTGTACGCGAGGCGCACGAGTCCGCCATCGTCACGAAGGCCGACGAAGGCCGTGTCCTCGACGCCGAGCGCGAGGCATGTCGGCGGCGCCAGGCTCGCGGCAGCGGCGATCACGCACACCGTGATCGCGAGACGCTTTCGCATGGCGGACATCCCCGAGGAATGAATGTCCGTCGACATCGCGGCACGTGGTGTCATGTGATCGTGATCCCTGCTCATGCATCGGCCCTCGGAACGTGGAAGAGATGCCGATTGGCGCGAAAGAAGGCCAGCAGCCCCGCGTGGCGCTCATCGTCTGCATGCGCGGTGCCGGCAGCGTGGTAAGCCGCTGCGGCGGCATCCTCGTCGTGGGGATCGATGCGGCATGCCGCCAGTGCGGCCTCCAGCGCGCGGGCCTCTCCCAGCATGCCGACGCGATCATAGGCGGCGATGGCGGATGGCAGCAGCCACTCCCCCGCATTGGTCAGCGCCGTCCAGCCGTTGATGGCGTAGTCGTCCTCGAGCCAGAAGATCGGGAACGCGAGCCCGAAGCCCTCGGGCATGCGCTCGATGCCGGGTACGACGCCGTGCTCGTCGATGCCCATGTGCAACGGCAAGGCCTCGAGCGCTTCCATGAAAAGCTCGTCGTCATCGATCGCCCAGAAGGCCAGGGGAATCGCCTCGGACGGTTGTTCCGGGTGAAGCCTGCGCAGGTGTTCCTGGACGGCGGCGAGCACATCGTCCACCGCGCGTGAGGGACGGGTCACGAGCGTGACGCCATGTGGCGTGCGCGCATCACGCGAGCGGCACCAGATGGTCGGAGAACGGCTCCAGCTCGATATCGGGCAGGCGTTCGGCGATCGCACGCGCCATCCGCTCGCCGGCCTCCACATCGACCGGGCCGAGCGCGAACGCATCGGCGCGTGCCTGCGCGCTCGGCCATTGCGCGTAGCTGTACCAGAGACCGTCCGAACCACGGTGCAGGCGCGAGCCGAGGGAGCCGCGCTCGGAGCGCAGCAGTTCCGACACGCGCGACCACGCCTGGATGAAAGCATCCTCGTGGCCTTCGTGCAGGCGCCAGCGATAGAGGACGATGTACGGCGGAGTTGCATGGGCGTCGATGGTGATCATCGTGTCGGCGTTTCCGGTGGCGGTTTCGAGGCAGGACATGGATCGCCCTGCAAGGATCCTGTCGAGCGAGCAGAGGGATGCCGTCCCGACGGCGGAAGGCGCATCATGCGATGCACATCGCCTCTCATGCCTCGTGCCCTTCGGGTATCGGCAACGCAGGGAACGACGCATCGAGCGGCTCTACCAGGTGCGCGCGGTTCGCCGGCGGCGCGTAAGCCTCCGGCCAGTACTCGACGAGGCGCGCGATCCTGCCGTCGACGACCTCGAAGAACGAGATCGCCTCGGCCACCTGCACGCCGTCGCCGATCGCCACATGCGTGACGACCTGATCGCCCGACGCGACGAGCCGCAATACGCGAAACGCCCAGCGACCGTGCGCCGGGTACTCGGCATTCATGTGCGCGAAGTTCGCCGCACCGCGGATGCGCTCGCCGGACTGCGGCCAATCGAGGAAGAAGTCATCCGCGAGCACCTGCCCCACCGAGGCGAAATCGTTCGTCGCCATGAGGCGCCAGAAGGTGCGGACGACATCCTCTGCAGACGTCACGACCGACGCACCTGCATCGAGCGTCTCGATGCGCGACATGCATCCCGCCTCATCGGGCCATCCGATCGACCGACAGGATCACGAGGAACGAGAACAGTTCACCGCCGCTCGACGGTGCCCTGTACACGCCGATGCCGCCGAGATGCTGCATCGACATCGCCGCGAGCTCCCACGCCATCCCCTCTTCGTGCAGGTTGAACGGGGATGCGTTCGCGAACAGGTCGTAGCCCGTCCGGCTCGCCAAGGCCTCGAGGGGCTTCGCCCTGTCGCGCTGGGCGGGCGCAAGGGATGCATTGGCCCATCCCCATTGCCACGAGCGGGAACCCGCATGATGGCTTCCGGCGAGCACGGTCGAGGCTTCAAGCACCTTCGCGCCATCGGCGTCGAAGAAATCGAGCCGCCCCGAAGTCTGGTCGTACGCCCAACGATCATGCGACCCGAGGCCGAACTCGGCTTCGAGCCGCTCCTGGCAATGCGTGAGCTCGTCGAACGCCGACGCCACGAAGGCCTCGAATTCATCATCCGTCATGATCGGTGGCTCCTTGAGGTCCATGTTGCACGAGGTCGGTCGTGTGTATCGCGAGCATCAATGCATCCGAAGCCCGGTGGAGCGCAGCATACCCACCTCTTTACCTGCAC
This sequence comes from Lysobacteraceae bacterium PS02065, assembly GCA_029959555.1. GTDB lineage: Bacteria > Pseudomonadota > Gammaproteobacteria > Xanthomonadales > Rhodanobacteraceae > Dokdonella. The sequence goes on along the minus strand of JASCPI010000021.1, from coordinate 52,702 downwards.
ACTGGCGCGGCACGTCGCCCCGTCATGCCGGTGATGGATTCCGCAGGATCAGCGGCGACGGCGCGCCTCGAGCACCCAGGCCGTGAATCCGACCAGAAGGCACGCCAGCGCCACGGCATCGGCCGTGACGACGCGCGCGACCTGCGCGTTCGCGCCCCCGACCGACCAGGTCAGCCACAGGAATGCGACCACGCTGACGAACCCGGCGACGAACCCGAACACCTGCAACGCAGGCCGCAACGCCGCGACAAGAAGGAAAGCGCCGAGCAGGCCGAACAGCACGGCCCTGTGCCGCATGAGGATCTCGAGGTTCGGCTCGTCGAACGCGAGGCCGTAGAGCGACGCGAGTCGCTCGCTGCCGAGTACACCCGACAACGGCAGCAGGTGGATGACCGCGACGATCACGAACATGGCGGTGACGACGTGCTTCACGATGATTCCTTCCGCAGTGGATTCACGACTCGATCACGAGCGCCACGCCGTCCGATCCGTGGCGACGATCGCGCCTACAGGTAGGACACGACCCATGTCCTGACCACGCTCCACACCTCGCCGGACCGCTGCAGCCGGCATGCCGCCATGCCACCGTGGGGCGAAGGACCGAACGAGGCCAGTACCAGCGCCACGCCGCTCGCCTCATCATGCCCCGGCGGCCAGAACGACAGGTAGAAATCCTTGTAGCCGAGCACATCGTCCCTGCGCGGCGCCGCGAGCCGCACGATCACGCCGGGAATCGTGATGCGGGACGGCGGCGCCCAGCGCTGAGCCGCACGTGCATGCACGTCGTCGAGTGCCGGACCGACGACCGACCCGTCGGCGCCGTCGAACACGCCGATCAGCTGCTCACGCCCGATCTCGCGCGTGGAGGTCTCGCCCCTCGGCAGGATGTGCACGATCCTGGGATCACGCCGCCCCGCCTCCGACGCGGCCTCGCGGTAGACGGCCGTGGCGCACGCACCGAGCAGGTCGCGATCGCTGGCGGAGTCCGCTGCCGATGTCGCCATCGACGACATGGGAAGAACGAACGACACCATGACGCGCATGAGCCACGACGACGCTCCGTCGCCGGCACGCCGCGCAAGCCCGCCACGAGCACGTCGAAGCACGATCATGCCTCCTCTCCCGGGTATCGCTCGAGATGCGCCGCCAGCGCATCACGCAATCTCGCCTTGGCATCGGCGAACGCCTTCACGATGGCAGCGTCCGACGGATGCGCCTTGAGGTGCGCCTTCGACCAGAACGCGACATCGCTGTCGAGCCCCATGTGCAGGGCGAACACGATGCCGGACGCACCGAGGGTTTCGTAGACCTCGAGTTGCTGCGCCGCCATCTCGGCCGCATCGGCGGCGTAGCGATCGACCTCCTCGCGCTTCGATCTCGACAGTCGCACAGGCCCCTCGCCGCGCGCGGCCTTGCTCGCTTCGATACGCGCCTCGAAACCGCGCTCCTGCTCGTCGAGCTCATGTGCGAGCACGATGACCGGGGCCAACGCGTCTTGCTCGTCCTGCGTGGCGGCCTTCGACGCCGCGAGCCGGATGGATCGTTCGAACATCACGGTTGCCCCCTCCCCTTGCCGTCCGATCCAGACAAGCGACGAGACGCGCCGATCCCGATCACGTCATGCCTTCACGCATGCCCCCTGCACCGTGACCGTCCCGAGGTCGCGATCAGGTCGTCGCCTCCCGACGCGCGAGATGCGTTTCGAACCGCTGCGTCCCTCGCGTCGAACAACGCCTGTGCGAGCCGCTTGACCCTGCCAGCGATTCTACGCACCGCTGCAACGATCGCCCTAGGCCGTTGCAGGCCTGCGGATCATGCCACCCGGACATCGCCGGAGCCCGCAGAGGCACGTCCAGCGCGCCATGCAACCACTTCCGCCCTGCCCGCATCCCCTCGTGCGCCTCCCGATGCGGACTCCTGCAATGAACCGATACCTTGTTCCTGCGCTGTCGCTCCTGATCGCCCTGACCGCGTTCAACGCCTCAGCAGCGACGCCCGCAGCCGATCCTGCGCCGAACCCGAACGTCGCCGCGAAAGCGGCGAACGAGGACCCTGCCCGCGACGCACTCGACGCCTGGCTCGCGGCCTTCAATGCCGACGATCGCGCGTCACTCGAGGCCTTCCGCGATCGCCACCAGCCGACGATGGACGTCGACGGCATGCTCGACTTCCGCGCGCGCACGGGCGGCTTCCGGCTGATCCGACGCGAAGCATCGGAGGCCGGCTCGTCTCAGGCGCTGGTGCAGGAGCGAGATTCGGACACGATCGCGCGCGTGCAGACGATCGTGAAGGACGGCGCACCGCTCGCCATCAGGATCGAGCGGATCGAGCCACCCGCGGACTTGCGCGTCGCGCGACTCGACCAGGCCGCCGCGGTCTCGGCACTCGCTGCGAAAGCCGATCAGGAGGCACAGCGTGATGCCTTCGCCGGCGTGCTGCTCGTCGCGCGCGGGGACAGTGTGCTGCTGCAGCGCGCGTGGGGGCTCGCCGACCGCAAGGCCGGCACGCCGGTCACGCTCGACACCAGGTTCCGTCTCGGCTCGATGAACAAGATGTTCACTGCGGTCGCGACACTGCAGCTCGTGCACGCGGGCAAGCTGTCGCTCGACGGCACGGTCGGCGAGTACCTGCGGGACTATCCGAACGCGGCGATCGCCAAGGTCACGATCCGCCAGTTGCTCACGCATGCGGGTGGCACCGGCGACATCTTCGGGCCGGACTTCGACGCGAAGCGCCTGACCCTGAAGACGCACGACGACTACGTTCGCCTGTACGGATCGCGCCGCCCCGACCACGCACCCGGCGAAGACCACCGCTACAGCAACTACGGCTTCGTTCTGCTCGGCGCGATCATCGAACACGCCAGCAGCCAGTCGTACTACGACTACATCGACAAGCACCTGTTCGCGCCGGCCGGCATGCGCGACAGCGGCTCGCTGCCCGAAGAGACGGCCGTGCCGAAGCGCGCGATCGCCTACACGCGTGCGAAGCCCGGCGCACCGTGGACCGATGCGATCGACACCTTGCCGTGGCGCGGCACCGCCGCCGGCGGCGGCTACAGCACGGCCGGCGACCTGCTGAAGTTCGCACGTGCCCTGCAGGCCGGCACGCTGCTGCCGCCCGCACTGCTCGCCGAGGCCACGCGCGTACAGAGTCCACGCTACGGATACGGCTTCAATGTCGCCGCGATCGACGGGGTGCCGGTCTACGGCCACGGCGGCGGCGCACCCGGCATGAATGGCGAGCTGCGCATCTTCCCGACGCTCGGCGAAGTGGTGATCGGACTCGGCAATGTCGATCCGCCGGCCGTTTCGCGCTTGGTCGAGTTCTACCAGGTGCGGATGCCGCTGGGGTCATGAGGCAGGGCCTGCCCCCCCCCGAATCGACCACCCCGAGGCTCTAGCGTGCCGACGTGACGGAAGCCGACCTCCGGTACCACTTCGATGATGAACGCACCAGCAGCAGGGCGCTGGCCACCGCGATGAGGACACCCTGGATCACGTAGACGACCTTCCCGCTGACGGTCGGGATGTCGGCAAGTGACCAGGGCAGCGCCATCACTCCCAGCGTGGACAGCGTGATCGAAAGCCAGCGGATCACATTGTTTCCGCGATAGAGAGCTCTCAGGTACACGTAGATCACCGCGGACACGAGCAGCAGCAGGACGACGGCGATGACGGTATCGGGAAGTCCTCCGGTCACGAATGTGTGCGCGAAGCCGAGCACGTAGCTGCATGCGTGAAGGGCGACGGATGCGGTTACGGTGCGTGGTGGCATGCCTGGATCTCCGTTCCCGATACTGACATCGGATCGATCGTCTCCACTCGAAGACGAAGAGCCCGCTACCGACTCCGGAAGATCCGCGATGGCCTCGGCCGATGCCTCGACCTCCCAAATGTCAACGCAGCACCCGCACCCCTGATTGTCGGAACGATGCGTGATCGCCGTGGACCAACGTACGAACCAGCGCTCGGCCGCCTCACCGTCGCCCGGCTCATCGACGGCGACGACGATCGTGGTGCGCGGCATGTGCAGTCACTTCACTGCGCGGTGCAATGGCACCACGCAGCAGGCTCGATGGACGCATATCGACATGCCTCCGAGCGTAGCGGCGATGGTTCCGCGCAACAAGAATGCCGGGCGCGACTCGCACGCGCCCAGTCCCGGCTATCTCGAAAGAGCCTCCGGGCTGCGCCGCATACAGGCCAGCACTGGAGGTACGGGAAGCGCGGAATGTCCGAGACGGATCATCGGGACGCGGGACAGGCAGAGCACTAGTCGTGGACGATCTCGACCCTGTGGACGATGCCATGCTCGTCCAACCGGATCGCGAGCCACTCGCTGTCGATGCCAAAGAACCCTCTCTCGGATCCCAGCTGGTAAACCAGATCGTAGTCCCTGAAGTAGCCGTGATCCGACGGTTCACCGAGCAGTCCCGTGACGTCCGACCGCGAGGCGCCCATGAGCTTCCCGGTGATGATCAATCCGTCGGCCATGCGATGCCGGCGGTGCCACACATCGTGCCAGCCCGCCCCGTCCGGCCCCCACCACGACGGGACGAACGGCAACGGAGCCGAGATCAGCAGATAGGACGCCAGCAACACGACAGCAGCGAGCAGCAGGCGACGGGAGTTGGATCGCGGCAACAGCCGAATGTTCGTCGACAAGCGTTCCACCGGGTCAGGACATGCTCAACGCAACACGCCGGGATCGGATCTCACCTCGATGAGCACCGCCGTCCGATGATGGCCGGTGATCGGTGAGAACAAGCTGCCCGTCACCGACACGCGCCGACCCGAGAACCTGGCGAACCCGATGCCGCCCAGCGGAACGAGCGTCACGTCGGAAACACCGACGGCATCGACAGTGGAGTCTTCGCCGGACGCACGGACACAGATGGGTTCGTCGAGCGCGAGCAGCGCCTGCGTCTCGAGCGCATCGGTGTCGGGACTCTCGCCGTAATTCGGGGGACCGTAGAAGGTCTTCAGGTAGACCAGACCGGTCAACACGACGCCTTCGCGGTCGAACGCGAGGCAGTCGTCTGCTGCCGACGCGTGCGGGCTGATCACGAGGAAGCACAGCGAGCAGAGGATGCGATGCATGCCGGATCCGGAGATCGAACGCGAAAAGGACGCGCATGATGGCATGTGACCATGATGTGCGGACGGGAGAGTACTCGCTCATCCCCCAGCGGGCGTGGCTCGTGCAAGGGTCAAGAACGCCCCTGCAAGCGGCGATCTTCCGAATGATCAGGCCTCCCACCAGGCAGCGGCTTCCCAAGCCAATGCACCCACGAGCGTCGGCACTTCGGACGCGAAGAGCACGCCGATCGCGAGCGTCACACCGTGCCATCGCCGCGCGCGAAACATGTAGACAGGCAACAGGACCGGCCAGAGGAAGAACACGAAGGCCGCGTGCTCGTACGGTGCATCGATGTGCCGAAGGCGCCGATCGGACTCTACGAACCACGCGACAAGGAGCGCGAACGTGACGTTGTAGAGGAGAACCGTGCGCGGTTCGGGCGATGCCCCGTAGTAGCCGAGACATGCCATGAAGAGCGCAGCCACGACCACAAGGACCACCAGGCTCAGAACACACGCCAGCCGCGTGGAGCGTGGGGAGATGACGAACAGACCCGGCACCTCAAGCCCACCACGCGATCGGATGTTCGCCCGAAGCATCGCAGGACTCGAGCGAGGCAATCGCCAAGCCGCCCAGGGGGCGACAAAGGTCTTTCATGATCAGGCTCGCCCTGGCGACGCCCAGCACCGATCCGAGCATCACGCCTCTGGCCCGATGGAGGAACCTCGACGTTTCGGCAAGACGGACTTGGCGGGTTCACGGGCCTGGAAGCGTTGCATTTCTTCACGGAGTGCATCTCGCTGCGACTCCAGGCCAAGCCGCTCCAGGCTGTGGAAGTACTCGACGTACGCGTCCATCGCTTGCGCTGATGCGCGGGCAGCCTCACGCATGCAGCCTACGTGGCCTTGCAATGCCCTGGGCCACCACGCGTGGAACGCTTTCACGCGGCGGGAAACCAGCCCTCCGAAGAGGGAGTGAATACGCTCTTCGTCTCCGATTTCGCGGAGGTGGTATCCGAGAACGACAATGTCCTCCAGACCGCCGTCGCGCCCCGAGTTCGCATGGATCGTCCGGATCAGTTCGTCCAGCCGACCAGCGTCTATCCAGGACTGAAAAAGTTGGCCATCGAGAACTCGTGACTCGTCACCGGTCAGATCGCGGCCGAGTTCCTTCGCGCGCTTGGCCCAGAGGCGTTCGAGCTCGACGGCGAAAGTGGGCATGGTGATTCCTGTTCGGCCTGGCAACTGACTCGTTAACGACGAGACATCCTTCAAGAACGGGCAACCGAGCGTATCAGCCTCATTGGCACCGGGGGCGACAGCGCCCTGGTCGTCCCGTGCCGAGTGTAGGCACCCGCAACGGCAAGAGTCGATGTCGCGCCTGATCGAAAGCCGCACCTCGCGATCGGCGGCGGACGTGCTGCAGTGGTTGAGGTCCGATGTCTTCGTCTTGCTCAACAATGTGCCGTGCGAGTGGTCGCTCATGCAGTGGTGGCCGATTCACTACCGCAAGCCCCTGACGTCACCAGTCGCCATGATCGCGGTGCGACAGCTCCGGAATGTCACGCACGCTCAGACATGCAGCTGCTGGCCGAGCTCACTGACCAGCGCCCGCCACTCGGCGAAGTCGTCCGTCTCTTCCCACAGTTCCCGGAGCTCGGAGTTCTCGGCCAGGATCCTGGACAGGGCCTCCCGCGCCTGCGCGACGAGGTCGGCCTCGATCTTCGGCCGGATGCTGGCCAGCCAACGGGCAAGATCGTCCCGTCGTTGCGCGGCCAGTGTCGGGCGCCCCAGCGCAGCCGCCACGATCTCCGCCGCGACGATGGCCTGGCACGCGTCCGGCGCTTCGACGTACTCGGTGGAGGTGAGTACGTTGTCCAGCACCTCGCGGACCAGCGCAAGGTCGCCACTGTCCGTCACCTCCGCGAGGAAGTCGCCCGCGTCGTCGTTGTCGAAGGAACCCGTTCCCCATGCGCCCATGAATCCTCCTGGCGTTGCGATGGATCGAACCGAGCCACGCCGCGAAGCGGTGTCGGGTCGATCGACCGGTCAGGCTGCATGCTGCCCCGCGCTGAGGCTGTAGACCAGCACACCGGAGCCCACCAGATGGACGACCAGAAGCACGCGCATGAGATGGGCGTGCAGCAGGATCGCGCCGTCGTCCAGGGACTCGGGCTTGTTCGTCAGCAGGAAGCTGAGCAATGCCACCGCCGCCTGAGACTCGAAGCCACGCGGGCTTCCGATGCGCTCATGCATGGCGGGATGCTTCTTTTCCAAGGAGCGGAAAAGAAGCAACGTGGACACGAGCCAGACGATGGCGAGGCCGATGAGGGAAAAGAAAAGCGGGGTGACGGGGATTGTCATGCAGCTCGACCATCGGCAAGGAAAAGACATGCCCCGAACCATGAGGCACGCGTTCTACTTCCGTCTCGTGATTCGCCACAGCACCCATGGCAACCTGAGAACGGCGACGACGATCAGGAATGGAGCGAGGATAACGGCGAAGACGGCAGCCACGACAGCGGTTGGCTTACTGGAGACCTCGCCTGCTTCCGACACGGAAGCAGGCCTCTCGTCGGTGATGTCGTCCTCCTCGACACGCATGCGAGCCTCGAGCGTCGCAGCGAGCTGCCGCAGCGTCCGAAGGGCCGACGCTTCGAGCCAATGCCTGCTGCCGTCGGTCCAGATCTCCGAGTCTTCGACATTGAGGAACAGCTCCGCGTCAGCGGGACTGTCGACCAGGCGCCACGCGTCGTCGACGCGCTCGAAAGCCGGACTTGCGGAGAGCGCACGCTCGATCTCCGCGCGCGACAACGGGATCTCTCCAGGACGACACACGGATACGACGATGCTCATGTGCACTCGCTCGCCCGAGCCGCGCCGCAGCGACGGCTCGGGTCGACAAAGGGATTACTTGCTGCAGGTACCCCCCACAGCCTCGCCGAGTTTCCGCACGGCCGCCTCGCCCTTGCTCGCGTCGACGACCTCCAGCCGCGCGCCGCCGACGAAGACACCCAGCTTGATGGCCTGGCGAATGAAGTAGTTGACGCCCGACTTCGTGAACAGCTCGATGTCGTTCGGAGAAAATTCGGACTCCGTCGAGATCTTGTGCGTCGCATCCCCGGCCACGGTGGTATGGAAGAACACCTTGGGTGCGGACTCGCCGATGCACTCGCCATCGACCCAGATGTCCTTCTTCAACGCGGCACCGATGCCGCTGTCGCGATAGATGTACAACCCCGCCTTACCTTCCGGTGGAGGGCCGAAAGCCTTCGCCTGCGACGATTCCGTGCCCTTGACCATCGGCACCGTTGCGCACCCCGTGAACAGGATGGCGCACATCGAGATGGCCGCAACCGAGAAGAACCTCTTGGACATGTCATTTCCCCTGGAGTGATGTGGATCGTAACGCTGCGATCAGGCCGCCTTTCGGAACCGCATCGGCGTGAAGGCGTCATCGGCGACGCAACCTCCGATCGGCCCGCTGCAAGGCACGCGATGATGCCCCCCGAGTATGGAGCGCCCTCGCCCCGTTTGCCCGTCATCCTGCGAACGCAGCCCGAGCTTCCCCTTTCCCCGGGACGAATGACTGGGTGGTCTCAGGGCACGGACACCTCGCCATCTCCACGCACCACGGCGGCGATGTGCCCGAGAACCCGTGGCGAATGTTCCTGCCTCGAGGACACGACGAGATACCTGAGATCACCGAGCAGGCTCACGGGTGCATGGTCCGGATGGGCCCTGCAGGCGACCACGAGGGCGCTGCAGACGAGGATTCCGGTACGCCGGACAGGCTCGCGCCGAGCCAACCGAAGGAATGACGAGAGATCCCTCAGGTCGTCGATGAGCGCACCGGTGCGCACGTGGGCGGGCAGATGCAACGAGAAGGTTTGCGGGCCCCAGGCACCGAGCGTCGGCAACCAGAGCTCCGCAAGCACACGCGAACGATCATCGAGTGCAGGTTGCTTCCGACGCGCGTCGCGCGAAAGCTCCTCCTGCGCCAGGGTGTGCAGGAAGGCCCAATCCTGACGGGGTGTGATGCGCCTCAACGCATGCATGCGGGAAGACTTTCCTTGCGCATCAAACGGACTCAACCGCGGTTTCATACCGCAACGATGAGGAGCGAAGCGAACGCCCCGCAGACTTCGGCGACGACGGCATGGTTCACGCGTCCTCGCGCTCGACGTGGACGGCGCTGCCGGGCGCGCGCATGAGGGACGGTCAGGCCCCCTTTTGCGATGCTTCACGAGCAAGCCACCATGCAACCGCAACGGCGAACACGTTGATCCCGATCAACCACGGGCTTCCAGCGCTCATCAGAGAGTACTTGAACGTGCTGCCGAGAAAGAAGTCGCCATTGATCTTGAGTGGGGAGATCTGGAGCGCAACGGTCAAGTTGAAACCATTTGAAAAGGAGTAACCCAGAATGGGAGACCCGAATGCGGGAATCTGGATGACCCAGTACTTGAAAGCCGATCGCTCGGCATCAGGCCGCCCCTCCAGAAGCTTGACTCCGCACCATATACCCCACACATATACTGCGATAAATGCGATGCAGAATAACCACTCGATAGGATTGCCGCGACTGATGAGCAGGGTAAACGCCGCGGACAGACCGACCGCCCCTCCTCCAAGTGTAAGAACGCCAATTGCTCGTCGCTGCCAAAGCTTCATCACACCCCTTTAAGTGAAAATATGGCCGTCCCGCGAAGCGGTGCCGGCTTGAACGAATGCTCAGATCGCCAACCCTGGACGTGCGATCGGAAGCGTCAACGCTGTACCGCAGGAAGGACACTCGGCGTCTGGCAGGAAAACTGTCGCTGAGGATTCTACTGGCAAACGCACGCGACACTGCACGCACGAGAACTGATGTACGGAGCTCCTGTCGCCCGCAGGGTCATGGACCGCATGGGTCGGCTGCACTGCCGGTCATGTCTGCAGGACGTGCCCTATCGTGCCGGTCGGAAAGGATCGGAAAGATGGGTCTCCCGGATGCTGCCGGATGCGCGTCCAGTGCATTGTCACGGCGCACTGAGCGGATGCCCAATGCGCCACAGAACACCGCTCGGATCAGAGAGCGTGAAGTCTCTCATGCCCCAGGACCTGTCCTGCACGTCGCTGAAGGAGACTCCGTAGTCTCGGGCGATGCCCAGAGATTCGATATGCGTGTGCCAGTCATCTGCGCTCTTGACCAGAAAGTGCATCTGGAAATGGTGTGCGTGCTCTTTGACGAAGAAGTTCTGCAGAAGAAAGCTTGTCTCTCCATGGCGGAGGTAGGCCAACACGCCAGATGACCATGCGACCGTAAAGCCCAAGGCCTCGTAGAAGCGCAACGAGAGCTTAAAGTCCTGCGCCGGGACAAATGCCTTGATCTCAACGGCCCGAAGATCGCTTGAAGTCATTTGCGCTGTACACCTCGACGCCAGAACTCAGTCGAGTTGTAGCGGGCCGAAAGGCCGGTGGCAAGCTCACCAGCAGCCTGACTCACACGTCGATGCAACGTCGGCGATGACGACCCGTGAGGCCGCCCGCAACACCTAAGGATCAGGTGGCGCCCCAAGCAGTGGAGGACGAGCCGCATGACGTGAGCGGCACGAGACGCGAGCTGCAGCTCTTTGTGATCCATGAGTGCGATGGTGCTACGTGCGAGGCCCGACGTTGAAGCTGAGCCGCGAGCGGCGGCTTGTCGACGCGAGTCGGCGAGAGCGAGGTGTCAGATGTCACCACGACCGCGACGCAGTACGAGTGCCAGGCCTATGAGGAGCCACACCGGACCGCCGAACACGAACATGAGATTCAGCAAGCGGTCCAAGCCATCGGCTGACTGCCCCCATTGCCGGATGCCAAGAACAAACAGCCACGCTCCCCAACAACCGAGCCCCACACCTGCCAACCGTCGCAGCCATCCGCCAGCACGTACCAGCCTGGAGCCATCGGGTATGGGCGCGGCAGTATCGCCGGGCTCGCCGCGAAGCAGCCCCCAGCACCCTGCCGCGCACAGGACCAGCATGAGGCTCATGGCTCGGAACTGGGTCCATTCCGACTTGCTGAGAGGCCCGGAGTGGGGCCACGCGTACGACCCCTTGTAGGGTCCAAACAGGTGGATGACGAGTCCCACCGCGGCAATCCCGACGAACAGACCCAGGCCCTCCATCCATAGCGTCGGGGAGTCTCGACGCATCCGGCGTTCCGGTGCCGACAGCGATCGAGGCGGAGATGACTTCGCCGAAATGAAAAGTGCGAACGCGATGCTGGGCAAGAGCCAACAAAGATAGACCGCCAGGTAGCCAACACTCCGGGGCGGACTGATGAGAACCAAGAGGTGCGTCCCCGCGCCGAGGGCGAAGATCGTTGCGAATGCGATTCGTGGGCGCATGAACTGAGCTGACGCCTGACACCAGAGTTCAGCCGCGTTGTAGCGGCGATCGGGACTGGTGGCAAGCTTTACCTGCCGCCTGATCCACAGACCGATGCAACGTCGGCTGCGACGACTCGTGAGGCCGCCCGCCATGCCTAAGGATCAGGCGGCGCCCCAAGCACGTGGAGGATGAGTCGCATGACGTGAGCGGCGCGAGACAGCAGGAGCAGCACGCCGGTCAGGATGGTGGAACCCGCAGAAGAACTGCCGGGCCTCATGTGGCTGTCCCAGTAGGACCCACCGAGGCCGAAGAGAAGCAGGACAGCGCCGATCGCGATTACCGCGACCGTCATGACGCCCTTGAACCAACCGGGCATTGGCAACAAGAGCGACCCCCAAGCCACCAGGACGAGCACGACGTACTCCACGGGCTGCTCTCAACTAGCGTCGTGCGGCCAAACGCCGGATTTGATCCGCGCCGCGAAACGGCGTCGACATTAATGAATTGTTATACCCGTTACCAAGTACCAGCAAGCTGGCGTCACTCACAACCATAGCCCCATGCCTTAGACGCAGATGAGCGGCAAACGTATGACCTCTCATCAGTGCGTAGGTCACTTGTGCAATCGAAGTTGAAAGTTGCGCTCTTGAAGAGGTGACCAAACGATTCTTTTGCCTTGATATCGGTCACTTGAAATGTGACGTTCATCCTGGCGTGTAAAAGCGTCTCCATGGAAATTCCGTGAGCAGCCGTCTCGCGCTCAAGCCAAGCTCGGTAGCTGGTGCCGGTGCGCATCTCCGGCCGGAGAATGCCATTAATCGATGCAGTTCCCTGCAAGAAGTCGAACTCCGCCAGACCGCTCGTCTCTTTTGCCAGAACGGCAAGGTCAGGCCCCTCCGGGAGATCCAGAAATCTCTGCGGGAGCATGTTTGCGAAATGCTGGATCACTTTTCGGCGCATATTTCTTAAAGGGTATACCGCCCGGGCTCACGTGCGGCCCGGACACAGCGGCGAAGCCGCGGAGGCCGGGACGCCGTGTGGAACCTCTGGTTGGACCCCTCTGTTGCGGATCCCAATGGCTTGCAAGATATTTTTGCAGCTGAGCACGAAATACAACCATGCTTTTTCATGACGCCCCGTTAAGACGACGACGTGCAGATGCCAGCCCAAGGCTCTGCGCGCTGCGTGCCCACTGAATAGAAGCGTGAATGCATCTGGCTTTTTTTACTAACTCCATAGAGCGCTCGCGCCCAAAGCGGATGGCTCGCTCGAAGAGCTCACCGGCCTCCTCGGAAGAGGGCTCTCCGTGCGGATAAGCCAGGACGAAATAGCGCCTTAGAAGCAAGGAGCGAACCTGCACGAACGAGCACGTATGGCCGCTCTTGAGGCAGAAGTCGTGTTCGCTTTTCATGGGGTCCAACGTTTGACTTAAGCGGCGCCGTCAGGCGTCCGCTTGAAGGATGGGTTAGGCCCATGCGAGACGGGGCTGACGCTCCGGAAGCTACAGCGTGTGTTGCACCAAGACGTTGTGGCTCTTGCCTCGATCATCCATTGCCTCCACAAGAATCTCTCTGCCCATGCGAGTGAGTTTGTAGCGCAGCACTATTGCACTGAGGCTCGAAGGGCTGACATTTTGCCCTTCTAGAAGCTTCGGCAGCCACGCTTTCCAGTACTCGAACGACTTCGCCAGTTGCGGTGCACTGCGCGGCGGAAGGTCAGCGACCTCACCCGAGAAGTTGATTCGAACCTCACTGCAACCCGAGTCACGGGCGGCTGCGTCGAGAAGATCGCAGATGTACGTGTCATCCACGTAGTTCATCAGACTGACGAACGAATGACCGAAGTTGTGGAGCGCTGAATCGATGTGCTTGTACTTCATGGGCCTAACGATTGAGCTGAGCGGCGCGCACGCCCACGTTTGAGCTTGGCACTTCATCTTCCACGCGTCCGCTCCAGCGAGGCGTTAGGCTGCACGCCCTCATTCGTAGTGCTCCTTGCTAAGGCCGCGCTCTAGAAGTTGTGACGACGTGGCCGCGGCAAAGCAATCCATTCCGACTGCACCACACTCGTCACAAATATATGAATCGGCGCGCTGGAACCTAACGTCTCCGGAAATGCCTCGGAAGAAGGTGCTCGTCTCCTGGCACTCCGCCGCGAGGGCACCGCACTGTCGACAGGCCACAATCGTGGGGCCACCCTGACCACAGCACGGGCATGCCTGCTTGAGCGTCCAGATGGGAGCGTCGAATTTCACGAGCGAGCAGCCTCATATTGAAGATAAGCGGCGTGCCGAAGGCACTGCCGTTTGGGCAACGAGTTATGTGCCTGCTCGGCTCGCACTTGGCTGCATGAGTTCGAGCGGAAAAGTGGGTGTCCCGGAAGCTGTCATTGGCGGCGCGTCTAGCTGCTCAATCACAGAGAACGCCCAGTCTTTGCTGCTTTGGAACGGCAGCACGCCAACAGTGACTCCCGCCCAGAAGTAGGCGCAGATCGTCTCTTGTGTGACGCTGGCTGGGAATTCTCTGTGCAACATAACACCAGAGTTCAGCCGCGTTGTAGCGGGCTGGGGACCGGGTGGCAAGCTCTACCTGCCGCCTGGGCCACAGACAGATGCAACGTCGGCTGCAACGACTCGTTAGGCCTCAGCTAGCGCCAAGCCGGCGGCCACCCGAAGATGAAGATGGACGCGAAGAAGGACGCCACGCCGACGACGGCGAGCCAGTAGGTAGACACGACCCAGAGCCTATGCCGGTCGCAGTGCGCGATTCCCGCCGCGTCGCCGCTCGCCGTGTACTCCTTGCGCTGCAGTTCGCTCACCAGCGTGCCGCCACTGATGCAGATAGCTCTTCGCAAGTTTGCGAAGGTACAAGTAAGACGTGGCGCTCTCGGCGACGAGGCCGACGAGGAACGCGGCTATCGCAAGACCTGTCGGATGGAGAATCCCGCTCGACGTCAGTTCCATGAGGCCCATCTACAAGCAGACCCCGCATCCGGGGAATAGCACGCATCGTTCAGCAGCACGATGGCGCCGTCAACGATCAAGTTCATAGAAATCAAGACTTTGCGTCCGGACGCTTCGATGAACGCATTCGGGATATCTGGCGGAAACGGCGTGATAAGTGATATCGGCCCGGCTATGGGTGATATCACGTCAGCGGCGGTCGACGACGATGGCAGCGTGATGTCGCCACATTCGTCGGCAGTGGACTCCGGAAGGAAGCAGAAGGACGCGCGCCGACCGACGAGACAGCGCGTATGCCGTTCAGCCCGATGCCGTTCGGGCAACCCGGCCCGCGTCATCGGGCCGGGTGAGGACGCCCCTCACGCCACGCGATAGTTGTCCTGCATCGGGTAGTTGCGCGCGTAGGCCGCGAACGCGAGTGCGGCGAGGAACGCGAAGCCGGCGAAGAAGAACATCAGGAACGCGGGCTCGCTCAAGCCCGTGTTGGTGATCATCGCGCGGAAGCCGTCGTTGCGGACGCCGGCGTTGGTGAGCAGCACCCAGAGGCTGCCGAACGTGCTCGTGAGGTACCAGAACGCCATGATCACGCCCTTCATCGCGTGCGGGGCCTGGCTGTAGGCGAATTCGAGTGCGGTCGCGGAGACGAGCACCTCGCCGAACGTGAGCAGCAGGTAGGGCAGGCTCTGCCAGGCGAGCGAGACTTCGGCGCCGCTGTCGATCCACAGCTGCAGCACGCCGGCGACGATCCACGACACGCCCGAGAACGCGATGCCCCAGCCCATGCGGCGCAGCGGGGTCACCGTGAAGCCGAGGCGGCGCAGGCCCGGATAGAGCACGATGTTGTTGAACGGGATCAGCAGCATCACGAGCAGCGGGTTGAGCGCCTGCATCTGCGCGGCGTCCTTGATGAGCCAGCTCGGCCACCACCAGGTGTCATGCGGGATCACCATCGTGTTGCCCTGCAGGATCCACGTCGAGGCCTTCTGGTCGAACAGCGACCAGAACGGCGTGACCAGCGCGAACACGATGAGGATGCGCAGCACCGCGCGCACGCCGTCGACGGCGGCATCCGGATGCGCACCACGCGCACGATCGAGCTGCAGCGAAGCACCCCAGCCGCCGAACGCGATCAGCACGCCGAGCGACAGGCAGGCCGTGATGACGAAGCCGAACGCGTCCGGCCACGGCAGCGGTGCGCCGATCGCCTTGAGCGCCCACGCCGCGAGCATCGCGACCGATGCCGCCACGCCGGCCCAGGCGATCATCGCGCCCGTACTGCCCTCGCCTTCTCGGCGCGTGCGCAGCGCGGTGCGGATGACGTTGAGGAACGAGTGCGGATCGGCGCCCGACGGCGGCACGTTGATGTACTGGCGGCGGCCCATCCAGAAGATCAGCGTGGCGATGAACATGAGCACGCCCGGGATGCCGAACGCGACGGCCGGACCGTAGTGGCGCAGCAGCAGCGGTGCGAACAGCGACGCGAAGAACGAGCCGAAGTTGATGATCCAGTAGAACGCGTCGAAGACGAGCTTCGCCTTGTCCTTGTTGCGCTGGTCGAACTGGTCGCCGCAGAACGACACCACCAGTGGCTTGATGCCGCCCGAACCGAGCGCGATCAGGAACAGGCCCGTGTAGAAGCCGTAGGCGTGGTTCTCGAACAGCGCGAGGCAGGCGTGGCCCGCGCAGTAGATCAGCGAGAACCACAGCACGGTGTTGTACTTGCCGAAGAAGCGGTCGCTGAGCCAGCCGCCGAGCAGCGGGAAGAAGTACACGCCGATCACGAACGTGTGGAAGATGTCCTTGGCGACACCGGCGCGATCCGCATCGGGCAGGTACTGCAGCAGCACCGAACTGATCAGGAACGGCACGAGGATGTTGCGCATGCCGTAGAAGCTGAAGCGCTCGCAGGCCTCGTTGCCGATGATGTAGGGAATCTGGCGCGGCATGCGCGCGTCGGGCGAGGTGGCCGTGGCGGGTGCGGTCATCTTCTGGGGATTCGGTCGCGAAGGGGATGCGCGCTACTATGCACGGCGCGGCGCGTGGCGGGAACCTTCGGGACCTTTCCTGTCGTGCCCGCGCATCCGACGCGACGATGTAAAGGCGCTGGATCCCGGCCTGCGCCGGGATGACGGAGGCTTTCCAGCGGCACGGGCCTTGCCCACGCTCCGGATCGCCTGCCGCGCTTCCATCCGCAGACGTGCAGCACCGCCACCATCCATCCGCCGACGGAACGGCACCGCCACGGGGAGTCCTGATGAGCACCACCGAAGTCCCGCAATTGACCGTCCGCGCGGTCGTCCTGTCGATCGTGCTGGTCGTCATCCTCGCAGCGGCCAACACCTACCTCGGCCTGTTCGCGGGCATGACGATCGCCTCGGCGATTCCCGCCGCGGTCGTCTCGATGGGCGTGCTGCGCCTGCTCGGCGGCGGCACGATCCTCGAGAACAACATCGTGCAGACGGGCGCCTCGGCGGGCTCTTCGATCGCCTCGGGCGTGATCTTCACGATCCCGGCGCTCGTGATCCTCGGTTACTGGCAGACGTTCGAGTACTGGTGGGTGTTCACGATCGCGGGCCTCGGCGGCCTGCTCGGCGTGATCTTTTCGGTGCCGCTGCGCCGCTCGCTGATCGTCGACCAGGGCCTCGCGTTCCCCGAAGGCAAGGCCGCGGCCGAAGTGCTCAAGACCGGCGAGAACCCGGGCCAGGGCCTCAAGACGCTCGGCATCGCCGCGACGCTCGGCGGCTTCGCCAAGCTCGGTGCCGAGAGCGGCCTGCGCCTGTTCCCCGATGCCGCGGCCTCCGCCGCGTGGGTCGGCAAGGGCATCGCCTACGTCGGCACCAACCTCTCGCCGGCGCTGCTCGGCGTCGGCTACATCGTCGGCCTCAACATCGGCATCGTCGTGCTGCTCGGCAGCATCATCGGCTGGAACATCGCGATCCCGATCTACAGCACGTTCTTCCTCGACAGCGATCCCGCGCTCGCCGCTCGCATCGCCGATGCGAGCGCGGCCAGTGCGGCCGGCATGATCTGGTCGGCGCAGATCCGCTACCTCGGCGTCGGCGCGATGCTGATCGGCGGCATCTGGACGCTGATCTCGCTGCGCAAGTCGCTGTTCTCGGGCATCCGCAGCGGCTTCGAAGCCACGCGCGCAGGGGCCGGCACGACGATCGCGCACACCGAGCGCGACATCCCGATGAAGCTCATCGGCATCGGCCTCGTCGTGTTCACGCTGCCGCTGCTCGCGCTGTACCAGAGCATCGTCGGCCAGTGGAGCGCGAGCATCCCGATGACGGTGATCATGATCGTCGCGGGCTTCCTGTTCGTGTCGGTGTCGGCCTACATGGCCGGCCTCGTCGGCTCGTCGAACAACCCTGTCTCGGGCATCACGATCTCGACCATCCTGTTCGCCGCGCTCGTGCTCGTCGTGCTGCTCGGCCGTGACGCGACGATCGGCCCGGTTGCCGCGATCATGATCGGTGCCGTCGTGTGCTGCGCCGCGTGCATCGGCGGCGACAACCTGCAGGACCTCAAGGCCGGCCACATCGTCGGCGCGACGCCGTGGAAGCAGCAGCTCATGCTCGCGATCGGCGCGATCTCCTCCGCGCTGGTGATGGCCCCCGTGCTCAACCTGCTCATGACCGCCTACGGCATCGGCGAGCGCACGGCCGAGCATCCGAACGCGCTGCTCGCGCCGCAGGCCAATCTCATGGCCTCGGTGGCCAAGGGCATCTTCGGCGGCCAGCTGCCGTGGACGACGATCGGGATCGGCGCGTGCATCGGCGCGGTCATCATCGCGGTCGACTCGTGGCTCAAGTCGAGCGGCAAGAGCTTCCGCATTCCGGTGCTCGCCTGCGCGATCGGCATCTACCTGCCGATCGAACTGATGGTGCCGATCTTCCTCGGCGGCCTGCTGTCGTGGTTCGTCGAGCGTCGCCTCGGTGGCGCGAAGACCGAAGAGGAACACGGCCGCATCCACCGCAAGGGCATGCTGTTCGCGGCCGGCCTCATCACGGGCGAGGCGCTCATGGGCATCTTCATCGCGATCCCGATCGTGGTGACCGAGCGCGGCGACGCGCTGTCGCTGCCCGACTCGCTGCACTTCGGCGGCTGGCTCGGCCTGGCCCTGCTCGCCTTCATCGCGATGCTGCTGTACCGCGCCGCGGTCAAGCGCGATCCGGCCTGATCGTTCCCGGATAAGGTGACGGCGGAATCCGCTTCGCGGGTTCCGCCCTACCGAAGCGTGTATCACCTCGCGCCGCAAGCGTCGTGACCCGCGCGCAGGATGGAATCGTCGAAGGCGATTCCGTCCTGCAGGACACGGCGCAACGCCGGGCTCGACGCATGTCGCGCGCGATGCTCTCGTCCGACCCCACCCACCCTCGATGTGCATGAAAAAAGCCGCCGGGTTCGCACCCGGCGGCTTTTTCATGTCACGTGGAGCGGACGATCAGTCGATGCCGAAGCTCTGCAGCGTGACCGGCAGCGTGGCGCCTTCGAGCACGAAGGCACAACCTTGGGCGTTCGTGCCGTCGAGGGCGGGGCCCCACGTCAGTGCCGCGCCGTCGAACTGCTGGCAGTTGCCCGTGACGGCCTGTCCGGCCACCGTCTGCGGGGGCGACCACGGTCCGGAGGCGAGCGTTCCGCCGTAGCTCCACGCGATCCAGTACGTGCCCGGGGTCGTGATGTTGATCGGCGGATCGAACTCCGCGACGACTTCCATGATCGGCCGGTTCGACGCCGTGGGCGCGGTTTCCTGCGTGCGGTAGACCGTCGAGAACGTGGTCGACGTCAGACGGTTCGTCGTCGCGTCGCCGAACACCGACGTACCGCCGGGCGTACCGCTGAAGACCTGCACGCGAAGGTCGTTGATCGTGCTCGTGGTCGTCGAGCCGGTCTGGTACGTGTAGAAGCGCGCGCGCGTGATCGACCAGCCCTGCGCGGGCACCGTGAAGTCCTCGGCGACGCGGAAACCCGACGCGACAGACGCGCCGAATCCGAAGATCGTCATGCCGAGCGACGTATCCTGCAGCACGCTGGCCGGCGCACCGCCCGGACCGCCCGTCGGAGACGAGATCAATCGCGGTGTGCCTTCGTCGAGAAGGACGGTGCCGAACGGTACCTGGCCCGGCGTGGCGAACGAGGAGGTCGGACCCGGCTGCGACACGACAGGCGCGGAGACGGTTTCGGCACGTTGCGCGAAAGCATGTGGGACAGCGACGGTGAACAGGGCGGCGGCGACGGCCGTCGTCAGGCGAACATTTTTCATGACTTGTTCCTTAAGACAATGAAATCGGACAACAGATGCGCGGAATCGAACCACCGGAATGCGTGTTTCGCGAACAGTAAGGGGTGGAAAGGCGCCCGGATCGCCTTCCCGAGCATCCGGTGCCGCGCGCAGGGGCGGGCTCGCGAACACTACGCATTCCCGGCATCGCCATCAACCGTTCACCCTTCCATCCTGGCATGCGACCCCAGCCGCGGTCGGACCGACGTCCCGTGCAGCGACCGGGTCATGTCGTGCGCATCGCCGCGTGGTCCCGGCAGCGGCCGATCTCGCCGCCATTGCCGCAGGACGGCCGTGATGCCGTCGAAGGTCTCGACGAGAGGATGCGGCAGCTCGCACAGGACAAGGCCACGGCAGGCGATTCCGCCGACGCCGTGAAACCCCCGCCAGGATGCCCCCGGGAAGCTCACCAGCGATCCGCCACCGGGGCCACCGGGTTGATCGACTCGCCATCAAAAAAGCCGCCGGGTTCGCATCCGGCGGCTTCTTCATGTCACGTGGAGCGGACGATCAGTCGATGCCGAAGCTCTGCAGCGTGACCGGCAGCGTGGCACCTTCGAGCACGAAGGCGCAACCCTGTGCGTTCGTACCGTCGAGAGCAGGGGCCCACGTCATTGCCGTGCCACTGAATTGCTGGCAATTGCCCGTGACGACCTGTCCCGCCACTGTCTGCGGCGGAGACCAGGGGCCCGAGGCGAGCGTTCCACCGTAGCTCCACGCGATCCAGTACGTGCCCGGGGTGGTGAGGTTGATCGGCGGACTGAACTCCGCAACGACTTCCATGATCGGACGCGTGCTTCCCGTGGGAGCCGTTTCCTGCGTACGGTAAACCGTCGAGAACGTCGTCGATGTCAGGCGGTTCGTGGTCGCGTCACCGAATACGCTGGTCCCTCCGGGTGTGTCGCTGAAGATCTGCACGCGGAGGTCATTGATCGTGCTCGTGGTCGTCGAGCCGGTCTGGTACGTGTAGAAGCGCGCGCGCGTGATCGACCAGCCCTGCGCAGGCACGGTGAAGTCCTCGGCGACACGGAATCCCCCCGAGATAGCCGCACCGAATCCGAAGATCGTCATGCCGAGCGAAGAGTCCTGCAGCACGCTCGCCGGCGCACCGCCCGGACCACCCGTGGGGGACGAGATCAGGCGCGACGTGCCTTCGTCGAGCAGGATCGTGCCGAACGGCACCTGGCCCGGCGTGGCGAACGCGGAGGTCGGACCCGGCTGCGACACGACGGGAGCGGAAACGGTTTCGGCGGACTGGGCGAAAGCGTGCGGGACAGCGACGGCGAACACGGCAGCGACGCCGGCGGTCGTCAGGCGAACATTTTTCATGACTTGTTCCTTAAGACAATGAAATCGGACAACGAGGTGCGCGGAATCGAACCACCGGAATGCGTGTTTCGCGAACAGTAAGGGGGGAAAGGCGCCCGGATCGCCTTCCCGAGCATCCGGTGCCGCGCGCAGGGCGGGCTGGCGAACACTACGCATTCCGGGCACCGCCATCAACCGTTCAGCTTGACCGGCAAGGCCTCCGCCGCGCGCCGTGATCAGGCTGGGGGGCGCCGTCGGACACCACGAGAAGACTCGCCACCGACGCCGCCGCGGGGCCTCCGCGACGGGACAACGACCGCACGAGGCGGCGAGCGGATCCTGTGCGCGTCCACCGTTCCGGCATTCCGAGCACAGCGGCCGATTTCAGCCCGTGTTCTGGATCCCGGCCGAGATGCCGTTGACGGTCGCGATGAGGCCGTGCAGCAGCTCGTCGTCGTCGCGATCGGCCTCGCGCCAGCGCGAGAGCAGGTCCACCTGCAGCAGGCTGATCGGGTCGACGTAGGGATTACGCAGGCGGATCGACTGGCGCAGGCGCAGGTCGTGGGCGAGCAGCTCGTCTTCCTGCTTGAGCTCGAGGATCGCGCGGCGCGTGCGTTCGAACTCGGCCGAGATGTCGGCGAAGAACGGCGCGTGCAGGTCGCCGGCGAGCCGCGAATAGCGTTCGAAGATCGCGATGTCGCACTTGGCGAGCACCATCTCGACGTCGTCGACGAGCTGCGCGAAGAACGGCCAGTCGCGCGTCATCTCGGCGAGCTGCGCGCGCCCGAACGTGGCGATGCCGTGGGCGAGGCCGCTGCCGACGCCGTACCAGCCGGTCAGCCCGCAGCGGTTCTGCGACCACGCGAACACCCATGGGATCGCGCGCAAGCGATCGATGCCGCCGGTGCCGCCGCGACGCGACGGACGCGAGCCGATGCGCAGGCGCTCGATCACGTCGATCGGCGTGGCCGCGCGGAAGTAGTCGGGAAACGACGGGGTCTCGTGCACGAGCGTGCGGTAGGCGCGGCGGGCCTCGGCCGCGATCAGCGTGGCCATCGTGCGCCAGGCCTGCTCGCGTGCCTCCGGCGGACGCGGGCGCAGGGTCGCGCGCAGCACCGCGCCGGTCATCTGCTCGAGGTTGCGCAGTGCGAGCGCGCGGATGCCGTACTTGCGGTGGATCACCTCGCCCTGTTCGGTCAGGCGCAGGTGGCCGTCGACCGAACCACGCGGCGAGGCGATCACGGCGCGCTCGGTCTTGCCGCCGCCGCGGCTCGCCGAACCGCCGCGGCCGTGGAAGAACACGATGCGGATGCCGGCCTCGCGTGCGAGGCGCGTGAGCGCGATCTGGGTCTGCTGCAGCGCCCAGCGCGAGGCGACGAGGCCGCCGTCCTTCGCGCTGTCGGAGTAGCCGAGCATGACGATCTGGCGATCGCCGCGCGTGGCGAGGTGCGCGCGGTACAGCGGATCGGCGAACAGCGCGCGCACCACGCTCTCGGCGGCGTCGAGGTCGGCGACGGTCTCGAACAGCGGCGCGACGTCGAGCGGCACCGTATCGTCGTCGCAGGTGCAGCCCGCGATGCGTGCGAGCGCGAGCACGGCGAGCGCATCGGCCGCGCTGCGGCTCATGCTGATGATGTAGGGACCGAACGCGCGCGCGCCGTAGCGCGGGCGCAGCTCGGCGACGGTGCGGAACACGGCGAGCGTGCGGCGCGCGGTGTCGTCGGTGCTCGCGTCGATGCCGCGCGGGTTGCCGATCAGTTCTCCGAGCCGCTTCACGCGCGTGGCGACATCGCGATTCGCCCAGTCCTCGTCGCCGAGCAGCGCGGCGAGCGCGGCATCGTGCGAAGAGGATTCCTGGCGCAGGTCGAGCGTGGCGAGGTGGAAGCCGAACGTCTCGATGCGGCGCACGAGGCGGCGCACCGCGAACCAGCCCGCGTGGCGGCCGCGGTGCTGGGCGAGGCTGTCGGCGACCACGCGGATGTCGGCGAGGAACGTCGCCGCGTCGGGATACCCACCTTCACGGCCGCGCTCGGTCTCGCCGAGGCGTTCGGCGACGAGCTGCAGCAGCTGGCGATACGGCATGTCCTGCTGGCGCGAGCGCAAGCGTGCGGCGGCCTTCGGCAGCAGCGCGCGGTAGACATCCAGACGCGCGAGCACGTCGGCCGAGCACGACACGCGCGAGACGGTCTGACTGAGCAGGCTCGCGAGCGCGAGCACCTCGCGGCGGTACAGCGCGACGACCTGCGCACGCTGCGTCGCCAGCGTCGCGGCGATCGTCTCGGCACCGACGTTCGGATTGCCGTCCATGTCGCCGCCGACCCAGGTGCCGAAGCCGAGCACGGCCGGAAGATCCGGCGCATTGCCCGACTCGGCGAGCGCGTCGGCGAACACTTCGTAGAACACCGGCACGACGCGGTAGAGCACGTCGGTGAGGTAGAAGCCGACGTGCTCGAGCTCGTCGGCGACGGTCGGCTTCTCGAGCGCGAGCTCGGCGGTCTGCCAGGCCGCGGTCAGCGCGAGGCGCATGCGCTCGAGGTCGGCACGCCGCTCGACCGGCGTGCGGCTGCCGTCGATGTCGGCGACCAGTGCACGCACGACCTCGTGCTCCTTCTCGAGCAGCGCGCGGCGCACGGCCTCGGTGGGATGCGCGGTGAACACGGGCTCGATGCGCAGGCGCGACAGGCATGCGGCGACATCCTGCGCGGAGACGCCGTCGTCGCGCAGGCGCGCGAGCACGCCGCGCAGGCTGCCGGGCTGCGCGGCGGCGCCGGACATCTCGTAGGCGCGGCGGCGGCGGATGCGGTGCACGCGCTCGGCGACGTTGACGGCCTGGAAGTAGGTCGAGAACGCACGCACGAGGGCACTTGCATGCGCGACGTCGGCGCCGGTCAGTTCACGCTCGAGTTCGGCGGTCGCCGCACCGGTCTCGCGACGATGGATCGCGGCGATGCGGATGCGTTCGACCTCGTCGAGGAAGGGCTGGCCTTCCTGCTCGGCGATGATGTCGCCGACCAGCGAACCGACGCGGTTGACGTCGTCGCGCAACGGCTGGTCGGTCTCGGGAAGGTCGATGGAGCGAAGGCTGTCGGCGGCGTGGCGGGCGTGTTCGTTCATCGCCCAAGCCTAGCGTGTTGCGCTGCGCCATCAAAGCGCGACGCGGGCCGCAAGACGCGGCCCGCGCTGGAAAAAAGGTATCAGACGAGACCTTCGGCGACCTCGAACGCGCACTCGGTCTTGGCCTTCACCTCGTCCACGGTGACGCCGTCCTGCAGCTCGATGAGGCGCAGGCCCTTGCCGCGTTCGACCTCGAACACGGCGAGGTCGGTGATGACGAGGTCGACCACCTGCTTGCCCGTGATCGGCAGCGTGCACGTGTTGCGGATCTTCGGCGTGCCGTCCTTCGCGGTGTGCTCCATGAGCACGACCACGCGCTTGACGCCGCTGACGAGGTCCATCGCGCCACCGGGACCCTTGACCATCTTGCCCGGCACCATCCAGTTGGCCAGGTCGCCGGTGCCCGACACCTCGAGGCCGCCGAGGATCGACAGGTCGATGTGGCCGCCACGGATCATCGCGAACGAGTCGGCGCTCGAGAAGAAGCTGCTGCCCGGCAACGCGGTGATGGTCTGCTTGCCGGCGTTGATGAGGTCGGGATCGACGTCGCCGTCCTCGGGGAACGGGCCGATGCCGAGCAGGCCGTTCTCCGACTGCAGCGTGACGTCCATGCCTTCGGGGATGAAGTTGGCGACGAGGGTCGGGATGCCGATGCCGAGGTTCACGTAGAAGCCGTCCTGCAGCTCCTTCGCGGCGCGACGCGCCATCGCCGTGCGCACCGGGCTCTCCTTGCCGGTGTTGGCGCCCTGCACGGTGCGGAACTCGATGCGCTTCTCGTACGACGGGCCCTTGATGAGGCGGTCGACGTAGATGCCCGGCACGTGGATCTGGTCGGGATCGAGCGAGCCGACCTCGACGATCTCCTCGACCTCGGCGACGCAGACCTTGCCGCAGGTCGCGATCATCGGGTTGAAGTTGCGCGCGGTCTTGCGGAACACGAGGTTGCCGAGCGCATCGCCCTTCCACGCCTTGACGATCGAGACGTCGGCCTTGATGCCTTCCTCGAGCACGTATTCCTTGCCGTCGAAGACCTTGGTCTCGCGGCCGTCGGCGAGCAGCGTGCCGAACGCGGTGCGCGTGTAGAAGCCCGGGATGCCCGCACCGCCGGCGCGCAGGCGCTCGGCGAGCGTGCCCTGCGGCACGAGCTGCAGCTCGAGCTCGCCGGCCAGCACCTGGCGTTCGAACTCCTTGTTCTCGCCGACGTAGGACGCGATCACCTTCTTGACCTGGCGCGTCTTGAGCAGCGGGCCCATGCCGAAATCGTCGACACCGGCGTTGTTGCCGACGATGGTGAGGTCCTTCGTGCCGGCCGCGAGCAGCGCGCCGATCAGGTTCTCGGGAATGCCGCACAGGCCGAAGCCGCCGGCGGCGATCGTCATGCCGTCGAACAGCAGGCCGTCGAGCGCCTCCGCGGCGCTGGCTTGGATCTTGTTCACGCGATGCTCTCGTGCAGGGGAACCGGCCGCCAAGGATACCCGCTCACCGGGTCGGGCTGCCGCTGTACGAAGGTACAGCGGTTGGCGGGATGACTCTCACAGCTTTCCGGGGATAGTCCAACGCCGAGACTGGACAGCATTCAGGCGCCTGATCTCCACCACGAGAGCCGAGATGCCGACCCGCCCTCGCGGCAACGCGGCATTGCGCTCGCTCTTCCCTTCGCCCTCCGGGAGAAGAGCCTGCCCCGTACCCCGATTCGGGGTGGCCCGAAGGGCCGGATGAGGGTCCGGGATCGAGGCGATGATCGAGCGTGGTCTCGATCCCGCACCCTCTCCCCAACCCCTCTCCCGGCGAGTGCAACGCCACTGCGGAGGACGCGTCGAGCCTGTGAAGTCGCGCGACGCCGAGCATCGGGAAACACGATGCGAAAGCTCCGCTGTCGGAGCAACGCACATACGGATGTTTCTCGGACCGGGTGGCCTCCTGAGCCTCGGCGCAGCGGGATCAGCGCGTCGCAGGCTGCACGCCGACGCTGCGGAACAGCGCGTCGGCGTCGTAGAGGCGGTCGCCGCAGATCGTCGTGGCGACCTTGCGGATGTCGGCCATGACCACGGTCGGGTCGCCGTCGACGAGGATCAGGTCAGACACGTAGCCCGGTGCGACGCGGCCGTACTCGGCTTCGCGCTTCATGACCTTCGCGCTGTCGTGCGTGGCGATGCGCAGCACGTCCTTCGGCGGGATGCCGGCCTCGACGTAGAGCTCGAGTTCGCGCGGCAAGGTCATGCCGGCGAGGTTGTCGGTACCCGGCACGATGCGCACGCCGCTGCGGTAGAGCACGCCGACGTAGTCGACGAGGCGCTGATAGGAGTCGCGGTACAGCGCCTCGGAACCCGGCTCGATCGGCAGGCCGCCCGAGCCCGAGCGCATGCTGCGCTGGACGGTCGGCGGGAAGCGGTCGATGATCGCCGACATGCCCGGACCCGGCACGCCCGGACGGCCGAGGAACATGTCCTCGAACGTGCCGACGGTCGGATCGACGACGATGTCGCGCGCCTTGAGCAGGCCGATGAACTCGCGCACGGGTGCCGAGCCGAGATCGAGCTTCGCGGCGTGCTGCGCGACCGCGGTGAAGCGCGCGGGGCTGCGCGTGTCCTGCACGATGTCGAACAGGAAGTTCAGCACGAGCATGTTGATGTGCTGGATCTCGTCGGCACCGCCCTCGACGAACTGGCGCGCGGTCATGAACGCGGGCACGTGGCCGCTCACGCGCAAGCCCTTCTCGTGCGCGGCGCGCGCGATCACGGGCATGAGCTCGGGCTTGATCGAGCTGTAGATCTTGATCTGCTCGTGGCCGCTGGCCGCGTACATCGCGACCGCGTCGACGGCTTCCTTCTCGTTGTCGGCGAGCGTCTTGATCGGGCCTGCGTACGGCCCGCGTCCGTCGATCACGCCGGCGCGGATGATGCGCGGCCCGAGGTCGGCGCCGGCCTCGATCGCGTCGATGCGGCCCTTGAGGGCCTCGAGGTTGTTGGCGAGATCGCGGATCGTGGTCACGCCCGAACCGAGGTTGAGCGGACCGTCGGCGCCGGCCGAGTAATGCGTGTGCATGTCCCACAGGCCCGGCATCAGGAACCGCCCGCCGCCTTCGAGCACCTCGGCACCGGCCGGCGGCGCGCGGTCGGCCGCGTCGATCGAGACGATGCGGCCCTTGTCGATGAGCACCGAACGCTTGTCCACCACCTCGCCCGACGGCGGATCGAACACGCGCACGTCGCGGATCAGCAGCGGTTTGGCGAGCGTGCGCGTGAGGGATGCGGCGCGCTCGCGGGCGAGGCGCTTCTCCTCCTTGTCCTGGCGTTCGCCGAGACGCGCGAGCGCGCCTTCGTGGCCTTCGCGGATGAAGGACATCCAGCTCGACCAGCTCGCGAAGAAGCGCTGGTCGGCATCGAGCCAGACGTATTCGGGCTGCAGGCCGAGCCCACTGAGCATGTAGAGCGTGACGGTGCCCTTGCCCTTGACCTTCTCGGTGGCGACCTTCTCGATGCGTGCCTCGCCGGCCGGCAGCAGTGCGAGCTTGCCGCCCGGCGCCTTGAGCAGCGCACGCACGAGCACGACGGCTTCCTCGGGCTGCATGTTGAGCGGCAGGTAGAACGCCGGCGTCGCGAGCTCGCGCGTCTCGTCCTCGGCGTTGTTCTTCCAGGCGTAGCGTGCGCCGTCACGCGAGAACGTCTCCTCGACGGCACCCTTGAAGTAGTCGTTGCCGGTCGCGCGCGACGACAGCGGAATGCCATCGGCGCCGATGCGCAGCGTGGTCTCGAGCTTGGGCCCGCGGCCGCGGTCGTTGTACTCGTAGCGCGCGACGAGGCTGCCATCGTCGGCGTAGCGTGCTTCCGAGAAGCCGGCCGGCTGGCCGAGCAGCAGAGCCTTGCTCTTCTCGACCCGTTCGGCCGCGGAGGCACCGAAGGCGGCGAGGCCGGACAGCAAGGCGAGCACGAGACGCGTCGTACGCATGGCGATTCCCCGATCGATGGTGGCCCGACCCTAGCCGGGTCGTGCGGGCCGTGAACGTGCCGGAAGACGGGTGCGCAATGGCCCATGCCCGCAAGGCCCGCTTGCGCGACAATGCGCGCCCCGTGGCGCCTCGTGCCGCGCCCTCCAGCCTGAAGGCCTCCCCATGCTACGTCCCTGTCTCGCCGCCTGCATCGCCGTGGTGCTGGCCGGCTGCTCCGGCGGCGATCCCGCCCCCGCGCCGACCGCCGAAACGCCCAAGCCCGCCGCCACCCAGGAAGCCACCCGCGTGAATCCGCTGCTCACCGCCAGCACGCTGCCGTTCCAGGCGCCGCCGTTCGACGCCATCCAGGACACCGACTACCAGCCCGCGATCGAGCAGGGCATGCGCGAGCACCTCGCCGAGATCCGCGCGATCGCCGACAGCACCGAGGCACCGACGTTCGCGAACACGATCGAGGCGTTCGAGCGCAGCGGCGCGACGCTTGAGCGCGCCAGCCGCACGTTCTTCTCGATCGCGCAGGCCAACACCAACGACACGCTGCAGAAGGCGCAGACCGAGCTCGCGCCGAAGCTCGCCGAGCACGGCGACGCCGTGCACCTCGACGCCAAGCTGTTCGCGCGCCTCGAGACGATCCACGCCGGCCTCGCGACGGGCGGCTACGACGCGCAGCAGGTCGCGCTGGTCGAGCACCTCTACCGCGACTTCGTGCGCGCCGGTGCCAAGCTGTCGGCCGAGGACCAGAAGGCCGTGCGCGAGCTCAACGTCGAGATCTCGACGCTCGAGACCGACTTCTCGCAGCGCCTGCTCGCCGCCACCAATGCGGCCGCCGTGGTCGTCGACGATGCGGCCCAGCTCGAAGGCCTGTCGGACGCCGACAAGACCTCCGCCGCCGATGCGGCCAAGGAGCGCAAGCTCGACGGCAAGTACCTGCTCGCGCTGCAGAACACCACGCAGCAGCCGGTGCTCGGCTCGCTCGCCAACCGCGACTTGCGCCTCAAGGTGCTCGAGGCGTCGGAGAAGCGCGCCAGCCACGGCGACGCCAACGACACGCGCGCGATCGCGCTGCGCCTCGCCGACCTGCGTGCGCAGCGCGCCAAGCGCCTCGGCTACGACTCGTACGCGGCCTACTCGCTGGCCGACCAGATGGCCGAGACGCCGGCCGCGGCCGACAAGCTCATGACCGACATGGTGCCCGCCGCGACCGCGAAGGCGCGTGGCGAGGCCGCCGCGATCCAGAAGCTCATCGACGCGCAGAAGGGCGGCTTCAAGGTCGGCGCGGCCGACTGGGACTACTACGCGGGCCAGGTGCGCAAGGCCGAGTACGACCTCGACGATGCCGCCGTGAAGCCGTACTTCGAACTCGACCGCGTGCTCAAGGACGGCGTGTTCTTCGCCGCGACCGAGCTCTACGGCATCACGTTCAAGGAGCGCACCGACCTGCCCGTCTACCACCCGGACGTGCGCGTGTTCGACGTGTTCGACGCCGACGGCTCGCCGCTCGCGCTGTTCTACGCCGACAACTTCGCGCGCCCGAGCAAGGCCGGCGGCGCATGGATGGACGTGTTCGTCGAACAGAGCGGCCTTCGCGGCACCAAGCCGGTCGTGTTCAACGTCTGCAACATCCCCAAGCCCGCCGCGGGCCAGCCCGTGCTGCTGACCTGGGACGAGGTGACCACGCTGTTCCACGAGTTCGGCCACGCGCTGCACGGCATGTTCTCGAACGTGACCTACCCGAGCATCGCGGGCACCAATGTACCGCGCGACTTCGTCGAGTTCCCGTCGCAGTTCAACGAGCACTGGGCGCTCGATCCGAAGGTGTTCGCGCACTACGCGCGCCATCACCAGACCGGCGAGGCGATGCCGCAGGCGCTGGTCGACAAGATCGTCAAGGCACGCGCATTCAACCAGGGCTACGCGACCACCGAATACCTCGGCGCCGCGCTGCTCGACATGGCCTGGCACACGCTGCCGGTCGGCGAGGTGCCGAAGGATGCCGACGCGTTCGAGGCCGAGGCGCTCAAGCGCTTCAAGGTCGACGTCGCGCAGGTGCCGCCGCGCTACCGCACGCCGTACTTCGCGCACATCTGGGGCGGCGGCTACGCGGCCGGCTATTACGCCTACCTGTGGAGCGAGGTGCTGTCGCACGATGCGTTCCAGTGGTTCGTCGAGAACGGCGGCCTCACGCGCGCCAACGGCGACACGTTCCGCCAGCGCATCCTGTCGCGCGGCGCGACCGAGGCGTTCGCGGGCCAGTACCGCGCGTTCCGCGGCAAGGACCCGAGCGTCGAGCCGCTGCTCGAGCACCGCGGTCTGAAGTGACGTGACCGGCCACGACGGGACGGGCCTCGCGCCCGTTCCGCCGTGGCCCTGCTCCACGCTTGCAGTCGCGCGGATGCGCGCCGATGATCGGCCGCCTCGACCCGATGGGAACGACGATGCCCGCGCGCCTCCTCCTCGCCCTGCTGCTCGCCGTGCCCGCGGTCGCCACCGCGCAGAGTGCCGGCGGCTCCCCGAACCGGCGCTGCGAGGACGCCACGTCCAGCGTGATCGAGGCCTTGCGGTCGTCCCGTTTCAAGGAGGCGGCCGAAGGGCTCGACGCGCCGTTGCGCGCCCGCATGGGCGAGGACGCGCTCGCCAGGGCCTGGAACGACATGCCCGAGAAGGACGGCGAGCTGCGCACGATCGGACGCCTGCATGCCGGCACGGTCGGTGGCCATCCCGAGGTCTACGTGCCGCTGATGTTCGCGAGCGCGACCTGGACCCTGCGCGTCGCCTGCGCGTCCGACGGCACGATCACCGACCTCGCCTTCAAGCCGCCGCGGCGTTGACGCACTCTCCCCTCGACGAGTGGATCCGACCATGACCGCGACGCGGCGTCTCCCCGTGCCTTCGCTACCCGTCACCGTGATCTGGACGCTCGCCGCGGGCGTGCTGCTGCGCTTCGCGACCGGACTCGAGCCGATCGCGTGGCTCACGTGGATCGCACCGGTTCCCCTGCTGCTGCTCGCGTTCGCGCTGCCACGCTGGCGTGCCCTGCTCGCCGTGACGGTGGCCGCGCTGATCGCGACGAGTGCCTACCTCACGTTCTTCCGCCTCGTCATGCCGTTGCCGGCTGCCCTCGCGGCGATGACCGGCCAGGCGCTTCTGTGGGTGCTCGTGGTCATGCTCGCGCGGCGCGTCGTGCTCGCGTTCGGCACGCCATGGACCGTACTGGCCTACCCGCTGCTGTGGGTCGCCGTGGACATGGCGCAGGCGCTGACGAGCCCCGACGGCAACTGGGGCAGCGTCGCCTACACGCAGTCCGACGTCCTCGCGTTCGTGCAGGTCGCCGCGATCGGCGGCGTGCCCGCGATGCTGTTCGTGCTCGGCCTCGTACCTTCGTGCCTCGCGATGCTCGCGTGGCGCAGCAGCCTCGATCGACGCGCGATCGGCGTGGTCGTGACGGTCGTCGTGGTCGTCGCGGGCACGTTCGGCTACGGTGCGTGGCGGCTCGGCCAGCCGCTCGAGGGCACGCCCGTGCGTGTCGGCATCGTCTCGATCGACGACGCCATCGGCCCGAAGGCGAAGGACACCTACGCGCTGCCGATCCGTGACGGTTACGACGCGCTCGTCGCGCGCGTGGCCGGCGAAGGCGCGACGCTCGTCGTGCTGCCCGAAAAGATCGCGACATTGCGCCCGGAAGCAGCAGAGGCCTGGAAGGCGCACTTCGGCACGCTCGCGGCGACGCATCGCGTGTGGCTCGAGGTCGGCCTCGGCATCGACGACGGCACGCAGCCGCGCAACCGCGCCTGGCTGTACGACCCGCAAGGCGTGCTCGTGCAGGACTACGAGAAGCATCTGCTCGCGCCGCCCGAGCGCTTCGCCAACTACGGCACCGGCGATGCGTTCAACCTGCACCCGATCGGCGGCACGCCGTACGGCCTCGCGATCTGCAAGGACATGCACTTCGCCGCGTTCGGGCGCGACTACGGCCAGCGTGGTGCCGGCGTCATGCTCGTGCCCGCGTGGGACTTCGCCTACCTCGATGCCTGGCTCGAAGCACGCACGACCGTGCTGCGCGGCGTCGAGAACGGTTACGCGGTCGTGCGCGCAGCGCGCGAAGGCCTGCTCACGGTCAGCGATGCGCACGGCCGCGTGATCGCCGAGGCACCGAGCGCCGCGATGCCGGGCGCGCAGCTCGTCACCGACCTCGTGGTCGGTCCGCAGGTCGCGACGCCGTACACGCGCATCGGCCCCGTGCTCGGCTGGATCGGCCTCGTGCTCGGCGCGCTCGTGTTGCTGCCATGGGGCGTGCTGCGGCGAGGCTCGCGGCGCTGACGACGCGAAGACGCATTGCGCAATCGCAAGCCCCGGGTAGCGTTGTGCTTGAGCCCCTCGCCCTCCGGGAGACGGGTTGGGGAGAGGGTGCGGGATCGAGACCACGCTCGATCATCGTCGCGATCCCGGACCCTCATCCGGCCCTTCGGGCCACCCCGTATCGGGGTACGGGGCAGGCTCTTCTCCCGGAGGGAGAAGGAACAAGAGTCGCGCCACGCCATGTGCTGCCTCGAAACGCGTCTTCACCCCAGGATTCATCATCAGATGCCATGCATCTGCAACGATTCTCGGCTTCCGCTTCGAACTTGCCCGAGAGAGCAGCAGGACTTGCCCTGAACCCGAACAACGGCACGCATGACGCAGCCCTTGTCGCGCGCGTCGACGCATCCCATCTGCACCATGATCACGGCCGGTCGGCGGCCGCAGCAGCCCAGGAGATACCGATGGCGGACCTGTCCTCGTTCCCGATCACGACGCGCTGGCCGGCGCGCCATCCGGATCGCATCCAGCTCTACTCGCTCAACACGCCGAACGGCGTGAAGGTTTCGATCATGCTCGAGGAGACCGGCCTGCCGTACGAGGCGCATCTCGTCGACATCATGAAGAACGAGAGCCACGTGCCCGAGTTCCTCTCGCTCAACCCGAACGGCAAGATCCCGGCGATCCTCGATCCCGACGGGCCCGACGGCACGCCGCTCGGCCTGTTCGAGTCCGGCGCGATCCTGCTCTACCTCGCCGACAAGACCGGCCGCTTCATCCCGAAGGACGCGAACGCACGCTGGGAAACCATCCAGTGGGTGTTCTTCCAGATGGGCGCGATCGGTCCGATGTTCGGCCAGGTCGGGTTCTTCCACAAGTTCGCGGGCAAGGAGATCGCCGACAAGCGCCCGCTTCAGCGCTACGTCGACGAGTCGAAGCGACTGCTCAAGGTACTCGACACGCGCCTCGAAGGCCGCACGTGGATCATGGGCGACGACTACACGATCGCCGACATCGCGACGCTCGGCTGGGTGCGCAACCTGGTCGGCTTCTACGAGGCCGGCGAACTCGTCGGCTTCGATGCGTTCACGAACGTCGCGGCGTGGCTCGAGCGCGGACTCGCACGGCCTGCCGTGCAGCGCGGCCTCGCGATCCCGGCGCGTCCGTCCTGAGCATGCGTCGGCACGCGTGGCGTCGCGCCACGGGTCTCGCCGCCGTGCTCGTGCTGGCCGGCTGCGCGACGCCGCGCGGCCCCGAGACACCGCCGCGCAGTCCGGCCGAGATCCGCGCCGAGATCGTGCGGCTCATGCCGGCCTCGGCGCGTGATCGCGAGGGCTGGGCGACCGACATCCAGGTCGCGTTCGCCTCGCTGGAGCTCGAGCCGACAACGAGCCAGCTGTGCTCGGTGCTCGCGGTGACCGAGCAGGAGTCGACGTTCACGGCCGATCCCGCCGTGCCGAACCTGCCGAAGATCGCGCGTGCCGAGATCGACAGGCGCGCCGCGTCGATGCACGTGCCGCGCCTCGTCGTCTCGGCGGCGCTGCGCGTGGATTCGCCGAACGGAAAGTCCTACGGCGAGCGCCTCGAGCGCGTGCGCAGCGAGCGCGAACTCAGCGAACTCTACGAGGACCTCATCGGCCGCGTGCCGCTCGGCCAGCGTCTGTTCGGCGGCTACAACCCGGTACGCACGGGCGGCCCGATGCAGGTCGGCATCGCCTTCGCCGAGACGCACGCCAAGCAGCACGGCTATCCCTACGACGTGGACGGGTCGATCCGCCGCGAGGTGTTCACGCGGCGCGGCGGCATGTACTTCGGCATCGCGCACCTGCTCGCCTACCCCGCGAACTACCCGAAACCCGTGTACCGCTACGCCGACTTCAACGCCGGCTGGTACGCGAGCCGCAACGCGGCCTTCCAGTCCGCCGTGAGCCGCGCGACCGGCATCCCGCTCGCGCTCGACGGCGACCTCGTCGCCCACGAGAGCCGCGAACCCGGCAAGACCGAACGCGCCGTGCGCGCGATCAAGGGCCTCGACATGAGCGACGCATCGATCCGGCGCGCGCTCGACAAGGGCGACTCGCTCGCGTTCGGGGAAACGAAGCTGTACACGCGCGTGTTCGAACTCGCCGAGGCGATCGAACGCAAGCCGCTGCCGCGCGAGGTGATCCCGCGCATCACGCTCGAGAGCCCGAAGATCACGCGCACGCTGACGACGGAATGGTTCGCGCGCCGCGTCGAGGATCGCCACACCCGCTGCATGGCGCGCGCGAAGGCGCCGGCGAAGCGTTGAGCGATCCACATCGGCATCGCGTCCGCCAGCTGGAGCATCGTCGCCCCGGCGCAGGCCGGGGCCCAGTGCCTTCCGATTCAACGAACCGGAATCACCATCGAGGCGGCGACACCCGACACGGCGGAATCCGCTGCGCGGGTTCCGCCCTACGTGTTCTGCATGGTCGCGTAGGGCGGAACCGCCGCAGGCGATTCCGCCGTGCATGATCACATCGTCACCGACAGCACAGCTTCCCATGCCATCGACGTGGCGTCGTCGCCGCACACAGAAAGCTCGTCACCCCGGCGAAGGCGGGGGCCAGTGCCTTCGATGCAATGCAATTGGAATAGCTTGCGAGGCGACGACACCCCGCACGGCGGAATCCGCTGCGCGGGTTCCGCCCTACGCGTTCGGCGTGGTGGCGTAGGGCGGGACCGCCGCAGGCGATTCCGCCGTGAATGATCACACCGTCGCCGATGGAACGGATTCCCATGCCATCGAGGTGGCGTCGCCGCCGCACACGGGAAGCTCGTCACCTCGGCGGGGGCCGGGGTCCAGCGCCTTCCGCTTCAACGAACCGGAATCACCATCGAGGCGGCGACACTCGACACGGCGGAATCCGCTGCGCGGGTTCCGCCCTACGCGTTCGGCGTGTCGACGTAGGGTGGAACCGCCGCAGGCGATTCCACCGTGCATGATCACATCGTCGCCGATGTAACGGATTCCCATGCCATCGAGGTGGCGTCGCCGCCGCACACGGGAAGCTCGTCGCCTCGGCGGGGGCCGGGGTCCAGCGCCTTCCGATTCGACGAACCGGAATCACCGTCGAGGCGGCGACACGCGACACGGCGGAATCCGCTGCGCGGGTTCCGCCCTACGCGTTCGGCGTGGTGGCGTAGGGTGGAACCGCCGCAGGCGATTCCACCGTGCATGATCACATCGTCGCCGATGTAACGGATTCCCATGCCATCAAGGTGGCGTCGCCGCCGCACACGGGAAGCTCGTCACCTCGGCGGGGGCCGGGGTCCAGCGCCCTCCGCTTCAACGAACCGGAATCACCATCGAGGCGGCGACACGCGACACGGCGGAATCCGCTGCGCGGGTTTCGCCCTACGCGTGTGCTCCATGCGGGAGATTCGCGAGTGGCAGCACGACGGTCGCCAGGCCGTCGCCTTCCTCGACATGCAAGGCGAGGCCGTGGTGCGCGCACAGGCGCTTGACGATGACGAGGCCGAGACCTAGTCCATGGCTCGCCTCGCCTTTCACGAACGGCCGGGCCGTGTCGAGGCGCTCGGCGAGCACGGCGGTCGGTGCGGGGTTGGCGATGCGCAACGTGTTCGATTCGGTCGTGATTCGGATCTCGCCTTCGGCCGTATGTGCGAACGCGTTGCCGACGAGGTTGCCGAGCACGCTGTGCAGCACCGCCGCAGGCAAGGCGATGCGTGCCTCGTCGCGCACGTCGACGACGACCTCGACCGCGCGCACGCCGAGCAGCGGCGCCTGTTCGAGCACGACACGCTCGAGGACCGGCGCGAGCAGGCTCGTGGTGGGCGACGGTTCGACCTCGCGCGCGAGTGCGAGCAGCATGGCGAGCGTCTCGCCGATCTGAAGCGCGGCACGATGGACCTCGCGCAGCGTCGCCTGCGAGCCAGCGTCGGTGTCGGGCGCGGCGAGCCGCGCTTCGCAGGCCGCGACGATGAGCGCGAGCGGTGTGCGCAGTTCATGGCCCGCATCGCGCGTGAAGGCCTGCTCTCGCGCGACGAACGCGTCGATGCGCGCGACGAGGCCGTCGAGTCCGCGTGCGAGCACGCCGACCTCGTCGTCGCCGAAGCCTTGCGCCAGATCGCGCGGGAGGCGATCCGGCGTCGCCTCGTCGACGCGCGCGACGAGGCGCCCGAGCGGCGTCGTCGTGCGACGCGCGAGCCACACCGCGACCGGCAGAGCGACCACCACGACGAACAATGCCGACAGCGCGAGCAGCATGAACACGCGATCGCGCACGGGACGCACGACGAGGCGGTCGCCGACCTCGGCGACGATCCACGCCGAAGGTGCGGTCGCGCCCGGCAGCGTGATACCCGCGAGATGGAAGTGATGGCCGTCGCGCCCGTCGAACTCGCGGCGCCGCGGCTCCTCGGCGTGGCGTGCCGCGAGATCCTCGGGGAACGTCGCGGAATCCTCATGCAGCGTCATCGCCGTGTCACGCGGCGTCGCCCATGCGCCCGTGGCGAGCCGCGCGGCCTTCTGCGCCTCGACCTCCTGCACGAGCATCGCATCGAAGAACGCATCCTCGACCGTGTACATGAAGATGATCGCGTAGAAACCGAACAGCGCCGCGACGACGAGCGCATACGTCGCGAACGCGACGACGAGGCGACGCTGCAGGCGTCGGCGCGGCCGTCTCACGTGTCGTCCTCGAGGCGGAAGCCGACGCCGTGTACGGTGCGCAGCATCGGCACCGCGTACGGTTTGTCGAGCACCTGGCGCAGCTGGTAGAGGTGCGAGCGCAGCGGATCCGACGGCGGTACCTCGTCGCCCCAGACGCGTGCGGCGAGCTCGCTGCGCGTGAGCGTGCGCGGCCAGGCCTCGGCCAGTTCGACGAGCACGCGGTACGCGGTCTGATGCAGCGCGAGCACGTCGCCGTGGCGCGAAGCTTCTCCGCGACGACGGTCGATCGCGAGCGAGCCGATGCGCAGCACGTGAGGCTGGCCGACGCGATGGCGACCGGCCAGCGCGACGCAGCGCGCGAGCAGCTCCGCGCCCGAGAACGGCTTGACGAGGTAGTCGTCGGCGCCGGCCTCGAAGCCGCGCAGCTTGTCGTCGAGCGCATCGCGCGCGGTCAGCATGAGGATCGGCACATGGCGGTCGGCCCGCTCGCGCACGCCGGCACAGACGGCGAGCCCGTCGAGTCCCGGCAGGCCGAGGTCGAGCACGAGGACGTCGGGCGGCTCGGCGAGCGCGAGCTGCAGGCCGCTGCGGCCGTCGGCGGCGAAATCGACATGATGCCCATGCGCCTCGAACAGCGCCGCGAGGCTCGCCCGCAGCGCGTGATGGTCTTCGATGACGAGGATGCGCAGGCGGGACATGTCAGCCGTCGAGGCGGGCCAGGAGCTGCCTAGCTTCGTCGAGGTCGGGATGCGCTTCCAGCACTTCGCCGACGAGGGCGCGTGCCGCGGGCGTGTCGCCGAGCCGCCACGTCGCCTCGGCGATGCCGACGCGCAGCTGCGGCGCGTCCATGTAGGGCCTCGCGAGCTGCATGAGCGTGCGTGCGTCGCGCACGACCGTGTCGTCGGCCGCGACCTTGAGCCGGTAATAGCCGAGCAGACCGATCAGGTCGACGTGGTAGGCCTTCGGATCGCGTGCGAGTTCGGCCGCGACCGCGGACTCGCCGCGCGCCGGCAAGGATTCGACGAGCGTCATGGTCGCCTCGTCGCGCCACGGCGTGCGCGCGACCGGCGTGCGACCGCTCGCGCTGACGACGGCTTCGGCGAGGGCCGGCGTCGAGTACGGGTTCTGCCCGGTCACGAGACGGCCATCGACGACGACTTTTGGCATCATGAGCGGCGCTTCCTGCCAGCGCGCGCCGCGCTCGCGCATGCGGTCCTCGATGAGGAACGGGAACGAGGCGGCCCAGCGCTTGCCGAAGAGCTGCTCTTCCTCGTTCGTGAAACCCGTGAGCGCCTTGCCGGCGACGAGCGGCGTGCCGTCGGCGAGGCGTACGTCGACCAGCGCGGCGGGTCCATGACAGACCGCAGCGACGACGCCGCCCTGCGTCCATATACCCGCGATCAGCGACTGCAGGGCACGATCGCCCGGCAGGTCGAACATCGCGCCCTTGCCGCCGATCACGACGACGGCGGCGTAGTCGGAGGCTTTCGCTTCGCCCGTCGACAGTGTCGCGGCGAGCGCACGCGTGGCGTCGGCATCGCCCAGTACACGCACATTGAACGGCAACGCGGCGTCGTACTTGTCGGCCTCGACGGCACCGCCGCGCGGGCTCGCGACGTCGATCGCGAAGCCGTTGTCGCGCAGGATCGCCCAGGCCTGCGCGAACTCGTCCATTTCGAAGCCGGGGCGCGTCTTGCCCGCGTCCTTGCCTTCACCGCTGACGACGAACAGGGCGCGCGGTGGCGCGGCATCGGCGGCGACAGCCGCGGCCGCGGTCGCGAGGGTTGCGCCGACGCAGAACGCGGCGGCGAAGAAGAGGGAACGCATCATGGTCGATACTCCGGAAGGAACGGGCGTCGACCTGAGCAGTGGAGGTCGACGAGCACGAGTCTCGACCGTCGCCGTGAAGCGGATATCAAGCGGGCGCACGATGGCCGCGGCGCCGCGCCATCAGGCATCCTTCATGCGCGGTCCGCGATGCTCGCGGGCCACGAACCAGGGGGACAGTGACGATGGCGAACGGACAAGGCTCGGCGGGCAACGTGATCGCGGCGCTGTGCAGCTTCTTCGTGCCCGGGCTCGGCCAGCTCATCCAGGGCCGCCTGCTGTCTGCGATCGGCTGGTTCCTCGTGGCCTGCATCGCGTTCGCGATCACCTGGGTGGTCACGCTGTCGACGCTGCCGTTCGGCTGGTTCATCGTGAGCGTGTTCGCGTGCATCAATGCGGCGATGTATCGGCCGGGGGTCTAGGCTTCGTCGGGCCCTTTCGATACGTGGCCACGTCATTCCGACGGTTCTCAACAGCCGGACGGCTGGTCAAGCCGGAATCCCTTCAAGCGCAGCCCAAGGTAGATGAGCCCCGCGCTTCTGCGCGAGCGACTCCCGGATGCGGAGTACCCGTGAGCTGCAGCGCTTGAGGGGATCCCGGCTTTCGCCGGGATGACGTTGTCCTTGTCCCGCCCGTGATGCTTTCCGGCAACGTTGTGCTCAGGCTCATCTGGTCAGGTTCATTTGCCGCGAGCGGCTGCGAACGCCCGAAACGGCGTGTCGGGGCAAATCAACCTGACCCCCAACTGCACCGCCCCGGCATCATGTGGCGCGCTCATCCGCTGACACGCAAAGGCGCTGGATTCCCGCCTGCGCGGGAATGACGGGAAGGAGCGGGCTCGCGTGCGTGGATATGGCGACGTATCGGGCTGTCATCCCGGCTTCCTCAGGTTTTACCGCCCCCCGGCTATCACTACGTCATTCCGGCGAAAGCCGGAATCCAATCAAGCGCATCAGAGGGATAGCGAGTTTCGCGCTTCTCTGCGAGTTGTCCGTGCGTGGATCACCTGTCACGTCTGAACGCTTGATGGGATCCCGGCTTCCGCCGGGATGACGCTGTCATTTCGATTCCGCCTGAACTACCTCTCGACACGTTTTGCCTTGGCTGAGACGACAAAACGTAGCTCACCGGAGATCTGCTGTCGGCCAGGCGAGGCGTCACACCTGCTCTGCCGGCGACTCCAGCAACCGCACGATCGCATGCAGCGCGCGGTTGACCGGCGTGGCGATGCCGAGGCCGTCGCCGAGTGTGGTCACGAAGCCGTTGAGATGGTCGATCTCGCTGCGCTTGCCACGGGCGAGATCCTGCGCGGTCGAGGAACGCTGCGCGGCCATGCTGTCGGCGATCGCGAGCACGTTCGGCCACAGCTCCTCGCCGAGCGCGATACCCGAGGCGTTGGCGACGGCGAGGCATTCGTCGAACACGTCGCGCATGACGTCGACGATGCCGTGGCCGTGCACGAGACGGCCGTAGGGCTGCTGCGAGATCGCCGACAGCGCGTTCCATGCGCAGTTGATGACGAGCTTGGACCACAAGGCCTCGGCGACGCGATCCGAGACCTCGCTGGGCACGCCGCCCGCGCTGAAGGCTGCGGCGACCGCCTCGCTCGATGCGGACGGACCGAGCACCAGCTCGCCGCGGCCATGGTGGCGCACGTGGCCCGGTCCACCCATGTCGGTCGCGACGTAGACGACGACGGGCACGACCTGGCGGCCGAGCACGCCGGCGAGGCGCGACGCATTGTCGACGCCGTTCTGCAGGCTCAGCACCGTGGTGCCCGGCGCGAGATGCGGCGTCATCGCCGCGCCGGCCGACTCGGTATCGCCCGACTTCACGCAGAACAGCACGACGTCGGCGCCTGCGACCGCCGAAGGTTCGGACGACGCACCCAGTTCGACGCGCCCCGTGTAGGCGGCGGATTCGAGCTGCAGGCCGTACGCGCGCACCACATCGACCAGCGCGGGCCGACCGATCAGCACGACCTCGTGTCCCGCGAGCGCGAGCTTCGCGCCGAAATAGCAGCCGACGGCACCTGCGCCCATGACGGCGATCTTCATCGTGGTGTGACCTCGTGTGGGGACGTCGGCATCGCGCGGGGCGTGCCATCGTGATCGAGGCACCGTAGGTGACACCGACCTTCCCGTGCAACCGCGACGATGGTCGTCGTTGCACGGCTCATCCCGCATCGCCTCCCGGCAGATGCGGCTGATCGGGCTTCTCGTCGAGTTCGAGGCAATGGACGCCGTGCGCCCGGCACAGCGTAGCGAGCGTCGTGCGCAAGGTGTCGAGGCTGACGCCGTCCGAGACTTCGAACGTGACCGCGACGACCTTCGCCGAGGCCTCGCCGTCGACGAGCTCGGCGAGCGGCGCATCGGGCACGCTCGCACGCGACGCCTCGAGCGAGGCGACGAGACGCTCGACGACCTCGACCGCGGCGGCGACCAGGGCCTCGTCGCCGTGGTCGGACACGAACCGGTAGCACAGCTTCATGCGGCATCCCTCGCATCGCTTCGACCCTGCGCTTGTCGCACGCTGCGCATGACGCGGCGATGAGCGATGCCTCGACCTGCATCGTCGCTGAGCGCATCGCACCGATACCTGTGCGGTTCACGCGGGCTTGGGCCGCGGCCGCCCAGCATGCGGACTTCCCCACGACGCGAGACAGACCATGGCCACCGCAAGCGAAAAGCGCGAGCAGCTCCGCTCGCTGATCAAGGGCATCGACATCGCGATGTTCACGACCTACGGCGCCGGCGGCTTTCCGGTCAGCCGTCCTCTGAGCACGCAGGAGGCCGAGTACGACGGCAAGCTGCTGTGGTTCATGGTCCGCCGCAAGAGTCCGAAGATCGAGGAGATCCGGCGCAACGCGAAGGTCAACGTGGTCTACGCCTCGAAGGAGAAGAACGTCTACCTCTCGATCGCCGGCATGGCCGAGGTGATCGACGACCAGGCGAAGATCGATGAATTCTGGAACGACGGACACAAGGCGTTCTTCCCGCGCGGGCGCACCGATCCGCAGATCGTGCTGATCCGCGTCACGGTCGGCACGGTCGAGTACTGGGACGGTCCGTCCTCGCTGGTCGGCAAGGCCGTCGCCTTCGTCGTCGCGCGCCTCACCGGCAACGACGACGCGATGGGCGACAGCGGCACGATCCGCCTCTCGCGCACGGCCGGGCCTCCGGCCAACGCGAAATCGACGCGCAAGGCACGAGCGACGAAACGGACGTCCGCGAAGAAGACATCGAAGAAGGTATCCGCCGCACGTGGCGCGTCACCTCGCAAGGCAGCCGCCGCGAAGAAGCCGCGTGCCACGACGGCACGCAAGGCGGCGACGCGCAAGACCGTGGCGAAGCGCGCCTCACGCTGAGCACTCTCGATCAACCGGCGCGGCGAAAGGTCAGGTTGATGCGCGCCGCGCCGGTGAGTTCATGGTGCCCGTCCGCGAGCGGCAGGATGCCGTGATGGCGAAGGCGGTCGACGCCGCCCCAGACCACCACGTCACCATGAAAAAGCGCGATGCGCGCGACGCGATCGCCGCGCGCATCGCCACCGAACTGGAACGTCGCCGGCAGGCCGAGCGACACCGACACGATCGGGTGCGCGAGGTCGCACTCGTCGCGATCCTGGTGCAACGACAGTTTCGTGCCCGGCACGTAGCGGTTGACCAGGACGCTGTCGGGCACGAATCCGTCGAACCCGGCCGCCTGTGCGGCCTCGCTCGCGAGCGTCGCGAACGAACCCGGCATCGCAGGCCAGGCATGCCCCGTGAGCGGATCGGCACGCTCGTAGCGGTAGCCGCGCGCGTCGCTGGTCCAGCCAAGCGTGCCGCAGCACGTCATCGCGACGGCCATGCGGCGACCGCCCGGCGTGACGAGATGACGGAATGCTGCAGCCGCGGCGATGGCCTCGACGCCGGCGAGCAGCTGAGGCGCGCGATCGACCGCGAAACCGCGCAGCACGCAGGCCTGCGCGCCGAGCACGATCGGCGCGCGCGACTCGGCGACCGCGAACAGGTCGCCGGCCGGTGAGGTCATGGCGTCAGTCGGCGTCGCCGTTCGCCCCATGGCACTTCTTGTACTTCGCGCCGCTGCCGCAGGGACAGGGATCGTTGCGGCCGACCTTCGCCTCGCGGCGCACGGGCGCCTGCGAGTTGAGGCGATCCAGGCGCGTGAGGTTCAGCGCGTGCAGCACGTCGGGCACCTGGCCGAGCGCTTCGAGACGCTCACGCATCGTCAGCGGTGCCTCGGGATCCTCCTCGGCATCGTCTTCGGATGCATCGGCGTCGGCCTGCCAGCGCAGCGGCTCGCGTGGCGTGTCGGCCGTCTCGCCGTCGCCCTGGACGTCGGCATCGTCCTCGTCGTCTTCGCCTTCGGGCAGCAGCGCAGCGATGAAGTCGAGGTCGGCCTCGGTGTCCTCGTCGGTGTCGACGAGCGCACCCCACGCGTCCTCGCGCAGGCCGACACCTCCCATGAAGCCGATCGCCCAGTTCGCACCGGGGATGCAGCCGAGTTCGGCGAAGCCGTCCTCGTCGAGTTCGTCCGCATCCTCGGGCAGTGCGAAGTACGGCAGCGC
Source organism: Lysobacteraceae bacterium PS02065 (assembly GCA_029959555.1). Taxonomy (GTDB): domain Bacteria; phylum Pseudomonadota; class Gammaproteobacteria; order Xanthomonadales; family Rhodanobacteraceae; genus Dokdonella. The sequence continues at coordinate 9,293 of JASCPI010000021.1, read as the reverse complement.
CTGATCGTCGGGATCACGCGCGACGCGACGCCCGACATGCGCGAGCAGGCCGGCGAGCAGTGCCGAGGCGTAGGTGGTGTCGGCAGCGTCGGCCCATGCCGGCGCCGCGCCCTGCAGCACGACCGGCATGAGTTCGTCGAGCCCGACGGACTCCGGGCCGACCACGGCCGCGCAGAACAGGCCGTCGACCGCTTCGAGCGGGAGCACGCCTTCGTCGGCACGCGCGTCGAGAAGGTCCGACAGCGCCTGTGCGTCGAGATCGGTGAAGTGGCGGGCGAGGCGGTCGGGGCTCGTGGTCATCGCAGTCGTGCTCGTTTCGGGGCGCACAGGATACGCGCCATGGTCCACGCGCGCCGGGAAGTCGGCTCGGGTGTCTCGATGTGCGGGTGCGGCGATGATGCTGCGTCTCGATGTGTGGGTGTCCAGGTGATGCTGCGCATTCCCCTCTCCCCCGGCCCTCTCCCGCAAGGGGAGAGGGGAGTACGCAGTGTTGTGATCGATCCTTGGGCACGGACCTCGTCGTGTATTCGCAGGCCATGCGGCGTCCTGGCGAACCGGCATGCAACCACAGTCCGCCACGACGAGGACCGCCTTCAGCCCCTCTCCCCTCGCGGGAGAGGGGCTGGGGAGAGGGGGCGGTTCGGATCGGTGACCGCGCTCAGCGCGTGCGTCGGCAGCGGATCGCGAAATCGACGTGAATGTGCTCGTCGTGGCGCACCCAGGCCGCGCGCGGCATGAAGCGGATCTCGCGCTTCAGCGCGGCACCGTGGCGCGTCGCGTACAGCAGCGGCAGCATCGGTGGATCGAAGATGACCTGGACGAGATCGGCGCCGCGTGCCTTCGCGGCGCGCCTGAGCGCGAGCAGGTGTGCGGCGAGCGCTTCCGCATCGAGCGCGAGCTCGCCGAAACGGCCTTTCGCGTCGAATTCGATGTCGTAGCCCCAGCGGTTGCCCGCATGCGTCGGCAACGGCACGGACACGCCATCCCGGTCGCGCACCGGTACGAAGAAGTCGACCGAGGTGCCGTTGCGGTGCGTGCGGTGTGGTGCGAACGGCCCGCCTTCGCGCGCGCCGGTTTCGCCGTAGGCGAACACGGCGTCCGGCATCGACGACGCGAGATCCGCATACGCCGCGACGACGATGTCGCGCACCTCGGCATGCACCCAGGTGCGGCCGAGGCCGATCGCGAGCGTGCTGTAGCTGGTGTAGTTCGAGCCCGAGGCCGGCAGTCTCACGCCGCCTTCGAGGCGGCCGTTCGCGACCGTGCCGAAACAGGTGCTTGTCTGGCCGCCCTGCGTGGAGCTCGCGGTGAGCGTCGTGGCACTCGCGGTCAGCGTCGCGGCGAGCACGACGGCGCACACTGCACGCACGATGACGCGGAATCCCCGACGCGCGACGGACGCGCGCGTCGCCACGCGTCAGTACGCGAACTCGCGGAACAGCGGATCGACCGAGCCGTTCCACTGGTGGTGGTAGAGCTCGAGCTTGCGTTCGGCCGGCGTCTGGCCGGCGTCGAGGATCTCGAGCAGCGGCTCGAGGTAGATCGATTCGTCGGCACCGTTCGCATTGAGGCGCGCACGCCGGCGCAGGCCGTGCGCGGAGATGCGCACCGCCTCGATCGCGAGCTCGTGCAGCGTGCCGCCGCGGAACGGCAGCTTGAGCGCGTGCTTGGCGACGCCGTCGCGCAGCGCGTTGCGCTCGTCGCGCGTGAAGTCCTTGACGAGGTCCCACGCGGCGTCGAGCGAGGTCTGGTCGTAGAGCAGGCCGACCCAGAACGCCGGCAGCGCGCACAGTCGGCTCCACGGGCCGCCGTCGGCGCCGCGCATCTCGAGGAACTTCTTGAGGCGCACCTCGGGGAAGGCGGTGGTCATGTGGTCGGCCCAGTCCGTGAGCGTCGGCTTCGCGCCCGGCAACGCTGCGAGGCCGCCGTCGAGGAAACGCCGGAACGACTGGCCCGAGAGGTCGTGGTAGGTGCCGCCGCGATAGCTGAAGTACATCGGCACGTCGAGCAGGTAGTCGACGTAGCGCTCGTAGCCGAAGCCGTCCTCGAACACGAAATCGAGCATGCCGGTGCGGTCGGCGTCGGTGTCGGTCCAGATGTGCGAGCGGTAGCTCAGGTACCCGTTCGGCTTGCCCTCGGTGAACGGCGAATCGGCGAACAGCGCCGTCGCGACCGGCTGCAGCGCGAGCGAGGTGCGGAACTTCTGCACCATGTCCGCTTCGTCGGCGTAGTCGAGGTTGACCTGCACGGTGCAGGTGCGCGTCATCATGTCGAGGCCGAGCTGGCCGACCTTGGGCATGTAGTCGCGCATGATGCGGTAGCGGCCCTTGGGCATCCACGGCATGTCGGCGCGCGACCACTTCGGCTGGAAACCCATGCCGAGGAAACCGATGCCGAGCTCGTCGGCGACCGTCTTGACCTCGCGCAGGTGGCTGGTGACCTCGCTGCAGGTCTCGTGGATCGTCTCGAGCGGCGCGCCCGAAAGCTCGAGCTGGCCGGCCGGCTCGAGCGTGACCGAGGCCTTGTCGCGCAGCAGCGCGATGAGCTTGCCGTTCTCCTCGACGCGATCCCAGCCGAAGCGGGTCAGGCCTTCCAGCAGCGCGCCGATGCCCTGCTCGCCCTCCCAGGTCGGCGGGCGCAGGTCGTCGAGGCGGAAACCGAACTTCTCGTGCTCGGTGCCGATGCGCCAGTCGGCGACCGGCTTGCCGCCCGCGGCGATGTAGCCGACCAGCTGGTCGCGGCCCTCGATGGGGTCGTCCTTGACGGCGCTGGGTCCGGACATGGCGGGCAATCCTGGCGGGTGAGGCGGGCGATATGGGGCTGGCCTCGCGACGGGCAAGACCGGCGGCGCAAGACTAGCGGTTCCCCTCCGCCCGCGCGGCGTGGCGCGCGGCGGCATGCCGCCGCAGCGCACGCACGAACGGGATCAGGCCGGCGTGATGCCTAGCCAGCGCAGGATCACCGCGCGGGCCTCGTCGAGGCCGGTCTTGGCGGTCGCCGAGAACAGCTGCACGCTGACGCGCGCATCGGGGCCTTCGTCGGCACCGAGCTCGGCACGCGTGTGGGCCAGCGTGCGCGCGGCTTCGCTGCGCGACAATTTGTCCGACTTGGTCAGCACGCAGTGGCACGGCAGGTCGATCGAGGCCGCGTAGGCGAGCATCTGGCGGTCGTATTCCTTGAGCGGATGCCGCGAATCGATGATCAGCACGACGGCTTTCAGCGACTCGCGGTTGCGCATGTAGGTGTCGACGAGACCGCGCCAGTGGTCGCGGATCGCAACCGGAACCTTCGCGTAGCCGTAACCCGGCAGGTCGACGAGGCGATGGTCGTCGTCGAGCGAGAAGATGTTGATGAGCTGCGTGCGGCCCGGCGTCTTGCTGACGCGCGCGAGGCCCTTGTGCGATGCCAGTGCGTTGAGCGCGCTCGATTTTCCGGCGTTCGAACGCCCCGCGAACGCGACCTCGGCGCCCGTGTCGGGCGGCAGGTCGCGCATGCTGTTGGCGCTTTTGAAGAACCGGGCGGTGTGCAGAATGTGCATGTCTGTCCGTGGCTGCTACGATGAGGCGCAGGGCTGTTTGACCGGCCTCCGGCTGGTGCGGATAATTCCCCGGTTTCCGTCCTCGCGCCGCCGCCGAATGGAGGGGTGGCGCGTGATGTCCCGTCATCCTGTGGAGTGAGTGTATGAGTTTTCGGCGCGTTTTTGCTCTGGCGGCCCTGATCGCGATCGGGTCGGGCCATGCCTTCGCCGCCGAAAAGGTCCAGCCCGGCGACGCCAAGGCCGGTGAAGGCAAGGCCGCCGCGTGCGGCGCCTGCCACGGCGCGGACGGCAACTCGCAGAGCCCGATGTACCCGAAGCTCGCGGGCCAGAACGAGGCCTACATCGCCCGCCAGCTCGTGCAGTTCAAGTCGGGCAAGCGCAACAACCCGATCATGGCGCCGTTCGCCGCGACGCTGACGCCGCAGGACATGCACGACATCGGCGCGTACTTCGCGACCAAGCATCCGAGCCCGGCCGAAGCCGACGAGTCGCTCGTCGCGCGCGGCCAGCAGCTCTACCGCGCAGGCGACGCCAAGCTCGGCGTGCCCGCGTGCATGGCCTGCCACGGCCCCGACGGCCGCGGCATGGCCGGCTCGGCCTACCCGCAGCTCTCGGGCCAGTGGGCCGAGTACATCACCGCGAAGTTCGGCGAATGGCGCGGTGGCGCCAGGTGGGGCGAGGACGAGCACGCCAACATCATGCCGGACATCGCCGGCCGCCTGAGCGACAAGGACATCGCCGCCCTGGCCTCGTACGCCCAGGGCCTGCACACCGCCAAGTAATCCTTGCGGTCGGTCCGCCGTCACGTGACGGCCGCGACGGCCGCGCACGTGTCACGACCGTTCCCGGAGGACCCATGTTCAGAACCCTTTCTTCCCTGATCCTGGGCCTCGGCCTCGTCGCGGGCGCACACGCGCAGTCCGACGAGTGGGTGGCCGGCAAGCACTACTTCGTGATCGAACCGCCGCAGGCCACGACCACGGGTGACAAGGTCGAGGTCGTCGAGGTGTTCTCGTACGCCTGCCCGCACTGCAACGAAGTCGCGCCGATCGTCGAGAACATCAAGAAGAACCTGCCGTCGAACGCGCAGTTCGTGCTGCTGCCGGCCCAGTTCGGCTTCGATGCATGGAAGGTCTACGCGCGCGCCTACTACACGGCGCAGGCGCTCGGCATCGCCGACAAGGCCCACACCGACCTGTTCCGCGCGATCTACGTCGACCGCAAGCTCGACACGCGCGCGCCGAAGATCGAGGACGTCGCCGCGTTCTATTCCAAGTACGGCGTCAAGGCGGAAGACTTCATCGCGACGTCGAAGTCGTTCGCGATCGAGGCACGCCTCAAGCGCAACGACACCGTCATCAAGGCCTACGGCGTCGACGGCACACCCGCCTTCATCGTCGCCGGCAAGTACCGCCTGAGCGGCCAGTCGGCGGGCGGCTACAACCGCATCGAACCGCTGCTCAAGCACCTCATCGCGAAGGAATCCGGCGGCTGAGGCAACTTGCCGCGCTTCCCGCTGTCCCACGCGCCGCCCTTCCCGGAGAATCACCGATGTCCAAGCGCCTGACCCTGCTGCTCGCCACCTTGCTGATGGCGTTCTCGTTCCACGCGGTTGCCCACGACGACCACGCCGGTCACGCGCACGCCGAAGCCCCGGCCTCGACGCCGGGTGCGGCCGAGGTCGGCAAGAACTACTTCCTCGTCGAGCCGGCCCAGCCGACGAGCGGCGACACGATCGAGGTCGTCGAGGTGTTCAGCTACGCGTGCATCCACTGCGCGCACTTCCAGCCGTACGCCGACCAGCTCAAGGCGGCGCTGCCGTCGTATGCGAAGTTCACCTACGTGCCGGCGATCTTCAACGCGCAGTGGGAAGCGTTCGCACGCGCCTACTACACGGCGCAGTCGCTCAACGTGCTCGACACGACGCACCAGAAGCTGTTCGACGCGATCCACCGTGACCGCCGTGCGTTCCGCTCGTTCGACGACATCGCCGCGTTCTACGGCGAGAACGGCGTCGACGTCGAGAAGTTCAAGCAGGCGTCGACCTCGATGGTCGTCGAGAGCCAGCTCGCGCGTTCGAAGGACATCGTGCCGAAGCTCGGCGTCGACGGCACCCCGACGATCATCGTGAACGGCAAGTACCGCATCACCGGCGCCTCGGCCGGCGGCTATCCGCAGCTCCTCGAGCTCGTGCAGAAGCTCGTCAAGCAGGAGCACGACGCGAAGGGCAAGCCGGCCAAGGCTGCCGCCAAGAAGTAAGGCCCGCTCCGGCCTGGCACCACGCGAGGCCGCCCCCGGGGCGGCCTTCGCGTTTCAGGCCACCGGTTGTGCGCCAGTCAGGCCGCGCACCCGACGATCCGCTAGGCTGCATGCAGCGCTCCGCTCCATCGATCCGATGCCTCCCGACGCCCCGACACCGACCACGCACCTCGACGTGCTGAGCTGCAACATCCTCGCGGGCGGCAGCGTCAAGCGCTACCGCGAGTACGTCACGCAGAGCTGGAAGCACGTCGTGCCGCACGGCCGCCGCGCCAACCTCGACGGCCTCGCCGCACTCGCCTCGCGCTACGACCTCGTCGCGCTGCAGGAGGCCGATTTCGGCAGCCTGCGTTCGGGCTTCATGAACCAGACGCAATACCTGGCCGAGAGCGCGGGCTTCCCGTTCTGGAGCCATCAGCCGAACCGGCGCATGGCCAAGGTCGCCAACTCGTGCAACGGCATGCTCGCGAGGCTGAGGCCTACTGAGGTCATCGACTACCCGCTGCCGGGCCGCATCCGCGGGCGTGGCGCGTTGTGGGTGCGCTTCGGTGAAGACGCCGCCTCGCTGGTCGTCGTGATCGCGCACCTGTCGCTCGGCCCGAAGGCGCGCGCGTTCCAGCTCGCCTACATCACCGAGCTGCTGCAAGGCCATCCGAACGCGCTGCTGATCGGCGACCTCAACACGCCGATCGAGAGTCCGGAGCTGCGCACGCTGTTCGCGACGACCTCGCTGCAGGCGCCCGAGCAGCCTCCGCTGACGTTCCCGAGCTGGGCGCCGAAACGCGCGATCGACCACATCCTCGCGTCGTCGACGCTCGTCGTCGAAGACCTGCGTGCCCTGCCCCACCTCGTCTCCGACCACCTGCCGATCGCCGCACGCATCCGCCTCCCCGAGCCGCTCGCACGCGGCTGAGTGCCCAGCCTCGTCAGGGTGCGCGAGGCGCGCCCCTGTCGTGCCACAGCGCATCCCAACCCTCGTGTCCCAGCGTGCGCAACGTCTCGAGGTTGCGCTCGACGATCGCGTCGGTGTCGCCGACCGCGTCGACCACGCGCGTGATGCCGGCCTCGCGCAACAGGTGCAGGGTCGGGTACGGCGAGCGGTTCGTGGCGTTCGTGATGTCGGCCGTATCGGTTCCCGCGAAGCAGTAGTCGGGATGGAAACTCGCGAGCTGCAGCTCGCCCTCGAGCCCGAGCGCAACGATTTCGATGTCGGCCAGACCGAGGAAATCGTTGTAGTCGAGGAAGTCGCCGAGCACGCGCGGATGCAAGAGCACGGTCGTCTCGACCACCTCCGCATCGCCTTCGTGCAGCGCGACCAGTTCGCGGCGCAGGTCCTCGAGCAGCGCCTCGGGCGTCTCCGCCGCGCTGACCACGAAACGCACGCGATCCCTCACGTACGGCGCGCGCGCGAAAGGACACAGGTTGAGGCCGATGACCGCGCGCTCGATCCAGCGGCGCGTCGCGGCGACGACATTCTCGTCGGGCGGCGATGCGCTCACGCGCGCGCGGGGTCGTGAGGGCGCGTCACGTCGCTGGCGACGGCTTGGCGAACACGCACGCGAGATCCTCGGTGTCGAGCAGCCGCCATTCGCCTTCGGACAGCGTGCCGAGCGTCAGCGCACCGACCGAGGCACGATGCAGCTGCTCGACGTGGTTACCGACGGCCGCGAACATGCGGCGCACCTGGTGGTAGCGGCCTTCGGTGAGCGTGAGGCGCGCATGGCGCGCATCGACGACCTCGAGCTCGGCCGGCGCGAGCGGCGTCTTCTCGGATTCGAGCATGAGCGTGCCGCTCGCGAACAGCGCGGCCTCGTCGCCGCGCAGGTCGCTCGCCAGCGTCGCCTCGTAGACCTTCGCCACGCTGGCCTTCGGCGAGATGATCCGGTGCAGCAGACCACCGTCGTCGGTGAACAGCAGCAGGCCCGACGTGTCGCGATCGAGCCGCCCCACGCTGGACAGCATCGGATCGCGCAGCGCGAAGCGTCGTGGCAGAAGATCGTAGACGAGGCGTCCGGCGTCCTTGGTCGAGCAGGTCACGCCGACCGGCTTGTGCAGCATGAGCGCGATGCCCTGCGGCGGATCGAGTGGCTCGCCGTCGACATACACGTCGGCATGGCCGACCTTGTCGTCGGCGTAGAGCACGTCGCCCGACGGATCGGTGATGCGGCCTTCGCGGAACATCGCCTGCACCTCGCGGCGACTGCCGTAGCCGAGGTTGGCGATCAGCTTGACCAGCCTCATGCGCGCACCCCGCGTGCCTCGAAGACCTTGAAGCCATGTTCGGCGGCGACCTCGCGCACCTCGGTGAAGCGCTCGGCGAGCGACACCTCGTACGGCAGATGGCGATTGGCGACGAGCCAGAGCACGCCGCGTGGCGCGAGCGCACGCGCCGCGGCGGCGATGAAGGCCTGGCCGAGGCCGGGCTGGTCGGCGCGGCCCTGGTGGAACGGCGGATTGCTCACGATCACGTCGTAACGGCGCGGCAGGCCCGCGGTCACGTCGTGCCAGAGCACGTCGACCGCGACCTCGCGTCCGCTCGCGGCGACCGCACGCGCGAGGTTGTCGCGCGCCGGTCCGATCGCGCGCGCCTCGGCCTCGTAGAGGTCGATCGCCGTGATGCCCGCGCAACGTGCGACGAGCTGCGCCGAGAGGTAACCGTACCCGGCACCGAGATCGGCGGCGCGTCCCGCCAGCGTCGCCGGCAGGTGGTCGACGAGCAGCTTCGAGGCGGCGTCGACGCGATCCCATGCGAACAGGCCGGGCCGGCTCGCGTAGCCGTCGGCGATCGTGCGCGGCGCATCGAGCGCGCTCCATGCCGAAAGCAACGCGGCGTCGACGTCGCCGCCGAGCGGAGCGGTCCAGAAGATGCGGCACTTGTGCTTGGACATCACCTCGACGCCGCCGGCCAGGCGCGCGAGGTCGGACTCGCCCGAGCGCGCACCTTCGGTGTTCGCGATCGCCGCGAGCACGACGCCGCCGTCGCTGGCATGCCTCACGGCACGCGCGAACAGCGCGCGCGCTTCGTCGCGCTGGCGCGGTGGCAGCACGAGCACGAGCGGGAAGCGCTCGTCGTCTGCAGGCTCGGCGACGCGGTGACCCGCACGTTCGAGCGCATCGGCGAACGGCTTGAAGCCTTGCTGGAACGTCCAGCCCGAGCGCGAGTGCCCGCTCCACCAGCGCCCATCACGCGCGCGCAGGAACAGCACGCGGCCATCGGCGGGCATCGCCACGGCGTGACTGGACAGCGCATGGAACAGGGCATCGATCGCCGCCTCGGACGTGGCGGCGGACAGGGCGATCGCGGTCAAGGCCGTATCCGGTTCGAAACGACCGGTGATTCTACAAGACCGGAGTCGGGTGCATTTCCGGAACCGTGGGGTCGGCATCGTGGAGTCAGGTTCATCTGCCTTGCCCAGACGCGCAAGGAGCGGCTCGCCTCACGAGGAGCGTATACCCGGTCCCACGCGGATGAAGCGTGGCGGCGGAAGTGATCCGC
>JASCPI010000020.1 GCA_029959555.1 Lysobacteraceae bacterium PS02065 | reverse complement strand
CTTCCGCTACGGCAAGCGCGTCTTCGAATCAAGACGCCGCCGGCCGCGCGAACCGCGCGGCCGGCGTTTCGATCAGCCGTGGGCGTGGCCGCCGTCGCCGTGCACGTGGCGATGCGCGATTTCCTCGGCGTCGCCGTCACGCACGGCGATGATCTCGACATCGAACGCGAGCGTCTGGCCGGCGAGCGGATGGTTGAGGTCGACATCGACGACGCTCGAACCCACCTTCACCACCGTGACGGGGCGCTGGCCGCCTTCCTTCAGTGCGAGCGCGGTGCTCATGCCCGGGCGCAGGCGCTCGGCGTCGCGGAAGTACTTCTTCGGCACGCGCTGCTGCTGGCCTTCGACACGCGGGCCGTAGGCATCCTCCGGAGCGACCGTGACCTCGAAGCGATCACCCGCGGCGTGGCCCTCGAAGGCCTTCTCGAGTCCCGGAATGAGGCCGTTGTGGCCCATCAGCACGGCCATCGGACCGCGCTCGCGCGAACTGTCGATCGTCGCGCCGGCCGTGTCGGTGACGGTGTAATGGAACGTGACGACCTTGTTCTTCTCGATCTGCATGGGGTTTCTCCGGGGCGACGCGCGGGCGCGCGGCGCAAAAAAAGGGCGCGCGAGCCTAGCAGGTCGCGGCACGCACTGCACGGAAGGCCGAGGGGCTATCCGACCGACGCCGTCAGGCCTGTTCGGACAGCCACGCAGCGATGCGCCGGCGGCGCGCCTGCACGCCGGTGACGCGGGCGTTGCGCTCCTCCAGCAGCGCACGCGCATGGCGCGAGCGACCTTCGGGATCGGGCGGCGGCGCACCGAGCGTCGACCTGAACGCGCAGAAGCGTGCATAGCCTTCGAGCACGTGGCGCATGCGCCGGGCGAGCAGTTCGAGCATCACCGCATCGTCGAGCAGGCCGATCACCTCGAGATGGTCGGGGATGAGGTCTTCGGGATCGGCGAAATACGCGAGCGCCGCGAGCACCTCGGCGCGATCGGGATCGGGCAGCGACCAGGCGTCGTCCTCGAGCATGACGATGAGGCGCTGCACGTGCACGAGGCGCTTGCGCACGTAACTCGGCACCGCGTCGACGCACAAGGTGTCGAGTGCATGGCGTGCGGCGTCCAGCACGTCGATCTCCTCGGCATTGCCGGCGACCTCGCGAGAGCGCGCGAACGCTGCGCGGAAGCGCTCGATGTCGGCGGATTCGAGTTCGAACGTGATGCGCATGCGCGCGCAATCTACGCAGCACCCCGTCAAGCGTCAAAGCACGTTCGTCATGCATGCCGCGTCCGGATGCCGAGCGCGCGGCGTGACGCACACTCGCGGAAACCGCGTGGACCTGCTAAGCTTGACGGGCTTCGTCGCGTCGATTTCCGAGTTCCCTTCCGGATCATCGCGGACCTGCCGCCCCCGGCGGCATCTCCCGACCCCTCGCCGTTCGGCCCCGACGCACGAAACCGGACACGCCGCCACTTGGCCGGCATCCGACATCCCACCTGCAGCGCGGTTCACCAGGGACGCTCCGGGTTTTCCATCAGGAGCATCTCCATGTCTTTCGACACCCTCGGGCTGTCGCCCGCCCTGCTGCGCGCCCTCGCCGAGCAGGATTACACCGCACCGACGCCGATCCAGGCGGCCTCGATCCCGCTCGTGCTCGCAAGCCACGACCTCATGGCCGGCGCACAGACCGGCACCGGCAAGACGGCCGCGTTCACGCTGCCGCTGCTCGAGCGCCTCTATCCGAACGGCCGCCGCGACGGCACGCCGCGCAAGCCGCGCGCTCTGATCCTCACGCCGACGCGCGAACTCGCCGCGCAGGTGCAGGACAGCGTGCGTACCTACGGCAAATACATCGGCATGAAGTCGGCGACGATCTTCGGCGGCGTGGGCATGGGCCCGCAGATCGACGCGCTGCGCCGCGGCCTCGACATCGTCGTGGCCACGCCGGGCCGCCTCATCGACCACATGCAGCAGCGCACGGTCGACCTGTCCGCGATCGAGATCCTCGTCCTCGACGAGGCCGACCGCATGCTCGACATGGGCTTCCTGCCCGCGATGAAGCGCGTGCTCTCGGCGCTGCCGAAGGCGCGCCAGACGCTGCTGTTCTCGGCCACCTTCGCACCCGAGATCAAGGCGCTCGCGACGCAGTTCATGCGCGAGCCGCAGGAGATCCAGATCGCCAAGCCGAACAGCGTCGCCAACACGGTCACGCACCGCGTGCACCCGGTCGACGCCGAGGCCAAGCGCGACCTGCTGCTGCACCTGCTGCGCAACGATGCACGCCAGACCCTCGTGTTCTGCCGCACCAAGCACGGCTCGGACAAGCTCGCGCGACAGCTCGAGATCGCCGGCCTGCGCGCCGCGGCGATCCACGGCAACAAGAGCCAGAACCAGCGCACGCGTGCGCTCGCCGACTTCAAGAGCGGCCGCGTCGGCGTGCTCGTGGCGACCGACATCGCCGCGCGTGGCCTGGACATCGACCAGCTGCCGATGGTCATCAACTACGACCTGCCGATGGTCGCCGAGGACTACGTGCACCGCATCGGCCGTACCGGTCGCGCCGGCGCCGAAGGTCTCGCGGTGTCGCTGGTGAGCCACGCCGAGGAAGGCCTGCTGCGCGACATCCGCAAGCTGCTCAAGCAGGACATCGCGATCGAGGACGTCGAGGGCTTCGCGCCGTCGCGTCCGCTGCGCCTGGACGGTCCCGGCGGCGGCGCACGTCCGCGCCAGCAGCAGGGTCCGCGCCCGCCGCAGCACGCGCGTCGTCCGCATGCGCAGCAGCCGCGCGGCAATGGCGGCGATCACGCGGCCGGCAACAAGAAGCGCCGTCGCCGCGGCGGTGGCGGCGGCAAGCCTGTCGCGGCCAAGCCGTAAGGACGCGCCTGACCGCGGCGCCCGCCGCGGTCAGGCTGTCGCGAGCACCGGGTAATGGATCTCCCCGAAGTCCGCTTCGGGGTGGTCCAGCATCAGGGCGACGACGATCGGCAGCAGTGCCGACAGGATGTTCACACCGTCGCGCACCTGCTCGCGGTTGACGCGGCTGTTCCAGGTCGCGCCGCCGTGCACGAGCTGGTTGCGCAGCACGTAGAGGCGGTCGAACACGATCGACAGGACCGCGTCGGCCCGCCCCTCCAGTACGGCGCGCGTGGCGAGCCGCCCACTGCCGTCGAAGGCCTCCTTCCAGCGCTCGCTCGCATCGTGCTCGCGCAGCGCACGCCAGAACGGTTCGAACACGAAGCGGTTCGCCACCATCGTGCGGATCGGTCCGCTGAACTGCCTGAGCAGCAGTGCCGCGATGCGCTTGTCGGCATCGAGCGCGAGAATGCCCGCCAGGAACGCATTGAGCTGCTCGCGCGCCGATCCCTCGAGCGCGAACTCGCGCGCGTAGGCCGCATTGAACGCGATCCACAGGAACACGAAGCGCGCATCGTGATCGTCGGCCTCGGCCTCCGCGCGTGCGAGCCAGCTGATGGCGCGGTGCAGGCGGATGCGCGAGGCTTCCGCGTGGGCGCCGCCACGCTCGGCGAGCATGGCCTTGAGTGTCGCCGCGGTGGTCGGCTCCGTCACGGGATGTCCTCCTGTCGATTCCCCTGCCCCGACCATCCCGCATGGCGATCGCCGCGGCAAGGCGTTTCGACGAACGATGCGATCCGGCGCTTGACCCTGACGCCACGTGACGGCTTACAAAGCCTCCATCCCATGGAGATCACGTGATGCGAACGGTCAAGCAGGTGGCGAAGGCGGCGGGCATCAGCGTCAGGGCGCTGCATCACTACGACCACATCGGCCTGCTCAAGCCGGTGGTCGGCCGCAACGGCTACCGCTACTACGACGAGGCCACGCTGCTGCGACTGCAGCGCATCCTGTTCTACCGCGAACTCGGCGTCCCGCTCGCCGAGGTCGCCCGGCTGCTCGACGATCCCGCGCTCGATGCACGTGCCGCACTCGTCGACCTCAAGGCACGCATCGATGCCGACATCGAACGGCGGCGCGACCTGTCGCGCACGATCGAGCAGACGCTGCGGCAACTCGACGCCGGCCAGCCGATCGTGGAGCGCAGCCTGTTCGAAGGCATCACGCCGGAACGCCAGGCCGAATGGGAGGCCGAACTGGTCGCACTGTACGGATCGGCCACGCGTGCCATCATCGATGACGCCAACGCACGCCTCGCAGCCCTGCCCGACGCCGGCATCCTCGACCTCAAGGCCAGCCTCGAGGCGATCCACGCGGAGGCCATCTCGCTGATCGAGCGCGGCTGCGCTCCTTCCTCACAGGAATCCATGGCCCTCGTGGCACGCCACCACGCGTGGGTGTGCCGCTCGTGGCAGCCGGATGCCGAAGCCTATGCTGGGCTGGCGCGGCTGTACGTCACGCATGGTGACTTCCGCAAGACCTACGACGCGCTTCACCCGGAGCTCGCAGGGTTCCTCGCCGCGGCGATGGCGCATTACGCCGCGCACGTGATGCGCAGGCAGGCATGACATGGACCGTCGTGGATTCCTGGTTGCTTCGGGCGGCGCGTGGATGACGGCCGCCATGGCGGTCGACGCGGACGATGTCCGCGAAACCGACACGATGCTGCGCGTGTCGGGCGTCGAGATCCCGTGCCGGCTGTCCCGCCCGCGCGGCATCGTGTCCGCTGCCGTGCTGCTGCTCCCGGGATCGCTGTTCAGCGACGTCGACGGCAACTATCCCGCCTTCGGCATGTTTCCCCATGCCTATGCCGACATCGCGCGCCAGCTGTCGGGACACGGCGTCGTCGTGCTGCGCATGGCCAAGATCGGGCCCGGCACGGGTTCGCATGTCGTGGATGCCGCACTCGCCACGGCGCATGCCGACTTCCGCATGCGCATCGAGGTCGCTGCGGCCGGGCTCGCATCGCTCAAAGAGGCGTCACCGCGCGGCCCGACGATCGTGGCGGGCCACAGCGAAGGCGCGCTCGTCGCGTCACTGCTCGCGACCTCTGCCGCGGCAGCGTCGATCGACGGGATCGTCAGCCTGTCGGGGCCGGCCTCGCCGATTCTCGACATCCTGCGCGGGCAAGTCCTCGCCTCCATGCGTGGCACATCGTCCCCCGACATGCGGACGTTCGACGCCTCCGTCGCGGCGATCCGCACCGGTCATCGACTTCCCGACGCTGCCCGCGCCGATCCGGCGACCACGATGCTCGCCTCGATGCCTGGCGCCTCGATCGACTACCTGCGCAGCGTCGACCGATACGAGCCCGTCGCCGAGCTCGCACGCGTGAAGCAGCGGGTGCTCATCGTGCAAGGCGGTCGCGACCACTCGGTGCCGTCCGACCATGCCGATCGCCTGGCCGCCGGCCGGGCCGGTTCACCGACACGGATCGCGACGTTCCCCACACTGAACCACTTCTACAAGGCCTCGGCGGTCGGACTGTCGCCGATGCAGTCGATGGCGCTGACCCGGGAAAGCGATCCGACCGTCGCCTCGACGATCGCGGCGTGGATTCGCGGCGACGAAGCGTGATGGCGAGGGAACGCGCAGCGGGGATCAATCGGCCGAACAGATCGCCGCGATGTCCTCGTAACCCGTGAACACGGCGCCCGGGCCGCAGCCCGGACACGCCGGATCGCGCGGCAGGCCGAGCTCGCGGAACGTCGCCGCGAGCGCGTCGTAGCACAACAGGCGGCCGACCAGCGGACGCCCCGCGCCGAGCAGCAGCTTGACCGCTTCGGTCGCCTGCAGCAGGCCGATCGTGCCGGGCAGCACGCCGAGCACGCCGGCCTCGCTGCAGTTCGGCGCTTCGGCGGCGGTCGGCGGATCGGGAAACAGGCAGCGGTAGCACGGCGATGCGGCATCGCGCGCGTCGAACACGCTGACCTGCCCCGTGAAGCGGTGCACGGCTCCGTAGACAAGCGGAATCCCGAGTCGACGGCATGCGGCGTCGAGCAGGTAGCGGGTCGGGAAGTTGTCCGCGCCGTCGATGACGACGTCATGGCCCGCGACGACTTCTTCGACGTTGGCCGCGACGATGCGCGTCTCGCGCGTCGCGATCGTGATCGTCGGGTTCAGGGCTTCGAGCGCGATGCGCGCCGAATCGACCTTGGGCATGCCGACACGCGCATCGGCGTGCACGACCTGGCGCTGCAGGTTCGAGCGCTCGACGCGATCGTCGTCGACGAGCGTGAGGTGGCCGATGCCGGCCGCGGCGAGGTACAGCGAGGCGGGTGCGCCGAGGCCGCCCGCGCCGATCAATGCGACGCGCGAGGCCCCGAGGCGCGCCTGGCCCGCGACGCCGACTTCGGGCAGTACAAGATGGCGCGCGTAGCGCTGCGCAGCATCGGCACCGAGCAGGCCTTCGGCGACCGGCAGGCCTTCGGCACGCCAGCGCGCGAAACCGCCGCGCACCGAGCGCACATCGGCGTAGCCGAGCGAGAGCAGCTCGTCACGCGCGCGCAGCGAGCGACGTCCACTCGCGCAGATCGCGAGCAGCGTGCGGTCACGCTCGGGCGCTTCGGCGGCGATGCGCGAACCGAGCACGCCGAGCGGAAGCGCGAGTGCCTGCGCAGGCATGCCAGCGGCGCGCTCGTCGTCCTCGCGCACGTCGACGAGCAGCGCGCCGTCGCGCTGCAGCGCGAGCGCGTCGGCGGGATCGATCTCGACAACACCCGTGACCGGATGCATGTCAGCTGCGCTCCGGCAACGGCAGCGTGGCCACGACCGTCCCCGTCTCGAGCATGCGGGCCTCCTCGGGCACGATGATCAGCGCATCGGCATCGGCGACGCCGCGCAGCATGCCCGAGCCCTGCTTGGCGACCGGCGTCGCCCACAGGCTGCCGTCGGCGCGCGACTCGAGGCGCGCGCGCATGAACTCGGTACGGTCGTGGCGCTTGGCGACCGGGGCGGCGAGCCGCGCGTGCCACGTGCGCGGCTGCACCTCGCGCGCGCCCTGCAGCGCCGCCAGCGCGGGCGCGACGAACATGAGCAGCGTCGCGTAGCTCGACACCGGATTGCCGGGCAGCCCGAACACGAGCGCGCCGTCGAGCTCGCCGAACAGCACCGGCATGCCGGGACGCATGCGCACCTTCCAGAAATGCACGCGACCGTGCGCGGCGAGCAGCTGAGGCAGGAAATCGGCCTCGCCCGCCGACACGCCACCCGAGGTGACCACGACGTCGCTCGTCGCGGCGGCCGCGCGCAGCGCCGTCGCGAGGCGGTCGGGGTCGTCGCGTACATGATCGAAAGGCAGTGCGGAGCCCGGCGGCGAAACGAGTTCCGCGCCGCTGCGTGCGAGCAATGCAGCGAGGCTGAAGCCATTGCTGTTGTGGATCTGCGCATGTCCGAGCGGCTCGCCCGGCAGCACGAGCTCGTCGCCGGTGGTGACGACCGCGACGCGCGGGCGGCGCGCGACCTCGATGGACGCATGCCCGAGCGAGGCGAGCACGCCGAGCTGCGCCGCGCCGAGGCATTCGCCGGCGCGCAACGCGACATCGCCGCGGCGGTAATCCTCGCCGGCAGGACGTACGTTCGCACCGGCCACTTCGCCGGCAGGAAGGACGACATCGTTTCCGTCGACGCGCACGCGCTCCTTGATCACGACCGTGTCGGCGCCGGCCGGCAGCGGCGCTCCCGTGGTGATGCGCAAGGCCTCGCCCGCCTCGATGCGCGCCTCGCGCATGTCGCCCGCGAAGCGCGTGTCGGCGATGCGCAGGCGGCGTTCGCCCACGCTCGGGAGATCGGTCGACGCGACCGCGAAGCCGTCCATCGCGGAATTGGCGAAGGCCGGCACGTCGGCGCCGGCGACGACGTCGGCACGCAGCACACGCGCCGCAGCCCGGTGCAGCGCGACCGGCTCGGCGTCGAGGACGCGACAGCTGCAGCACGCGAGGATCGCGGCCTGCGCTTCGGGCACGGAGAGGAAGGTCGGGACGTCGTTCAACGCAAACGCTCCGCGTACGCGGCGAACTCGCCGGGGGTGTTGAGATTGGCGAAATGCGCGCGCGCATCGCTGAAATCAACCTCGCGTGCACCGATCGCCTGCTGCCATTGCCAGGCACCTTCGCCTCGCGCGGCGGCCTCGGCGGCCGACGTGGCGAGTGATCGCGCGTAGATCGCGAACAGCGGCTGGCGGCGCTCGCCATCATGAGCAACGGCGGAGACAGTACCCAGGCCATCGACCGCGGCGAGAAGGCGCACGGCGAGCCGCGGCGGCGGGTCCGGACAGTCGACCGGCACGGTGACGAGCCAAGGCGTGTCGACGTGCGCGAGCGCCGCGGCGATGCCGGCGAGCGGACCGCAGTGTCCCGGCAACGCATCGGTGATCACCGACGCGTGGCGCGCGTAGGCGTCGAGGTTGCGGTTCGCGACGACGAATGCCGGTGCGTCGCCGAGGCCGGCGAGGACGCGTTCGACCAGCGCGCGTCCCGCGGCAGGCTCGAGGCCCTTGTCGCGGCCGTCGAGCCGCGTCGCCGCGCCGCCGGCGAGGATCGCGAACGTCAGCGCGGCGGCCACGCGTACACCGTCAGCGCTTGCCGCGCTTGGCGTTGCGGATCATGCGCTGGCGGCGCTTCTGCTGGCCTTCGGTCAGCACGTTCTTCTTGCCGGCGTACGGGTTGTCGCTCTCGGCAAAGGTCAGCCGCACGGGCGTGCCGACGAGCTTGTAGCGCTTGCGGAAGAAGTTCTCGAGGTAGCGCCGGTAGGCTTCGGCGAGGTGCTTGGTGCGCGAGCCGTGGATGACGATGTTGGGCGGGTTGCTGCCGCCCGGGTGCGCGTACTTGAGCTTGGGCGCATGGCCGCGCACGAGCGGCGGCTGGTAGGCCGTGTAGGCGGCCTCGAGCGCGCGCGTCAGTTCCGACGACGTGAAGCTGCGGTTGGCCGATGCGTAGGCGCGGTTGACCGCCTTCATGAGCTCGCCGATGCCGCTGCCGTGCAGCGCCGAGATCGTCACCTGCTGCGCCCATGCGACGAAGTCGAGGCGGCGCACGAGCGAGTTGCGGCACTGCTCGCGGTCGTAGGTCTTGAGGCCGTCCCACTTGTTGACCGCGACCACGAGCGCGCGGCCCGCGTCGAGCACGTGGCCGACGAGGCCGGCATCCTGTTCGGTCACGCCCTCGTTCGCGTCGAGCAGCATGATCACGACATTGGCCGCCTCGATCGACTGCAGCGTCTTGATGACGCTGAACTTCTCGACCGCGTCCTCGATGCGCGCGCGACGCCGCACGCCGGCCGTGTCGATGAGCGTGTAGCGGCGGCCGTCGCGCTCCATCGGCACGCGGATCGAATCGCGCGTGGTGCCGGCGATGTCGGACACGACGACGCGATCCTCGCCGATCAGGCGATTGACCAGGGTCGACTTGCCGACGTTCGGGCGACCGACGATCGCGACGCGCACGCCGGAGGTATCGGCGTCGCTCGCCGGTTCGGGCTCGTACGCGGGCAGCAGCGGATCGATCGCCTCGATCAGCGGCAGCACGCCGCGGCCATGCGACGCCGCGAGCGGCAAGGCATTCGCGAAGCCGAGCGCGGCGAAATCCGCGGTCGCGACCGTCTCGTCGAGGCCGTCGACCTTGTTCACCGCGAGCAGCACCGGCTTGGCCGCACGGCGCAGTCGCGCGAGGATCGCCTGGTCGGTCGGCAGCAGGCCGTCGCGCGCGTCCACGACGAACAGCACGACGTCGGCTTCGCCGATCGCGAGTTCGACCTGGCGGGCGGTCAGGCCGGCGAGGCCCTCCTCGCTGTCGGCGAGGCCACCCGTGTCGACGACGACGAAATGGCGCTCGGCGAGGCGGCAGATGCCGTAGTGGCGATCGCGCGTGACGCCCGGAAGATCGGCGACGAGCGCATCACGCGTGCGCGTGAGGACGTTGAAAAGGGTCGACTTGCCGACATTCGGGCGTCCGACCAAAGCGACGACGGGCAGCATCGCGGGCGCTCCGTTGGGGGCGGCATGGTCGCGCTCCGCCGCGGCCATGCCTGGCCCGCGTGTGCGGATGCGCGCTCCCGGCGCCGCCGGGGTGGATCACAGAAACGCCTTGCGGCGACCCACCCGCGTGTCGCACGGACGGCGTCGCCGCGAGGCGGTGGCATGCGGCGCCTCGCGCCGCATGCATTGTGCTTACTGCGTGCGGTAGGCGCCGACGTGGCCGGCGACATCCTCGATGTAGACCATGTCTCCGGACACGACCGGCGCGCTCTCGATCGGCTTCTTGCCGAGGCGCTCGCGCGCGGCGATCGCGCCGTCGTCGAGGCGCAGCCAGTGCACGTAGCCTTCGAGGTCACCCATCACGGCGTAGCTGCCGACGATCGCAGGCGAACCCAGCCAGCGATGCTTGAGCGCTTCCTGCTTCCACAGGTTCGCGCCACTCTGGCGATCGAACGCCCAGACATTGCCTTCGGCATCGCTCGTGACCACGGCAGCCGGGCCGACGGCGACACCGGCGAAGCTCGACAACTCTCGCCCCCAGGCCGGACGCCCGCTGTCGGCGTAGAACACGGCAAGCTGGCCGCGGTAGCCGGCGGCGAACAGTTCGTTGCCGTCGAGGACGAGGTTGCCGTCGGCGTCCGACAGGCGCTCGACTTCGGTGCGTCCTTCACCGACCGAGAGCATCTGCGTCCAGGCCTGCGCGCCGTCGGTCGTACGCACCGCGACCACGCGGCCGCTGTCGTAACCGCCGAACACGAAGCCGCTGCCGATCTGCGGCGAAGCGTTTCCGCGCAGGCTCAGGATCGGCACGGCCTGCTCGTAGACCCACTTGCGCGTACCGTCGGCCGGATCGACGCCATACAGGCGGCCATCCTGCGCACGCACGGCGACGATGCCGTCGGCGATCGCCGGCGCGGTGATGACCTCCGAGTTGATCTTGAACGTCCAGCGCTCGCTGCCGTCACTCGCCGACAGGCCGCGGACAGTGCCGTCGAGTGCACCGACGACGACGAGGTCGCCCTGCACGGCCGGGCCGCCGCTCCAGCGGATCTTCTTCTCGCGCACGCTCCAAAGCGTCTTGCCGCTCGACGCATCGAGCGCCTGCACGCTGCCGTCGACACCGGCGACGTAGAGGCGATCGCCCTCCAGGGCCGGGCGCATGCGCGCCCCGGACTGACCGGCGCCCTTGCCGGTGCCGGTGCTCCACACGCGCGAGACATTGGCCGTCGAGGTGATGTCGACGAGCGGCGTCGGCGGTTCGACGTTGTCCTTCTTGCCGAGGTTCTTGAGCCAGTTGCAGCCGCCGAGGGCCACCGAGACGGCGGCCACGAGCACGAAGGCGCGCCTCATGAGTTCTGCTTCTCGGCCGGAGCCGGGGTTGCAGCGGGCGCCGCCGGTGCGGCGGAAGCCGGCAGGTCGGCGAGCTTCATCTCGACGACGTCGCGGCCCGGGGTCATCGCGTCGAGCTTCTCGAGCGCAGCCGTGTAGGCGGTCCGTGCCTCGTCGGCGCGACCGAGCCTGGCGAGCGCGTCGCCGCGCAGTTCGTCGCGCGTGGCCGCGTACGAGGCGTCCTTGACGCCGTCGGCGAGCTTGAGGGCCGCGTCGGCGTCACCCTTGGCGAGCGTGACGCGGGCCAGGCGCAGCGAGGCGAGCGCCTTGATCGACTCGTCCTTGACGTTGGACTGGGCCCACTGCAGGTCGGCTGCGGCCGCATCGAAATCGCCCTTGCCGGCGGCCTTCTCGGCCGTGTGCAGCGCCGCGAACACCGCGAACGGGCTCTTCGCATGATCCTTGCGCAGCGCAGCGGCGATCGACGTGACGTCGTCGTCGCGCTTGCCCTCGACCGCATCGGTGAAGGCCTTGTACTGCACGGCAGCCTCGCCCTGCGCGCGCAGGTCGCGAGCCTTCCATTGCTGCCAGCCGAAGATCATCAGCAGGCCGATCGCGATGCCGATCGCGATCGACATCGCATTGGCGCGCAACCACTTGCGCACCACTTCACCTTGTTCGTGTTCGTCGAGGACTTCGAAAGCCATTGCGCATCACCAGATTGGGGCGCGGACGCGAAAGACCGCCGACAGGCGGCGGACGCGGCGCGGGGGGCCGTAGCGTATCAGGAAACCGGGATGTGCCCGTAAAAAACGCGTGCAGGAAATCGGGAGAAAGCCGCCCGGATCACTCCACGCGCGAGGCGCGCGCGCCGTCGCCGAACACCTTGAGGTGGGCCACGTTGGCGCGGCGGAACGGCGCGAGGTCGATCGCCTCGCCGTCTGCGACCACTTCGGCACCTTCGGCGTTGCCGAGGCGTACCGAGATCGCACCGTCGGACGCGTACGAACGTTCGGCACCCGCCGGCAACAGGCCGTACTCGAGCTTCTCGCCCGAGGCCGACAGGATCTCGACCCAGCTCGCCTGCTTGAGACGGAGCGTCAGCGTGTGTGCACCGGTCGCGGCCGGCGTCGCCACGGCGGGCGTCGGCGGCGTGGCGGGAGCGGAGGTGAGGCTCGAGAACGGGGCCATCGACGCGATGATCGGCGGGGCCTCCTCGACCGCGGCTGCGGCCGGCGCGATCGACGCCGCGCTGTCCGCCGCGACGACCGGCTCGAGGGTGAGCTCGTTGCGCGCCTGCTCGCGTGCGAGCGCCGTCTGCGGCGGCGCGACGTCGAGCAGTTCGGTGCGCGCGAAGTTCTGTTCGAGGCCACCGTGGGTGGCGAGCCACACGGCCGGACCGACGACGAGTCCGGTCAGGATGAGGTACGTCGCGCTGACGGAGTAACGATCGAGCAGGTAGCGCGACCGCGACACCGTCCCCGTGGAGACCAGCGGCGCCTCTTCGCCCCGCGTGGAGACGATCTCGTCGGCGAGGCCCGCAGGCAGGCCCAGCAGACGCGAGTAGCTCGTGAGATAGCCGCGCAGGTACACCGAATGCGCGATCCCGCTGTAGTCGTCTTCCTCGATCCGGCGGATCACGCTGATCTGCAGCTTGAGCCGACCGGCGACATCCTCGCGGCTCCAGCCACGGCGCTCGCGTGCGGCGCGCAGGCGCTGGCCGACGCTGGCGTCCGCGTCGACGACGGGCGGCGCCGCGACGACGGCCTCTCCCGTGCCCGCATTCGAATCCGGGTTGTCGTTGCCGGTCTCACTCACGACTTCAGTCTCCGCACCGAACAGCAGATCGAGCTGTTCTTCGTGATGGTCGTTGCCGCGCCCTGCGCCACGCACTCCCGCCATGTCCTGCCCCGGATGTCCCGTGGCGGTCATGACGAGGACGGGGCGTCGAGCGAACGCGCCTGTTCCGATTCCGGAAAGTTCTGCCGCAGGCGCCGCGTGTAGTCCGTGGCGGCGTCCGCATTCCCCAACCGCAGCTCGATGTTGCGTCCGAGCATCAGCGATTCGGGACTCGGCTGGCCGAGCGACTCGTAGCGCTGGATGAACGCACGGGCCCGGAAGAAGTCGTCCTTGCGGTACAGCACCGTCGCCATCTGGAACAGCGCTTCGGCATTGTCCGGACCCCGGTCCAACGCGAGCTTGAGATCCCTCTCTGCCGCATCGAACTTGCCACCCTTGATCGCACACGTGCCCGCATTGGTCAAGGCCACCACAGGCGTCTGGTAGAACGGATCCGTGACGGCGCGCTCGAAATACGTCGCCGCCTCGTCGTAGCGCCCCACCTTGCACAGGTAAGCGCCGTAGTTGTTCGCCTCGGAGCCCGACTTGGGCTTGAGCTGGGTCGCGCGCCGGTAGTGCTCCTCGGCGAGCGTCTGGTCGTTGATCGTCTCGTAGAGCACCGCGATGACCGTGTGCGCGTCGACATAGCGCGGATCGTTCTCGAGCGCGCGGGTGAGCTTCTCGAGGGCGAGCTCGAGCTTGCCCTGCGCCATGTACTTCTGGCCGAGTTCGGTGTTGACGCGCGCGGCCTCGGTCCTCTCGGAACCGACTTCCTTGACCGAACCGCTGCCGGTACGTGCGCTCGGCGGCGGCTTCACGCCCCCCTCGGTCGCACAGCCGGACATCAGGATGGCGAGCACACCGGCCGCGAGCACGGAACGCAAGGCATCACGCGGCATCGGACACCTTCCCGTCGAGGCTGCGGCGGAATTCGGCCTGGCGACGCGTGCGGTCGAGGACCTGGCCCTTGAGCTGGCCGCAGGCGGCATCGATGTCGTCGCCGCGCGTGCGGCGGACCATCGTGAGCACGTTGGCGTCGAGCAGGATCTTCTGGAACGCGCGGATCGCCGATTCCTCGGAGCGCTCGAAGCGCGTGCCGGTGAACGGGTTGAACGGGATCAGGTTGACCTTGCTCGGCACCTTGCGCATGAGCTTGATGAGCTGGCGCGCGTGCTCGGGCTGGTCGTTGACGCCCTTCATCATCGTGTACTCGAACGTGATCGAGGTCCGCGGACGGCGCTGCGCGTAGCGCACGCACGCCTCGATGAGCTCGGCGATCGGGTACTTCTTGTTGAGCGGCACGAGCTGGGTGCGCAGCTCGTCGGTCGGAGCATGCAGCGACACCGCGAGCGACACGTCGCTCTCGTCCGAGAGACGGTCGATCATCGGCACGAGGCCGGCGGTCGAGAGCGTGACGCGCTTGTTGGCGAGGCCGAAGCCGAGGTCGTCGCGCATGATGCTCATCGCGCGCACGACGTTGTCGAAATTGAGCAGCGGCTCGCCCATGCCCATCATGACGACGTTGGTGAGCTTGCGCTGATGGTGCGGGACGTTGCCGAGGTGACGCGCCGCGACCCAGACCTGGCCGATGATCTCGGCGGTCGACAGGTTGCGGTTGAAGCCCTGCGTGGCGGTCGAGCAGAACTGGCAGTTCAGCCCGCAGCCGACCTGCGAGGACACGCACAGCGTGCCGCGCGAGCCGTCGGGGATGAACACGGTCTCGATCGCGTTCGCGCCGTCCATTCCGAGCAGCCACTTGTGGGTGCCGTCGCTGGACTGCTTCTCGAACACGACGTTCGGCGGGACGATCTCGGCAACGGCCTCGAGCTTGGTGCGCAAGGCCTTGCCCACGTCCGTCATGAGCGCGAACTCGGTGACGTGGCGGTGATACATCCACTTCATGACCTGGTCGGCGCGATACGGCTTCTCGCCGGCCTGCGCGAAGAAATCGCGCAGGCCCTGGCGATCCAGGCCGAACAGGTTGGTGCGTGGATCACTCACCGCGACGGCCTCAGCGCGAGACGACGTCGGTGCTGGCGAAGAAGTACGCGATCTCGACCGCAGCCGTCTCGGCGGCGTCGGAACCGTGCACCGCGTTCGCGTCGATCGAATCGGCGTGGTCGGCGCGGATCGTGCCCTTGTCGGCCTTCTTCGGATCCGTCGCGCCCATGAGCTCGCGGTTCTTGGCGATCGCGTTCTCGCCTTCCAGCGCCTGGATCATGACCGGGCCCGAGATCATGAACTCGACGAGCGCGTTGAAGAACGGACGCTCGCGGTGGACGGCATAGAAGCCCTCGGCCTCGGCGCGCGACAGCTGCTTCATGCGCGCGGCGACGACCTTGAGGCCGGCCTTCTCGAAGCGGGAATAGATGTCGCCGATGACGTTCTTGGCGACGGCATCGGGCTTGATGATCGAAAGGGTGCGCTCCAGCGCCATGGTTCTTGAGCCTTGATTTTTGCGGGTAAACGAAGCACCGGCACCTTTGCTGCGATGCAAAGCGGTGACAATCCGGGCAGTTAGCGGACAAATCCGCTGCGCATTCTAGCTGGTTTCCGCGCCGGCTTGCACCCCAAGACTGCGATTTTGTTCGCCTTTCGGGTTTGCCGGAGGCCATCGACGGGCGTATGATTCAAACGATCGTTTGGACCACGGACCTCCCGCGACGCCCGCATGAACGCCCCGCACTTCTCGACCAAGGAGCGCATCCTCGACGCCGCCGAGGAACTGTTCGCGCGCAACGGCTTCGCCGGAGCCTCGCTTCGCGAGCTCACCGCCGCGGCCAAAGTCAATCTCGCCGCGGTCAATTACCACTACGGCTCCAAGGACAACCTCGTCAACGAGGTGTTCCGCCGCCGCCTCGACGAACTCAACAGCGAGCGCCTCGCGGCGCTCGACGACGTGCTCGCGCAGCCCGCGCACACGCTCGAGGACCTGCTCGCCGCGTTCATCCGCCCCGCCCTCTCGCTGTCGATCGACAAGCCCGGCGGCGCCACGTTCGTGCGCGTGCTCGCACGCGCCTACGCCGAGCACAACGAGCGCCTGCGCAAGTTCCTGTCCGACAACTACGGCCAGGCACTCAAGGCGTTCGCGGCCGCCCTCGGCGCCTGCCTGCCGCATCTGGACAAGGAAGAACTGTACTGGCGCATCGACATCATCGCCGGTGCGCTGACTTACGCGATGGCCGACTTCGGCGTCATCAAGCGCCGCGCGAGCATGAGCGAGCAGACCTACCGCGAGCGCGCCGCCGAGCACCTGATCCGCTTCGCCGCCGCCGGCCTGCGCGCCGAGTGAACACCCACGCACCCCGTTTCCGCCCGACTCGGGACGCGTCCGCGTCCCGTCCGACCGCTGTCCCTCCCCGAGGTACCACATGACCCATCCGCTTCGCATCCGCAAGGCTGCCGTGCTCGGTGCCGGCGTCATGGGCGCGCAGATCGCCGCGCACCTGACCAACGCCAACGTCGAAACCGTGCTGTTCGACCTGCCTGCCAAGGAAGGTCCCAAGAGCGGCATCGCCCTCAAGGCCATCGCCAACCTCGCCAAGCTGTCGCCGGCTCCGCTGGCCGACGGCACGCGCGCGGCGGCGATCATCCCGGCCAACTACGACGAGCATCTCGACCTGCTCGGCGAGTGCGACCTGATCATCGAGGCGATCGCCGAACGCCTCGACTGGAAGCTCGACCTTTACACGAAGATCGCGCCGCATGTCTCTGATTCTGCTTTCGTCGCGAGCAACACCTCGGGCCTGTCGATCAATGCGCTCGCCGAAGCGCTGCCGGCCGCGCTGCGCCCGCGCTTCAGCGGCATCCACTTCTTCAATCCGCCGCGTTACATGCACCTCGTCGAGCTGATCCCGGCGAAGGACACCGACGCCTCGCTGCTCGCCGGCCTCGAGGCCTTCCTGACCACGACGCTCGGCAAGGGCGTCGTCTACGCCAAGGACACGCCGAACTTCATCGGCAACCGCATCGGCGTGTTCTCGATCCTCGCCACGATGCACCACACCGAGCAGTTCAAGCTCGGCTTTGACGCGGTCGACGCGATCACCGGCCCGGCGATCGGGCGTCCTAAGAGCGCGACCTACCGCACCTCGGACGTGGTCGGCCTCGACACGATGGCGCACGTCATCAAGACGATGCACGACACGCTGCCCGACGACCCCTGGCATCGCTACTTCCAGGCGCCGGCGTGGCTCAAGGCGCTCATCGACAAGGGCGCGCTCGGCCAGAAGACCGGTGCGGGCTTCTTCCGCAAGGTCGGCAAGGACATCCACGTCGTCGATCTCGCGAAACAGGACTACCGCCCCGCCACCGAAGGCGCGAGCGACGAGGTCGCGAAGATCCTCGCGATCAAGGCGCCGGCCGAGAAATTCGCCGCGCTGCGTGCCTCGCAGGATCCGCAGGCGCAGTTCCTGTGGGCGATGTTCCGCGACCTGTTCCACTACACGGCCTACCACCTCGCCGACATCGCCGACACCGCGCGCCACGTCGATTTCGCGATCCGCTGGGGCTACGGCTGGAAGCTCGGCCCGTTCGAGACCTGGCAGGCCGCGGGCTGGAAGCAGGTCGCGCAGTGGATCGCCGAGGACATCGCGGCCGGCAAGGCCATGAGCGACGCGCCGCTGCCGGCGTGGGTCACCGACGGCCGCGACGGCGTGCACGGCAAGGACGGCTCGTTCTCGCCCGCGACGGGTAGCGACGTGCCGCGCTCGACGGCGCCGGTCTACGCGCGCCAGTACTTCCCGGATCCGCTGCTCGGCGAGCGCTTCGACACCGGCACGACCGCATGGGAGAACGACGGCGTGCGCCTGTGGTCGCGCGGCGGCGACATCGGCATCCTGTCGTTCAAGACCAAGATGAACACGGTCAACGACGCCGTCCTCGACGGCGTGCAGCGCGCGATCGAGGAGGCAGAGAAGACCTTCAAGGGCGTCGTGATCTGGCAGACCGGAGAGCCGTTCTCCGCCGGCGCCGATCTCAAGGGCGCGCTCGGCCTGCTGCAGGCTGGCAAGGTCGACGCGTTCGACGCGATGGTGTCGAACTTCCAGGCCACGAGCATGCGCATCAAGTACGCGCTCGTGCCGGTCGTCGCCGCGGTGCGCGGCATGGCCTTCGGTGGCGGCTGCGAGTTCCAGATGCATGCCGCGCGCACGGTCGCCGCGCTCGAGAGCTACATCGGCCTGGTCGAGGCCGGCGTCGGCCTGCTGCCCGCGGGAGGCGGCCTCAAGGAGCTCGCGCTGCGTGCGTCGCGCAACCCGACCGGCGACGCCTTCGACGGCATCAGGAAGATGTTCGAGACGATCGCGATGGCCAAGGTTTCGGGCAGTGCGCTCGAGGCCAAGCAGCTCGGCCTGCTGCGTCCCGACGACATCGTCGTGTTCAACGCCTACGAACTGCTGCACGTGGCGATCGGCACGGCCGCGCAGCTCGCCGATTCGGGCTGGCGCCCGCCGCTGCCCGCGCGCGACATCACGGTCGCCGGCGACGTCGGCACGGCCACACTCAAGATGATGCTGGTCAACATGCTCGAGGGCCGCTTCATCTCGCCGCACGACTTCGAGATCGCGAGCCGCATCGCCGACACCTTGTCCGGTGGCCAGGTGGAACGTGGCTCGCAGGTCGACGAGCGCTGGCTGCTGGATCTGGAGCGCAAGCACTTCGTCGAGCTCGCGCAGATGGCCAAGACGCAGGACCGCATCGCGCACACGCTCACGACCGGCAAGCCGCTGAGGAACTGACGATGCGCACGACGCAAGACGCCCGTCACCTTCCCTGTTCCCTCTTCCTGACGCGCCGCGTGCCTGCCGGCATGCGCGCCGGAGATCACGCATGACCAAGCAGCTCCAGGATGCCTACATCGTCTCCGCCGTGCGTACGCCGGTCGGCAAGGCGCCGCGCGGCGTATTCCGCAACACACGCCCCGACGACCTGCTCGCGCACGTCGTGCGTGCGGCCGTCGCCGGCTCGCCCGGCCTCGACCTCTCGCGCATCGAGGACGCCGTGATCGGCTGCGCGATGCCCGAAGCCGAGCAGGGCATGAACGTCGCGCGCATCGGCGTGCTGCTCGCCGGCCTGCCCAACACGGTCGCCGCGCAGACGATCAACCGCTTCTGCTCCTCGGGCGTGCAGGCGATAGCGCTCGCCGCCGACCGCATCCGCACCGGCGATGCCGACCTCATGCTCGCCGGTGGCACGGAGAGCATGAGCATGGTGCCGATGATGGGCCATCGCATCGCGATGAACCCGGCCGCGTTCCGCGACGAGAACATCGCGATCGCCTACGGCATGGGCATCACGGCCGAGAACGTCGCCAGCGAGTGGAAGGTCAGCCGCGAGGACCAGGACGCATTCGCGCTCGCCTCGCACCGGAAGGCGCTCGCCGCGCAGGCGGCCGGCGAGTTCAAGGACGAGATCGTCCCGTTCACACTCGACGACCGCTACCCCGACCTCGCCAGGCGCACGATCAAGTCCGACACGCGCACGATCGACGCCGACGAAGGCCCGCGTGCCGATACGACCGCCGAAGGCCTGGCCAAGCTGCGCACGGTGTTCAAGGCCGGCGGCAGCGTGACGGCCGGCAACGCCTCGCAGATGTCCGACGGCGCCGGCGCGCTGCTGCTCGCCAGCGAGAAGGCGATCAGGGAGTTCAACCTCACGCCGATCGCGCGCTACGTGTCGTTCGCGGTCGCCGGCGTGCGCCCCGAGGTCATGGGCATCGGCCCGATCGCGGCGATCCCGAAGGCGCTCTCGCTGGCCGGCCTGACCAAGGACCAGCTCGACTGGATCGAGCTCAACGAGGCGTTCGCCGCGCAGGCGCTCGCGGTGATCCGCGACGTCGATCTCGACGCGTCGAAGATCAACCCGCTCGGCGGCGCGATCGCGCTCGGCCACCCGCTCGGTGCGACCGGTGCGATACGCGCCGCCACGCTGATCCACGGCCTGCGCCGACGCAAGCAGAAGTACGGCATGGTGACGATGTGCATCGGCACCGGCATGGGCGCGGCGGGCATCTTCGAAGCGCTCTGATCCACCTCGCCATCCTGGCCCGATGCCTGCGGAGGCATCGGGCCAGCAGCGATGACCCTGCCGGACTTACGCGAGCCGCGTGCCGTTCGGCACCGGGCGTTCGAGCGCGGCGAGCACGATGCCGTCGTCGGTCGGAAAGCCCGTCAGCAGGAACTGCGATCGGAACGGCCCGATCTGCTTCTCGGGAAAATTGATCACGCCGATGACCTGCCTGCCGACGAGGTCCCCGGGCGTGTAGAGGTGCGCGACCTGCGCACTCGTCTTCTTCTCGCCGTACGGGCCGAAGTCGACCCAGACCTTGTGCGCGGGCTTGCGTGCCTCGGCGAACACTTCGGCGCGCACGACCGTGCCCGCGACGAGGAGCACCTTCTCGAAGTCGCCCCACGTGATCGTGTCGGCGGGCGTATCGGCTTCCGTGCTCATCGCCTTGCCTCCGCGGCAGCGGCGCGCTCGAGGCCGACCTGGACCCAGCCCAGGTTGACGCCGATGCGCGACGACGTCGGATCGGCCCAGGCGTAGACCACGACCGCACCGCTCGCATCCTCGACCACCGACAGCTTGAGCATGTCGGTGCCGCTCTCGCGGTAGGTCAGGCGCTCGAGCAGCAACGAATAGCCCGACGGCTTGCCGTCACGCCACGCCAGCGCGACGCGGCCGCCTTCGTTGTCGAGGCGCAGGTCGCGCGACATGTGCCAGTCGGTGTTGTCGGCAGTCGCCTGGCGGCCAGCACCGTTGACGGCGGCCCAGCCCCTGAACGCGACCACGCGTCGAGCCTCGCTGCGCGCCTCGGCGCCGCGCGCCTGGTCGGCATACAGGCGCGTGCGCAGCCAGTCGCCTTCGCGCTCGATCGACAACGGCAGCAAGGCGGCCTCGGCGCCGAGTCCGGCCGCGATCGAGGCGCACGCCGTGGCATCGGCATCGACGCGCAGCATGCCCGGCTGCGCGCGACCGCGCAGCGCGCACGCGTCGAGCGCCGTCCATTGCGCGGGATCGAACGCCTTGCCCAGGAGCGTCCCGGCACCACGATGCGGGACCATGGTCACGACCTCGCCGCTGGTGTCGACGCGCAACACGAGCGTCGACATCAGCGTGCCGGAACCCTCGAAGCGTGTCGTCCAGCCGTACCAGCCCGCGCGCGACAGCGGCACGACCTCGATGCGCACGCGCGGCGTCGCCGCTGGACCGGCCTGCCAGACCTGTTCGTGATTGTCGTAGGTGCCGACGAGGTCGGGCGTCGGTCCGGCCGTGGAGACGGTCTTGCCCGACGACCGTCCCGGCAGGCTGCCGCAGGCGGCGAGCAGGATGGCAACGGCGACGAGTGCGCAGGCGCGCGGAAGCGTGGTGTTCATCACGCAAGGATAGACCGGCGCAGGGATTGGGCGATATACGGCACGGTCGCTCGATGCCGCGCCGCTATGCTGCCCGCTTTGCCGATGGGGACCTGGCATGGAACACGAGATCCTGCACGCCGACGCGCGCCTGCGACGCACGACGGTCGTCGTGCTCGCCGTCGCCGCGCTGCTGCTCGCGATCGCCGTCGTCGCGTTCCATCGCTGGTTCAGCGCGGCGAGCGAGGCCACCGAGGTTCCCACCCTGATCCTGCACGTGCGGGCGATGACCGGGCTCGCGCTCATGGCGAGCGCGATGTGCCTCGCTGCACTCGCGTGGCACTCGGCGCGCAGCGCGCGGCGTACGCGCGCGAGCGGGCAATGGCCGCCGCTCGGCGCCCGCGTCGTGCGCGACACGCCGATCCTGCGCGGCGACGCCGCACGACGGCGCGCGACCCTGCTCACGACCATCGCGGTGTTGCTCACGCTGCTCACCGCAGGTGTCGCGGCGATCGGCATGCGGTTGCTGTCGCTGCTCGGGTGACAGCCTCGGCGCGACGTGGCCTGCAGGTGTCACGCGATCACGCCGGATCGCCGAAGCGAACGGCATCACGCGGCGCGGCCTCGCGCGGCGGTCTGCACGCTCCCGCCGTCGTCCTGCCGCCCCCGACCCGCCTGCCGACGGGCGTCAGAGCGCCTGCACGCGGAACGTGCGCGCCTTGATGCGCCCTGCACGCAGGCGCTTGAGCGCGGTCGCGGCGAGATCGGTGCGGATCGCCACGTAGGAGCGCGTCGGGAACACGGCGATCTTGCCGACCGCCTTGCCGTCGACACCGGCATCGCCGGTCAACGCGCCGAGGATGTCACCGGGGCGCAGCTTGTCCTGGCGGCCACCGTCGATGCGCAGCGTGGCCATCGAGGCGACGAGTGGACCACCGCTCGACACGGGCAACGGCGTCCAGCGCACACGCGTACCGGTGCGTGACTCGATCGCGCCGATGCGCGGCATCTCGGCCGGCGCGACGAGGCTCACCGCGACGCCCTGGCGCCCTGCCCGTCCGGTGCGGCCGATGCGGTGAACGTGCACGTCCGGATCGGTGGAGACTTCCCAGTTCACGACCAGCGGCAGCTCGTCGATGTCGAGACCACGCGCGGCGACATCGGTCGCGACCAGCACGCTGCAGCTGCGGTTGGCGAAGCGCACGAGCGTCTCGTCGCGATCGCGCTGCTCGAGGTCGCCGTGCAGCGCAAGCGCCGAGAAGCCCTTCGCGACGAGCCCGTCGGCGAGATCCTGCACGTCGCGGCGCGTGTTGCAGAACACGAGCGCCGACTCGGGGCGCTCGGCGCCGAGCACACGCTCGAGCGCGTCGAAGCGCCGGCGTGCGTCGACCTCGTGGAAGCGCTGCTCGACGTCGGCGGAGGCCTCGCCTTCGTCGACCGTCACACTGGCCGGATCGCGCTGCAGGCGCGCGCTGACGGCACGGATCGACTCCGGGATCGTCGCCGAGAACAGCAGCGTCTGGCGTTCGCGCGGCATGGTCACGACCAGCCCTTCGATCGCCTCGAGGAAGCCCATGTCGAGCATGCGGTCGGCCTCGTCGAGGACGAGGCAGCGCACGCCGTCGAGCGCGAGCGCGCCGTGATCGACGAGCTCCTGCACGCGCCCCGGCGTACCGACGACGACATGCGGCGGATGCGCGAGCGAGGCCAGGTGCGGACGCAGCGGAATGCCTCCGCAGAACGTCGACAGCTTGAGGTTGGGCAGGAACGCGCCGAGGCGACGTATCTCGCGCGACACCTGGTCGGCGAGTTCGCGGGTCGGACACAGGACGATGGCCTGTGGCGCCACGACGGCGAGATCCAGTCGGGCCAGCAGCGCGAGTGCGAACGCCGCGGTCTTGCCGCTGCCGGTGCGGGCCTGGGCGACGACGTCGCGACCCTCGAGCGCCGGCGGCAAGGCCTGCGCCTGCACGGGCGTCATCACGGCGTAATCGGCCGCGGCAACGGCCCGCAGCAGATCGGGAGGAAGGGAAAGCGAGCTGAAGTCGGTCATCCCGCATGATCGCATGCGGAGACGGCCGGACGCTGCCTGCGCGATCGCCGCACCCGCCGTCCGCGCCGTGCCGCCGGGCTCCGGGCGGGCCTCGACGATGCCCTGCGCCAACGCCCCACCCACGTAAACGATTGCAACGTCAGGAAGCGTGTCGCGGGCCGTTCCGCGCAGGCTCCGGTCACCGGGTTTGCGCTAGCATGCCTCTCGGTTACGGGGGAGCACCGTGGCAGCCACGAGGCGTCGCGATTCGTTTTCGATCCTGCGCGAGACGATGCGGTGGCGCGTCGCGCTCGTGCTCGGCGTGCTCATCACGGTGCTGATGGTCGCACTCGGCACGCTCAACACGAGCCTCGGCTACACCGACACGGCGTGGCTCGCCGGCGGCATCTTCCTCGCCTCGGGGGCGTGCGTGGTCGGGCTGCTGACCTTGCCGCGCCAGCTCGGCGCGACGATCTTCTTCAGCGTCATCGGCACCGTGCTCGTGGTGGTGATCCCGTTCGGCGCGATGCACGAGAAGCCCATGCAGCACTGGGCCTACATCTTCCCGCCGCTGCTCGTGTTCCTGCTCGGCAGCGGGCGCGCGCTCACCGGCATGGTCCTGTACGGCCTGTACACCTGCGTCTTCCTCGTCCAGCAGGTGGCGCCGATCGACGTCGTGCGCTTCGCGAGCGGCTACGGCCTGCTCGTCTGCTTCATCTACACCTACGCCTTGCTTCAGGAACGTGCCGGAGCCCTGCTGCGCTTCCACTCCGACCACGACGCGCTGACCAACTGCCTCAACCGGCGTACGTTCAACGAGGCGATCGACCAGCTCGCCGACAACGCCGGCCCGGCCAGCCGCTGCACGTTCCTGCTCATCGACATCGACCACTTCAAGGCGATCAACGACGAGCACGGCCATCTCGTCGGCGACCGCATCATCACCGAGACGGCCGCCGAGCTCGGCCGCATCCTCGATCCCGGCGTCGCGCTGTTCCGCTACGGTGGCGAGGAGTTCGCGGTGATCCTGTACGACACCGGCCTGCAGCAGGGCGTCGTGCTCGCCGAGCGCCTGCGTGCCGCCGTGGCGACCGCGGACTTCCGCGACGTCATGGTCAGCGTGAGCATCGGCGTGGCGGAGTGGAACGCCTCGGCAGGCCGCATCGAGGGTGCGGTCGGCGCGGCGGACCGGGCGCTCTACGACGCCAAGCGGCAAGGCCGCAATCGCGTCGTCGCGCACGCATCGACGCCCTCCTGCCGTTGAATCAGTACGGTCGCTCGCCCAGATAATTGCCGCGCGGGGCGTACTGGCAGACATAGATCGTCCACGTGCCGCTCCACGGCCCGCCGCTCGGGCAGACCTGCATCGCGCAGCCGACCGACGTCGTCGAGCGCCACACGATCTGCGTGTAGTGGCCGCAAGTCTCGCCACTCGCGCAGCTGTTGCTCGCGTAGTCGTAATCCGACGCCTCGGCCACCCATGCCAGCGCGGCCTCGCCGGGAAGCCGCACGTCGCCGGTACGCGCGTAGAGGTTCTCGCCCACGCCGGGGGTGCTGCTGTGCGACCACTGGCAGCGGTCGGCGGACGCCTGCGCGGTCGCGGCGACGCCGGCGTCCCAGCGCAGCGGCTCCAGCGCAGGATCGGCCGGCGGCGACACGAGCTCGCGCGCATCGTTGTGGATCGCGAGCACCTCGGACCACGTTTCTCCCGCGCCGGCGGGCTCGAAGCCGTCGGCGAACACGGCATCCCCCTGCTGCGCGGATGCAGCATCGGGGGCCATCACGGCCGCGAGCGCGAATGCGCCGGCCATCCATCTCGTCGTGCGCGTGGGCAAGCACGCATCCTCTCGTCGCAGCCACCCGGGTGGCGGGGCCGCGATGCTCGCAGCGCGTTCGTTCACGAAACGTTGCCACCGCGTTGTCGGCGCGTCGCGCGGCACCACGCCGCTGGCGACGTGGCGCGCCTGCGCGGACAATGCGCATTTTTCAGGGAATCCACCTTGAGTCGTCCGAGCCTTCTGCGCGATGCCTCGCCTTCGGCGATCGTCGCCGGTTTCGTCACCGTGCTCGTCGGCTTCGCGAGCTCGGCCGTGATCGTGTTCCAGGCCGCGCGGTCGCTGGGTGCCGACGACGCGACGATCGCCTCGTGGATGTGGGCGCTGGGCCTCGGCATGGGCGTCACCTGCATCGGCCTGTGGCTGCGCCATCGCATGCCGGTGGTGACCGCGTGGTCGACGCCCGGCGCGGCGATGCTGATCGGCACCGCCACCGCCGTGCCATTGGCCGAGGCGACGGGAGCCTTCCTCGCCTGCGCCGTGCTCATGGCGGCCTGCGGCTTCTCGGGCGTGTTCGAGCGCGCGATCCGTCGCATCCCGATCGCACTCGCCTCGGGCATGCTCGCCGGCGTGTTGCTGCGCTTCGGGCTCGACCTGTTCGGCGCGATGCAGGCGCGCCCGGGCCTGGCTTTGGCAATGTTCGGGACCTGGCTGGCGATGCGGCGGCTTTCGCCGCGCTACGCGGTGATCGCGACACTCGCGGTCGGCGTCGTCATCACGGCGCTCGACGGCACGCTGCATGTCGAGGCCGTCCACCTCGAACTCGCACATCCCGTGCTCACGCTGCCGGCGTTCTCGTGGCAGGCCATGATCGGCATCGCACTGCCGCTGTTCGTGGTCACGATGGCCTCGCAGAACGTGCCCGGCGTCGCGGTGATCCGCGCGTCGGGCTACGCCGTGCCGGTATCGCCGACGATCGGCTGGATCGGCGTCACCAACGCGGTGCTCGCGCCGTTCGGTGCCTACGCCCTCAACCTCGCCGCGATCACCGCGGCGATCTGCATGGGCCGCGAGGCGCACGAGGACCCGTCGCGCCGCTACGTCGCCGCGGTCGCGGCCGGCGCGTTCTACATCGTGGTCGGGCTGTTCGGGGCGACCGTGGCCGCGCTGTTCGCGGCGTTCCCGAAGGAACTCGTCATGGCCATCGCCGGCATCGCCCTGCTCGGCACGATCGGCAACAGCCTCGCCGCGGCCCTGCACGAGGAAAGCGCGCGCGAAGCCGCGCTCGTGACCTTCCTCGTGACCGCCTCGGGACTCGTGCTGTGGGGCGTCGGCTCGGCCTTCTGGGGGCTCGTCGCGGGCGCGATCACGCTGCTCGCACTGCGCCCGCGCGCGGCGGGCGCCTGAGGTCGCTTACTGGGGCAGCGTCGCGTTGTGGTAGACGTCCTGGACATCGTCGAGCTCGTCGAGCCACTCGAGCAGGTCGGCCATGGTCTCGGCGGCCTCGCCGGTCACCGCGACGCGGTTCTCGGGACGCATGACCACATCGGCCGAAACCGGCTCGATGCCGGCGTCGACCAGCGCCTTCTTGACCGCCTCGAACTGGTCCGGCGCGCACAGCACCGTGCTCTGCCCGGCTTCGGCCTGCACGTCGTCGGCACCGGCGTCGAGGGCAAGTTCGAGGACGCGGTCCTCGGCGCCGTCGGCCGAGGTGTCGACGACGATCTCGCCGACGCGCGCGAACTGGAACGCGACCGAACCACTGGTGCCGAGGTTGCCGCCGTGCTTGCCGAGCGCGTGGCGCACGTCGGCCACGGTGCGCACGGGGTTGTCGGTCATGGTGTCGATGATCAGCGCGACGCCCGACGGGCCGTAGCCCTCGTAACGCAGCTCCTGCATGTTGTCGGCGCCGTCGGCACCCGAGCCACGCTTGACCGCGCGCTCGATCGTGTCCTTGGACATGTTCGAGGACAGCGCCTTGTCGATCGCGATGCGCAGGCGCGCGTTCGCGGACGGATCGGCGCCCTGACGCGCGGCGACCGTGATCTCGCGGATCAGCTTGGTGAAGATCTTGCCGCGACGCGCGTCCTCGGCGTTCTTGCGGCCTTCGATGCTCGGGCCTCTGCCCATGGGAATACCTGCTTGGTGTCGGTGGCGGAGCGGGCGGCAAGCGAAAACGCGCGGCCACCCGCCGGAAACGGGGCGCAAGGGTAGCCAGTCGCCGCGCGCTTCTCCAGTGCGCGCGCCCGCGTCAGTCCAGGCGCACCGCGATCGGGCAGTGATCCGACGGGTGCTCGGCCTCGGGTACGCCGTAGGCGAATTCCTCGAAAGAACCGGCCTGCACGCGCGCCGCGGCCTGCGGATCGAGCACGATATGGTCGATGTAGTCGGGGAAACGCTGCTTGCAGGTGGCACCACGTCCACCTGCGGCATCGGTCAGTGCGCGACCGGCCGGCATGGCCTCGCCGAGCTGCTTCCAGACCGGGTCGCCCGGCAGCGCGAGGCGGCGATTCCAGTCGCCGAGGATCGCGAACGCGGTGCCTTCGGCCGCGCGCGCCTCGATCCAGCGCTGCAGCACCGGCACCTGATCGAACAGCACCTCGCAGGCCTCGCCGCTGTCACCGCGTGCGCAGCCGCTCTTGAGATGCACGCCGAGCAGGCGCACCGGCTCGCCGCGCGCGATCGTCACGTCGACGCCCCAGCGCAGGTCCGGGTTGCCGACGCCGAGCGCCTCGAGGTCGGGATTGCGCGCGAACGCGATGCCCTTGCGGATCGCGAAGCCGACGCTCTGGCGGCGGATCGTCAGACCACCGGCATCGCCACCACGGCGGCACGGGCCATGACGGCCGCTGTCGGGACGCGAGGACATGACGACGACGTAACGGTCCGGCGTGAACACGCGCTCGGCCGCAGCCTGCGACTCGACCTCCTGGAACACCACGACATCGGCGTCGAGCGTCGCCGTGTAGGCGCGCAACGCAGCGTAGTCGGGCTCGGTGCGCGCCTTGCAGCCGGTGCCGT
Source organism: Lysobacteraceae bacterium PS02065 (assembly GCA_029959555.1). Classification (GTDB taxonomy): domain Bacteria; phylum Pseudomonadota; class Gammaproteobacteria; order Xanthomonadales; family Rhodanobacteraceae; genus Dokdonella. Next base: position 53,696 of record JASCPI010000020.1, on the reverse strand, counting down.
CGGTCTCGGCGAGGTGCTCCATGTTCCAGCTCGCGATCTTGAGCGGGGCCGCAGCCGAGGATGCAGGAGGCGCGTCGCGACGCGGGGTGGTGCCGCAGGCGACGAGGAGCAGGACGAGGCCGGCCAGCAGGCCGGCGGAGGACTTCTTCACGACAAGGTTTCCGATGAGACGGTGCGCGCGCCTGTGTAGCCGCCCCGACGCGGAATGTCCACCCTCGGGAACGCCCGGCTTGCGCGTCGCGTACCATCTCGCCCCCGTCATCAACCGTGTCCATCGATGCCCAGCGCCCGCATGCCCCTGCTCGACACCGCGCCGATTCCGGGCGGCGGCGAGCTTCGCCTGTTTCGTGACGGTGCGCACTTCACGATCAAGATCGCGGGTCACGGCGGCGATCTCATGTCCACGCGCATGCACGGCTCGGAGGATGCACTCGCCCATATCGGCTGCGCGCCGATCGCGTCGCGCGCCGGTGCACGCGTGCTCGTCGGCGGGCTCGGCATGGGCTTCACGCTCGCCGCCGCGTTGCACGACCTGCGCGACGACGCCGAGGTCACCGTGGCCGAACTCGTGCCCGGCGTCGTCGCATGGAACCGCGGCGAGCTCGGCGAGCACGCCGGCCGGCCGCTGGACGACCCGCGCACACGCGTCGTCGAAGGTGACGTCGGCCGTCTCGTGCGGACGTCCACGCGCGCGTGGGACGCGATCCTGCTCGACGTCGACAACGGCCCCGAAGGCCTCACGCGCCGCGACAACGACGCGATCTACTCGGTGGCGGGCCTCGCCGCCGCGCATGCCGCGCTGCGCGACGGCGGCGTGCTCGCCGTGTGGTCGGCGCATGCCGATGCCGCCTTCACGGCGCGCCTGGGCCAGGCCGGCTTCGCGGTCGACGAGGTTCCGGTGCGCGCGCACGCGGGGCGCGGCTCGCGCCATCGCGTCTGGGTCGCGACACGTGCGAACGCGAAGACTGCGGCCAGCACCACGCCGCCGCGTCGCCGCTGAGTCTGCGCATGACGCGCGGGCTCCACGCGCAGCCCGACGTCGCGTCAACCGAAACCGCGCCCGAGCGTTGCCTGACGACATCCCGCCAAGGAGTCGCGCCGATGCCCCGTGTCCCGCTGTGGATCCTGCTCGTTCTCGCGTCGCCTGCCGTGCACGCGGCGGAGTGCCGCTTCGACGACGCCCATGCGCGCTTCGCCGCGCTCGTCGCGAGCGAAGGCCTGCCCGGCGGCGGCATGCTCGTCGGCACGACGCAAGGGGTGCTGGCCGAGCGCTACCTCGGCAGCTACACGCCGCAGACGGTGATCGCGCTCGCGTCGGCGAGCAAGCTCGCGAGCGCCGTGCGCATCGCGCAGGTGATCGAGCGCGGCGAGGCGGGGCTCGACACGCCCGTGTCGACCTACCTCCCCGCCTTCACGGGCGAGAAAGGGACGATGACGCTGCGCCGCATGTTCAGCCATACGGCCGGCTACGGCGGCGACGAAAGCGCGCCCGTGCTCGGCGACGATACGATCACGCTCGCCGAGGCCGTGCAGCGCATCGCCTGTTGCCGGCCGTTCGAGGCCGGCTACACGATGGGCGGCCAGTTCGCCTACGGCGGCATCTCGATGCACGTCGCCGGGCGCGTCGCCGAAGTCGTCGGCGGCGGCGACTGGGAGCAGCGCTGGCGCAGCGAGGTCGGCACACCGCTCGGCATCACGACGATCGACTGGCAAGGCCTCGGCCCGACCGCGAACTACCGCATCTCGGGCAGCGGCCAGAGCAGCCTGCCCGATTACGGGCGCCTGCTGCACATGCTCGCCAACCGCGGCCGTGGTGACGGCGTGCGTGTGCTGAAACCCGCCAGCGTGCGGCTCATCGTCGAGGACCAGGTCGGCGACCGGCCGATCGCCTATGCGCCGAACAACGCGGTGGCGCCGATCCGCTACGGCCTCGGCAACTGGATCGCGCCGGGACCGCAAGGCGAGCCGACGTTCTCGCACAGCCTCGGCGCGTTCGGCTTTTTCCCGTGGTTCGACACCTCACGCGGCCTCTATGGCGCGTTCATGATCCGCGGCGGTGCCGGCATCAACGACCAGGCCTTCCCGGTCTATCTGCAGATGGTCGCCGACATCACGGCGCGCTTCGATGCGGGTGGCTGCACGCCGATCACGCCGACCGACGAGGTGTTCGTCGAGACCTTCGACGCAGGCTGACGGCGCGCGCCGGATGGCATGATGCCGGCCCGATCCTGCCGAGCCGTGTCATGCCGCCGCGACCGTTCCTGCAACTCGACGTGTTCACCGACCGCGCCGGCGCCGGCAACGCGCTCGCGGTCGTGCTCGACGGACACGGCCTCGACGACGGCGCGATGCAGCGTTTCGCGACCTGGACCAACCTGTCCGAGACCACGTTCCTGCTGCCGCCGACCGAGACGGGTGCTGACTACCGCGTGCGCATCTTCACGCCGCGCCAGGAATTGCCGTTCGCGGGCCATCCCAGCGTCGGCAGCGCGTTCGCGGCGCTCGACGCCGGCCTCGTCGTGCCGCGTGACGGCCGCCTCGTGCAGCAGTGCGCGGCCGGCCTGCTGCCTGTGCGCATCGACGGCGAAGGCACCTCGCGGCGCGTCCACGTGCGCGCGCCGCGTGCGAGCTGGCGCGATGCCGACGCGGCCGAACGCGAAGGCCTGCGCATCGCGCTCGCGGACGCGGTCGCGGACGTTGGCACGCCGCGCCTCGTCGACAACGGCCCGCTGTGGTGGTGCGTCGCGACGCGCGACGAGGACGCGGTGCGCGGACTCGTACCCGATCTCGCTGCGATGGCCGCGTTCACGCTCGGCAACGCGGCGGTCGGCGTTGCCGTGTACGCCGTCACCGGCGGCGATCCGGCCGTGGTCGTGCGCGCGTTCTGTCCGGCCGACGGCATTCCGGAAGACCCCGTCACCGGCAGCGCGAACGCGGCGATCGGCGCGCTGCTCGCGGCGGACGGCGTGCTCGCGGGCCTCGGCAATCCGTATCGCGCGAGCCAGGGCCGCGAAGTCGGCCGTGACGGTGTGGTCGAGGTCGGCATCGATGCCGACGGCGAGGCCTGGATCGGCGGCCGCTGCGTCGTCGCGATCCGCGGCACGCTGGACTGGTGACGCATCCCCGGCCGCGCCGTGTGGCGCGACCGGGAGACGGCGTCAGCCTCGGCGTGTCGACGCGTGTCGATGCAGCGTGAAGGCGCCTCCCGCCATCAGCAGCGCAACCAGTGCGAGCATCGCCCAACGCGCATCAAGCGGCAGCGGCACGGCGTCGCCATCCGGACCACCCGGGCCGCCGATGACCGCGCTCGTCACGGCAAGGCCGCGCAGCGCAGGATTGCCGCCGACCGCACCGACCGGCGTGGCCGCACCCGAGAGCAGGTCGATGACGTGGAGCGTCGTCGTGCCGCCGCTGGCGAGCGCCGCGTACGCCGTGTTCGTCGCCCCGTCGCTGAGGATGTCGAAACCGCCCGGCGCATCGAACGCGGCACCGAGAGCGCCGATCGGCACGAGCGTGCCCGCGTTCGGCGGGCTCTGCAGGAACAGGGCGTCGCTGCCGGCATCGAGCACGTACAGGCCCGTGCTCGTCGCACCGGGTGCACTGAAGGTGTAGGCCGCCCCCGCGATCTGCGGCGCCGCCGGATTGATCGCGCCGTCGACGATCGCTTCGCCCGTGTCGACGTTCACGCGCAGGTTCTGACCAGCGTTGCTGACCACGCGCAGGCGGTCCACGGTGGGATTGAAGTCGATCGCGAACACGCCGCCGTTCGGCGCGACCGACAGTTGCATGCCCGCTGTCGCGGCTCCCGTCGCGGGATCGACCACGTAGAGACGACCGGACGACGCCAGCGCGTAGAGTTGTCCGGTGGCAGGACGGAAATCGATGTCGACCAGCGTGTCACCGCCCGCCAGACCCGTGACCGGAACCACCGATCCCGCACCCGTGGGCGAACCGGTCGGGAAGCGCACGAGGCCGTTGGCCGCGTCGAGGCCGACCGCGGTACCCGACAACACGGGCGCACCGGCGACGGGAGACGCGCTCGACGTCAGTCCGACGACCACCGGATTGCCGGCAAGGTTGCCGACCACGGTCGCCGCACCGTTCGCGAGATCGATCGTGTACAGCGCCGTCGTGCCGGCGACACGCAGCACGGCGTACGCCGTGTTGCCGCCACCAATCGACAGGATGTCCATGCCGGTACCGTCCTCGATCGTCACGCCGAGCGGACCGACGACACTGACCGTACCGTCATTGGGCGGTGCCTGCAGCAGCAGCTGGTTGCCCGCGCGATCGATGTCGTACAGCGCCGTCGTCGTCGCACCCGCGACGCTGTTCGTGTAGCCGACGGCCACCACCTGCGGGCCGGCCGGGTTGATCGATCCGTCCACCGTCGTCGCACCGGTGCCCACATCGATGCGAAGGCTCTGGCCGTTGTCGCTGACCACGCGCAGACGGTCCGCGACCGGGTTGAAATCGACGCCGAACCGCGTGCCGCTCGGCGCCTGCGTCAGCACCGCGACCTGGGTCGCCTGCGCGGTCGCGGGATCGATCGTGTAGAGGTTGCCCGACGAGGCCAGGCCGTAGAGCACGCCCGTGGCCGGCCGGATGTCGATGCCGACGAGGTCGTCGCCGGCGGCGAGGCCTGCGATCGGCTGTGCCGAGGGTGCCGATGCCGGCAACGTGGCCGAGAACCGCACGAGCACGTTGGCATCGGTGAGGCCGAGCAGTTCCTGGGCGAACGCATCGCCGCCGAACAGGAACGCGACGAGCAAGGCGCAACGGCTGCGCAGCGAAACGAGCGTGGAAACGGGTGTCGTGACGACACGGTGGATCGGCATGGCGCACTCCCTGGTGAGGACGGGCGACGCCCCGCGCCCCGCGCGGGTCATCGGGGAGGCGTACGCGCCGTGCAGCGCCACGGATGCGCCACGACCCGAAGTGCGGGCCGGAATGTGACGGCCATCACACCAAAACGCGAGTGCGGTTCAGCTTGAGCGGAAGACCGGCATGGTCACGGTGCCGATGCGGATACGGTTCCGCCCGACTGCAACGCCGCGATGCGCGCATCCTTGGCCGCCCACAGCGCATTGACCCAGGCCTGGAAGCGTTCGCGGAAGGCCTCGTCGTTCTCGTAGTCCGCACCGACGAACTCGGCCGGCACCGGCTGCACGTCGACGTGCACGACGACCTCGCGCACGCGACCGGCCATGAGATCGACCACGCTGGGCTGACCGTTCGGATAGACGATCGTCACGTCGACGATCGCCTCGAGCATGTCGCCCATCGCGCCGAGCACGAGGCCGATGCCACCCGCGCGCGGTTTCAGCAGGTGCGTGTACGGTGATGCCTGCTGGTCGTGCTTGGCCGGCGTGAAGCGCGTGCCTTCGACGAAGTTCATGACCGACACGGGCAGCTGGCGGTACTTCGCACAGGCGCGCCGCGTCGCCTCGGTGTCCTTCCCGCGCAGCTCGGGGCGCTTCTCGAGCAGCGCGCGCGAGTAGCGCTTCATGAACGGGAAATCGAGCGCCCACCAGGCGAGGCCGAGGATCGGCACCCACACGAGCTCGCTCTTGAGGAAGAAGCGCAGGAGCGGGATGCGGCGGTTGAACGCTTTCTGCAACACCGGGATGTCGACCCAGCTCTGGTGGTTGCAGAGCACGAGGTACCAGCCGCCGTGACGCAGGCCTTCGCCACCTTCGACGCGGATGCGCGTACCCGCGAGGCTCGCGATCAGCGCGCTGTTGACCGCTATCCAGCTCTCGCCGATCGCCGCGATCGCGAGCGACAGCGCGCGCCGCACGCCGGGAATCGGCAGCAGCAGCTTGACGATCGCGAGCGCGAACAGCGGGATGCAGTGCAGCGTGGTGTTGAGGAGGATCAGTGTGAACGCGAAGGCGACGCGCGGGATGGAAGACAACGGCGGCATGGACGCTCGGCGGACGGAGGTCCGCCCACAGTACCAGCGAACCTCAGCCGGCTGCACGCGCGCGCAGGCGGTCCAGCCCGAACACGACGAGGCCGACGACGAGGAATACCCCGGTGACGGCCAACGCGTTGAGCGCGGCCCGACCCGCGCCGAGCACGCCGACGTCGATGAACGGGTATGGATAGGCGCCGAGCCAGGCCCCGCGTGCGAGGACCAGCACGAGGTAGACGGCGGGCCAGGCCAGCCACCTGGCCACGTGCGCAAGGCGCAGCCCGCCGCGCGGGCGCGAGCACGCCCACCAGGCGAGGTAGGCCAGCGGCACGACCGCGTGCAGCAAGGTGTCGGCGACGTGCTGCCAGCCGGTCGGCTGCCACAACGCGGCCAGCACCGTCACGTAGATGAGTCCGGTCACGCCGATGTAGACCGCGACCGCGCCGCGCACGCCTTCGCCGAGCAGGCGCGCGGGTCGGCCGGCGACCGCGGCCGTCGCGACGACGGCGACCATGAGGTTGCTCAGGATCGTGAAGTAGCTCAGGAACTCGAGCGTGGCGAGCGCGATACCGGTCGTCTCGCGCTTCGCGGCGACGAGCAGCCCGTACTGCAGGCCGAGCGCGAATGCGGCCGTCGCCGCGACGAGCGCGGCCGCGACACGCCGCAGGCGATCACCACGAGTACTCATGGCCGCTCCAGGGGTTGGGAAGCGTACGCGTCGCGCACATCCCCGAGCGCGACCTCGTCGCGGGGCAGCACGATGCCGTCGATCGCGGCAATCGCACAGGCCGGCGTCGACGAATTGCAGACGAACGCGGTCCGGAAGCCTTTCGCGTCGTCGAGCGCGACCTCGCGCGACAGCACCTCGAGGCCTCGCGCAAGCAGGCCGCGCGTGATCACCTGCTGGGTGATGCCGTGCAGGGCCGGCGCATTCGGCCAGACCACGCGCGCACCGTCCCGGAAGCCGACGTTCCAGATCGAAGCCTCGGAGACCGCGCCATCGCGTGTCGTGAACAGCACGTCGTCGGCACCGGCCAGGCGCGCTTCGCGCACGTGGTGGAACAGGTCGAACGTGCCGACGTGCTTGAGATGCGCCGCGGCGCGCTCGTGCACGGCGGCGCGCAAGCGCAGCGGCGACTCGTGCGGTCCGCGCGGATCCGAGGCCGCGACGAGCACGTCCGGCGCGGATGCGCGCTCGGGGCGCGTGCGGTCGAACGTACGCGAGAACACGGTCACGCGCAGCGACAGGTCGGCGTCGCCGCCGATCGCATGGCGCAACAGCGCGCGCACCGCGTCGGGATCGAGCGGCGCTCCGAACAGCTCGCGCGTCGCGGCATCGAGCCGCGCGAGATGCAGGTCGAGACCGCGCACGCCGCCGTCGCGCACCTGCATCGAGGTGAAATGGCCGTAGTTGACCTGCGCGAGCCGCGCGAGCGCCGCCGCATCGGCGGCCTCGCCATTGAGTTCGATGCGGTCGATCGCCATCGGCACGTGCTCCCCGTCGGCGCGCAGCATGCCAGAACACCCGGGATCACGGGTCAGCTTGAAGACCGGGGTCAGGCTCATTTTTTCCTATGGCACAAGATCCGGCATGGGGTCAGGTTCATGTTCTCGAAGTGCCGTTCCACTCGAGCGGACGGGTACAAAGAAAATGAATCTGACCCCATGCCACGGCGCGTCGGGAAAAATGAACCCGACCCCAGCTCTGGCCCCGGTTCTGCCGGGAAAATGAACCTGCCCCCATGCCGTGCGACACTGCCGCGCATGAGCGAACTCGCGATCCAGGACTGGCCCCTGCCCTACGAGGCGCGCCTCGACGCGCGAGCGCGCGGCACGGTCGACCTCGTCGTCATGCACTGCACCGAACTGCCCGACCTCGCGATCGCCCGCGAGTATGGTGAGCGCGTGCGTTACGAGGTCTCGCAGACCGGTAACAGCGGGCATTACTACGTCGACCGTGACGGCAGCACGTTCCGCTTCGTCGCCGACACGCGCGTCGCCCACCACACGGCCGGCTTCAATCCGCGTTCGATCGGCATCGAGATGGTCAACCTCGGGCGCTATCCGGACTGGACCGACTCGCGCCGCCAGGCCTTCACCGAGCCTTACACCGCCGCCCAGATCGACGCCCTGCTCGCGCTGCTCGCACGCCTGCGCGCGGACCACCCGAACCTGCGCTGGATCGCCGGCCACGACGAGCTCGATCGGCGCACCGAGCCGGCCAGCGACGATCCGGCGATCCAGCTGCCACGCCGCGTCGACCCGGGCCCGCTGTTCCCGTGGCCACGCGTGCTGGCCGAGAGCGGCCTCAGGAAGCTCGTGCCCGACAGCGGCGACTGATACCTGCAACGGCCCGGCCCGCGCCCGACCGCGGCGCGTGGGCGACGACGCGCCGCGCCGGATCGCCTACCTGCGGCACGAGCCCTCGCGGCACAGCCGCTATACTGGCCCGCCCATCCGTGCGCAGGCTCCATGGCCGTTCCCGTCGTCCGCGAACTCATCACGCTGCTGCAGCTCGAGCGGCTCGAGGACAACCTGTTCCGTGGCCAGAGCCGCGACATCGGCACGCGCTACGTGTTCGGCGGCCAGGTGCTCGGCCAGGCCTTGTCGGCCGCCCAGCAGACCGTCGACGGCGACCGCTCGGCGCACTCGCTGCACGCGTATTTCCTGCGTGCCGGCGACGTCGAGGCGCCGATCATCTACTCGGTCGAGCGCACGCGCGACGGCGGCAGTTTCTCTGCGCGCCGGGTCGTCGCGGTCCAGCACGGCCAGACGATCTTCGCGATGACGGCGTCGTTCCACGTCGCCCAGCCCGGCGCCGAGCACCAGTTCCCGATGCCGCTCGTGCCCAAGCCCGAGGAGCTGCCGGTCGTCGACCTGATCCCGCCCGAGGACCTCGCGCGCGTGCCGGCCCAGAGCAGGCGCTGGCTCAGCAACGCCGGCCCGTTCGAGTTCCGCCACGTGCACCCGCGCAACGAGGCCAACCCGACGCGCCAGCCGCCGTACCAGAACGTGTGGTTCCGTCTCGTCGACGAGGTCCCCGAGGGCGACGTGCTGCACCGCTCGCTGCTCGCTTACGCCTCGGATTTCCACCTGATCGGCACGACCACGTTCCCGCACGCGATCTCCTACCTGCAGCCGAACGTGCGCATGGCCAGCCTCGACCATGCGCTGTGGTTCCATCGGCCTTTCCGCGTCGACGAATGGCTGCTGTACAGCTGCGACAGCCCGAGCGCGCAGGGCTCGCGCGGTCTCGCCCGCGGCATGATCTACACGCGCGACGGCACGCTCGTCGCCTCGACGGCGCAGGAAGGCATGATCCGCGTCACGCCCGAAGCCTGAGGACCCGACGATGCGCCAGATCTACACCTCGCCCCGCCAGGAGAACGTCAAGCGCGTGGTCGCGCTGCTCGGCGAGGCCGGGATCGAAACCTCGATCCAGAACCGCAACTCGTGGCAGGGCGGCGCCTGGAAGCGGTTCAGCTACTCCGAGCGCAAGGATGGCGAAGCTTGGCCGCAGGTCTGGGTCACCCACGCCAACGACCAGGCGCGCGCCCGCGAGGTCCTTCGCGAGGCGGGCCTGGAACCCGCGACTCGGTTCGCCGACGAACTGGCCGCCGCGCGCACGCTCGACACCGTGCGCCGGCACCGGGCCAGCTCGACGCGCCTGCGCATGGTCCTGCTCGGCCTTATCGCGGGCGTTGTCGTGCTGATCGGGATTTCATATCTGTCGTCCTGATCGCAGTTGCGGGGGGCCGTGCCCTGATTAGAATCCGTCCATGCGCTCCGACGTCGTCCGCCTCTTCCAGACCCTGCCGCATCCCTGCGGCTACTTCGCCGACCGCACCGCCCAGAACCTCGTCATCGATCCGAGCGTGCCGCAGTTGCCGGCGCTCTACGAGCATGGCCTGCAGCGCGGCTACCGCCGCGCCGGCGGGCATGTCTACGTGCCGCATTGCATGGGCTGCCGCGCCTGCGTGGCCTGCCGCATCCCGGTGGCCACGTTCGAACCCGACCGCAGCCAGCGCCGCTGCCTGCGCCGCAACGCCGACGTCGAGGTGTCGGTCTGCGAAGCCGGCATCAACGACGAACGCTACGCGCTGTACGGGCGCTACCTGCAGGCACGCCATCGCGACGGCGGCATGGACGACGTCCACCCCGAGGATTTCCCGCGCTTCCTGTTCACGACCTGGAGCCCGACGCGCTTCGTCGAGTTCCGCGTCGAAGGCCGCCTCGTCGGCGTCGCCGTCACCGACGTCTGCGCGAGCGGCCTGTCCGCCGTCTACACGTTCTTCGATCCGGACGAGCACGCCCGCGGCCTCGGCACGTTCGCGATCCTGAGCCAGATCCGCCTCGCCGCCGAGTGGGGCATCGAGCACGTCTACCTCGGCTTCTGGATCCGCAACCACCCGAAGATGGACTACAAGGCGCGCTTCCGCCCGCTCGAGGTGCTGCACCTCGGCAACTGGCGCAACATCGAATCGCTCGACATGGACTGAGCGCGCGCGCTCAGCCGACCGTCGCGCGCAGCTTCGAAGCCGCCCGCACGGCCTTGGCACGCGCCTCCTCGATGCTGTCGCCGCGCGCGAGCGTGACCGCCAGGCGGCGCTGGCCGCGCACCTCGGGCTTGCCGAACAGGCGCAGCGCGGTGTCGGGCTCGGCGAGGGCCTCGGCGACGCCGTCGAACACGATGCGGTCACCGTCACCCTCGACGAGCACGGCGCAGGAGGCCGACGGACCGAGCGAACGCAGCGACGGAATCGGCAGGCCGAGGATCGCGCGCGCGTGCAGCGCGAACTCCGAGAGGTCCTGCGACACCAGCGTGACCAGGCCGGTGTCGTGCGGACGCGGGCTCACCTCCGAGAACACCACCGCATCGCCCTTGACGAAGAATTCGACGCCGAACAGGCCGTATCCGCCGAGCGCGGCCGTGACGGCCTGGGCTTGGCGCTCGGCCTCGGCCAGCGCCGCGGCCGGCATCGCCTGAGGCTGCCACGATTCACGATAGTCGCCGGCTTCCTGACGATGGCCGATCGGTGCACAGAACGTGGTGCCGCCGGCATGGCGCACGGTCAGCAGCGTGATCTCGTAGTCGAAGTCGACGAAGCCCTCGACGATGCAGCGCCCCTTGCCGGCGCGGCCACCCGACTGCGCGTAGTCCCATGCGGCGTCGAGCTGCGAGGCTTCGCGCACGATGCTCTGGCCCTTGCCCGACGAGCTCATGACCGGCTTGATCACGAACGGGAAGCCGAGCGCCGCGGCCGCCTCGGCGTAGGCCTCGCGCGTGTCGACGAAACGGTACGGCGAGGTCGGCAAGCCGAGTTCCTCGGCGGCGAGGCGGCGGATGCCCTCGCGGTTCATCGTGAGCCATGCCGCGCGCGCGGTCGGTACCACGTGCAGGCCTTCGCGTTCGAGCTCGACCAGCGTCGGCGTGTGGATCGCTTCGATCTCGGGTACGACGAGGTCGGGCTTCTCGAGCTCGACGAGGCGGCGGATCTCGGCGCCGTCGAGCATGTCGACGACATGGCTGCGGTGCGCGACCTGCATGGCCGGGGCGTTCGCGTAACGATCCACGGCGATGACCTCGACGGCGAAGCGCTGCAGCTCGAGCGCGACCTCCTTGCCGAGCTCGCCCGAGCCGAGCAGCAGGGCGCGGATCGCGGTATCGGTATGCGGGGTGCCGAACGGTTTCATGCGCGGGTTCCGTGGACGGGGGCGCGAGTGTAGTACAGCGCACCGCGGCGGGCCGCGCACGCGGCGCGCACGGCTGGCACAATCGGGATTCGCCCCCATGACGCCGTCCATGCCACGCCTTCTCCTCGTCCTGTTCCTGCTCGCCCCGCTCGGGGTCCATGCCGCTCCCGCGGAAGACCAGTGGTTCACGGTGCTGCTCGACGGTCGCAAGATCGGCCGTTTCCACAACACGCGCGAAGTGCGCGACGACCGCGTCGTCACCACGCAGCAGCTCGACATCGAACTCGACCGCGCCGGCACCAGGGTCGCGATGAGCAGTACCGAGGTCAGCGAGGAGACGCCCGCGGGCGAGCCGATCGCGTTCACGAATGCCTCGCACCTGACCGGCAACGAGACGCGCATCGAGGGCCGCGTCGCCAACGGTCGCGCGCAGGTGCGCATCCGCACCGCCGGCGAATGGCAGGAGCGCGAGATCGCATGGCCCGAGGGCGCACGTCTGCCCGAAGGGCTGCGCCTGGCAGGCCTCGCGGCGCCGCTCGAGAAGGGCGCGAGCGATCGCCAGCTCTCTTTCATGTCGTCGAGCCTCTCGGCGATCGCGATCACGAGTACGGTCGGTGCGCTCGAGACCGTCTCGCTGGCCACGGGCCGTGCGCGCCTGCATCGCGTCGAGCAGGCCTTCGAGTTCCCTGGCCCCGGTGTCGTCAGCACGGCGTGGGTGGACGACGAGCGCCGCATCCGCAAGCTGTCGACGCCGATGATGGGCGTGGAGCTCGTCATGCTCGAGTGCGACGAAGCCTGTGCGAACGCGCCGAACCAGTCCTCCGACGTGTTCGAACGCACGCTCGTGCAGGCACCGCGCACGCTGCGCCGCGAGGAACTTGCGAACGGCGTGCGCTACATGCTCAAGCCGCGCGACCGCGGCGCGCCGCTGACGCTCGGCGATACCGCCGAGCAGTCCGTGAAGCGCAAGGGCTCGCAGCTCGTCGTCGACGTGCGACGCGACGCGCGCACGGGGTTCGGCACGCCTCCCGAAGCCGCCGATCACGCCGCCAACGACTGGCTGCAGAGCGATGCGCCCGAAGTCGTCGCGCTCGCGCGCAAGGCTACCGAAGGCGTCGAAGGCGACGCCGCACGGATGCTCGCGCTCGAGACCTTCGTGCGCAGCTACATCACCGACAAGAACCTCGGCGTCGGCTACGCCTCCGCGCTCGAAGTCGTGCGCGATCCGCGCGGCGACTGCACCGAGCACGCCGTGCTGCTCGCCGCACTCGGCCGCTCGATCGGCATCGCCACACGCGTCGTCGACGGCCTCGCCTACGCGCCCGGGTTCGCCGGATCGAAGAACGTGTTCGTGCCACATGCCTGGGTGCAGGCCTGGACCGGCGACCGCTGGCGCAGTTACGACGCCGCGCTGGCGGGTTTCGATGCCGGTCACATCGCGTTCTCGGCCGGCGACGGCGATCCGTGGCGCTTCTATCAGGCACTCGACCTGCTCGGCCGCATCGAGATCCGGCACCTCGAGGCGCTGCCGGCGGACGCGTCGCACTGAACGCACGACGCGCCGCGGGCGTCGTCACGACGGGCGCGCTGTGCGCCCTCGCCTTCGCTTTCACGACGCCGTCGTCGCTCGCCGATCCGGCCCCCCCCGTACCTGCGGCCGAGACGGCGGGACCGGCACCCGACACGCCGCAACTGGTCGGCTTCGTGACCGATCCGTCGCTCGACGAGATCAGCGGGCTCGCGGTGTCGCGGCGCGATCCCGAACGCTTCTGGGTCCACAACGACTGGCCGCGCCCGGCCGCGTTGCGCGCGCTCGACGCGCAGGGGCGCGCACTCGGCACGCTGGTCATCGACGGCGTGCGTGCAGTCGACTGGGAAGACGTCGCCTCGTACGTGATCGACGGCGAGCCGTGGCTGCTGATCGGCGACATCGGCGACAACGGCGGCGTGCGCAAGGACGTCGAGATCATCGCCTTGCGCGAGCCGCAGGTGCCCGCGGCGGGCACGACGATCCACGCGCGCCCGGACTGGCGCCTGCGCTTCCGCTATCCCGACGCGCCGCACGATACCGAAGCGTTCTCCGTCGATGTCGCCGCGCGCGAGATCCTGGTGATCACCAAGCGCACGCCGTTGCCACAGGTCTATGCCGTGCCGCTCGGCCCCGGCGACGGCCGCGTGCAGGTCGCGCGGCACGTCGTCGACATCACGTCGATCCCGCGCCCGACCGCGCAGGAGCGCCAAGCCCGCTACCCGGCAGCGCGCTACGGCGGCTGGCCGACCGGCATGGACATCGATGCCGCCGGCACGCGCGCGATCGTGCTGACCTACCGCGATGCCTGGCTGTTCACGCGCACGAAAGGACAGGACTGGGCGAAGGCCTTCGCGTCGACGCCGCAGCGCATCGTGTTGCCGCCGATCCCGCAGGCCGAGGCGATCGGCTTCGACGCCGACGCCACGACGTTCTACGTCAGCGGCGAACACGTGCCTGCACCGTGGCTGCGCTTCGCGGTGCCGCGCCCCTGAGCACCGGCGCTGCGGGCAGCACGTCCGTCACTCCCGCTTCGCCTGCGACCCTGTCGATCATCGCCCACGGCGGAATCCGCTTCGCGGGTTCCGCCCTACCGAAGCCTAGGCGCGCCTCCGCATGCATGCCGACGCCCCGGGCGGAAGCGATCGAGGATGGACACGGCCGATGGTCGGCGTCCGGGCGGCGCACCGCGCCATCTTGCAAAGAGATATCAATTTGATATCTTTCCTCCAGGTCGGACGGTTCCGGCCTGCGCCCCGAGCGCGCCGAACGGAGACCCTCGCCATGAATGAACGCACCGCCTTCTCGCTTCCCGGCATCCCCACGTTCCTCGCGCTGCTCGTCGGCACGGGCGCGACCGTGGCGTGGCTCGTGTCGGTCATCCGCGGCACGCCCGGTGGCGATCCGGCACCCGGCCAGGTGATTCCGATCGTGCTGCTGCTCGCGCTGCTCGTCTTCCTGTTCAAGGGCCTGTTCGCGGTACAGCCGAATGTCGGTCGCGTCATGCAGCTGTTCGGCCGCTACGCGGGCACCGTGCGCGCGCAGGGCCTGCGCTGGACCAACCCGCTCTACACGCACAAGCCCGTGTCGCTGCGCGTGCGCAACTTCGAATCGGGCAAGCTCAAGGTCAACGACAGCGACGGCAACCCGATCGAGATCGGCGCGATCGTCGTCTGGCAGGTCGTCGACACGGCCGAAGCCGTGTTCATGGTCGACGACTACGAGAACTTCGTGCACATCCAGGCCGAGTCGGCGCTGCGCCAGATGGCGACGAGCTACCCGTACGACGCGCACGACGACGGCAACATCGCGCTGCGCAGCCACGGCAAGGAAGTCAACGCGCACCTGCGCGACGAGATCCAGGAGCGCCTCGCCAAGGCCGGCGTGGAGGTCGTGGAGGCACGCATCAGCCATCTCGCCTATGCGCAGGAGATCGCCCAGGCGATGCTGCAGCGCCAGCAGGCCAGCGCGATCGTGGCCGCACGCACGCGCATCGTCGAAGGCGCGGTCGGCATGGTCGAGCTCGCGCTCGAGCAGCTCAACCAGCGTGGCGTCGTCGAACTCGACAACGAGCGCCGTGCGGTGATGGTGAGCAACCTGCTCGTCGTGCTGTGCGGCGATCGTGCCACGCAGCCGGTGGTCAACACCGGCTCGCTGTACTGAGTCCACGCCCGCCCGTGAGCGACAAGAAAGCCTACCCGCTGCGCATCAGCGCCGCCGTCATCGAGGCCATGCAACGCTGGTCCGACGACGAGTTGCGCTCGCTCAACGCGCAGATCGAGTACGTGCTGCGCGATGCGCTGCGGCGCAACGGCCGCCTCAAGCCGGCTCCGCCCGCGAAGCCGGTCGACGACGACAACAACTGACCCTGGAGACCGACCGTGTCCGACGCTTCGCGACGCTGGGATTACCGCACCGTGCGCATCAAGCCGAGCCTGCTCGGCACGTTCGACACCGAGGCGCTCGACACGGCGCTGCAGCGCGAGGGCCGCGACGGCTGGGAGCTCGTCAACGCCCTGCAGACCGGCCCGCTGCAGCCGATCCTGCTGTTCTTCAAGCGCCCGCGCTGAGGATCGCCCGATGAAGCGCGTCGTCCTCGTCATCGTGCTCGTCACCGCCGCGATCGGCGCGGGCGGCTGGTTCCTCATGCGTGCGCTGACACCGGCGCCGGCCAGCACCGCACCGCTCGATCCCGCGCAGGCTGCACGCGCCGAAGCCTTCCTCGACCTGCTCGACGCGGATCGCTTCGACGACGCACTCGCGATGACGACGCCGAAGATGCAGGAAGGTCTCGCCGGCAAGCTCGCGGAACTCTGGCAATCATTGCCGAAACAGCTCGGTGCGCGTGCATCGCGCAGCCCGGTGCGTGGCGAGATCGCCGGCGGGCAGCCGTTCGTGACCTCGACGCTCGCGTTCGCGATGCTCGCCCTCGATGCGCGCATGGTCTTCGAGGGCGAGACGATCGCGGGCTTCTGGCTCGTGCCCGCACAGGCGCCGGCGAAGGACTCCGTCGTCGAGACCTCGGCCACGTGGCAGGAACGCGAGCTCGCCGTCGGCGAAGGCGCGACCGCCCTGCCCGCCACGCTGACGCTGCCGCGCGGTGCAGGCCCGTTCGCCGGCGTCGTTCTCGTGCACGGATCCGGTCCGCAGGATCGCGACGAGACGCTCGGCCCCAACGCGCCGTTCCGCGACCTCGCCCACGGCCTCGCCGAACGCGGCATCGCGGTGCTGCGCTACGAGAAGCGCACCAAGGCGCATCCCGAGGCCTACGTCGGCAAGGCCTTCACGCTCGACGACGAGACCGTCGACGACGCGCTCGCCGCCGTGGCCACGCTGCGTGCGCAGGCCGGCATCGACGCACGCCGCGTGTTCGTCGCCGGCCACAGCCTCGGCGCACTCGCGGCACCGCGCATCGGCCAGCGCGACGGCACGCTCGCCGGCCTCGTGCTGCTCGCCGCGCCGACGCTGCCGCTCGAGGACACGGTCGTGCGACAGATGCGCCACATCGCGACGCTCGACGCGGCGCCCGCAGGCGACGTCGATGCCTCGCTCGCCGAGATCGAACGCCAGCGCGACGCGGTCAAGGCGCTCGACGCGGCCACGCCGGCCGACACGCCGCTCATGCTCGGCCTGCCGGCCGCGTACTGGCGCGACCTCGCCGACTACGACCCGGTCGCCGTCGCGCGCACGCTCGCGCAGCCGATGCTCGTGCTGCAGGGCGGCCGCGACTATCAGGTCACGCCGGCCGACGACTTCGTGCGCTGGCGCGAAGCCTTCGCCGACGACGCGCGAGTGACGCTCGTCGACTACCCGCTGCTCGGCCATACGTTCATGCCGGCCGGCGACCCGCCCGGCCCGCACGACTACCACGCCAAGTCGAACGTCGACGCGAAGGTGATCGCCGACATCGCCGGCTGGATCGCCGCGCACTGACCGCGATTCCTCGCACCGCGCGCCGGGCCGCCGGCGTCGCGCGCGCGATCGGCTAAGCTGCGCCGATGGCCGCCCCCCCCCCAACGCCTCCTGCCCGCTGCGACACCGCGCGACGCCGCGCGATCGTCGCCGAGGCGTTCGCGCTCGGCGTGCCACGCGACTACGGCCGCGTGCGCGGCCTGCCGATCGTGCGCGAACCGCGCGACCTCGCCTCGATCGGCCGCGACATCCACGACCGCGAGCAATGGCTCGCGCCGCGCGCCGCGGCCGCATGGCGACGCATGCACGCCGCCGCCACCGCGGACGGCGTCGCACTCGAGATCGTCTCGGCGTTCCGCTCCGCCGAGTACCAGCTCGGCATCGTGCGCAGGAAACTCGAACGCGGCCAGGCCATGGACGCCATCCTGCGCGTCAGCGCAGCACCGGGCTACAGCGAACACCACTCCGGACGCGCCCTCGACATCACGACGCCGGGTTTCGATGCCCTGGAAGAAGTGTTCGAGCGCTCGCCCGCGTTCGCATGGCTCGTGCGACATGCCGCGCGCTTCGGCTACGCGCTGTCGTATCCGCGCGGGAATCCGCATGGCATCGCGTACGAGCCCTGGCACTGGTGCTGGCGGGCCTGATCGATCCCCCAAGCGACGTACGAGCGATACTGACCGAACGCTCGCCAATAAAACTCAGCCCTGTCGCCGTACCGCGCGTTGCAATCTCAGCCATCACGCGCCTCCCAATACCCAGCTGGCGACGTTGCTCTCCGATCACCTCGTGAGGGAGGGTGTGCCGGCGCATCGTGCGTTCATCCCCCCCACGAAGCCTATTCGAATTAATACGCCTCGCATATCGGGCATTACGATTATCCAATCAGTGCGATTGAAGAAAATAAGGCGAAACCACACGGCCGCACCTTTACAAATGCCCGAGCCATTCTACAGAATAATGTACCTACCATCTCTCGAGATGGCTATCCGCAACGTTGCATGCAGATCACTCAGAGGGACTGGTACATTGTTCCCATCAACGAGGATAGACTGCTCGTAATGATAGATGCATTTCCATGCTGATATACGACGCAGAGGCTCGGGCTCACCCGCCTCAGGAAAATAAGAATTCTCAAGCACTTTCTTCACGAAAATGCTTACCTCCTCTTCGCTCAACGCAGGCTTTTTGCATGGAGGATTCTCTGACATTGGACCGTCGACAAATCGAGAGACGTCCATCCTATTCGGCTTTAGCAGTACCCGCTCACGGCAAGCGATAGTTAAAAGAACAACGAAAATGGCGAGAGCAAGACTGCGGGCCATGATTTGGAAACTCCAGAGGTTCCCGCCAGCCTGCATCAGAATCTTGCGATCACGCAAGCCACGCAAGCAGTCGATCGAGAAGCGAGGCGCAGCCAGAATATGCTTCCCTGACAATCATAATTTGTCCGAAGCGGCCAACCGATGCTTTCCCGCATGGTCCAATCTACCGCGACCTGAGCCGGTAAAGCGTGGAGAGAGCGAGCGGCACACTGATGCATGTCACCAGCATAATGAAGTCACGTCTCCATCGCCGCCGTTTGACGTCCACCCAGTGCCCGAGCACCGGGATCACGATCAGAACACGTAGATGACCATGCTCGCATGAGTCATCCGAACGTGACGGACCCGCGACCGTCACCGATCGCGGGTCCGCATCACATCAGCTTCAACGCGGCTGGAAGTTCACCACCGTGACGCCTTGCGCGAGTGCCGCGGTCGCGGGCACCGGCAGCGGCTTGTACTGGTTGGTCAGCCAGCGGCCGAGCTGGCTCGCATAGTGCGGGCTGCCGAGGACGCCGCTCTGGCCGCCCGGCAGGATCTGCTGGGCGTTGATCACGGGCGTCATCTCGCCGACGAAGCGACGCGCCGGGCCGGAGCCGAACATGAAGCTGTTGACGCCGGTGCCGCGCACGTCATGGCTCGAGGCATCGACCGCTTCGAAGCCACCCGGGCGCGCGATGCCCGGCAAGCCGTCGCCGAGGTTCGTGAAGCCGTACGGGTTCGCGCCCGGCAGGTTGAACGGGCCGCCGAGCGGATGATCGAACACGATGCGGTGCAGGCGTCCCCAACGGTAGTCGGACTGGTTGGTCGAGCCGCCGAACGCGGGCGTGAACGCCTCGCTCGACAGCATCGCGAGGCCGTCGGCGAGTGCCTTGAGCAGCAGCGTGTCACGCGCGGCGGCCGCGTTCGGTGCGCCATCCACGGTGAAGAAGTTCAGGCCCGAAACACCCTTGCCGCCGAGTGCGGTGTAGTTGTCGAGCAGGAACTTGAAGCTGGCCTGCGCGTCACGGCTGCCCGGACGGTAGTTGGCGAGGCCCACGCGGGTCAGCGTGGTGTCGATCGTCGAGCGGATCGCCGCGCTGCGCCACGAGGCGAAGATCGTCGCCGCGATGCTCGCGTCGATCTCGGCCTGGCTCGGGTTGCCGAGCGCGAGCGGGTTGTCGCCGGCGTCGTAGCCCTGCGGGATGCCGGTCGGCGCGGAGTAGTTCCACGTGCGCAGACGACCGATCGCCTCGGTCACGCGTGCATCGGCACCGAGTGCGGCGAGCGTCGCCCACGCACCCGACGCGGTCGCGTTGTCGTACGCAGCGAGCAGGTACGGCAGCGTCAGCTCGGCATCGAGCAGCTGCGTGTTGGCCTGCAGACGCTGCATGTCGGCCATGCTGATCTTGTTGCCCGACGCGATCAGGCGCTGCAGCTCGCGGTCGATGCGGCCCATGCGGTAGGCCGAGGCGCCGCCGACATCGAGGTAGTAGATGCCGCCACCCGGACGCAGCTGGTTGAGCGCATTGTTGTCGAGCGAGAAGCCGATCGGATCGTTGTTCGCGTTGGCGAAGTAACCGCGCTCCGGATTGATGACGTGCGGCATCTCGTTGGCGGGCAGAATCTCGAACGGCGTCGCCTGGTTGGGCTGACGGTTCTGCACCGGCATCCAGTCGTGCAGGCCGATCGAGCCGTCGCGGATCAACCACGGCGGACGCCCGCCGGCCGGCGCATTCTGCGTCTGCAGGTCGCGGCGCACCGGTGCTTCAGCGGTCACGAAGTAGGCGATGTTGCCGTCGACGTCGGCGTAGGCGAAGTTCTGCGAGCCGAAGTCGAAGTACGTCAGCGCCTCCTGGAACTGCGCGAGGTTGCCTGCACGGTTGATGCGGCGGAACGACTCGATCTCGAACGTCGCACCCCAGCCCGTGTAAGCGATCGACAGGCCCGTGGTGCCCGTGATGCTCGCGAGTGCGCCGCCGTTGCGGCGCGGCACGATGACGCTGACGCCACCGTTGGTGTAGCCGATCGAGTTCTCGCGCGTCACCGTGTCGGGCGTGCCGTTCATGCGGTTGACGTAGTAGTTCTGGAAGATCCACTGCACGGGCTCTTCCTGGCCGCTGTGCACGGTCGCGTACGGCAGGCCGTAGCTGTTGAGCACGAGCTTTTCCTGGAACACGTCGGTCACGTCGAGCGAGTTCGTCGTCGTGCCCCAGCACTGGCGCTGGTTGCAGCCCTGGATGATGCCCGGCGCGCCCGGCACGCTGACGCCGGTCGCGTCGAGGATGGCGCCGGCTCGCTGCTCGCGCGACAGCAGGTGCATTTCCATGAACACGGGCGGCACGTCGAGGCCGAGGTGCGGATCGTTGGCCATGATCGCCTTGCCCGACACCGTGTGGCGTCCCGCGACGGCCCACTCGTTGCTGCCGATCGGCGTGTCGCGACCTTCAAGCGCGCGGCCGAGCAGCGGATGGCCTTCGAGCGATTCGCGCAGCTGGCGCGCCATGTCGATGGTCTGCGCGTCGATCGTGTCGACGGCAGGCGGCACGTCGTGCGGCGAGGTCGACTTCGCGTAACCTGCCGTCGCCGCGGCACTCGTGCCACCGCCCGGCTGAAAGCCCGGCACCGAGACGCGGTCGTCGGCCGGCGCGATGCGGTGCGTATCACCGAAGTACAGCACGCTGCCGTCGAAGCCCGCGGCGGCACCGGCCTGCTGGTAGGCACCGACCTTGATCGTCGGATCGATGTCGAGATCGAACGAGAGCTGGAACGCGAGGCCCTTGCCGACGCACAGCGAGTCGACCGGCGTCCACGGCTCGGCCTTGCTGAGCTGCAGCGCGGCGTACTCGGGCGGCAGCGGATTGCTCGACAGCCAGAAATTGACGCCGTCGGCGTACGCGCGCAGCCAGCCGCGCGAATCGTCGGACATCGCCGCCCAGGTCTTCACGGCGCCGCGGCGCAGGCCGAGCGTACGCGCCTGCACGTCGTTGGCGAGCTGCGAGGTGCCGACGAGCTCGGCCAGCGTGCCGCTCACCGAGCGGCGCGTGAGGTCCATCTGGAAGAAGCGGTCGCGCGCATGCGCGTAGCCCTGCAGGAACGCCGCGTCGTTGTCGGTGGCGGCCTCGATCGTCGGCACGCCCTCGGCGTCCCACGAGATGCGCCCCGGGGCCGACAGGCCCGGCGCGTTGAGGGTCTGCGCAACGGCAGGCGTGGCCATGGCACAGGCGAGGCAGAACGCGAGCAGGCTGCGCCGCGTCCGGGCGCGCCGTTCGGTGGTGGTGAGCATGGAATCCCCTTCTTCGTCGTTGTCAGCGTCAAACGCTTGTTCGACGGAGTATGCCAACGGGTTCAGGAAATCCTGTTGTGCGCTGCATCTACTGCGGCGCAAGAACACGCCGCGTGATCGCGATCAACGACGGCGTGCGAACGCGACGATCAAGGCGGTCCAGCCGACCAGGAACGCGACGCCGCCGAACGGCGTGATCGTGCCGACCATGCGTGGCGCACCGAGCGCGAGCGCGTAGAGGCTGCCCGGGAACAGCACGATGCCGACGCCGAACGCGATCGCCGCGACACGCGAGTCACGCGAGGGGAACGGCAGCAGCGCGACCGCGAGCAGCGCCAGCGCGTGCCAGAACTGGTAGTCGACCGCGATCTGCCAGAGGCGCAGCGCGTCGGCATCGAGACGCGTGCGCAGCGCATGCGAACCGAACGCACCTGCGGCGACCGCGAGCGCGCCGGCGACACTGCCGGCGATGCCGGCGAAGCGCGACACCGGCATCGTCATGCGGACGATGCCGGCGCTAAGGCGCGGAAGCCTCTCACGAGCCCTTGGCCGGCTTGGCCTCGACCGGTGCGAGCATGTCCTCGAGCGACTTGTCGATGTTGGACACCTTGTGCGCCGGCAGCACGAAGACCCAGCCGTCGAAGGTCGCGGCGAGTTCGGCGGCTTCCTTCTTCGCGGCTTCGATCCGCTGCGTGCGATCCGCAGCCGGATCGGAGACCGCGAGCGGCGGCTCCGTCGCGGCCGGCGGCGGCGCGCCTTCGACCGCTTCGGCGGGCTTGATCGCGGCATGCTCGGCCGCCGCCTTCGCCTGCTCGCGTTCGACATGCGCCGTCGCGGCAGCTTCGTCGAGCAAGGCCTTGAATGCGACATGCTGCTTTTCGCCGACCGGCCACATCGCGGCCTCGACGACGAGGCCGTCGAATGTCACGTAGCGCGCGGTCAGCGTCTTGTCAGGGCGCGGCGACTCCGCGGCCGGCACGACGTCCTCGAGGCGCAGCTCGGCCAGCACCGACGCGAGACCGTTGGCGACGTACTCCGAACTCACCGCACGGCCCTTCGGCACGTCGGCGACCTTGAACGGGCCGTCGGCGGCCGAATCCTTCGACACGTGCAGGCGCTTGCCGTCGGCGCGCGTGATCGTCACCGACGCGACACGGTCCGACGCGATGTTCGCAAGGTCCTTGCGCACCCAGTCGGCGGCGGTCTTGTCGGGCGACAGCGTGCCCTTGGCGAGCCAGCTCTGTTCCTCGGCGGCGCGGCGCACGAACGTGCCACTGCCGCCCTGCCCGTCGAACAGGCCCACGACGATGCGCGCCGGCTCGGCGAGGCCGTCGATCTCGACGAGCGTGCCCTTCGCGTCGGGCGCGGTGACGTCCTCGACGCCGAGCGTCGCGTAACGCTCCTTGTTCGCCGTCTTGCGCTCGACCAGCGTCGCGTCGGCGACGCGCAGCAGGTAGTCGCGCAACTTGCCGAAGTCGGCCGGATAGCCGCCTTTCTGCGCGACCTTCCAGATTCCGTCGGTGCGCTCGAGCGTCGCGACGGGCTGGTGGTTGGCGCCGGTCAGGGTGAGCTTCTTCACGTCGTTGACGTGCTCGCGCAGGCCCGGCACGAGCAGGCCGGCCTGGGCGCCGACGTCGCTCGCGGGGCGACGCGCATGGTGGATCGCGAACGCGGCGATCGCGGCGACGAGGGTGATCGCGCCGAGGCCGATGAGGGTCTTCTGGTTCATCGTGTCGATTCTCCGTTGCGCGCTCAGGCCGCCTTGCGGCGACGCACCTGCCACACCGCGAAACCGGCCGCGACCAGCGTCACGAGCAGTGGCATCAGCACGATGTTGAGGAACTTGAGCTTCGTGCCGAGGGCTTCGATGTCGGCGTCGAGCGAACGGCGCACGTCGCGCAGCTCCTTGCGGATCTCCGCTTTGCGCGCGGTGAAGTTGTCGAGCTCGACCTTCTGCTCGGGCGACAGGATCATCGCCTGGTCCTGCGACTTCGCGCTCTGCAGCTCGACGAGCTTGCGCTCGGTCTCCTGCAGCTCACCCTGCAGCTCCTGCTCCTTGGCACGGAAGCGGTCGTCGGCACCGCGGCGGATCTCCTCGACCGTCGTGAACGGGCGCTGCGAGGTCGCACGGCCGCGGATCGAGATCAGCGCCGACGAGCCGGTGAGGTTGTCGACCGCATTGAGCGCGAAATCGCCGTTGTTGGCGAACGCGTTCATGAGGCGCTGGCCGAGGAAGTTCTGCACCTGCACCCACAGGCGGTCGGCGAGCAGATCGGTGTCGGCCACGATCACGACCTGGCCCGGCGCCTTGCCTTCGGCGAGATGACCCTCGCCGCTGCGCTCGGGGAACGCGGTCTTGAACGTGCCCTCGACGCGGCCCGCGAGCACGTAACGCTCGCCACTCGGCGCGAAGCCCGACAGCAGCTCGCCCGGGTCGGGCAGCATGCGCAGACGCTCGGCCGGCGCGACCATCGCGTCGCCCGAGCTCTGCATGAGCGGCACCAGCGTGTAGCCCGAATCCTTGGCCAGCGTGAAGTGGCCGGCGCTCGACAGGTTGATCGATTCGAGATTCGCGGTGACCACATCGTCGTGGTTGAGGTCGGCCGCGGTGAGGCCGAGGATGCCGGCGTGGCGCACGGGTGCCCGGCCCTGGCCCACGCTGACCGCGACGGCGCGCGCGCGGTCGAGCACGATGTTCTTGGGGTCGTACTCGATGCCCCAAGCCTTGAACAGCTTCGGCAGGTCCGAGGCGCGGTCGGCGAACATCGCCGCCTGCGGGTTCTCGGGATCCGCACCGGCCGTGTCGAGCTCGGCATCGGGATCGACGAACGCGAGCAGGTGGCCACCGCGCAGCACGAACTGGTCGATCGCGTACTGCGCCGCGTCCGACAGCTGCTTGGGATGCACGAGCACGAGCACGCCGATCTCGGGATCGATCGTGGTCAGGCCGCCCGCGTTGAGCTCGCGCACCTCGAACGACTGCGAGAGCTGCTGCTGCACCGCCCACGGCTCGCGCATCTGACGCGTCTGCGGATCGAAGCCCGCACCGATCGGCAGGCTCGAGACGAGGCCGATGACGGGCTTCTTGACCGTCGCGAGCTCGTTGACGAGCTTGGCGACGTCGTACTCGAGGAACGACTCCTTGTCGGGCTGCAGGAACGGGATCACCGCGCGGCCGTTGGTCGAGTTCGTGCCGGCGAGGCCGAAGAACACGGTCTCGCCCGACGTGCCGACCGGCAGCGCCTGCAGGCCGTAACCCGAGGCACGGTCCTCGTCCTCGGAGAACGGCAGCGGGTCGATCACCTCGAGGTTGATCTTGCCCTTGGCGCGTGCGGCCATCTCCTCGAGCAGCTCGCGCACGCGCTGCGCGTAGGTACGCAGCTGCGGGAAGCCCTGCGTGCCCTTGTCGGAGTAGAACAGGTACAGGTTCACGGGCTCGTCGATCGAGGCGAGGATCTCCTTGGTGCCCGACGACAGCGTGTAGAGGTTGTTCTGGGTGAGGTCCAGGCGCGCGCCGCGGAACAGCACGTTGACGACGAGCATCAGCGCGACGAACAGCACGATCAGCACGACGAGCGCGCCGCCGGAGAGGGTCTTGCGGTTGAAGGTCATGTCGGCGTTCCCTCAGTCGGCCTTCTTGAGATCGATGACGATCGCACTCGCGTACAGCCAGAAGCCGATCATGAGCAGGAAGTACAGCAGGTCGCGCAGGTCGATCACGCCCTTGCTGATCGACGCGAAGTGGGTCAGGAAGCTCAGGCCCGCGATCGCGTCGACGAGGCCTTGCGGCGCCCACGCGCGGAACGCGTCGAGCACGAGCGGGAAGCCCGCCATGACGAGCGCGAAGCACACGACGACCGTGAGGATGAACGCGACGACCTGGTTGCGCGTCGACGCCGAGATGCACGATCCGATCGACAGGAACGCGCCGGCCATGAGCATCGAACCGATGTAGCTCGCGACGATGACGCCGTGGTCCGGGTTGCCGAGGTAGGTCACCGTGATCCACAGCGGGAACGTCAGCGCGAGCGCGATGCCGATGAAGGCCCACGCGGCGAGGAACTTGCCGACCACCGCCTGCCACATCGTGATCGGCAGCGTCAGCAGCAGCTCGATCGTGCCGCTCTTGCGCTCCTCCGACCACAGCCGCATCGACACCGCGGGCACGAGGAACAGGTACAGCCACGGGTGGAAGTTGAAGAACGGCATCAGGTCGGCCTGGCCGCGCTCGTAGAAGTTGCCGAGGTAGAACGTGAACGCACTCGACAGGACGAGGAAGATCACGATGAACACGTACGCGACGGGCGTCGCGAAGTAGCTGCGCAGCTCGCGCTTGAACACGCCGGTGATCGCGCTCATGCGGTGGCCTCCTTCGCCGCTGTGCCCTGGGTGATCGTGCGGAACACCTCGTCGAGGCGACCGCCTTCGAGCGCCAGCTCGCGCACGACGATGTTCTGCTCGCGCAGCGCGTCGCTCACGGCCGTGAAGATCTGGCGACCGGGCTTCGGGAACGCGGTAAGGCGGCCGTCCTGCGCATCGACCTCGATCGCGGCGACGTCGGGCACGCGCGACAGCGCCTCGCGCGCGGCCATGAGGTTGCCGGCGGTCAGCGACACGGCCTGGTGGTAACGCGAGCGCGCCTCGAGTTCGGCCGGCGTCGCGTCGGCGAGGATGCGGCCGCGCGCGATGATGATCGCGCGGTTGCACACGGCGTGGACTTCCTCGAGCACGTGCGTGGACACGATGATGGTCTTGTCGCGCGACATCGCGTTGATCAGCGTGCGCACCTCGTGCTTCTGGTTCGGATCGAGGCCGTCGGTCGGCTCGTCGAGGATCAGCACCTTCGGATCGTGCACGATCGCCTGGGCGAGGCCGACGCGGCGCTTGAAGCCCTTCGACAAGGTGTCGATCGGCTGCTCGAGCACGGCCTCGAGCTGCAGGCGGCCGATCGCGTCGTCGAGGCGGCGGTCGCGCACGCTCCTGTCGACGCCGCGCATGTCGGCGATGAAATCCAGGAACTGCCGCACGCTCATCTCGCCGTAGCTCGGCGCGCCCTCGGGCAGGTAACCGAGCACACGCTTGGCTTCGAGCGCCTGCGAGGCGATGTCGAAGCCGCAGACCTTCGCCGTGCCGGACGTCGGCGCGAGGAAGCCCGCGATCATCTTCATCGTGGTCGACTTGCCGGCACCGTTCGGTCCGAGGAAGCCGAGCACCTGCCCGGGTTCAACCTTGAACGTTATGCCGTCGACGGCGGTGAACTCGCCGTAGCGTTTTCCGAGTGCGTGGGTTTCGATCATCGGCTCACCCTGATGCTGATGTGGCATGTGGAAAGATCGCGCCGGGGACGCGACGCGAGGCGCACCGTCGGCACGGCCGTGCCGTGGCTCCGATGGGTCGGGAACCAGGCGCGGGACGCCGAGGGGGTGCGCGAGCGCTGCGCAATGTACAGCAAAGGCCGCGGAAAGTTCCCCGCGGGATCAGGCCGGTTCGTGTTGCGGCGCGGGATAACGGCGCCCCTCGCGCAACGGGCGGAAGCACGGGGTTTCGTCGTAGAACGCGGCCTCGCCGCCTCGCGGGTGCCAGCCCGGCACGCCTGCGAGCGGGAGCGGGCGCAGGTGTTGCGGGTCGTCGAGCAGCACTCCGCCCGTGATCGCCGCCGCGACGCGCGCGTCGAGTCGGTCACGTGCCTGCGCGGACGCGCATGCCGCCACGTCACCGTGCGGCACGCGCAACACGACGGCCTTGGCCACCGCCGGCATGTCGCGGCACAAGGCGTGCTCGAGCAGCGCATGGCCGAACACGTGCACGGCGATGCGCGAACCCCAGGCATCACGGCGCGCGTGGAACAGGCCTTTCCAGTCGTGCGCGTCCCAGCAGGCGATGAGTTCGTCGTCGTCGCACAGCACGATTGCGCCGGCTTCGTCGAAGTGCGTCAGCGCGCACTGCACGCGCGTGCGCTCTCGCGTGCCGACCGCGGCGATGCCGGCGACCTGCCCGGCGTTGAGCGCACGCTTGATGCGCGGGAAACGCAACCAGACCAGCGCATTGAAGAGATCGTGCCAGCTCGCCTCGCGCGTCGCGAGCAGGCCGGCGGCGATGCGCTGCTCGTAATGCAGGCCGTCGTCGAGCAGGGCGCGGTCCTGCGCGACGATGCGCGGACGCGCGATACCGTCGCGTTGCTGGGCCGCTGCGCGTGCGGCGTCGAGCGCCTCGATCGACGGCCAGTGTGGGCGCGGCATCCACGCGTCGAACGCGCCGGACCAGTCGTCGAGCGGCGCTCGCGTCCAGACGCCATCGGCGACCGCTTCGGGTGGCGGGGCGACAAAGCGCACCGTCGCGCGCCGCTCAGCGCGTCGAGACGATCGGCGGCAGGCGCGCGTCGGTCTTCGGCGCGATGCGCGCGAACAGGTCGTGGTCGTCGGCGGTGACCACGTCGACGTCGACGAACTGGCCCGGCTTGAGCTTGCCGCCGTCCTCGATGTGGACGACGCCGTCGATCTCGGGGGCATCGGCCATCGAACGCGCGACCGCGAGGCCGTCGTGGACCGCGTCGACGAGCACGCGCTGGCGCGTGCCGATCTTGCGGCCGAGGCGCACCGCCGAGATCTCGGCCTGCACCTCCATGAAGCGTTCGAGGCGTTCCTGCTTGACCTCCTCGGGCACCGGATCCGGCAGGTCGTTGGCCTTGGCGCCGTCGACGGGCGAGTACGCGAACGCGCCGACGCGATCGAGCTCGGCCTCGCGCAGGAAGTCGAGCAGCTCCTCGAACTCGGCCTCGGTCTCGCCCGGAAAGCCGACGATGAAGGTGCTGCGGATCGTCAGTTCCGGACACATCGCACGCCAGTTGCGCACGCGCGCGAGCACCTTGTCGACCGCGCCGGGGCGCTTCATGAGGCGCAGGATGCGCGGGCTCGCGTGCTGGAACGGGATGTCGAGGTACGGCAGCAGCTTGCCCTCGGCCATCAGCGGGATCACGTCGTCGACGTGCGGGTACGGGTAGACGTAGTGCAGGCGCGTCCACACGCCGAGTTCGGACAGGCCTTCGCAGAGCGCCTTCATGCGCGTCTGGTAGGGCTTGCCGCGCCAGCTGCGCTCGGCGTACTTCACGTCGACACCGTAGGCGCTGGTGTCCTGCGAGATCACGAGCAGCTCCTTGACGCCGCCGCGCACGAGGCGCTCGGCCTCGCCGAGCACCTCGTCGACCGGACGCGACACGAGGTCGCCGCGCATCGACGGGATGATGCAGAACGTGCAGCGGTGGTTGCAGCCCTCGGAAATCTTGAGGTAGGCGTAATGCTTGGGCGTGAGCTTGAGGCCGGCCGGCGGCACGAGGTCGAGGAACGGCTCGTGCTTCGGCGGCAGGATCTCGTGCACCGCGCCGACCACGCTCGCGTAATCCTGCGGGCCGGTGATCGCGAGCACGTCGGGATGGGTCTCGCGGATCAGGTCCGCGCGCTTGCCGAGGCAGCCCGTCACGATGACCTTGCCGTTCTCGGCGAGCGCCTCGCCGATCGCGTCGAGCGATTCCTCGACCGCGGCCTCGATGAAGCCGCAGGTGTTGACGACGACCACGTCGGCGTCGTCGTACTGCGGAACGATCGTGTAGCCTTCCACCCGCAACTGGGTGAGGATGCGTTCGGAATCGACCAGCGCCTTCGGACAACCGAGACTGACGAAGCCGACCTTGGGTGCGCGACGTGACATGCGTGCCTGCCGATCTGCGGATGAATCAGCCCGCCAGTCTACCCGCCCGCGCCCGCGCGCGATACTTCCGCCCCGAGGAGGCCCGCATGGCACAGACGCTCCGCCTCACCACCTCCCGCATGCAGTGCATCGGGGCCTACCGTGCCGATCCGGACGGCGCGCCGATCGGCGGCATCGTCGTCGCGCAGGAGATCTTCGGCGTCAACGCGCACGTCCGCAGCCTCGTCGACCGCTTCGCACGCGCCGGTTACGTCGCCATCGCACCGGCGTTCTTCGACCACCTCGAGGAAGGCGTCGAACTCGGCTACGACGAGGCCGGCATCGCGCGCGGCCGGGCGCTGATCACCGAACTCGGCCTCGAGCGTGCCGTCGAGGATGTCGGCAGCGCGGCCGAAGCGATCGCCTCGGCGGGCCGCGTCGGCGTGGTCGGCTACTGCTGGGGCGGCACGGTCGCGCTGCTCGCGGCGACCCGGCTCGGCCTGCCCGCGGTGAGCTTCTACGGCGCGCGCAACGTGCAGTTCCTCGACGAACCCGCGCGTGCGCCTCTGCAGTTCCACTTCGGCGAACGCGACGCCTCGATTCCGCCCGAGGCCGTGCAGCGCCACTGCGACACGCTGCCCGACGCCGAGCTGTACACCTACCCGGCCGGACACGGCTTCCACTGCGATGTGCGCGCCGACCACGAGCCGGCGAGCGCGACGCTGGCGTGGGGCCGCACGCTCGCGTTCTTCGCGCGCCACCTCGGCGGTGCGGCATGAGCGGCGTGTTCACGCTCGACGCGCGCCTCGCCGGCGACACGCACGCGGTCGCCGAGCTGCCGCTGAGCCGGCTGCTGCTCATGGACGACGCGCGCTTCGCCTGGCTCATCCTCGTGCCGCGCGTGGCCGATGCGCGCGACCTGACCGACCTGCCCGCCGACGTGCAGCGGCGCCTGCTCGACGAGATCAACCATGCCGCCGGGGCGCTGCGCGTGGTCGCACCGGGCGACAAGCTCAACGTCGCCACGCTCGGCAACGTCGTCGCGCAACTGCACGTGCACGTGATCCAGCGCCGCATCGGCGACGCCGCCTGGCCCGCGCCGGTGTGGGGCCACGGAACACGCGAGGCGTACACGCCGGCCGATGCCGCGGCACGCGTCGCGGCGCTGCGTGCCGCGCTCGGCGCACCCTGATCCTCGCGTGACGATCACGGAACCCGCGATCGAACCGCTCGGCGAGAGCGTGCTCGTGCTGCGTTTCGGCGAACGCATCGACCTCGCACTCAATGCCCGCGTCCACGCCGTAGCCGCCGCGCTGCGCGACGCGGCATTGCCGGGCATGCTCGACCTCGTGCCGGCCTACGCCTCGCTCGCGATCCATTACGACCCGCTCGCGTGGATCACGACGACGACATGGCGCTCGCACGACGACGAGGCCGAACCGGCCTCGTCGCGTCTCGCCGCACGCGTGCGCGAGATCGTCGCGCAGGTGACGACGGTCGACGAGGACGACGGGCGACTCGTCGAAGTGCCCGTTCATTACGGCGGCGACGACGGTCCCGATCTGGCCGCGCTGGCCGCGAACGCCGGACTCACCGTCGACGACGCGATCGCGCGCCATGCCGCGGTGACGTACCGCGTCGCGATGCTCGGCTTCGCCCCCGGATTCCCTTACCTGCTCGGCCTCGATCCCGTGCTGCATGCGCCGCGCCTCGCCTCGCCGCGCACGCGCGTGCCGGCCGGATCGGTCGCGATCGGTGGCGCGCAGACCGGCATCTACCCGAGCGCCCTGCCCGGCGGCTGGCGCCTCGTCGGGCGCACGCCACTCGTGCTCTTCGACGCCTCGCGGCCCTCGCCGGCGCTGCTGCGTGCGGGCGACCGCGTGCGCTTCGTGCCCGCATGAGCATCGAGGTGATCCGCGCGGGCGTGCTCACGAGCGTGCAGGACGGCGGCCGCGCCGGTCATGCCGGTGCCGGTGTCGGTCGTGCCGGCGCGATGGACGCCGACGCGCTCGAACTCGCCAACGCCCTCGTCGGCAATGCATCGGATGCGCCCGCACTCGAGATGACCCTGGTCGGGCCGCGCCTGCGCTTCGCGCGCGCGGCATCGATCGCGGTCTGCGGCGCCGACGTGGATCTGCTCATCGACGGTGTCGCGCGACCGACATGGCGTCGCCTGCGCGTCGAGGCCGGCAGCCTCGTCGACGCCTCGCGCCTGCGCCACGGTGCACGTGCCGTGCTCGCGATCGACGGCGGTGTCGACGTGCCACGCGTGCTCGGCAGCGCCGCGTCGGATCTCAACGCAGGCCTCGGCCCGCCCGCGCTGCGCGACGGCGACACGCTCGCGCTCGGCGACGCCGCCGATCCGCCGCCCGGCGCGACGTGGGGACTCGACCCCACGCCATGGTTCGACGCCGACCCGCGCCTGCCGATCGCGCTCGTGCCCGGAGCTCACGCCGACGCACTCGATGCGCGATCGCGCGAGGCCTTGTTCGGCGAGGCATTCCGGATCGGCAACCATTCCAATCGCGTCGGTTACAGGCTCGAGGGCGTGCCGCTCACGCTCACCGCGCCGATCGAGCTCGTATCAAGCCCCGTCACGCGCGGCACGCTGCAGTTGCCGCCCGGCGGCACGCCGATCGTGCTCATGGCCGAGCATCCGGTGACCGGCGGCTATCCGCTGATCGGCCAGGTCGCCGCGATCGATGCGGGGCGGCTCGCCCAGCGCCGTCCCGGCGACGGCGTGCGCTTCGTCGCGACCACCGCGGCGCAGGCGCAATCGCGCTACATTGCGCGACGCCTGCAACTCGATGCGCTGCTGCGCGCGATCCGCGAACGACGCCCATGACCCTCGACCTCAACTGCGACCTCGGCGAATCGTTCGGCGCATGGCGCATGGGCGACGACCTCGGCGTGCTGCCGTACGTGACCTCGGCCAACGTCGCCTGCGGCTTCCACGCGGGCGATCCCGCAACGATGCGCGCGACCGTCGCCGCGGCCGTCACCCACGGCGTCGCGATCGGTGCGCATCCGTCGCTGCCGGACCTGCAGGGCTTCGGCCGCCGCGAGATGCGCATCGGTGCCGAGGAGGCGTATGCGATCGTCGTGTACCAGGTGGGTGCGCTCGCCGCGTTCGCACGTGCCGCCGGTACGCACCTCGTCCACGTCAAACCGCACGGCGCGCTCTACAACATGGCCGCGCGCGACCGCACGCTGGCCGACGCCATCGCCGCGGCCGTGCGCGATGTCGACGCCAGGCTCGTGCTCGTCGGCCTCGCCGCGAGCGAACTCACGTCGGCCGGCGTCCGCGCCGGACTGCGCGTGGCACATGAAGCGTTCGCTGATCGCCGCTATCGCGCCGACGGCAGCCTCGCTGCACGCGGCACACCCGGCGCCGTGATCGACGACGTCGACGACGCGGTCGCGCAGGCGCTCGCGATCGCGACGGGCCGTCCTGTCGCGACCGTCGACGGCACGCTCCTGACCGTCGTCGCCGACACGCTGTGCGTGCACGGCGATCGCGCCGATGCCGCGACGTTCGCGCGCGCCCTGCGCGAAGGCATCGTCGCCGCGGGCGTGTCGGTCGCGCCTCTCGGCGTGGACGCGCGCGCCTAGGCGTACCCGCACCCAACCCCCAGTCGTTCACTCGCCTCGTTCAGCTGTGCGGCCGAGTCGACGGCCGAGGACCGAGGACCGACGTCAACCGATTCCGTGCCCGTGCGTTGAGGTGACGATCGCGCCCCGTGCGCCTTCGTGGAGATCGTGATGTTCCGCGATCCGCGTCCGTTCCTCTGCATCGCCTTGACGCTCGTCGCCCCCGTATGGGCTTCCGGGTCGCCGACGCCCCGCTCCGAGGCCGATGCCGCTCCACCCGTGGCCGCGCCGTTCTCCCCAGCGGGGACGCGTACCGGCACGACGGACGACCTCGCCTGGCTCGACCGCGTCGCGTTCGGCGCCGATGCCCGCAGTCTCGAGCGTCTGGGCGCGATCGGAAGGGCCCGCTTCCTCGACGAGCAGCTCGCCGCCCGCGACGACGCGCTTCCACCATCCGTAGCCGCCGAAGTCGACGCCCTCGCGGTGTCGCGTCTCGACATGGCCGCCCTGCTCGCGGAGTTCGCGTCGCGCCAGACCGCGATCCGCACGGCCGCCGACGACCCCACACGGGCACGCCTGCGGCGCGAGGCACGGCAACGCGGACTCGCGCTCGCCTCCGAGGCCGCACAGGTGCGCGTGCTGCGCAGCGTGCATTCGCCTGCGCAGCTGCAGGAACGCATGACGACGTTCTGGCTCGACCAGTTCAGCGTGTTCCGCGGCAAGGCCGCGACCGCGTGGTTCGTCGGCGACTACGCCGAACACGCGATCCGTCCGCATGCGCTCGGCCGCTTCCGCGACCTCGTGCTCGCCACGCTGCGCCATCCGGCGATGCTCGTGTACCTCGACAACGCGCGCAACCGCGCCGGCAAGCCCAACGAGAACTTCGCGCGCGAGCTCATGGAGCTGCACGTGCTCGGCGTCGATGCAGGCTACACGCAGGCCGACGTGCAGCAGCTCGCGCGTGTCCTCAGCGGACTCACGCTGCCCGACGCGGGCGACGTCGACGGCGGCTTCGTGCCGAGGCGGCACGTGCGTGGCGACAAGACCCTTCTCGGCACCACGATCCGCGGCGGCGGCATCGACGAGATCGAGCGTGCGGTCGACCTGCTCGTCGCCCAGCCCGCGTGCGCGCGCTTCGTCTCGACGAGGATCGCGCAGGCCTTCGTCGACGACACGCCACCCGAGGCACTCGTCGCGCGCATGGCGGCGACGTTCCAGCGTACACGCGGCGATATCGGTGCCGTGATGCGCACGCTGCTGACCGACGAGACGTTCGCCGCGTCGACGGGCACGCGCTACAAGGATCCGTACCGGTTCATCGTCTCGTCGCTTCGCGCGACCGGTGCCGACATCGAAGCAAGCCAGGCGGCGACATGGCTCGAGATGCTGGGCCAGGCACCGTTCACGCGCCTCACGCCCGATGGACATCCGCTGGTTTCGACCGCATGGACGTCGCCCGGGCAGCTCGCGAAACGCTTCGAGATCGCGGGCGCACTCGCCGCACGCCTGCCGGCCCCGTCGTTACCGACCCTGCTCGACACCGTCGTCGACGCGCGCCTCGACGACGATGCGCGGGCCGTGGTCGCCTCGGCACCGACGCCTCGCGAAAAACGTGCCCTTCAGCTCGCATCGCCTGCCTTCAACCGCTATTGACCTCCGGAGGACATCCGCCATGCATCGTCGCGATCTCCTGCGAGGATTCGCTGCCTCGCTCGCCCTGGCCTGCGGCGGACGGCTGTACGCGGCCCCCTCGTCACCGGCGCGCTTCCTGCTCGTGTTCCTGCGCGGCGGCTACGACGCGAACGCGGCGCTCGTGCCGTACGCGAGCGACTTCTACCGCAGCGCACGGCCGAATCTTGCGATCGCCCCACCGCGGCGTGGCGACGACGGCGCCGGAGCGCTGCGGCTCGACGCCGAATGGGCACTCGCACCGGCCTTGCGTGCGTCGATCGCGCCGCTGTACGACGCCGGACAGGTCGCGTTCGTGCCGTTCGCCGGCACGCACGATCTCTCGCGCAGCCATTTCGAGACCCAGGCCCATTTCGAGGCGGGCTACGGCGACGCCCGTGCAAAAGGACGCCGCACGGGCTTCCTCGCGCGCCTGGCCGCCGAACTCGACGGCATCGACGCGATGGCGTTCACCGACGCGCTGCCTCTCGCGTTCGAGGGCGGTCCGAGGATCCCTAACCTGTCGCTGCGCGGCCGCCTGCGCGCAGCCGTGGCACCTGCGCAGGCGGAACGCCTCGTGGCGCTGTACGAGGATGATCCGCTCGCCGCCGACGTCCGTCGCGGACTCGAACTGCGCGACGAGTTGGCGAGCGAATTCGCCGGGCAGGATCCTTCGGCGAGCCGCGGCGCACTCGGCGTGCGTGGCTTCGAGCGCGAAGCGGCGCGCATCGGCACGCTCATGCGCGACCGTTACCGCCTCGGCTTCGTCGATGTCGGCGGATGGGACACGCACGTCAACCAGGGCGGCGCGACGGGACTGCTCGCCGACAACCTCGCATCGCTCGGCGCCGGCCTCGCCGCGCTCGCGACCAGTCTCGGCGACGCCTGGGACGATACCGTCGTCGTCGTGGCCTCGGAGTTCGGACGCACGTTCCGCGAGAACGGCAACCGCGGCACCGACCACGGCCACGGCACCACGTACTGGATCCTCGGCGGCGGCCTGCGCGGCGGGCGTGTCGCGGGCGAGCAGATCGCGGTCGAGCGCGCCAACCTGCTCGAGGATCGCGACTACAAGGTACTCAACGATGCGCGCGACCTGCACGCCGGGCTGTTCGCTCGGCTGTGGAGCCTGCGCGGCGACGCACTGGACCGCGTGCTGCCGGGCGCGCGGACACTCGATCTTAGCCTCGTGTGAGCCTCAGTCGAACCCGTTCGCGAACAAGCGGTCGCCGATGCGCACGACGCGAACGACGAAGCCCTCGGCCGTCGCCGCAGTGACGTCGATGCGCACGACGCCGTTCGGCGACTGCCACGACTCGCCGACCTTGAACATCGAGCCCTCGTTGTCGGCGACGTTCGCCGGCGGCACGTCGGCGTCGATGCTCCACGCGGGCTCCGGCCGGTCGGTGATCACGCGGTGCAGGATCACCGCGCTGCCGGCGAGATTGCCTTCGTAGACGCCGGTGCGCTGGCGCGCCTCGATCGTGATCGTCGGCGCATCGGGCGCATCCGATTCGGTCACGCTGATCATCTGCAGGCGCGTCGAGCCGTGCAGGCTCGCGCGGTCGAGCTGCAGGCCCGTGTAGATGCCGTCGGCCGTGATCGCGAGCTTGCGGGCCGGAGCGATCCAGCCGAGCTGCTCGCGATGCCACGTCGACAGGTGCTTGGCGAGGATGCCGTAGGTCGTATCGAACGTCGCGTTCGACCAGGCGCCGCTCATGACGTCCCACGGATTGTCGTACGGATCACTGTCGCCGTCGGAGTTGTTGGCATGCGGCAAGCCGTAACCGTGGCCCATCTCGTGGCCGAGCGGCGCGAGATTCTGGAACGACCACGGCGGGTTCCACGTCGAGCTCCAGCACCGGAAGATGCCGTCGAGTTCGCTGCACAGGCCGCCGCCCCAGGCGTAGCCGTCGAGCTCGCCGTTGAACATGAGGTTGATGCCCTGCACGCCACCGTTCGCGGCGTAGTTGACATCGGCGTCGGCGGCCGCGGTGCAGTCGCGCCACAGCGCATCGAGGTCGGCGCTCGTGTCGGACACGTAGTGCGAGCGTGGATGCGGCAGGACGTACCAGCCCTTCGCCATGCTGCCCGCGAGGTTGATCATGTCGTAGGACACGTCGCGCCAGAAATGGCCGAGTTGCCCGGGGTTCTCGCCATACTGGCCCGCGAAGAACGACAACGGCTGCTGCTCGTCGGCGATGTCGGCGAACCTGCACATGACCGTCACCCACACCGTCGTGCCGGTGATCGCGGGACGCAGCGTGTCGCGCGCGCCGTCGGCGGCCACGATCGCGGTCGCGACGAGCCCGCGCACCGCGTGCCCTTCGCCCTCGACGAGGACGCGACGCCCGAACAAGGCGTGCAGGTCGGCCGCCGCGGCGAGCGCGCGATCGGCGTCGAGGGGCGTGGCCGTGCCGTCGTCGCCACGCAGCACGACATCGAATCGCGGTGCCGCACCGCTCGCCTCGGCCGGATCGCCCCAGCGCAACTCGAGCGAGCCTTCCAGCGTCGCCGCGGACGCGGGCACGGCGAAGCATGCGGCGAGCGCACAGCATCGGATCGAACGCATGGCGCCGGAACTCCCCGTCGAGATCCGCGCAACCTAGCCCGGCGGCATGCTCCGGCGCAACGTTCCGGCGGAACCGAGACGTTCGACCGCGGCCACGCCGAGCCCCAGCCACGCGCCGGCGAGCAGGAAGCCACCGACGATGTCGCTCGGGTGGTGCACCTGCAGAACCACGCGGCTGGTGCCGACCGCGAGCACGAGCATGCCGCCGGCGACCGCGACGATCCTCGCCGTGCGCGGCGATGCGCGGCGCGCGAGCATCCACGCGAGCATGCCGTACACCGCGAGCGCGCCCGCGGCGTGACCGCTCGGGAAACTCCAGCCCGTCTCGACGAGCCAGCCGTGCTCGTGGACCGGACGCTCGCGCGTGAACGCATGCTTGAAAGCCCGTATCGCGAAACCGTTCGCGAGCGTGACGAAAAGCCACGCTCCGAGCAGCACGCCGGCGCGGCGCCAGGCGAGCACGCACGCCACCACGAGCGCGAACGGGATCACGAACACGGTGTCGCCGAGCCGCGTGACCGCGAGCGCGAATGCGAGCACGCCCGGTTCGAGGCGCTCGCCGAGACCGCGATGCACGGCATCGTCCCAGCCCGGGATGCGCTCGCCGGCGTGGATCGCCAACGCGAGGGCGGCGAAGCCTGTCGCGCACGCCACGGCCACGATGATCGCGATACGCGACGCGGACGGCGTCGCATCCACAGGCCTCTGCCGGCACGCACGCGCGAACGCGACGACCGCAAGCCCGACCACGAGGACGAGCCAGAGCCCGGCATGGCCGTCGACGATGGCGCGCACGGCCTCGTGCACCTCAGGCCGCCACGGTGCGGTCGGGCGTCATGCGCACGGCGTGCACGCAGGCGAAAGCACCGGCGGCGGCATCGTGGTCCCAGCGCTCGAGATCGCAACCCCCACCGAACGCCGCATCGTGGCGCAGCACGTTGACCGAATTCGGAATCCCGCCGCGCGTGCGTTGCGACACCGCGGTGCCGGCCTGCACGGTCCAGACATCACGCGATAGGTCGGCGAAGCGCTCGCGCAGGGGACGCACGTAGGGAAGATGGATGTGCCCGCCGAGGATCAGGTCGGCACCCGCCTCGGCCCACGTGCGCACGGCGTGCTCGTGCCCGTGCACGACGTTGGCCTCGTCGTCCGGCGTGATCGCGTGCACGGGATGGTGCAAGGCGACCACGCGCACGCACGACGCAGGCGCCATGCGCAATGCCGACGCCACACGCTCGACCTCCACCGCGCTGAGGTGGCCATCCTTGTGGCGCGCAGGATCGGTGGAGTCCACTCCGATGACATGGAAGTCCTCGCCGGCCCGTGTCGGCGCGCGCTCGTGCCCGAACGCACGCGCGTAGCCCGCGTACGGCTGGAACAGACGCGCCGGCAGGTTGAACAGCGGCATGTCGTGGTTGCCGGGCACGGCGAGCACCGGTGCGTGCAGGCGCGCCAGGAACGCGGCGGCTGCCGCGAACTGGGACCGCCGCGCGCGTTGGGTGACGTCGCCGGTGAGGACGACCAGCCACGGTGCGAGACGATGCTCCAGATCGACCAGCGCCTCGACGACCTCGGGCTGTTCGGTACCGAAATGCGGATCCGAGATGTGCAGCAGCACGCTCATCCGGGATCCGCGTGGCGGCCCGGCGGCGCGATCAGACGCAGCGGGCGCGGGTGCACCTCGAAGGCGAGCGGGAACTGCGTCCACGTGATCTCGCCGTCGAGCGCGAGCTTGACGCGTCGATTCTGCGCGCCGTGGCGCGGACGCGCCACGAGCTTGCGGAACGTGTGCGTGAGCACGTCGTCGGCCTCGCCGAGGCGCCCCATCGCACCGCCGAAGATGAGACCGAGCATGCGCCACTTGCCGATCGGACGCAGGCTGATCGCGACGAGACGGCCGTCGCGGACCGCATCGGCCTCGGCGATGCCGATGCGCTCGAGCTGCAAGGCGTTGTTGCCGACGACCAGCGTGGGCGTGCGCAAGGGTTTGGCACCGTCGCCGTCGTCGACGACCATCGTGACCGGCCGGTGCTCGCGCAGCATCGTCACGAGGCCCGACCACAAGGCG
The DNA here is from genome assembly GCA_029959555.1 of Lysobacteraceae bacterium PS02065. GTDB lineage: Bacteria > Pseudomonadota > Gammaproteobacteria > Xanthomonadales > Rhodanobacteraceae > Dokdonella. The sequence continues at coordinate 14,473 of JASCPI010000020.1, read as the reverse complement.
ACGATCCGGCGCCTGCCGAAACGCTGCTTCCAGGCCTCGCGATCCTCGAGGACTTCGGGGTAGAGACCGAGGCTCGCGTTGACGAGGAACACGTGGCCGTTGACACGACCGACCTGGGCGGAGCGCTCGGGCGAGGTCAACAGCAGATCGAGTGCCGCGTCGAGATCGGAAGGAATCCCGTGCGCACGGCCGAAGAAGTTGAACGTGCCCTGCGGCAACACGCCGAAACGCACACTGGCTTCGAGGGCGGCGGCACTGACCGCGCTGATCGTGCCGTCGCCTCCCGACGCGACGAGCGTCGCGTCCAGCTCGGCCGCCTGACGCGCCGCGGATGCCGCGACTTCGGCGAGCTTGGAGGCGTCCTCGATCAGCTCGAAGCGGTGCGCGATCCCGGCCTCGCGGAAGCGTGCGTCGATGCGCTCGCGGGCGAGCGTGGAGTCGTCGCGCCCCGACCCCGCGTTCATGACGATGATGAAGCTCGGCGATCGGGCATCGGTCGACATCGGGCTTCGGCTCGTGGGGGCGGGATCCGTATGGAAGCGTTCACGCGATGAACCGGATCGTAACCGGTGCTCGTCCTGCAACGGACCGCGCTCTCGACTTCGGCACCTTGCAGGTCGCGGGACGGTGGGCATGCCGGGGGCGACGGGCTAGGATGCGCGATCTCCCAGGGCGGACGCACGATGGCGGACCCGATCTCGTACTGGCCGCTGCTCGGTGTCGGCGTCGTCGTCGCGGGCTTCGCGATGCGGCGCAATCCGGTGCTCGTGGTGGTCACCGCGGGCGTCGTCAGCGGTCTCGCCTCGGGCAAGCCGGTACCGGAGCTTCTCGCGCTGCTCGGTGGAGCCTTCGTCGAGAACCGCCTGCTGCTGTTGCTGCTGTTGACCTTCCCGGTGATCGGCCTGCTCGAGCGCCATGGGCTGCGCGAGCGCGCACGCGCCTGGATCGGCGGCTTCCGCGGCCTCACCCTCGCGCGGTTCCTGACGACTTACCTCGGCCTGCGCCAGCTGCTCGGCATGGTCGGCCTGACACAGGTCGCCGGCCACGTGCAGACCGTGCGCCCCCTGGTCGCGCCGATGAGCGAGGCTGCAGCGGCACGCAGCCTCGCACCGAAGGGCGACGACGAGGTGGCACCGCCGCAACTGCGCGACGACGAGAAGCACGACGTGCGCGCGATGGCCGCGGCGACCGACAACGTCGGCCTGTTCTTCGGGGAGGACGTCTTCATCGCCTTCGGCGCAGTGCTGCTGATCCAGGGCTTCTACGCGCGCAACGGCATCGAACTCGAACCGCTGTCGATCGCGCTGTGGGCGCTGCCGACCGCGATCTTCGCATTCGCGATCCACGCGACGCGGCTGTGGCTCATGCAGCGGCGCATGCGGCGTGCACGTGCCGCGACGGAGGTGAAGCGTGCTGAAGGTTGAGCACCTCTACCTCGTCGTCGGCGCCTTCCTGCTCGCCACGGCGTGGATGAACCTGCGCGCCAGACGTGCCTCGATGGCGGCGTTCTGGGCGATCCTCGCCCTGCCCTTCCTCGCCGGTGACGCGATCCTCGCCGCGCTCGCGGCGGGCCGCGCATGGCCGGCCCAGGCGATGGGCGTCGGCGTGCTCGCGCTCGGCGTGCTCGCCGCACGGAATCCACTGCGCCCCTCGACCGACAGCATCGAGATCGTGGCCGCACGAGAGCACTCGGCGGCGACACTCGGCAACCGCCTGTTCCTGCCCGCACTCGCGATTCCCGCGCTGACCCTGGTGCTGTACTTCGGCGGACGCCATGTCGCGATCGGCGGCACCACGCTGCTCGATGCCAAGGCGGTCACGCTGACCGCGCTCGGTCTCGCGAGCCTCGTCGCGCTCGCGATCGCGTTGCGAACGACGCGTGCGACGCCGCTGGCGGCGATCGGCGAGGGCCGTCGACTGCTCGATGCGCTCGGCTGGGCCGTCATGCTGCCGATGGTGCTCGCCACGCTCGGCAGCGTGTTCGCGGCGACCGGCGTCGGCGATGCGATCGCCGCGATCGCGTCGGCGGTGATCCCCGTCGACAACCGCATGGCCTGCCTGCTCGCGTTCGCGCTCGGCATGGTCGGCTTCACGATGATCATGGGCAATGCCTTCGCGGCGTTCCCGGTCATGATGGCCGGCATCGGCCTGCCGCTGCTCGTGCACCGCCACGGCGCCGATCCCGCGATCCTCGGCGCGATCGGCATGCTGACCGGCTACTGCGGCACGCTCCTGACGCCGATGGCGGCGAACTTCAACATCGTGCCGGCGGTACTGCTCGAACTGCCCGATCCTTACGGCGTGATCCGCAAGCAGGTCGCCACCGCGCTCGCGCTCATGGTCGTCAACGTCGGGCTCATGGCCGTGCTGGTGTTCCGATGACACCGATCGTGCTGCTCACCGGTTTCGAAGCGTTCGGCGGCGATGCATCGAATCCGTCGCTCGAGATCGTGCGACGTCTCGACGGCGAACGGATCGCAGGACATCGCATCTCCGGCGCGATCCTGCCGGTCTCGTTCGCGGAAGCGCCGGCCGCGCTCGAGGCGGCCATCGATACGCACGCACCTTCACTCGTCGTCGCGCTGGGCCAGGCCGGCGGCCGCGAAGGCGTCACGTTCGAGCGCGTGGCGATCAACCTGGTCGACGCGCGCATCGCCGACAACCTCGGCGACCAGCCGGTCGACGTCGAGATCGTCGCGGGTGGCCCGCCCGCGTACTTCACGACGCTGCCGGTCAAGGCGATGCTCTCGCGTGTCCAGGCGCTCGGCATCCCGTCATCGCTCTCGCTGACTGCGGGCACCTACGTCTGCAACCAGGTCGCCTACGCACTCGCCCACCGGCTCGCGCGCGACGGCGGCGGCGTGCGCGGAGGCTTCATCCACGTACCGTGGTCGAACGAACAGGCGATCTGCCATCCCGGCCAGCCCTGCCTGTCGATCGACGCCATGGTGGTCGCGATACGTGCCGCGATCGGGACCGCGATCGTCACGCGCGTGGATCTCGCCGTGGCCGGCGGTACGACGCACTGAAGGCGCCGCGGGAACCTCAGCAGCCGCTGCCCTTGTCGTTCTCCTTGACGAGCTCGACGACGAGCTGCCCGGTGTCGACGTAAGGGAGTTTCACGGTGACCGGATCAGTCGAGTAGTAGAAACCCGCACGCGTCGGTGCCTTGATCTTGTCACGCGCCTTGGAATCGTAGGTCTTGCCGACATCCTCGGGCGTGGTCGCGACCGCGAAGCGGCGCACCTTCTCGAGCGAGATGCAGGCGAGCAGGCGCGTCGGCTTGAACGGGCGGATGTCGAGGTACAAGGGCTCGACAGGTTTGGCGTCGCGAACCTTGCCTTCGTCGTCGAGCACATACAGGATGGGCTTGAAGACGGTGTTGCCGCGTCCCTTGCGCGCCTTCTCGGCGACGACCTGGATGCGCACGGCGATGTTGTCGAACTCGCGCTGCAGCTCGACCTCGCGGAAACGGCTGCGGCCCTGCGGGAAATCACGCTGTTCGGATTCCGGGCCTACCTTGAAGCGCTCCGGCCGCTCGAGGCCGAGGACGACGGGACCGTCGTCGGGGGCTTGCTTGACGTCGGGAGCCGACGGCTTCGCGCCGAACAGGCGCTCCTTCCACTCGACGAAGAAATTGTCGGCGCGCGCGGGCGCCGCTGCGGCGGCGAGCACGGCGAAGACGATGAGACGCAGGGGAATCGACATGCGTTGGGACCTGGTGGGGCTTGACCATGCGTGGCGCGGACCCCGACGCGCCGTGCATGGCGTGGAGAACGACTACTCCGCGACGATCGGCACGAGCTGCTTGCCGTCGAGGAAGAACGCCTCGATCTGCAGGCCCTTGCCGACGCTGCCGATCACGCGCTTCTGCTCGTCGCTGGCCTTCTTGCCGTTCTTGAGCACGAGACCGGTGATCTTCTTGGTGTCCTTGAGATCACTGATGTAGCCGAAGAGTTCGGCCTTGCCGAACGTGAAGCCGTCGATCGAGTAGCGATCGTCCTTGGCTGGCGTGACCATCGCGCGGCCGTCCTTGACGTCGGCCGCCTGCACGGCGCCGGCGAGGAAGAACGCGGCGAGCAGCGCGCCGAGGGCGAGACGTATCGTCTTGAAGCGGGTGATCATGGCGCCTGTCTCCGTCATTCGGACTTGGTGGTGGCCTGGATGCGGCTGATGCCGTCCTTCTCCTGCACGTACGCCGAGAACTTCATCTCGACCGCGATGCGGGCGAGCGCAACGACGTGCGAATCCTTGACCTTCTGCTTCTCGCCGCGCTTGAGCAGGACGGTCTGCATCGGCAGCGCCTGCTCCTGGCGGTAGCGCAACGCCGCGCGCAGGTCCTCGACCGTCAGTGGCGCCTCGAGGTAGTCGAACTGGTCGTCCTTCTCGGCGACGAGAACGACGTCGAACTGGCCCGGCACGTCCCCCGCCGCCACGGCGTCCGGCTTCGCGCCCTTGCCACCGCAGGCCGCCAGCAAGGCCAGCAGCGAGGCGACGACGGCGAGGCGCAGGGAACGATTGCGGGTGACCAACGGCATGGGCGACTCTCCTGGCGACGTCTCGTGGGGCGGCAAGGTTACCACCGTACGCCGGGCGCCGCGTGGCGGCACGATGGCCGCGCGGTGGCCACGGCCGGGCGACTCATCAGGTACGCGGAAGCGTCACGCCCTGCTGGCCCATGTACTTGCCGCCGCGGTCCTTGTAGCTCGTCTCGCAGTCCTCGTCGGATTCGAGGAACAGCATCTGGGCGACACCCTCGTTGGCGTAGATGCGCGCCGGCAGCGGGGTCGTGTTCGAGAACTCGAGCGTGACGTGGCCTTCCCATTCGGGTTCGAGCGGGGTCACGTTGACGATGATGCCGCAGCGCGCGTAGGTCGACTTGCCGAGGCAGATCGTCAGCACCCGCCGCGGGATGCGGAAATACTCGACCGTGCGCGCGAGCGCGAAGGAATTCGGCGGGATGATGCAGACGTCGCCCGTGAAGTCGACGAAGTTGCGCGAATCGAACGCCTTCGGATCGACGATCGTCGAGTTGATGTTGGTGAAGATCTTGAACTCGTTCGCGCAGCGCACGTCGTAGCCGTAGCTCGAGGTGCCGTAGGAGATCAGCCTCGAGCCGTCGCCGCCGAGCTTGACCTGCCCCGGCTCGAACGGCTCGATCATGCGCTCGCCTTCGGCCATGCGGCGGATCCAACGGTCGGACTTGATGCTCATGCGCGGTTCGTCGAGGCAGGCGTGGCGGGGCCGGCACGGTACCACGCCGCGAACCGTCGGGCGATCACGCCCCGACCCGGCATCCCAGCGTCCACCTGCTGCACTAGCATGGTGCCCCCGATCCCGCGGAGCCTTCCATGTCCGACGCCACCACCGAATCCGAGGCTGCGGCGTTCCGTCGCCTGCTGGCCCATCTCGGCCGCCGCACCGACGTCCAGAACATCGACCTCATGACGCTGGCCGGTTTCTGCCGCAACTGCCTCGCCGACTGGTATCGCGAAGCCGCCGCCGAACGCGGCGTCGCGATCGACAAGGACGCCGCGCGCGAGCACGTCTACGGCGAACCGTTCGCGGACTGGAAAGCTAGGCACCAGCGCGAGGCCACGCCCGAACAGATCGCGGCGTTCGAGGCGGCGCAGAAGCGCCATCCGCCGCACGGTTGAGCGGTCGCGCGCGCCGGCGCATGCGTCGCCGGCGCGATGCCTTCCGGCCAGGCCCGCGCGGTGCGCGTACGCGCCGCGGTCAGGCACGCACCGACGGCCACGGTTTCGACAAGCTCGATGCGATGCATGCTCGAGTCCATCGCTTCTCCCCCACGCCAGGGAACGCCCTTTCCATGATCGCCAGGTTGCTGCAGGTCGCCACCGCATCGATGGCGCTCGCGGGATGCGGCATGTCCGCGAACACCGACGAGGCATGGAAGAACGTCGTGACCGCGTCCGGCGACGATTGTCCCGACATCGCTGGCACCTACACGGTCCTCGACGACCCGGCCTACGTCATGCTCGGCGGCCCGCCTGCGGATCCGGACGCCGCGTGGCAGACGATCACCCTTGCCGGCGATGCCGCGCACGCGATCGAGGTGACGGTCCACGATACGTGGACAGGGCGGAGCAACGCATCGCCGATCAGACGCCTCCGCGGCACCGACTACACCTGCAGCGACGGCTGGCTGCAGACCGAATGGCCTTACGACCGATTCCCGTTCGATCGGGCGGCGGATGACGTCCCTCAGGGCGTCGACGCGGAAAAGTCCATGAGCATCGCCAGGAACACGCTCGGCGAGCTCGTCGTACGCACGAACATCCGCACCTGGGAGAGCTTCTCCGTATGGTGCGGAGACGGTTGTGCGTCCATCCCTCTCCCGTTCACCGGCAGCACGCGCCACCAATGGTCGCGCTGGCCGGCCAGCCCGCGGGACCCGTCTGCGCTGTCCGCAGGAGCGTCGCTGGCCGATGACGGCACGCCTGAGAGCACGGCCGCGCGTCGCCTCGCGCCGCTGTTGCCGCCGCACATCAGGCTGGTACGGATCGTGGGCGTCGGCGGCAACCAGTGGAGCGCCACCTTGCAAGGCGGCGGCGGAAGCGTGCCCGCGCTGCAGGATGCGCTGCAGACCTCGGGCGACCTGCTGGTCGACAACCTCCAGATCGACTCGTCGTCTCCGCTGAAGGCGTTCGTGGTCACGTTCCGCTTCGCGCCGACCGCGGAGGAGAACGCAGCCAGAAATGCGCAGGAAGCGACAAGGCGGGAACACGCCCTGCGACGCGAGGCTGAAGTGAGCGCGCTCGTGAAGCGGCTCCTGCCGAGCTTCCCCAGGGGCATGACCACCACGGGCTATCGCCTCGAGGCGGAGGGTTTCCTCGTGGAACTCAGGCATCGCGACGAGCGTGCGTTCGAGGAACTGCTGACTCGCGCCGTTGCGTCCGGAGAGTTCTCGTCGGCCGACATCAAGGCGCGCAAGTCGCCCGATCCCGAACGAAACCAGATCGTGGAGGTGCTGCTCGTGCCGACAACGCCTGTCCGTCCGGCGCCCAAGCCCGAGCCGCTGCCGCCGACCGCGCAATGAAGGGCGGCTAGATCACGCGCGTGGAGCGCACGCTGATCCACGCACCGAGCACGAGCAGCGCGACCGCGACGGCCTGCGCCGGATGCGCCTCGACGCGGCCGCTCGCGAGCAACAACAGCGTCGACAGCAGCGGCGCTGCATACGAGAGCGTGCCGAGCAAGGCGAGATTGCCGCGCTTGGTGCCCGAATCCCAAAGCCAGAATGCGGCACCGCCCGGGCCGAGCCCCATCAGCACGAGCATGCCCCACTGCATCGACGTCGGCTCGACGCTCGTCTCGAAGGCGAGATGCGTGGCGAGGGCGAGCGTGGCGACGACCAGGCACGGTGCGAACACCGCGGCGCTCGGCACGTCGCGGTAACGGCGATTCAGGACCGAGTACGTCGCCCACGTCAATGCTGCCGCGAACGCGGCGAGATATCCCGCACGATGCGCGGGATCGAGCGCGAGCGACTGCCCGCGCGTCAGCATCACGACGACACCGGCGAGGCCGAGCAACGTGCCCGCCACGGCCCCGGCACGCAGGCGTTCGCCCGGCAGCAGCGCCGCGAACACGACGATCAGCAGTGGCCACAGGTAGTTGACGAGATTGGCCTCGAGTGCCGGCGCGTGGCGGAACGCGACGAAGTACAGCGCGTGGTAGCCGTAGAGCGCCACGGTCGCGAGCACGAACGCGCCGATCGGCTGGCGCAGGACCGCGAGCCCCGCCCTTCCCTTCGCAACGAGCACGAGCGTGCCGACCACGCCGGCGATGCCGAAACTGGTCGCGAGCACCTGGAACGGCGGTAGCGCGCTCGTGCCGAGCGCGAGCACGGCGAGCGACGACCACAGCACGATCGCGGCGATGCCGTGCAGGGTCGCGGCGGTGGCGGAAGGCGTTCCGGGGGCAGCGTGCATGGCCGATTGTCGAAGGCGGACGCGGCGCAGTCTAGACGGCCACCTCGCGCGCGCAAGCATCGGCGATGCATGCCTGTACGGAGCATCCCGATCTGCACCCTGCGTCCGTACGCGCTTCACGCTTCGCACACGATCTGCGAGACTGCCGCGTTGCCACGCTGCCACTGCTCCCGCCATGCCCTATACGCCCATCGTCGCCACGCTCGGCTACGTGCTTTCGCCGGACCGCACGAAGGTGCTCATGATCCACCGCAACTCGCGTCCCGACGATCATCATCTCGGCAAGTACAACGGCCTCGGCGGCAAGATGGATCCGGACGAGGATGTCGTCGCCTGCATGCGTCGCGAGATCATCGAGGAAGCCGGTATCCACTGCACGGCGATGCGCCTGCGCGGCACGATCAGCTGGCCCGGCTTCGGCAAGCACGGTGAGGACTGGCTCGGCTTCGTGTTCGTGATCGACGCGTTCCAGGGCGTCGCCGCGGAGAGCAATCCGGAAGGCACGCTCGAGTGGATCGAACTGGACCGGCTCATGGACCTGCCGATGTGGGATGGCGACCGCCACTTCCTGCCGCTCGTGTTCGACGACGACCCGCGCGCGTTCCACGGCGTGATGCCGTACCGCGACGGCAAGCCGGTGTCGTGGAACGTCTCGCGCATCTGAGCGCGACATGCGAGCCACGCCCGGACCGCGCGGCCGCACACCGTCAACGTGGGCACCACCGGCCTCCCTTGCCGGCATCGCCGTGCGCAAAAAAAAGCAGCACCCCTCGCGGGGTGCTGCATCAAACGACGCCGACATCGCGTCCGTGGGAGAGATCGTTGCCGCGGTGTCGCGGGCGCGCTTACCAGTAGAACTGCGCGCGCGCCTCGACGATGTTCGGATCGTCGTTGACGCCGCGACGCGTGCTCGTGGCGGCGACGTAGTTGACCGCGAACTTGAAGTTCGAGCGCCAGTACCAGTTCACGCCGGCGGTGATGTTGTCACCCTCGCCGCCGAGGATCGCGCCGTCGTTGAGGTTGGTCTTGTCGTAGCGCAGGCCGAGCTGCCACATGCCGGTCTCGGGATTCTCGGGAAGCGGCGTGGACGGCAGGCCGCCCTTGTAGCTCCACGTCTCGCCGGTCAGGTTCCACACGCCGTACAGGTACCAGCTGTCGCCTTCGAAGTCCGGCGCGGTGGTGTTGTCGGTGCGCTTGGTGCGGCCGCGCATGTACTCGCCCTGCACCTTGAACGGACCGCCGACCCAGAGGCCCTCAAGGCCGTAGGTGCGGTTGCGGTCGGCATTGGTGATGTTGCCCGTGTCGAGAAGGCGGACGGTCGCGAGGTCCGCGTCCGGACGCACGCGCCAGCGCTGCGTGTCGGCGTCGGTGTCGTAGTCGACGGCCGAAATGCCGAAGTGCAGGATGTTGCCGGTCTCGCGCATCGGCGCGTAGTAGAAGCGACCACCGAAGCCCTGACCCTGCGCGAGGTTGCGGGTCAGTTCGCGACCGAAATAGCTGACCGAGTAACCCCAGTCGCCGGCGTCGTCGCTGTAGCCGATGCCGGTACGGCGCGCGATGCCGAACAGGTTCGTCACCATGGCCTTGGAGATGAAGTCGTTGTGGCGCGTGCTGGTCAGCTCCTCGAGGCTGTTCGGCTGCTTGAACTGGCCGAAGGTCAGCGCGTTCGAGCCAAGCTTCCACTTGACGTTGACGTCGAGGAACTTGTCGGCCTTGCCGTCGTAGCCCAGCGTCCAGTCGAACGTCGTGCCCTTGCCCTTGAGGATGACCTCGGAGCGGCGCATCTCGAACTCGCTGTCCTTGCCGTTGATGCTGTCGCCGTTGAGGTCGGCGACGTCGTTGTCGAACCAGTTGCCATCGGCCTGCATGAGGCCTTCGAGGCTGACTTCGCTGCCGAAGATCACATCGAGGGCGATTTCCGCGTGCGCCGGTGCGGCGATGGCGGCGGCGACAGCCAGGACCAGGAGCCGTGGAGTGAAGCGGTTCATTGTTGGATTCTCGTTAACGGGGGAGGCGGCGCGCAGTCTCTGCCCGTCCTGTTGCATCTGCATTGCGCGATTGCGACGGTTCGATGACAGTGCATGGAGTCGGGTTTGGCGCACTGCAGCGCGCGATATTCCACCGGGCTTCATCCATATGCCGCCACGATCGACCGGTCGGCGCGCTCCCTGTGCGACGTCGACCCAGCGGACGGGTCCGCTCCCACCACGCAACGGAGAGTCTTCATGTCCAACCATGTCAAACCCATCGGCGTCGCGCTCGGCACGGCCCTGCTCGGTTCGATCTCCCTCGGCCAGCTCGCGGTCGCGAGCGACGGCTTCAAGGCCGCCGACCTCGGCTCCGGCTACGCGGTCGCGATGGCCGGCGACAAGGCGAAGGAAGGCAAGTGCGGCGAAGGCAAGTGCGGCTTCTCGAAGCTCGACACCAACGGCGACGGCACCATCACGGCGGCGGAGTGGACGGCGGCCAAGCCGGACAAGGCCGACAAGTGGAAGGCTCTCGACGCCGACGGCGACGGCAAGGTCACCCAGGCCGAATGGGATGCCGCCCACAAGGGCAAGGAAGGCAAGTGCGGCGAAGGCAAGTGCGGCTCCAAGAAGTCCTGACGATCGCCGATGCAGCGTCTGCGTGACGTGATCCACGGCGCAGGCCTCGGACTGCGACGGGCCCTGCTGGGCCCGTTGCAGTCGCGACCCGACGCGGCCGTCGACTTCCTCGAGATCGCGCCCGAGAACTGGATCGGCGTGGGTGGCCGTCTCGGACGCCAGCTGCGCGAACTCACCGAGCGTCATGCTTTCGCCTGTCACGGCTTGTCACTCTCTCTCGGTGGACCCGCTCCGCTCGACGAGACCCTTCTCGTGCGCATCCGGAGTTTCCTCGACGCGCACGGCATCGCCGTGTACTCCGAACATCTGTCCTGGTGTGCCGATGACGGCCACCTGTACGACTTGTTGCCCATCCCGTTCACCGAGGAAGCCGTCGAGCACGTGTCGGATCGCATCGTCCGCGCTCAGGACATCCTCGGCAGGCGCATCGCGGTCGAGAATGCCTCGTACTACCTCGCGCCGGGTGCGCACATGAGCGAGATCGACTTCGTCACCGCGATCCTCGAGCGCGCCGATTGCGACCTGCTGCTCGACATCAACAACGTGTACGTCAACAGCATCAACCACGGCTACGATGCCGATGCTTTCATCGCCGCGATGCCGGCCGATCGCGTGGCCTACCTGCACGTCGCGGGGCACTACGAGGAGGCCCCCGACCTGCTCGTCGACACGCACGGCGCCGATATCTGCGCCGATGTCTGGGCGTTGCTGGCGCGCACCTACGCACGACTCGGCCCCCTGCCTACGCTGGTCGAGCGCGATTTCAACCTGCCGCCTCTCGACGAGCTCCTCGACGAAGTCGCCCGCGTGCGCTCGCTGCAGTCCCTTCCCGATGCTACGTCCCGTGTCGACGCTCTCGCCCAACGCGCCTGAGGCAGCCTCCACGGCCGCACTGCAGGTCGCGTTCGCGGCACACCTGCGCGATCCCGATCACGTCGGCATGCCCGAAGGCCTCGACGACCGGCGCGTCGCGGTCTATCGCGAACTCGTGTTCAACACGATCGAGGACCTGCTGGCGAGCAACTTCCCGGTCATGCGCAGCCTGCACGACACGACGGCATGGCTCGCACTCGTGCGCGCGTTCCTGCGCGACCACCGCAGCCACACACCGTTGTTCACCGAGGTCGCACGCGAGTTCATCCGCTTCCTCGAGTCACGCGCCGTCGCCGCTTCCGGTGATCCCGAGTGGTTCGTCGAACTCGCCCATTACGAGTGGAGCGAGCTCGCCCTCATGCTCGATACCGCGCAGGTCGACGAGGTCGCGCACGATCCCGAGGGCGATGTCGTGGAAGGCGTTCCGGTGGTGTCGCCGCTCGCGCGCCTGCTCGCGTACCGTTTTCCCGTACACGCGATCGGTCCGGCGTTCCGCCCTGCAGGCGTACCCGACGCACCGACGCTGATCCTGCTGTCACGCGGCCGCGACGACGAGGTCAGGTTCCTGGAAGTCGAGCCGCTCACAGCGATGCTGTTCGAGCGTCTCGTGGCGAACACGGAGCTCGCCGGTGGCGCCTGCCTGGACCGGCTGCTCGACGAACTCGGCCGTGACGACGAAGCCTTGCGTGCGGCGGGGCGCGACATGCTGCGCGGCCTTGCCGCGCGCGGCATCGTGACCGGCACGCGCCCCGCGACCTGACGCCACACGCCCAAGCCGCGCACACCTCGCCGATCGGCCCGATCCGCTATGCTCGGCGGATGCCTGCTTCCGATACCCCCCGCATCGCCGAGCGTTTCCGCGGCTTCCTGCCCGTCGTCGTCGACGTCGAGACCGGCGGTTTCGACTCCGAACGCGATGCGCTGCTCGAGATCGCCGTATGCGTGATCACGATGGATGCCGAGGGCTTCGTGCATCCGGCACCGATCGTGTCGACGCATGTCGTGCCGTTCCCCGGCGCCAACCTCGACCCGCGCGCACTCGAGATCACCGGCATCGATCCGGATCATCCGTTCCGCAACGCGCTCGAAGAGCGCGCCGCCCTCGAACACGTCTTCGCGCCCGTGCGCAAGGCGGTGCGCGAGGCGGATTGCCAGCGCGCGATCCTGGTCGGCCACAACGCCGCGTTCGATCTCGGCTTCCTCAACGCGGCGCTGCGCCGCACGGGCTACAAGCGCAGCCCGTTCCACCCGTTCAGCAACTTCGACACGGTGACGCTGGCCGGGCTGGCTTACGGACAGACCGTGCTCGGCCGTGCCGTCGCCGCCGCCGGGCTGGACTGGGACGGCAGCCAGGCCCACTCGGCCGTGTACGACACCGAACGCACCGCCGAACTGTTCTGCCGCATCGTCAACCGCTGGAAGCAGCTCGAGGATGCGGCCGCGCCACCCGCCGCAGTCGAAAGCTGGCTGCCTGCCCAGTCGGCTTGAAGCGGTACATCGGCCGCCCCACCCTTCACGCCATGCCGATCTACGCCTACGCCCCGCTGGCCCAAGGTTGCCCCGCATGCCGCGACGGGCTCGAGGTGCTGCAGCGGCTCGCCGACGCGCCACTGACACATTGCGAGGCCTGCGGGGGGCCGATCGGGCGTGTCCTCGGTGCGCCGAGCGTGGTCATGGGCGGTGCCCACCGGCTCAAGGAAAGCCACGTCGCGAAGCACGGCTACACCCAGTATCGCCGCGCCGGCAAAGGGGTTTACGAGAAGACGGCCGGCAAGGGTCCGGACATCATCACGGGTGACTGAATCGCGCTCCCCGGCGTGACGGCTGTAACACGACTGAAATATTACAATCATGGTTCTGCAACCCGGGACGACTACAAAGGCGGCGTTTCCTCCGCCCCATTCCGTCATCCAAGGAGTTGCCGCGTGTCCTTCCCGACCTCCCTGCGCGTCCTCGCGTTCGGCCTCGCCACCGTCATCGGCGCCAGCAACGCGAACGCTGCCGACGTCACCGGCGCCGGCGCTTCGTTCGTGTTCCCCCTCATGTCCAAGTGGTCGGCCGACTACAGCGCCGCCAAGGGCCACAAGGTCAACTACCAGTCGATCGGCTCCAGCGGCGGCATCGCCCAGATCAAGGGCGGCACCGTCGACTTCGGCTCGTCCGACGCCCCCCTGAAGCCGGAAGACCTCGCTTCGGCCGGCCTCGTGCAGTTCCCGTCGACGATCGGCGGCGTGGTGCCGGTGATCAACGTCGCCGGCGTCGAGCCGGGCAAGCTCAAGCTCAGCGGCCCGATCCTCGCCGACATCTTCCTCGGCAAGGTCACCAAGTGGAACGACGCCTCGATCGTCGCGCTCAACGACGGCACGACCCTGCCGGACACCAAGATCACGATCGTCCACCGCTCGGACGGTTCGGGCACGACGTTCAACTTCGTCAACTACCTGTCGAAGGTCAGCCCGGAGTGGAAGAGCTCGGTCGGTGAAGGCACCTCGGTGCAGTGGCCGGCCGGCCTCGGCGGCAAGGGCAACGAAGGCGTCGCCGCCTACGTCAAGCAGGTCAAGAACTCGATCGGCTACGTCGAGCTGTCGTACGCGCTGCAGAACAAGATGACGTACACGCAGATGCAGAACGCCGCCGGCAAGTTCGTCTCGCCGAGCGCCGAGTCGTTCGCGGCCGCCGCGGCCAGTGCCGACTGGGCCAACGCGACCGACTTCAGCCTCGTCATCACGAATGCCCCGGGCGACGAAGCGTGGCCGATCACGGCGACCAACTTCATCCTCATGCACGCGCAGCCGAAGAACGCCGAGCGCTCCAAGTCGGCCCTCGAGTTCTTCTCGTGGGCGTACGAGAGCGGCAAGTCGCAGGCCACCGCGCTCGACTATGTGCCGCTGCCGGAAGCGCTCGTCACGCAGGTCAAGGCCTACTGGGCCGCGAAGATCAAGCAGTAACCCGTACCACCGGCGCCGCCGTCCCGCGAGGACGGCGGCGCTTTCGCACACCCGTCCGCTCCTTCCGCTTCTCCTTCACCCAGGCCTGCCC